>CAZHTR010000004.1:80736-92815 GCA_964535585.1 uncultured bacterium | reverse complement strand
ATGGAAGAACTTAACACATGATCATTTTAGGTATAGATCCCGGGCTGAATACCAGTGGTTACGGTATCATCCGTTATGAAAAGAGCTGTATCCGCTATGTTGCCGCCGGTACGATCGCAACGGCAAAGGCCGGGCATTTTCCGGGAAAGCTCGAGATACTTTTCAATACCTGCTGCGAGATCATTGATGATCATAAGCCCGATGTTTATGCCATTGAAGAAACATATTCCAATGTCAATCCGCGGACCTCGTTAAAACTCGGACACGCCCGCGGTGTTTTAATGCTGGCCGCGCAGACGAAAGGATGTCCCGTTTACGAATATCCCGCGGCAAGCGTTAAAAAGGCCCTGACCGGAACCGGAAGCGCATCAAAGGAGCAGGTTAAGTATATGGTCCTTAAAATACTGAATCTGCAGGAGCTGCCCGGAAAAATGGATGTCAGCGATGCACTGGCCGTTGCGATCACGCATTACCATCAAATACGTTACAATCTTCTGAAAAGTTGAGGTGTTCCCATGATCCATATCATTCACGGTCGTATCCTTGAAAAACATCCGAATGCCGTTGTTATCGACACCGGGAGCGTCGGTCTGGAATGTCTTATCACACTCCATACCTTTGACAAACTGCCGCCACAGGGCTCCGAATGCCGGCTTTTAACGTATTTGCATGTTCGGGAGGATGCTCTGCAACTATACGCGTTCACAGAAGATAAAGAACGAAGAATGTTCCACAAACTGATATCTCTCTCGGGGATCGGACCCAAACAAGCTATGAATATTTTATCCGGGATTCGTTATGACCGACTGATGGAACATATCCTCAACGGTGATGTAACGGCAGTTAAACAGGCACCTGGGATCGGCGAGAAAACCGCACGGCGGATCATACTTGAACTGAAAGATACGATGAGCGACGATGAAGTATCGGCGATCAGCGGTATTCCGGCAGGCTCCCCCCTCTCGCTGCAGATCAACGATGCGGTACTCGCATTGGAATCATTGGGATATAAAAAAGCCCAGATACAAACCTTTTTAGCAAAGCATATCAAGCATCAGGAAACACTGAGCACCGAAGAGATCATCAAGCGTTTCCTCCTGCACCAGAATAAAGCGTAAGGGGGTTTTCCATGTTGAAGGAATTACTGTTAAAGAACCGCAGTTACCGGCGTTTTGCAGCGGATCCCGTATTGACTGAGGCCGATATGATCGACCTGGTCGAAGCGGCGCGGCTTTCACCATCCGCCAGGAATGAACAGGCGGTCCGGTTTATCCCGGTCCGTTCAAAAGAAGCCTGTCGGATCCTTTTTCCTTTTTGCGCCTGGGCCGGATATCTCAGAGACTGGGAGGGTCCCGCGGAAAAAGAGCGGCCCACTTCCTATTTGATCGTCCTTGCAGATACGCACATAAACGATGCATGTGATACCGATATCGGCATCATGTCGCAAAGCATCCTGCTCAGCGCGGTCGAAAAAGGTTTCGGCGGCTGCATATTAGGCTCCATCGATCGCAAAGCCATACGCAAGGCCTTTTCGATCGAAGAACGTTATATCATTCGCTACGTGATCGCATTGGGCACACCCGCCGAAAAGGTCGTGATAGAAGATATAAAGGATGATGATATATATTATTACCGGGACGACAGTGACGTACACCATGTCCCCAAACGCAGGGTTAATGAGTTGATCATTCGGGAATTATGATCGGATATTGTTCTTTTATATAATATTTTTAGCATATAATGAAAGCTTGTTGGTAATATTGAATTTTCTTCGTATAATTGTCGTTCGTTGATCAACTAACATATAACTAAAGGGTAAAGTATGCACAAAAAGCTTTTTATTCCGGGTCCCGTTGATGTTCGACAGGACATTCTCGATGCCTTTGCGACCCCTATGATCGGTCACAGAACAAAGGACATCTCTGCATTGCAGGAAAGTATCTCTCTTAAGCTGCAAAAATTGTTTTACACCGAGAATACCATCCTCTTGTCCACTTCATCCGGCACCGGACTTATGGAAGGTGCCGTTCGCTGTTTCACCGCAAAACGTGCCGTCGTATTTGCTGTCGGCGCATTCGGCAATCGCTGGGCGCAGCTTGCCGAAGGGAACGGTGTTCCGGTAGATAAAGTGGAAGTTGAATGGGGCACCCCTACCCTTCCCGAGATCGTAGATGAATATCTCGCCACCGGAAAATACGATGTTTTTACCATCACACATAATGAGACTTCCACGGGTGTTATGAATCCCCTTGAAGCCATTTCCGAAGTAAGAAAAAAATACCCCGATGTGTTCTGGCTGGTCGATGCCGTTTCATCGATGGGCGGCGTAAAGATCGAAGTCGATAAACTCGGAATTGATGTTTGTATCACATCCACGCAGAAATGTCTTGGACTGCCTCCCGGCATGTCCTGCGCATCCGTAACGGATCGTGCGATCGCGTATGCGGAAAATGTCAAGAACCGGGGCTGCTACTTTGATTATGTCGAATTGTATAAATTCGTGAAGAACAAACCCTATCAGTATCCCTCAACACCCAGCATCCCGCATATGTACGGACTGGATAAGCAGCTTGACAATATCCTGAATACCGAAGGACTCGAAAAGCGTTTTGCCCGTCACGCGGCGATGGCAAAGACGGTTCAGGCATGGGCAGTGGAAAACGGTTTCGAACTGCTTGCCGCTGAAGGATACCGCTCCAATACGGTCACAACGATCAAAAACACCAAGGGTATCTCTATTGCCGACCTGAACAAACGCCTGGGTGCCAAAGGTTATTCAATTTCCAATGGTTACGGCAGTTTAAAAGAGAAAACATTCCGTATCGCACATATGGCGGACCGTCAACCCGAGGAACTGCAGGCCTTACTGGATATTTTAACTGAAGAAGTTAAGGTATAGAAAACACATTCAATTAAAAAAGCCCTTTTCGTAAGGGCTTTTTTTATAACTTGATCTTTTCACCGCAATCCGAGATGATTTGCCCGCTGAGAGAAAAAGCTTTAAGCGGTAACCGGATCAGTGTATTTGCAGTGACATTTTCCGGCATATTCCCAAAAAGGATCAGGGTGTCGGTATGTAATTCTTTCTTTAAAGGAATGGCATACTTGCGTATAGCTTGAACATTCAGGTAATCGGAATTGACCCATATCCGCGCATTCGGGAGCGTTGCGACGACCCTCCCTATCGTTTCCTTTATCTTTACCGGACATGATTCGCGATTATAAATAAAAACGATCTTCCCTTTGTTTTCCGTGATCGCGGGATCATCAGCAGATGAGCAGATCACATCGGCAAAGCGTCTGAAATGATCGGCCGGTGGATCCAGGAGTATCAGTTTGCTTCCTCTGCGTAATTGTGAAAGACGAACGCGGGCCTTGAGCATCTGGTTCACCGGACCTGCGATCGCGATCATATCTGCCCTTGCAATATCCTTCATATCGGCAATGCGTTCACTGTTCCCATCAAAGACATCGGGGGCAAATTCGGTACACACAGCAGGAATGCCCTCCGAACGCGCAAAATCCAATGCTTCCTCGATCATTTCATCGCTCATTTTAGGTGATATTAAAAGGCTTGTCCCGGGCGGTACGGGTCCGATCTCTTTCAATGAATCCGCATGATATTGCAGACGATCCTCCTGCCATGCAAAACGTCCTTTATAGCAAAGTTCATCACCGTTGTAATGGTTTTCTTTCAAAGGATCGACCCGCAGCACCCTGCTCCCCGCATATGTTACGGTGATCCTGCAAGCCGCACCGCATTCGGTACAATAGGTATTGCGTGTTTCCCGGTAGTCCGGATTAAGTTTATACTCTTTCGTCTTTGGCAATAGAGCACCCGTAGGACATACTTCAATGCATTTACCGCAGCTGGTGCATTCGGTTGCTTCCAGTTTCTCACCGAATTCTGGACCTACCAATGTGGTAAAGCCGCGATAAATATATCCCAGAACCGCCGGACCCTGGATCTCACTGCAAGCGCGGATACAACGGCCGCATTTGATACATTTATTCGGGTCACGGACGATATACGGATGACTGCTATCCATTGGATGATCGGTGTACATGCCCGCATAATTATCCTGATCGATCCGGTATTCGGTAGCATATTCACGCAGCAGACAACTTGTATTGACCCTGCAGCCGCATTCCAGGCAGCGTTCGGCTTCCTCGGCAGCCTTGTCGCGCGGAAACATCTTTTCCACTTCATCCGATGATCTTATTCTTGTTGTAACATCCAGTTCGTTTGCTTTTAATCGATCTTTTTGCGTTATATGTGAAAATTCGCTGCGGTCCATTTCACGGATCTTATCCGATTTCCTGGAATTGAAAAGCGGTCTGGTCTCCATGATCTCGCCGCGCAGAAAACGGTCGATGGACATTGCCGCGATCTTTCCGTCCGCAACCGCTTCAATGGCCGTGGCCGGCCCCAGCCGGAAATCGCCGCCGGCAAATATATTTCCGTTCCAGTGCATGGTTGCAATATCGGAACCCGCCGTATTCCAGTCCGTTAACTTCAGTCCCTTCTTCAGATTGGCCGTTTCGCCAACATGCCAGCTGACATCGGTTTTCTGGGATACCGCCGCGATAAGCGAGTCATATTGTTCCGTGTAGGTTTCTCCGGTCGGTTCCGGCCGCCGGCGTCCGCTTTGATCCGGTTCTCCCAGTTTCATCTTTTCTATCAGAATGTGCCTTATTCTGCCATTCTCCCCCAGCGCTTCCAGCGGATTGGTCAGAAATTCAAAACGTATCCCTTCTTTTTCGGCCGCTTCGATCTCATACTCTTCCGCGGGCATTTCATCGCGGGTGCGGCGATACAGGATGGTCACATCGGAACCCTGACGAAGAGCGGACCTGGCACAATCGATGGCCGTATCACCCCCGCCCACGACGGCGACTTTTTTCCCGGTATCGGGTGCCTGTCCCTTTGCCACCGCACGCAGATAATCAACACCCAGAAAATATCCCTGCAGATCGGACCCTTCGATCCTTAAGGGAACGGCAAGTTGGGCGCCGATCCCGACGAACACCGCGTCATATTTATCAGAGAGGTCAGATAGCAGGATATCCTTTCCAAGCCGCTTGTTATAATGGATGCGCATTCCGTTCTTGCACATGATCTCTATCTCACGATCCAGCACCTTCTTGGGCAAACGGTATTCGGGAATACCGTAACGCAGCCAGCCGCCGGCTTTTTCTTCCCCTTCGAAAATATCCACGTCATAGCCCTCGGTACTCAGGTAGTATCCGCAGGTCAAACCGGCCGGTCCCGCTCCGACCACCGCTACCTTTTTGCCTTTTTCGGGCTTTTTATCGTGAATGTAATGCCAGTCCGTCTCCAGTTCCAGATCACCCGCGCAGCGCTTAAGCTGTCGGATCGCTATGGGTTCTTCGACCAGGGTCCGCCGGCATTCTTTCTCGCAAAAAGCGGGACAAATACGGCCGACCGACATTGGCAGCGGGAGATTCCTTTTTATGACCTCAACGGCTTCCTTATACTGTTTATTGGCTATCAGGGATACATAGGTCTGAATATCGACATGGTCGGGGCAGGCGATCTTACAGGGTGCGTCGCAGTCGGCATAATGATCGGACAGAAGTAATTCCAGAGCCGTCTTTCTGGCAAGATGCACTTCGGGGGAATCCGTGATGACCGACATTCCGTCCCTGACCTTCGTACCGCAGGATGTAACGAATCCCGCGATGCCTTCCACTTTTACCGCACAGACCCAGCAGGAACCGAACGCCTCGAGGTCCGGTTCGTGACAAAGGGTCGGTATGGATATCCCCTGCTCATTTGCCACCTGAAGGATCGTCTGACCTTCTTTACAACTTACTTTCTTATGATTTAATACTATGTGCATTATGTTTCCGTTTTCCGGTAATCATGTTCGCATGACCGCATTGAAATTACAGACCGCATAACAGGCACCGCAGGATATACATGTATCCTGATCGATGCGATGCGTTTTTTTCTTTTCGCCGCTGATCGCCTTTACCGGGCAGGCGCGGGCGCACAAGGTACAGCCCGTGCAGGCTGCAGGATCGATCTCAAAATGTACCAGCGCTTTACAAACTCCTGCCGGACAGCGTTTTTCATTGATATGCGCCAGATACTCATCCTTAAAATATCGCAAAGTGGTCAGCACGGGATTCGGCGCCGTTTTCCCGAGTCCGCATAAGGAACTTCCAATGATCTGTTCGGACAGCTGCTCAAGTTTTTCAATATCTTCCGGTACACCCCTGCCTTCCTGGATACGCTCAAGGATCTCAAGCATACGCTTGGTACCGATGCGGCAGAAAGTGCATTTTCCGCAGGATTCGTTTTGCGTGAAACGCAGGAAAAAAGCGGCAATATTTACCATGCACGTGCTGTCGTCCATCACCACCATGCCGCCGGAACCCATGATCGCTCCCGTTTGAACAATGGAATCGTAATCCACGGGTGTATCCAGAAGTTCCGCCGGTATGCATCCTCCCGAAGGACCACCGAGTTGGACCGCCTTAACCTTCCGGCCGTCTTTTATTCCACCGCCGATATCCTCAATGATCGTGCGCAGAGTCGTTCCCATAGGGACTTCTACCAGACCGGTATGTTTGACCTTACCTGCCAGTGCAAAGACCTTGGTCCCTTTACTTTTTTCCGTTCCGTAAGCGGCATAAGCGGAAGCTCCGTTCAGAATGATCCATGGTATGGAAGCAAGTGTTTCCACATTGTTAATATTTGTGGGTTTTCCCCAGAGTCCCGACTCCGCCGGATAAGGCGGCCGGATACGCGGCATCCCGCGTTTACCTTCGATGGAAGCGATCAGTGCGGTCTCTTCTCCGCAAACGAAGGCTCCGGCTCCTTCTTTCAGGTGGATATGGAATGAAAAACCGCTGTTAAAGATATTATAGCCGAGAAAGCCCCTCGCCTCCGCTTCCGCGATCGCGAATTTCAGTCGTTTGACAGCAAGCGGATATTCCGCGCGGCAATATACATAGCCTTCGTCCGCACCGATGGCATATGCTCCGATGGCCATACCTTCCAGAACGGAATGCGGATCGCTTTCAAGAATGTTACGGTCCATAAACGCCCCGGGATCGCCCTCATCCGCATTACAGATGAAATATTTTTTATCGCTTTTTGCTTTTCGGGCGAACTCCCATTTCAGTCCGGTCGGAAACCCCGCGCCTCCGCGTCCCCGCAGTCCGGAGGCCTTGATCGTATCGATCACTTTTTCCGGAGTAAATTGTGTGCATACCGTTTGCAGTGCAGTATAACCTTGTTTTTCAAGATAATCCCCTATACGGTCGGGGTCGATCCGGCCCGAATTCCGGGTTGCAATACGCAGCTGTCCGGCGACATCCCGGTTCGCCGGCGCTTCCCGGATATCGGACAGAACGAGTTTTCTGTCAGGAAGCGTATCCGATATAAAATGCGGAATATCATTTGAACTTAAATAGCCGTACACGCGACTTCCGCCCTGTTCATCAATGACCTCTGCCATAGGCTCTGCATAGCACAGACCCAGACAAGCTGTCTTTTCTAATCTGATGGATGACGGGAGGGCTTCTTTTAATAGATTGTATATTTCATCTGCCCCGGCCGCGAGGCCGCAACTTGCCAAACCCACTTTTATGGTTCGTATTGCCATTATTTGTATTTATCCAATATGCCGGGTAATTTTGCGACCGATACCTTGCCGTAGGTCGTATCATCGATCATAATGACCGGTGCCAGACTGCAGCACCCCAGACAAGCGACTTCCAGAAGCGTGAAACGGCCGTCGTCCGTGGTACTCTCGCCTTCTTTAAGACCCAGGTGCGAGCAAATGGCGGATATAATGATATCCGCTCCCGAAACGTGACACGCCGTACCTTTGCAAGTTCGTATAATATGTCTGCCCTGCGGTTTCAAACGGAACATGGAATAAAAGGTCGCCACACCGTACAATTCAGCGACGGGAATCCCCGTCTTTTCGGAAAGATACCGGATCATATCTTCGGAAATATATCCCTCAAGTACCTGAATATCCTGCAACAGAGGGATCGTGATCCCTTTCTTACCTTCGTACCTTGCAATGATGTTGTCCACTTTATCTTTCATGGGCCTAAATGTATCAATTCATACAAATATTTCAAATACTTATTCTGCCGGCAACAATATTTTACCCTCATGGCGGAATTATCGTGTTCGCCTGTTGCTTATCCCGCACATTTTAATTAAAATTACACATGATACATTTAAACGACATCTATTTCTTTTCCATCCTCCGGAAGATCCCGTATGAAAATATCAGCAAGATATTGCGCCTGGATCTGGATCCGCATGTGCGTCCCCGCGACAGCAAGACCGTCCTCTCGGAGCATCAGCAATTCCATTTCGGAGGCACCTGCTTTTCGCTGGTCAATCTTGTCATCAGATCACTGGCCATAGAAGGCATTAAAGCCTACGCCGTTAAGGGTGAGATACAGCGCAAAAGCTTCCCGCATTTCTTTGCGGTCGCCGAGTTGGAGGATAAGCAATACCTCATCGATCCGGGTTATCTTATCAATACCCCCCTTGAGATATCAGCTCATAACGAGACACGACAGCAGAACGGTATCATTGACTTTATCGTAAGTCCCGACGGGAACGGATATCAGCTTAAAACTGCAACGAACGGTCAGCATAAACTTCGTTATCATTTCAAAATTGAAGCGCTGGATGAGAACATTTTCATGGATTACTGGATTCGTTCCTTTGATTATATGAATGCCATCGTCGCCTCACGTTTTATTGAAGATAAATTCATCTATATCAACGGAAATTATGTCCAGATCCGGTCCAAAGGCAACATCGAGAAGTACGATCACAAGGATAAAGCGCTGTATTACCTCAAAAATTATTTCGGTTATGATGAAGAACTGATCGAAAAAGCGAACGGTCTGCTCCGAAAGCACCGGATATCGCTGAAATAGCCATTTGTTCGGAGGGAAATAAAATGACAGGCAAAGAACGTATTCTTAATGTCATGAACCGCAAGACCAGTGACGTCGTTCCCTGGGTGCCCTTTGCGGGAATACATGCGGGAAAACTTCTCGGACTGAATGCCCGGCAGGTATTGAAGAATGCCGATATGCTGTTTGAATCCCTGATGAAAGTCAATGAGATCTACCTTCCCGACGGTCAACCCGTGATCTTTGATCTTCAGGTGGAAGCCGAGATCCTCGGATGTGAACTGATGTGGCCGGAGGACAGTCCGCCCTCTGTGGTAAGTCATCCTTTGGCTGATGAATTTATTATTCCGGATAAATTACCGGAAACCGGCGATGGCCGCATTCCCCTGATCCTTGATGTCATGCGGCGCATGAAACGGTCGGTGGGCACCGAAACGGCTTTATATGGACTGATATGCGGACCCCTGACCCTGGCAACGCATCTTCGCGGTTCAGAGCTCTTTATGGATACCTACGTTCAGGAAGATAAAGTACGCGATCTTATCCTTTACTGTACGCGGGTTGCAAAACGTATGGCGGACATGTATATAGAGGCCGGTATGGATGTGATCGCCGTTGTTGATCCCGTGATATCCCAGATATCACCGGAAATGTTCGTCACTTTTCTTGACGAACCACTCAGAGACCTTTTTCAATACATAAAGGATAAGAATACTTTTTCTTCCCTGTTCGTCTGCGGTGATGCGACAAAGAACATGGATGTTATGTGTCATACAAAACCCGATATGATCTCTATCGATGAAAATATCGATATGTTCGCTGCAAAAAAGATATGTGACGCGCACAGGATCGTTATCGGTGGAAATATTCCGCTTACAACGGTGATGCTGCTCGGTTCCCAACTTGATAATATACAGTTCATTATTGAATTCCTTGAAAATATCGATCATAAGAACCTTATCATTTCGCCCGGATGCGATATGCCTTACGACACACCCATTGAGAACGTGGTCGGCATCATGGATGCGATCCGTAATCCGGAAGCGGCTAAACGTTTGCTGGAGAATTATACAAAAGTTGAGCCCGATATCGATATCCTCCTGCCCGATTATGAACATCTCTCCCGGCCTCTGATCGAGGTCTTTACCGTTGATTCCGCCGCCTGCGCGGCATGCGCATATCTGAAAGAAGCCGCTACGCGCCTGATCCCGGTCTTTGGGGAAGCCATTGAGGTGAAAGAATACAAGATAACCGAAGCGGAGAACGTGGCAAGGGTCAGGAAACTGGGTGTAAAGAATCTCCCTTCCATTTATGTGAACGGACAATTGTATGTTTCTTCCATCATACCCGACCACCGCGAGTTTGTGGATCTTATCCGTCAACATCTAGATGCAAAGTCATAAATACCATGGATCTTCATCTCATTTCCGGCTTTCTTGGAAGCGGTAAAACCACTGCCATTGTACATCTGTCAAAAATGCTGATGCGGACCGGTCTGAAGGTTGGGGTTATCACAAACGACCAGGGGAAGTACCTCGTGGATACGGCATTTATCAATGCCGAGGACATACCCGCCGTGGACGTGCAGTCCGGATGTTTCTGTTCCCACCTGGATGATCTTCTCGAACAGATCGAACATCTCCGTCAAAAAATTGATCCGGACCTGATATTTGCGGAGTCCATCGGAACTGCAGGCAATCTTGTCGGTACGGTCGTACAGCCCTTGCTGAACGGAACGTCCTGCTTCGCAAAATCCCTGAGCGTGCTTACGGATGCACGCCTTCTCTTACGATTTTGTCAGGGCTTATCCCTGCCCTTCAGCGACAGTGTCTGTCGTCTTTACAAGGGTCAGATCAATGAATCCGATATCCTGATAGTCAACAAGATAGACCTTGTGACCGAAAGTGATATTGCCCTTCTTAAAAAACATATTCCGGAAATATTCCCGGGGAAATTTACATTGTTTCAAAGCGCATTCAACGAGGATAATATTGCTGCCTGGTATCGGTTTATATCCGGAATGCAAAACTGCGCGCAGCTGGGATCCGGGCTGGACGATCGTGTTAAACGTCTTGCCATCGGTCGTTTCAGATGGTATGAAAAAGCATATGAATTCTCCCATGCGGTAGATATTCACGACATGCTCCTCGGGTTTCTTGAAAAACTCCTGAGGGACCTCGAACGTGTTCATTGCGCCATAGGGCATATCAAATGTTTTATCCGGACAGAGAATGACAGGTATTACAAGGTGAGTATCCTTACGTTTGACGACGTTGCCTGGAAAACATCCTTGTCGCCATTGCATGCAAGATATGCGACACTGATAATGAACGCACGCATACTGACGGATGAACCGATCGATCATGTTTTTCCGTGAAATATGATTTCGCATTTGGACATAAAGTAATTACATTTCATATTGTTATTCTACATAAGGAGCAGGAAAAAATGTTTAAACGTATAGCCGTATCCGTTTTCATGTTTTGGGCAATGTTGCATGCCGCGGAAGGCATGTGGCTGATGACGCAGATCAAGGACCTCGATCTCGCGAACAAAGGGTTTGCGGTTCCCGCATCCGGTATTTATCATCCCGATGAGACAAGTATACATCAGGCCATCGTTTGGCTCGGCGGATGTTCCGCATCTTTTGTCTCATCACGGGGATTGCTTTTAACGAACCATCATTGCGCCTACGGGGCGTTGCAGCGTGCATCCGCTCAGGAGGGTGTTGATTATTTAAAACACGGTTTTCTGGCAGCAAGTACCGCAGAGGAGATACCCGCCCCCGACCTCTACGCCTATGTACTTACCGGGATCGAAGATGTCAGCCGCGATGTCATACGCGCGGCGCGTTCTGCAAGTGATGTGACCGAGCGTGAACGTCTGATGAAACGAAAATGCCGGGAAATAGAAGAAAGTACGGAAGAAAATCGTGAGGATATTCACTGCCGTGTCGTCAAACTCTTCGAAGGCAGGGAATACCGCAAATATGTCTATAAAAAATACCTGGATGTCCGTTTTGTCTATGCTCCCCCGGAATCCATCGGGCGGTACGGAGGCGACATTGACAACTGGATGTGGCCGCGGCATACGGGTGACTTCACTTTTTTACGCGTTTATCAGGCTCCTGACGGAACGATCGCACCCTATTCCGAAG
>CAZHTR010000004.1:75030-80636 GCA_964535585.1 uncultured bacterium | reverse complement strand
ACTTTTTTACGCGTTTATCAGGCTCCTGACGGAACGATCGCACCCTATTCCGAAGAGAATGTGCCGCTTGAGAATGAGGCCTGGCTGCAGATCAGTAACGAAGGTTTTTCCGAAGGTGACCCGGCTTTTATCATCGGTTTTCCGGGAACTACAACGCGGTACCGGACCGCTGCCGATGTGGAATATACTCTGAACAAGGATTATTTACCCCGTATTGCCATGTTCCAAGACCTGCTGCAGCGTATGCAGGAAACCATACGGATCGATTCCACTGCGGCGATCCGGCTTGCCAGTCTGGATTTCGGTATCAACAATACGATGAAGAAATATCAGGGAAATGTGGACGGCATGATCGGTACGGATTTCATTCCCATGAAGAAAGAGGAAGAAAAAGCACTGCAGACATACGTCAAGAGCAATAATCGAATCTATAAGCGCTATGGGGATATTCTTGACGGTATAAGACACCTGTACGCGGAACGCGAGGCATTCCATGCCAATGATCAGGCGCTGGATCATTTTGGTTACTACAGCGGCACGCTGTATTATCTCGCGGATTATGCTTATCAGGTTGCGCGTGAACGTGAAAAACCCGTGGCGGACCGTGATCCGGAGTTCTCGGAAAAACGTCTGCGTGAATTTGTTGACCGTCTTCCCTACCGTTATCTTTCCTACCATGAATTATATGACATGAAGGCACTTGTCTACGCTTTTGAAAAAGCTGCCGCCGCACCCGAGGGCTTCTACTTCTTTCAGCTTCCCGATGATCCGGAAGTCTGGGTGAAGGACGCCTACCGGAACACCCGCTTAAAGGATCCCGAATTTGCACGCAGACTTTTTTCCATGCGGGCGTCACAGATAGAAAATATAAATGATCCCATTATTCAACTGGCAGTATCCCTGTATGCGCCCAAATTTGAAAAAAAGGAACGCTTACGTAACTGGGATGCCCGGATGAACGATCTGCGTTTCCGCTATATGGAGCTTCTGGAGGCCTATCGCAACAGCCCCCTGTATCCGGACGCTACAGGCACCATGCGCTTCACCTGGGGCACGATAGAAGGCTATACGCCCCGGGATGCCGTCTGGTACAAGCCGATAAGTACGCTATCCGGCGGTGTTGCGAAACATACCGGTGAAAAACTTTTCGATATGCCGGAAAAACTCATTGAACTGAGCAGGAAGAAGGATTACGGCACTTGGGCGGATCCCGTGCTAAAAGATGTACCTGCCTGCTTTCTGCTAACTGCCGATATCACCGGCGGGAACAGCGGTTCCGCGGTCATGGACCGGAACGGAAAACTGATCGGTCTGGCTTTTGACGGAAATTATGAGGCAATGACCAGCGACTGGCGTTACCAGGAAGATATTCAGAGAACCATTGCGGTCGATATACGTTACGTGCTCTTTATCACGGATAAATTTGCGGGAGCACAGCGGATCATCGATGAGATCGGGAAATAGAATAAATATCCATTGAACAGTCTGTTCCCGATATTGTTACCGGGATTGGCACTATTATTTATAAAAACGGTATGATCAGCGCAGGGTATCCTGTACGGCAGTGCTTCCGGGCGGAAGGAACCGTACCCGAACCGTATCCAGGGCATCTCCCATCCCATATACGGAGTCAATATAATTCAGAAGTTTTTCAGGTTCGGATGAAACATTGTTCATCAGGTAGACCATGATCATTTTATAGGCGGTTGCGTTATTCTTATAGATCGAGTGTTTAAAGTCAATGAGCGTAGCCTGCAGCTGTGCTTTGAGTGAACTGCTTGAGTAATTGATTATATCCATCATATTCCGTTCGATGAGGTTCAGGTCGCGGATCATATACTGCAATTCCCGTGAAAGATGACGCTGATTGATCATAAGCGAATCCAGTGTGATCTTCAGTTGAGAGAAATTGAAAATTGAATAATCGGCATCTTCAAAACGGGTCTGAAGACGCTGCAGGGTATCCACATTCATCATCAGGTCATCGATAAATCTGCCCTGTTCCTGCATAATATGCTGAATGGAATCGATCTGATAGTTCTTTTCATACAATTCCGCCATGAACTCCAGAAGCAGTGCATCGTAATTCCGCTGGATCGAAAGAAACAGAGAATCCTGGATTTGCTCCTGCTGAGCTTGCTGTAAATGGAGTTGGTACTGAAGGAGGCTGTCTGACTTTGCCATTTGTTCGGATATGCGCAGGTTTTCCTCAAGAACGAAGGATTTTGTGGCACAAGCCGTCAGGAATAATGCAAGAATGAATGAAAAAATATACGCGCGTTTTTTCATAGTTCTAACATACGCATTAATGCTGTTTTTGCATAGAATTTTATTTCATCTTCCACACGAATAATATGTGCTTTACTGCCGCTTTGGATCTCTTGCAGAAGCGCTAAAAGTGATTCGGGAGTGATCAGGCTCATTGTCGTACATTGGAATCCGTTCTCCGCCAGCGGCATGATGGTCTTGTCGGGAAAACGCTGCTGCAGCCGACGGACAAGATGCTGCTCTGTGCCTATCGCCCAGACACTGCCCTTTTCCGAATCACTGACGTGTTTAATGATCGCGGAAGTGCTGCCGTAATGGTCCGATCCCCGTACAACTTCGGGGATACATTCGCCGTGAACGATAATACGGATATCCGGATAACGCGAACGCATATTTTCCACATCTGCGGGTGTAAAACACTTATGGACACTGCAGTAACCATCCCAGAGGAAAACCCTCGTTTTTGCGATCTGCGCTTCATCCGGCAATGCTTTTAAGATGTACATCCGGTCCCGCGAAATCCCTTTCGTCTCTGCGGTATTCATACCAAGATATTGGTCCGGAAGAAAAAGGATCTTGCTCCCGCGGGCCATTGCCCAGTCAAAAACACGCGAAGCGTTCGAACTGGTACATATGATCCCGTTATTTTTTCCGACAAAGGCCTTTATTTCGGCTGATGAATTAATGTAGGTAACGGGTATGATCGTTTCTCTCGTATGTGACAACAGATGATGCCATACGTGTTCGACATCTTCCCCTGTGGCCATATCCGCCATGGAACATCCGGCTTCACGGTCCGGCAGGTAGACCGATTGTGCATCGGAAGTCAGGATATCGGCACATTCGGCCATAAAATACACACCGCAAAAAATAATGTGCTTCTTTTCGGCGGCCGCGGCTTTCTGACTTAAGATCAGTGAATCGCCGCTATGATCGGCAAAACGTATCACATCATCCCGCTGATAATGGTGACCGAGGATGAGCACATCCTTTTTCAGGATATCCAGAAGTTCCGCGATCCTTTTCTGAACATGTGGATCCGTGGTCTCGGGACGATAGTATTCAACACCTTTTTCAAACGATCTCATCTTAATAATCAATTCCTTCCACAGCCTGTTGTTTTTTGCTGAAGGGATGCTTGATCTCACTCATTTCGGTCACAAGATCCGCCGCCGCGATCATCTTTTCGCTTGCGCCCCTTCCGGTCAGGACCAGATGCGGTTTTCCGGCTGTTTTTTCAATGAGATTAAGCACATCTTCTTCTTTGAGCAATTTGACCATAACGGCGGTAATGATCTCGTCGAGGACAATAAGATCATATTTACCTGAGGCGATCATTTGTTCAGCAAACGCGAATCCCTCCGCGGCCGCTTTCAGATGGTCGGTCTCTTCATATTTATCACCGGGTATCTTGTAGAATCCTTTTCCGGTCTGGAATACATCGACCAGACCCGTGAGGCGATCATGCAGGGTATGATGTTCTCCGTATTCCGAACCGTCTTTTATAAACTGGATGATGCATGAACTCCTGCCGTAACCGGCAGTGCGCATGACCGTTCCCAGTGCCGCACTGGTCTTTCCTTTTCCGTTTCCCGTATAGAGTATGATCATCTTATCTTTCCTTCATTGACAAGTTTTGCAAAATAACGATAACTCCGGTCATAGGTTCTTTCCGCTTTATCCGGGAAAAAACAACCCGGTAATTGCCCGGCACGACGGTGATACGCGACACATTCGCAACAGATCCCTTTGCGTGAACACGGGTAGCTGCAAGTGCAAAATGACAGATTTTCTTCTTTTTTACATTCCATTTTCAACCTTTTTTACGCCCATGATCTTAAAGGGTCTAGTCGTTATTCTCCAAGACCGTATTCTTTGATCTTACGGTAGAGAGTACGTTCGCTCATGCCCAGTGCCTGAGCCGTCTTCCTCTTTGATCCATAAAATTTTGCAAGGGTATTTGCAATGGTATCCCGTTCGATCTCCTGCATGGTACGATCATCCTGCTGCGGATCGGGATTGATATCATGCATTTCGGATTGCTGTATATAGCGTGAAATGTCCTTCATGCGGTGTATACTGTTATTGTCGTTCAGATCAATAATGGAAAGTTTCTGCTTGATCTCTTCCACATCCTGGCGGATATGGAATAACTGGCGCAGGATCAGCTCGCGTTCGACCTGTTCTGTCTCTTTATTGACCCTCACCGGGAATCGGGTATCATAATTTAAGGATGTATTATTTACATCTATATGCTGTGATACGGTCTCAGCGCGAATGACCTTGTCGTTCTCCAGAACAAAGACAGATTGGATGAAGTTCTTCAGTTCGCGGACATTACCCTCCCACGACGCACGCATCAGCAGTTCCATCGCCTGGGGCGTGATGGGCTTGTAAGCGGCATTATGTTCATCCGCATACTGCATCATAAAATATTCCGCGAGCATCGGAATATCCTCCCGCCGTTCATGCAGTGACGGTACGCGGATCATTATTGTCTTGAGACGGAAATAGAGGTCCTGACGGAAACGGCCGGAGCGAACTTCCTCCGCAAGATCGCGATTTGTGGCACCGATGACCCGTACATCGATTTTCCGGCTCATGCTCTCCCCGACCCGGGTGATGTCACCCTGTTCCAGAGTACGCAGGAGCTTGACCTGGGTCTCGGCAGGCAGTTCCCCGATCTCATCCAGAAGGATAGTCCCTTTATCCGCCGTTTCGAAAAATCCCTTACGGTCCTCGGTCGAACCGGTAAACGAACCCTTTTTATGTCCAAAGAGTTCGGATTCAATGGTGCCTGCCGGGATCGCGCCGCAGTTAACGATCACATAGGGTCCGTGCTTCCGCAAGGACAGATCATGCAAGGCTTTTGCAACCAGTTCCTTGCCCGAACCGCTCGCTCCGTATATCAGGATACTGATATTCGACGGCGCTACCTGTTCGATCACTCGGATAACCTGGCGAATTTCATCGGATCTGCCGATGATCCCGTATTTTTGTTCAATGTGTCTCATAAAATAAAATTATTTAAAAAATATTTGATTTTCAAGTTATATTTGCCAAAATGGCACATTTATTGGTCATTCATTAAAATGTCGCCTTCTGATCCGGCCCTCGTTCTTGAATTCAATCTATTATTTGAGTGTTTTTAATATGTCTTTGGCTTCGCGCACATGAGGAATAAAATCAAAACTTTTGGCGGTTTCCTCATAATACAATCTGGCGGTGCGAACAAGTCCCATTTTAAGATATATATCGGCGGTATATTTTAACACAATGGTCTGATACCACGAATATTCGATCCGGTTCGCTTCGAATACCCGGTTAAATTGGTCCAG
>CAZHTR010000004.1:70139-74930 GCA_964535585.1 uncultured bacterium | reverse complement strand
AAGATCGCGGATGCCGTCCGACTGCTGTGAGGAGATTAAATTACCCAGTCCGAGATTGCGTCCCACAACCGAAAGATAATAATCAAAGGATCCCGTACCGAACGCCATATCGGCAACGAATCCTTTTTTTTGCTGTTCGATCGTTAGCTTATTGGATAAGATCCGCGGTGCTTCCCGAATAATGGAAAAATAATCCATTTTCTGAAGATAGATACGCATTTTACCGGATAAAAGCACCGTGTAATAGAATAAGGCATTTACATCGTTGGGGGTTCTCCGGAGCTGTTCCTCATAGAGGGGACGATAGATCTTAATGGTATTATCGGCACTTTCCATCAGAATATCATATTCCGCATTGGCAAGTTGTGAACGTATTCTGGCATACGATAAGAAGGCATAATAGGGGTACGGATAATCCTGCGAAATGATCTGTTCCTCAAGATAGGATTCCGTTTCATCGAAACGGTAATTGTAGAACAGATCAAAAGCATGTTCAAAATCCGTATCCATGCCGAAAAGAAGCGCCGTTGTCAATACAAAAATGAAACACGTTCTTTTGATAAAACTGCTCATTTTACGATAATGACCTTGCTCGGGACCACCCATGCAAATTTAAAACCCTGGTTCTGCATGCGTCGCTGTACCGTTTGTGCCTCATCATTTGTGGCATAATTCCCGATCCGTACCTTGTAGTTCGGAGATTCAAAATCAATATAAACCGGCAGATTATAGAGGGAGTCGGCCTGGGTCCTCACTTTCAGGGCTTCATTGATATCCTGCGTTGAGATCAACTGTACGCGGAACCCCGAGATCTCAATATACTCCCTTTCTTCCAAGCCGGGATTTTTGGGAAAAACCTCTTCGTCGACGAACAGAATGGTTTTGAAGTCTTTAATGCGGTACGCTTTCCGCACTTTTGCGGGGTCCAGAAAATCCTGTTGCCGTACCTGCGAAAACAAGAATGTGGCAATAAGAACAAGTGCGATCAGTCTGCGTTCGGTTCTCATGGTTGTATTTTACCTAAACTTTTCAGGTTTACCCAGCCTATTTTATCGTCAAAATAACTTATGTTCGCCCATTTATCTTCTATTTCCTTGTTTATTCTGACCTTGGATCCTTCGTGAAGCACAAACAGAACGGACGATTCCTGCAGGGGTCCGGACAGTACGTTCACGGAACGGTCAAGAATAATGGCGTATTTTTCCTTTTGCCGTTTGAGTCCGGTATCCAGGGTTATAAGATGCAAAACCAGGATCAAAGAGAACAGTATCACGGAAATACTTACGACTCCCTTTTTAG
This sequence comes from uncultured bacterium, assembly GCA_964535585.1. Lineage (GTDB taxonomy): Bacteria > Fidelibacterota > Fidelibacteria > Fidelibacterales > Fidelibacteraceae > M50B103. The sequence continues at coordinate 73,631 of CAZHTR010000004.1, read as the reverse complement.
GATAAATTCCTTCCTTTCGTTTCTTAATACGCGCATACCCGATGGTCAGAGTCAGAAAGACCAGCAGGATACCGCTTATCATAACAGGTAAATGCAGCGGAAGATGTTCCTGCATGTTCAGGTACCAGCGAAAAAGGGGAAACATATCGGGAAGCACGACCTTATCGATCAATTCCTGCTGTGCGACCGAGAGATTATGACGTATATCGCGTTGAGCCGGAGCAAGCAGTTTTGCTTTTTCCCAATATTGGATCGCGTATCCGCGTTTACCATCCCGGTAATAGGCGTTTCCCAAATTATAATACAACTCCCAGCTGACACCATCCTGTTCAAGCTGGTGAAAGATCATTTGCGCTTTTGCGTAATCTTCATTGGCATAGGCCGAAATACCCTTTTTGAAAAGTGGTTCCCTGTTCAAACCCGTTTGTGCGATCAATGCTGACAAAGGCAGCACGATCAGGAGAATAATGATACGTCTCATTCGGCTTCGATCCCTTCAATGATGCTTAACGCTTTGTCCTTTAATGTATCCAGTTGCATGTTCGAAAGCATACCCGGTGCATATTTATAGGTTTCGATCGTTTTCAACAAATCCTTAACGGCAGGAAGATCATCGGCATGCATTTGTTTATCGTCAAGATAGGTCCGTATTCCCGTCTCGACCTTTATCAGTATCGACTCCGGAGGCAGGTCATGACTTATCTGTTTAAAATGTGTTACCGCAGTTTTTAGCGCGTTTTTATAACGAATTACTTTTATGTTCTTATTACGGAAGGCAATATAAAAATCAGCGATCAGAAAGATAACGGCAAGAATAGCGGCGATATAATACCCGAACCAGTTGCGCGAATCCGATAAGGGTGCATAAGAAGGGTCCACGCACTGCGATTCATTCATTTGCAGGAAACGGATATCTGTTGACAGAAGACGCACCTGCTCGGGTGAGAGATTGCTGTAATCCCCTTTCAATTCATCCCCGGCGAAAACATGAATATCTTCCAGAGGCATGTACAATGTTTTATAACGCATGTCTTTAATGGAAAAATATGTAAAGCGAATGTCATCAAAGGAATAAACACCTGATTTTGAAGGTATCAGAATGTATTCCCATGTACGTTCTCCCTGATAATCCTGACTGTTCAGTTTATAATTATTTCTTACTCGCGGTTCAAATACTTCAAATTCCCGTGAAAACGTCTGTTCCGGAAAAGTAAAATGCTGCAAATTACCTCGACCGACCAGGGAAACACGCAGGGTCGTTGCCTGATTTTCACGTATACGCGTACTGTCCATAGCGGTCATGAGCGAAAATTCCCCGATCGCACCGGTAAAGTAGGGTCCGCCGCCGGGAGGCAGAGGAAAAACACTGACCGTATCCCCCGGTGCATTAATATTGATATCCGATGTTCCTCCCCCGAAAAAGGGATCATCCCAGATAGATCGGGATTGCGTCGTTCGTCGCACGGAGATCCGGAAAGTCTTAGGCGGGAAAACAAACTCGCCGGATGCTGTGGCCGTGAGGGTCAGTGAAGCGATCTGGGCACGCGTATATTCTTTTCCTCCGATCATCTTTTTATCGGTTAAAGGAGTATTATGAAGAATGAACCGATCGACAATGAATCCCTCCATGGATGTCACGGGATTGGTCGTATAGTTCACCACGCGTTCCATCGTATATAAATAGTAGTGGATCGTAAAGGTCTCCCCCTGATATACCGCATCCTTTGGAAGTACAAGTTCCATGAAACTAAGCGGCAACTCGCGGTCGGGTACGATCTCGACCGGTGAAACTTCCAAAACGAACCCTTCTGTCACATACTGCTCTCTGCCGATCGTAAAGGTATAGGACGGAATGGAGATCTTGCCCGTTTTCTTCGGTATCAGGTCGTAACTGATCTTAATAGTGGACGTGGAGCGCGCATTGACCCAGGAATAACTGCTTGAGCTATGAGGCCCCCCGCTAACAGTGAAATATTCTTCCAGTTCCAGATCAACCTGTCTTGGCGGATTTTTTATGTCCGTAAATGTAAAAGTCAGCCGGACCTGTTCCTGGATGCTGAATTTTGTCTTATCGGCAGAAAGTGTGACTTCCTGAGCGGATAAGTATGAAAAGCTCGCCAGCAATAATAATATGACCGGAGTAAAACGTTTACAGATCACCATTCGTTTCCGCGCTTAATGTTCCTGTCCCTGTTCTTATTCAGAATCAGTTTTTTCATGGATTCCATTTCCTGCTCTCTCATGGCATTCAAAATATTTCTCGCCTGTTCATTGGACAATTCCTGAGGCGTCAGATCTTCTTCTTTCAGTTGGGATTCGGCAGCGTCCGCAGGGGTATCATTGCTGTCGGACCCTTCGTCTGCCGACCCCGGATCTTCACCCGGATCCTTTTCCTGCTGCTGTTCTCCGTTTTCCTGCGTATCGCCGTCTGCGTCCTGCCCCTCGTTATCGCTGTCCCCTTCCCCCTCCTGCTTTTCCTGCTGCTGTTCTTCCTGTTGCAGCAGACGCAGAAGGTATTCGTACATGTACTTACTGTTGATATCATCCGGATCATAGAGCATGCTGCGCTTGAAATGACCTGCCGCCGCATCGATCTTTTGTTCCTGAAGAGCAAGCTGTCCCAAGTTATAATGTGCTCTCGCACGCTGAATATCATTTTCGGAGGCCAGGCTTTCGGTTAAAAAGCTTGCGGCTTCATGCAGGTCCTCCATCGCAAGCGCTGCGGTCCCAAGATTGTACGCGATCCTGTCATTGTTCTTTTCTTTTACCCGGCGTTCGCGGTAATAATTGCGTGCCTTTTCAAAATCCCCTTTGTGAAAAGCGTTCAGTCCGGGATCGTTCGCATACAACATCCCGGTACAAAGCAGCAAGAGGACCAAATACTTTCGTTTAAATCCGGTTCTTTTCATTACATAGAGCATAAGCATGTTCTGTTGTCTTTAGTTCGCCACTCTAATTGTTCACGGAGCTTTTTTGTTTCCCGTCTTTCGAATAGTCTTCATTGATCTCGAAATCCTTGTCGAAAAATTCCAGAACCGATCGCATCAGGACATTTCGTGATAATTCTGAATCGATACACTCAAAGGGAAAACCCAGGACCATTGTACTGTAATTTTCACCGCGATAGGCTATGGCGGCGCTGATATTGTTCTCACCGTAACGCATGACCGTCAGGGCAGAGCTTTTATCTGCGGGTTCAATGCCGTCGGGGTTTTCGGCTCCATAGATCTGGGGATGAAAGTCCGTTACAAAGGAAAAATTGATCCTGTTACCGAACAATGTTTCGTTATTTGTATAGACCCGTCCCGTGCGGGAAGCATTATCGGTGCGCCATTTGTATTTCAGGACCTCTGAAGCAAAGCAAATCTTTTCATTGTCATCCCGCAGATCACTTGCAATATAAGCACCGCTGAGAAGCACGTTTCCGCCCATCCCGCAAAACGCCTCAACGGCATCGGCAAACGCTTTCGGGAAAACCCGGAACCGTGGTTC
>CAZHTR010000004.1:49844-70039 GCA_964535585.1 uncultured bacterium | reverse complement strand
CCCCAGGCATCCATAAAACCGAGATACTTGTCGGTTTCAAGGGTTTCCGGACCCGATACGCGGTCAAATGCGTTGACGATCAGCACTTTTTTTCTGCCGGGCACATTACATACCGATACGATCTCCGAGGGGAAACTTTCACCTCCCTGATTGACGGCCGTAACTTTAAAACTGTAGATGACATTGTTGTCCATGGCGGGAATAAGCCATTGTGTCTCGTCATGCAGGGTCCCGTCATCCCAACCGCCGTCATCTCTGCGGGTGTAAACAATATACTTTTCCGGAACGGCAGTGGGTTCCAGCGGATCCATCACGGGTTGCCAGCGTACCCGAATAACCCTGCCATGCAGTATTTCGGCTGTGATATTGTCGGGCGGTAAGGGTTGTATGACATATTCCTGCTGATATTGCGTTGCAAGGAAACGCAGCATGCCCTTATAAATGGAGCGACTTACATCAAAGCGGAATTGGGGATCGTTACCGAATTTCATATCCAGGAAATTATGATGCGAATGCAATTCAAGTAACGCCGCGGGTACGTTGGGTCGCCAGGCCTCACTGTATCCGGAATCCCACATGCCGCGGTGATTCCACGCCGGATCGTAACTCGCTCTGATATCGTCAACGATCTGGGTCTGGATGATATCGGCAAGATCACGGCTGACATAACGGGACTGTCCGTCGGGGAATGTCAGTTCCTCCTTCCGGTCAGGATTCCGCCAGTTCGTTTCCGCCCCGCGCCGGCTGTAGATCATCAGGGTGCCGACCACCGTATCGTTGCGCGTTGTACCGGCGTCGGTATGAAAGGCGAAGGACAGATCTATGGGAATGTCAAGACCCGGCATATCCCGCTCGTCGTTTGGACCGTAGGGGGCGCCTTTGAGATAATTGACCCATTCTCCACGGCATTTATAATCATCGTTATAGTCCACCGTATCCTGGTGGATATTGTAGATCATTTCAGGCATGCCGGCATACTGGAGATAATACCTTGCCGCCTCGACCCATCGCGGCCGTTCGCTGATTAGTCCGTTCCGCTCAATATCCCCCATCCCGCCTCCGAAACGAACGGCGTCGGTGGTGATATAGCGCGTCTGACTTAAACGGTTGGCCTGAACGACAACCTTTCCTTCTCTACCTGCTTTGAACTTAAATTTACCAAGATATATCCATGTCCCGCCCCCCATCTGCTGGTTGACGAGAAATTCCGAACGTCCGCCGGCATGGAATACGGAATAGCGTGCATCATCCACATTATTCCTGTCATGATGATAGGAAACGTAAACGCTGTATTCACCCGTTTCGGGGATATCGGGAATATATTCGACAGAAGCGAACTGGTCGTTCGCAAGACGCCGGCGATAAGTACCGAATGTGAAGGGATTATCGCCGGAACTGTAGGGTTTTTCTCCTGTCGCATAACCGATACCGCCGGTAGACCAGGTGCCGTTCTCAATATAGTTGTCACCCGGAGCATCATTGTCCACAATGACCTCATTCGTGTTGATATCCCGTTCTCGCGGAAGGAAAGTGTTCGCGCCGGCATTCTCCAGCATGGGTACAAGATACTGCAGAACGTAGGCGGTCGGGAAAATATCTTCAACGATCTGGAAATTCCTGGCACGCTGCCACTCCCAGCGATGCAGTGAATTCTCATAATACCATCCATGGGAATTCCATAAGGCAATATGCCGCCCGAACAATCCTTTTGTGGGTACAAATGGTTTACTGTTGTTGCGCACGATCGGCTCGATCCTGGTTATTTCCACCGGCAATTTCTCCGTATCCCAGCCGGACCGGTCCGCCTTATAATAATTCGGGATCAATGTCTGAACAGGTACGCCGGTCGCATACATTGTGATATCATAATCCCTGTATGCATTTCCGAGTTCCTCGCGTAAAACGCGGTACATGGTCGCCACACCTTCCTCCCTTAGCGGGCGGAAAGCAAAATAGCGGTTAAAATAAATATCCAGCGTCTTTGCCTTTGTATTCAGTTCAAGCGTATCAATTCGGGTATGCGGGACCATTTCCACGCCTTCCAGCATTCCCTTCTTGCATTGATCCATGAATGATACGGTAGACAGATATACCTGCTGAACTCTCTTCCCCTGGTCAAGGAACGCGTTTGGGATTGTCTTTTTGATCGCCTGGGACGGTCCTCCGCACGAGGCCATGACCCAAACGGTAAAAAAGACAATCATTATTCCGATGCTGCGTCTCATGCGGTAGGTGTCCTTTCTCTCGTCATATTTATAAAAAACTCAAATAACATTTTTTTATGGTTCGTATCCCGAATACGTTCAGGATGCCATTGAACGCCCAATATAAAGCGATTGCCACGATACTCCATGGCTTCGATCAGTCCGTCCGGCGAGGCTGCACTGATCTCCAGTGCAGATGGAAGATCGTCCCGGCGAACGGCCTGATGATGGTAGGAATTTACAACGATAGAGGGCGCATTAAAAATGGTTTTTAACCATTTCCCGCCGATGATATCGATGGGATGGGTAGTTTCTCCCCTATGACCGTGCATTTCGGGATGATCAATATGCTGTATAAGCTTTGCACCGGATGCTATGGCCAGTAACTGATGTCCGGCACAGATCGCCAGAATGGGAATATCGGCATCTTCGAGTAACATGCGCATCAGCATGACGTCCGTCTCGGCACGTTGCCGTTCTATGAATTCCGAAGCCGCATGCGGTTCCTCGCCGTAAAGGTCCGGCGGATAATCGTCTCCACCGCAAAACAGCATGCCGTCGATCTTTCCAATGTAAGCCTTCAGTTTGTCCGGATCCGGATCACAGGGAAAGATCAGTGGTAATCCGCCCGCCTGATAAACGGCATTCGGGTAATTGACAGGTACCTTGTACCATGCATGAGCATCACGATAGTAGGTTGAATTGATACCGATAACAGGACGTGTTTGTGTTGCCATTATAGTCTCCGGATCTTGCGGATCATGTTTTTCGTTCTTGTTTCTTCGCGGCCGGGAAGAGGATATTGTTCAATATCAGCCGATATCCCGGACTGTTCTTATGCAGGTCAAGATTTGTAGGTGGATCTCCGACATAATGTCTGTAATCCTCCGGATCGTGCCCTCCGTAAAAGGTAAAGGTTCCCTGACCCACATTGCCGTGTATGTATTTCACACGGTCGGTATTGTGCGCTTCCCCCATGATAAGAACATGTCTTTTTATACGTTTGCGATTAAAAGAGGTCGTTTGTCCCATAAAACCCTTGATCAGCGTTTCATGGTTCTGGGTCAGCATGGTCGGGACAGGATCGAACTTTGCGGAAAATTCGAACAGGGAAAAATAATCCCTCGCGGGATCCAGTGCCAGCGGTTCGTAACTGGGTGGAATATCGATATCGGAATATTCATACAGGTTGGGATCGGAATATACCGTAAAATCGGTAAACGCGAAGGTCTGTGAAAAATCCAGCTTTTCATTGAAATCGGGATCGATACCGTCATGATCGAACACCGGATGACATATATCTGTGGCATGTGCCGCCAAAGCAATATCATAAGTATCCGTGGCCGCGCACATGGCAAAGACAAAACCGCCCTTAGAAACATAGTTGCGGATCTCCTGCGCAACGGCCAGCTTCAATCGCGATACTTTTGAAAACCCCAACGACGCGGCTAATGTTTCCTGGGTCAGTTGTTCCTGAATGTACCAGGCCGCATTGCGGTAATTTCCGTAAAATTTTCCGTACTGCCCCGTGAAATCCTCATGATGCAAATGCAGCCAGTCGAATTTAGTGAGTTCGCCATGAAGTATTTCCGTATCGTAGATCTTTTCGTAAGGTATTTCGGCATAGCTCAGCGCAAGTGTAACGGCATCATCCCAGGGCATGGTATTCGGGGGGGTATAGACGGCAATTTCGGGTGCTTTTTCCAGAAGCACGACCGACATATTGTTCTCTTCGATCACATTTTGAATGGATGCATATTGACCGCTGCCGATCCGTTCGTAACTTACGCCGCGCAGCAAACATTCCTTTTCGATGTGATCCGTATAAGCCATTGAAAATGAACCGCCCCTGTAATTCAGCAACCACTCCACATCCCTGCCTCTTTGCAGAGCCAGATAAGCAATACCATACGCTTTGAGATGATTCGACTGTGCGCGGTCCATCGGTATGAGCAGGATGTTCGAAGCGTGTACCGGAATGAGGGACAGGATAATAAAAAGGGTTGCAAGGATGTATTTCATTTTTTTACTCATTAGCGTTTAATTTAGATAAAATCACTTAATAATGAAATTTATTTTAATTATAATAGTGCTATGAAAAACTTAACATTCTTATCTGTCCGTATGTTCCTGTTATTCTCGATCTTTCTGCTGATCTCCTGCGATACGGCTGCAAGATCGGAAATCTGCGTCAGCATACATCCGCAGGCTTATCTTGTAAAACGCATCGCCGGAGAGGACACGAAGGTCACGGTAATGATCCCGCCGGGTTCCGCCCCCCCTACCTATGCTCCGACAGCATCGCAAATGCGGGACCTTCATCAGAGCAAGCTCTATGTAAAGATCGGTCATCCCGATTTTCTCTTTGAAAAAAAACACATTGATCCCTTTCTTGTGAACAATCCGGAAACACATACGGTCAATATGTCCGATTCTCTGGATATACTCCCCGGCGATGTGCATATCTGGCTTTCTCCGCGGATCATGCTCACGGCGGCCGAACGTATCCATAAGGCCTTACTGCAACTGTATCCGGATAAGGAGCAATTCTATACGGAACGCTATGAAGCATTACGCAAGGACATTCTCGAACTGGATGCCGAACTCCGGAATATGCTGGAACCCGCAAAGGGTAGCGAATTCCTTGCCATGCACCCCGCATGGACGTATTTCGCAAAGGATTACGGTATCCGGCAGGTCAGTATCCACGATGAGAACAAAGCGCTGTCCGTTCAGAAACTGGCCGCTTTGATCGAATATGCGAAAGAAAAGCATCTGAAAGTGATCTTCATTCAGAAAGAATTCGCTTTCGAGCAAGTGGATCTTCTGTCCAGGGAGATCGGTGCGGAAATCGTTCCGCTGGATCCCCTGAGCGCCGACTGGCTTGAAAACCTTCGTTATACGGGACGTATCTTATCAAAGGCATTCAATGAATAAACGACCTTCTACCTTTTTGCTTTACGGGGCCTTCCTGCTTTGCGTCCTGTTCCTGGGCAGCTCCTGGATGTTCAATAAAATGCTCCTGGAAGAAGGGGCAAGTCCCCTCTGGGCGGCCGCCATACGCCAATGCGTCGCGGCCCTTGTCCTCCTTATCGTATTCCTGATAAGAAAACCGCGGTTTACACTGAGTAAAAGGCATCTGATACTTATTGCCATATACGGCGTTTTTATGATGGGACTGGCGCATCTGTTCGCTTTTATGGGACAGCAGTATATCTTCTCCGGACTGTCCAGCATCATTTTCAGTTTTTTCCCGCTTTCCATTGTCATTGTCTCATTCATAGTGATACCCGCACAGGAACCGCTCAAACCGCGCAAGATCATTGGGACATTGCTTGGACTTCTGGGTGTTGTGGTGATATTTTACAGCAGGGAACTTATCCAAAAACAGGAATCTTTCCTACTCGGAAGTACGTTTATCCTGCTTTCGGTCTTTACCAATGCGCTTCCGAACGTGATCATCAAACGTGACGGAAAAAATCTGGATTCACTGGTCCTCAATACGGGAGGAATGGTCATCGGAGCCCTCTTCCTGATCGCCTCCGCCCTGCTGTTCGAAGGTACTCCGGATTTCACATTTACCCCAAATATGCTGTTTGCCTTCGCATATCTCGGCATTTTCTGCAGCGCGCTTGCATTTTTATTGTATTTCTGGATGCTGCGCCATGTCTCGGTCTTTAAACTTTCACTTTCGGCTTACCTCACACCCCTGGTTGCCATCATTCTCGGATATATTTTTTATAATGAAATTCTATCGCATAATCATTATATTGGAATGCTACTCATATTCGCCGGAATTTTTATAACTGAGATCAGAGGATATGGTAAACACAGAACTAAGCATCTATCATTCACCGGTCGGGACACTACACATCGCGACCCATGATGCTCGTATTATCGCTGTTTCTTTCTCGGTACTGAGACCGGAACAGCTGCCTTTGCTCTCCGTCAGATCAGGTACCGATCTCTGTGATGGAACGCTTGCGGACCTTTCTGTCCAACTGGATACCTATTTTTCGGGTAATGATCCGTATTTTAATATTCCCCTTCGTGTTTTCGGCACGGATTTTGAACTGCGGGTTTGGACAGCATGCATGAATATCCCTTTCGGGGAGACCCGTTCCTACGGCGAACTTGCCCGGGATATCGGGAACGCACGGGCTGCCAGGGCGGTTGGCAGTGCCTTGTCCCTGAACCGCATCCCCCTCTTTATTCCCTGTCATCGTGTCGTCCGTGCAAACGGAGAAACGGGGGAATACGCCGGCGGTATTAAGATAAAAGAAAAACTCTTACAAATCGAAAAGGAACAATAATGAAGCGTATGATCCCATTTTTAACCTTGCTGCTGTTATTTGCCTCCTCCTGTCAATTGTTCAAAGAAGCGGAACCGGTTTCCTGGATCCGGGTGAATCAACTCGGTTATCTTCCCGGAACATATAAAACCGTTGTATTCTGTACTTTGGACGATAAGGTGCAGCCAGCCGTATTTCAGATCATTGATGCAGGTTCTCATGAGGTCGTTCTGGAAAGCGACGCCATTAAAGCCTGCGGTCCTTACGGTCCCTTCGCTGCGACTTACCGTTTTGACCTCAAGGATTTCGATCATAGCGGTCTGTATTATATACAATCCATGAATATTCAATCCCCCGTTTTCCGGATCGATGAAAATGTCTATGCGGGAACGGCGGATTTTCTGCTCCGTTACATGCGCCAGCAGCGTTGCGGCTTTAATCCCTATTTCAACGATTCCTGTCACACCAAGGACGGGTTCATCATCTACGAAGAGGGGCGCGAAGGCGAATATATCGATGTGCACGGTGGCTGGCACGATGCTACGGATTACCTCCAGTATACGGCAACGTCCGCTAACGCGGTCTATCAGCTTTTACTGGCCTATCGCGAACATCCGGAAGCATTCCGCGATGCTTACCGGGCGGACGGACTTCCCGGCGCAAACGGTATCCCGGATATTATCGATGAGGCAAAATGGGGTATGGACTGGTTATGCCGCATGAATCCGGGTCCCGAACGCTTTTTCAATCAGATCGCCGATGACCGCGATCATTCGGGGTTCAGACTCCCGATGGAAGATTCCGTTTCCTATCATGATGTCTACGAAGGCCGGCCGGTCTATTTTTGCAGCGGAGAGATCCAGGGATTAAAGAATTACAAGAACCGGACAACGGGCGTCTCTTCCACGGCGGGAAAGTTCTCTTCCGCCTTTTCCATCGGTACGGAGGTGCTGAAAGATTTTTATCCGCGTTATGCGGAATCGCTCGAACTGCGTGCGCAACTCGCCTATGCTTTCGGGAAAAAATATCCCGGAGCCTGTCAGACGGCCCCCTGCGGCGCGCCGTATTTTTACGAGGAGGACAACTGGGCGGATGACATGATGCTGGCGGCGGCCGAACTCTATCGGCTGAACGGTAAAAAATATTTTAAAAGCGAGGTCATGAAATTTGCCGAGATGGAACCGGTAACACCCTGGATGGGCGCGGACACGGCACGGCATTATCAGTGGTATCCTTTCTTCAATGCGGGTCACTATGCGGCTGCAAGTGCCGAGCACTTTGACGAAAAAGATCATTTGACCGATCTATACCGTGAAGGACTCGAACGTATCTATCAGCGCGGAAAAGATAATCCCTTTCTGATCGGTATTCCATATATCTGGTGTTCGAACAATCTTGTGACCGCCGCACTGTCCCAGGCTTCTCTCTACAAAAAACTCAGTAATGATGATCGTTTTGATGAGATGGAAGCGTCTTTGCGTGACTGGCTGTTCGGCTGCAATATCTGGGGAACCAGCATGATCGTCGGTTTGCCGAATTTCGGTGACTATCCGGAATTCCCGCATGCATCCTATACGCATCTGCACGGCATAAAGGTACTGGGCGGACTCGTTGACGGACCGGTGTATGCTTCCATTTATGAGAATCAGCAGTATGTGCACCTCTTTAACGAAGACCCCTATGCGCAATTTCAGTCCGAACTGGTCGTCTATCATGATGACGCCGGAGATTACGCGACCAATGAACCTACGATGGACGGTACCGCCTGTCTGATCTATTACCTGGCATCACTTGAGACTCCGGATAAGGCATATTTCCATACCGTCGACCGCCATGGCGCCATTGTTCGCGGCAACGAACAAAAGAAAGAGATCGCATTGATCTTTTCGGCACATGATTTTGGGGATGGAGGACTCTATATTGCCGATGTCTTAAAAGAGCATAATATTAAAGGCTCCTTTTTCCTGACCGGCGATTTCTACCGCAATTATACCTTTAAACCCCTGCTTAAACGTCTGATCGCGGACGGCCATTATTTGGGAGCGCACTCGGATAAGCATCTTTTATACAACGCATGGGATGAACAGCGCACACTGCTGGTCACGGAAGCGGACTTTAAACAGGATTTGCGCGCCAATTATGCGGAAATGGAAAAATTCGGCATAAAAAAGGAAGACGCATATTATTTCCTGCCTCCCTATGAATGGTACGACGAACATATCGCGCTATGGACCTATCAGGAAGAACTCGCGCTCATCAACTTTACAAGCGGTACACTCTCGCATGCGGATTATACCACGCCCGATATGGGCAACCGCTATCGCGACAACAAAGAGATCTATCAGTCCATCATGTTCCGGGAAATTCAGAACACCCTGAATGGTCATATCATGCTCATCCATCTTGGAAGCGATCCGGCGCGTTCGGAAAAATTCTATCATGAATTGCCGCGTCTGATCACGGAACTGAAAGAAAAAGGATATACCTTCGTGCGTATCGATGCCTTACTGGATATGCCCTATCATACGCGTTGACAAGTACCATGAACTCATTTTATTTTCCTTGCCCGGCTGCCCCGATACCGTCCACAGGTGCTTGAGGCATCAACGCTGAGCGCTTTTGCGGTAAAAGCAATAAAAAGCTTTTGAAAAAAAGATCAAAGCTAGTATTTTTGACGACAAAAACGAAGTGATTTGAAAAGTACGATGGAACTACGCAAACCCGAATGGCTCAAGATCAATTTGCCCGGCGGCACACAATGTCAAACCGTGAAATCGGTCCTGAATCTCCACCATTTACATACGGTTTGCGACGAAGCACGTTGCCCGAATAAAGAGGAATGCTGGTCACGCAAAACGGCCACATTTATGATCCTGGGCGATACCTGTACACGCAATTGTGCTTTTTGCGCCGTAAAACACGGCTCCCCCCTGTCCCCCGATCCTTCCGAAGCCCGCGGACTCGCGGAAGCGGTCGCGCTTCTGGAACTGGATTATGTTGTGATCACCTGCGTGACCCGTGACGATCTGCCGGACGGCGGCGCCACGCATTGGGCGGCCTGCATCCGGGAGGTCCGCAGACACAATCCGCATTGCCGTATCGAGGTTCTGATCTCCGATCTTCAGGGGAATACCGACGATCTTGACAGGATACTGGATGCAACACCGGATGTTCTGGGTCACAATCTCGAAACGGTGCCCCGCCTTTACCCTTCCGCACGTCCGCAAGCCGATTACCAACGATCCCTGGCGATACTTAAACATGCATCTTTACAAAATATCATAACAAAATCAGGCATTATGGCCGGTTTGGGCGAACGCTTCGAAGAAGTAACGAAACTCATGCACGATGCACGGGAGAACGGTGTCTCCATTTTTACCATAGGTCAGTACCTGCAGCCGGGACGCCGCCATCTGCCGGTTGACACATACATTCACCCCGATACCTTTTTACGTTATAAGGAACTGGGACTTCAACTTGGTTTTGCTCATGTTGAATCCGGACCCCTGGTCCGTTCCTCCTATCATGCAAAAGAAGCGTTTGAACATATCATACAGAAGGAAATACAATGAACAACCTACTGGCCCCCTCCATTTTATCCGCGGATTTTATGCATCTTGAAAGGGAGATCCGCATGTTGGCATCGGCCGGTGCCGACCTTGTGCACTGCGATGTGATGGACGGTCACTTCGTGCCGAACCTCACCTTCGGTCCGCCCGTGATCAAGCAGATCAAGTCGATTTCTCCCCTGCCCCTGGATGTACACCTGATGATCACGAATCCGGAAGCGGTTCTGGATCAGTATATCGAAGCAGGTACGGACTGGCTCTCCTTTCAGTACGAAGCCGCGATCCATCATCAGCGGGCACTTACCCACATTCGTAAAAAAGGTCTGAAAGCGGGTATCGTTCTGAATCCGGGTACGGCAGTGGAAAATATCCGCGATCTTCTGCCCGACTGCGATTATGTGCTGCTGATGTCCGTAAATCCCGGTTTCGGAGGACAAAGCTATATTCCCCAGGTCGATAAAAAAATACGTCAACTTGCCGCATGGCGCAAGGAAATGGGACTGCAGGCACTGCAGATCGAAGTGGACGGTGGTATCAGTCTTGAAAACATAAACCGCTTAAAGGAACTGGGGGTTAACATATTTGTCGCCGGTTCCGCGATCTTCAATACCCAGGATCCCGTAAAAACCATTCAAGAAATGAAAAAAGGAATTCAATAATCATGGCAAAGCAAACCATTATTCATGCAAATATCTTATACGATGGCGAACAGAAACTTGAGAACAGATCCATCGTTGTTGAAAAAGATCAGATCGTTGATATCGGGAAAAAAACGGGCAAATGCGATTTTGAAGGTATCGTAACGCCGGCATTCATTGACGGACATTCACATATCGGTCTCAGTCGTGAGGGTGAACCCTATCAGGAATCCGAAACGAACGATAAGACCGATCAGTTCCTGATCATGAACGATCCCCTGAACAGCATTTATTTCGATGACCGCGCATTCTCCGAGGCGGTCGACTTCGGCAATCTGTATTCCTGCGTGGTCCCCGGCAGCGGAAATCTTATCGGCGGGAAAGCCAAAGTCATACGCAACTTTGTTCCGAACCGCAAAGATGCCGTCGTTAAGGATTACGGCTTTAAAATGGCGCTCGGTTACAATCCGCGTTCCACAACGGACTGGAAAGGCACCCGTCCCGATACACGAATGGGCATTTATGGGATGCTCGAATCAAAATTCGATCAGGTCCTGCTGAAGGAAGAAAAGGCGGCTTTTGCAAAAAAGAAGGCGGTACGGGAAGCCGACAAGCGCTTGAAAGAAGCGAACATATCGAAAGCGGAACACAGCGAACTTCTGCAGGATGCCGAAAAAGAATATTCCCTGAACTTCAGTACGGACGACATGGCTTATCTGGACCTGTTAACAGGCAAAAAGATCGCCAAAGTCCATGTGCATAAGGAAGATGACGCGCTTTACCTGATCTATCTGAAAGAAAAATATAAGTTAAAGGTTACGGCCGAACATCTTTGCGATGTCTGGCATAAAGAAATATTCAATGAACTCGCAAAACACGACATTCCTATCATTTACGGACCCCTGGCCTCGCTGGGATACAAGGTCGAACTCAAACACGCTTTATACCAGAATGTCAAACTGCTGATGGATTCCAACGCGGAATTCGGACTGATGAGCGATCACCCGGTCATTCTCACTACAAGTCTTCGTGATACGCTGAAATTCTTTCTGATCTACGGTATGCCCGACTACCAAGCGATCGCCCTGATCACCCGGAACAATGCCCGTATCCTGGGCATTGACGAACATCTGGGCACACTGGCACCCGGGAAATGGGCCAGTCTGACCGTCTGGGACCGCGATCCGCTGCATCTGGCGGCGTTCCCGAAAATGGTCATGGGAGAAGGTAATATTCTACGGAAACGCGCATGACGGAAATAAAACACAAGAATCCCAAATTGATGAACTGGTTTGATAAGGAACTGCCGGTCAATCCGGTACGCGTCCTGTATCACGGCTATCACGCGCCGGTCCGTTATGAGATCCTGAAACATTTTCTCCTTGCGGAACATGATGATGAACGACTGGTCCAGACCGAGCAGGATGTAAAGACCGCACAGCGAAGAGTGAGCCTGCTGCTGACACTCGAACGGATCGTCCGCAACATCGAAAAATTTGAGAAATCCCGGGAAGAGGAGATGCTGATCAAACTCGCATCCATCATGAAAGAACTGCGTTTCTATCATTGTAACCGGAAAATGAACGCCATTCGAAATGCGCTTGCCTTCCTGATCCGCTTTCAAAGACCGGACGGAAGTTTTCCCGTATCGCTTCCGGCAAATGTGTTCATCATCGATACCATTCTGGATTACGGTATCGTCAGCAATACCTACATGGAAAAAGCCCAAAAATGGCTTCTCAGTCTGCAAAACGACGATAAGGGCTGGGGAACGACCACTTCCGGTCATTCTGATATCTGGCTGACTGTCAAGATTTTACATACCTTCAGTTATAACATGAAATACATAAGGAATACCAAGATCAAAAAGGGTGTTGCCTTTGTACTTTCCAACCTTTATTGTGAGAATAAGGGCGGTGTTCTTGAGGGAAAAGAAGCTTGGGAGATCTACGCGCAGAACTATAATTTCGATAACTTCTTTTACGGCGGTATTCTCAGTGTCCTTGAAATGCTCTCCCGTTTGAATACCGGATATGAAGACGCACGCATAGGGGAATTGCTTCATACGCTTATTGCCCGGCAAATGCGCTCCGGACACTGGCCGTCGCAAAGTTACGATCTCCCTTCCTGCCGCTCCGACGAACGCGTTACAATGCGTGTTGTCCGTATCCTTAAATTATTTTATATTATGCCCCTGGGCGGAAGCGCAACCATCAAATCCGTTCGCATCAAACAAAGCGGACGGACATCCGCAAAAAAACCCGCTTTTGTGCTTGACCCGCTTAATAACCCGAAACCTGAAACAACAGGAACCGATGAAAATGAATAAATTTGAGCCTGTCGAATTCGACAAAAGTATACTGGATGAGTATAACATCCCAAAAGAAACGCCGCTGATGCCATTACGCAATACGGTGCTTTTTCCCAAACAGATCATACCGCTTTATATCGGACGTGTTCACTCGCTCCGTTTGTTAAATGACGTTCTGAAAGAGAAAATGCTCTTTGTGGTCGTAGCGCAAAAGGATATTGCGGTCGAAAATCCCCTTGAAGATGATCTTTATAAATTCGGTACACTTGCCAAAGTGATCAAGGTCTTTCAGATGCCGGACAATAGCCGCAGCGTCATCGTTCAGGGATTGGAACGCGTCAGGATCCATAAGGTGACCAAGCAGACTCCCTATTATCAGGGGATCGTTGAGCGGGTCCGCGATGAATATGAAGACAACCTGGATGCCGTAGCCATTCGCGAAAAACTCAAAGAATATTTTCGGGAACTCGTGGATATTTCCGACTATCTGTCCAAAGATAATATCACTATCATGATGAATGCCTCCGACGAAGGGAATCTTGCCGATGTGGTGGTTTCCATGCTGAATATCTCCGTAGAAGAGAAACAGCACATTCTTGAACAGCTGGATATCAATAAGCGTCTTTCCGAGACCTCGGTCCTTCTCCAGCGGGAAATGGAGAAAGCCAAGGTGGGCGAAAAGATCATGATGGACGTCAAAGATTCCATCAATAAGAACCAGCGCGAATATTATCTGCGCGAACAGATGAAGGCCATTCGAAAAGAATTGGGTGAAGACGAGGATGAACGCATTTCGGACATCAAGAAAAAACTGGAGGAAGCCCAACTTTCGGAAGATGCGCAGATCGCGGCCGATCGTGAGATCGACCGGCTTGAACGCATGTCCAAACAGTCGCCGGAATATAACGTAAGCCTTACCTATCTCGAATTGCTTGCGGAACTCCCATGGTCCGTCTCCACAGATGATGAGATCGACCTTGCCAATGCCGCAAAGATCCTTGACGAAGACCATTACGGACTTGATAAGATCAAACTGCGCATCCTGGAATATCTTGCCGTACGCAAACTTAAACTGGAAAAAGACCCGAATTCCGCCGTTAAGGGACCCATCCTTTGTTTTGTGGGACCTCCGGGTACGGGCAAGACTTCCGTGGCCAAATCCATTGCGCGGGCGATGGGACGTAAAGTGCATCGCATGTCCCTGGGCGGCGTACGGGACGAAGCCGAGATCCGCGGACACCGGCGCACCTATATCGGCGCCATGCCGGGACGCATCATTCAGGGCATTAAAAAGGCCGGATCGAACAATCCTATCTTTATTCTGGATGAGATCGACAAACTCGGCGCGGATTACAAAGGTGATCCATCCAGTGCGCTTTTGGAAGTACTGGACCCCGAACAAAATTACAGTTTTTCCGATCATTATCTGGAAACCTCGTTTGACCTGAGCAATGTCATGTTCATCGCCACGGCCAACTGGGGCGAAACGATACCGGGTCCCCTGCTTGATCGTATGGAACTCATCGACTTCTCCGGATATACCATGCCGGAAAAAGGGCATATCGCGCGGAGTTTCCTCATTCCCAAACAGATAAAGGAACACGGATTGAGCGATGGGGATATCCGTTTTACGGATGAAGGCATCTATTGCATCATTCAGAATTACACCCGTGAAGCGGGTGTGCGCCAGCTGGAGCGGGAGATCGCGAACATCTGCCGGAAGGTCGCCAAAGAAAAAGTCGAAATGAAAAAGTTCACAAAACGCACGATCCAGGAAAAAAGCGTTGAAAAATATCTCGGTAAACAAAAATACATTCGTGACCGTGCCGAGCGCATGAAACGTGCCGGCATCGCCATCGGACTTGCATGGACACAGGTCGGCGGCGATATTCTGTTCATCGAAGCAACCAAAATGCCGGGTGAGGGAAAACTGCAGCTCACCGGGCAATTGGGTGAGGTCATGAAAGAGTCTGCTCAGGCCGTGTTAAGCTTTATACGATCCAACACCCTGGAACTGGACATAGACGAACGCTTTGACAAAAAATATGACGTGCATATTCATATACCTGCCGGTGCCGTTCCGAAGGACGGACCCTCGGCGGGTGTGACCCTGCTTGCTTCGGTGGTCAGCGTGCTTTCCGGACGTAAAGTAAGAGATGATCTGGCAATGACCGGCGAGATCACACTGCGGGGCAGTGTACTACCGGTCGGCGGCATCAAGGAAAAGGTTATCGCCGCGCACCGTGCCGGTTTGAAAAGTATTATCCTTCCAAAGCAGAATGTCAAGGATCTGGATGATATTCCCAGCGAGATCCGTGATGAACTGGAATTCCATTTCGTCGATGACATGATCGATGTTCTGAATCTGGCACTTGAAGATAAAACGGGAAAATGATACAGTTAGCAGATATTTCGCTTCATTTCGGACCCCAAACCCTTTTTGAGCACTGTGCTCTTGCCGTTCCTCCCGGAAAACACTACGGACTGGTCGGACAGAACGGTTCGGGGAAATCCACTCTGCTGAAAATGATCGCCGGTCTGAGTGAGCCAAGCTCCGGACAGGTTGTCGTACCCAAAGGAACGAACATTGCATACCTCCCCCAGGAGATTGCCGGTAACCGCAGCAGCACACCGCTGCTTGCGGAAGTGCTGACCGTATTTGATCATATTTTCGATATCGAAAAGCAAATGCGGCAGCTCGAACTGAAGATTTCTCAAACGCCCTCCCCCGAAATACTTGAAGAATATGCCCTCTTACAGGAACGTTTTCACCGCCTGAACGGATATCAGGCGGAAGCGCACGCAAAGGAGATCCTCTCGGGACTCGGTTTTAAGGAAGACGACTTTCCTCGTCCCGTATCCTCCTTTTCCGGAGGCTGGCAAATGCGTATCGCACTGGCCAAGATCCTGCTAGACGAACCGGACTGTCTGCTACTTGATGAACCGACTAACCATCTGGATATGGAAACCCTGGTCTGGCTGGAGAATTTTCTTGCACAATTCCGCGGAACGCTGATCCTTGTCTCCCACGACCGTTATTTCCTGGATAAACTCGTTGACGGCATTATTGAGGTCGAAAATGCCAGGGTCACGACCTATAAGGGGAATTACACGGATTACGAGGTGCAAAAAGAAAACCGGATCGAACACGAACTGGCGGTAATGAAGAACCAGGAACGTAAGATCGCACATATGGAGCAGTTCATCGAACGCTTCCGCTACAAAGCAAGCAAAGCCCGGCAGGTTCAAAGCCGTATCAAACAGTTGTCAAAGATCACCCTGCATAAGACCGATACCTCCGGTCGGACCATCCGCTTTGCTTTCCCGCAGCCCGAGCGCTCCGGTGATCCTGTAGCGGCCGGTGACCGTTTGTCCTTCCGATATGATAAGGAACCCGTTTTTTCGCGCGGCCATTTCGAGATACGTCGCGGCGAAAAAGCCGCACTGGTGGGTATGAACGGTACGGGAAAATCAACCCTTATGAAACTGATCTGCGGTGAACTGCAGGTGCAGGAAGGAAGTCTGAAACTTGGCTATAATCTTCGTATCGGATACTTTGCCCAGCATCATCTGGATCAGCTGAACCTGCGCAATTCCGTTCTGGATGAAATATGGAACGCGGCACCCCATCTTCCAAGAAATGATGTCCGAAGCCTGCTGGGACGTTTCCTCTTCTCCGGTGAGGATACCGAGAAACCGGTCTCCGTGCTCAGCGGAGGGGAAAAAAGCCGCCTGGTGCTTATGAAGATCCTTTTGTCAAAGGCTAATTTTCTGATCCTGGACGAACCGACCAACCATCTTGACATGCAGAGCAAGGAGATCCTTGCCGAAGCCCTTGATGAATTCCGGGGATCCGTCCTGATCGTGAGTCACGACCGTTTCTTCCTGGACATGTTGGTTACAAAAGTGATCTATTTTAAGAATAAAGAGATCAAGGAGTTCCTGGGTAATTTCTCGGAATATGAAGATAAGATATTATCTCCGATGCGTGAAGAAAGATCCGGAGACGAGATCAGCGATTCTCCCGACCGAAAAGCGCAGAAACGCCGTGAAGCCGAAGAACGGCAAAAGCGTTACCGGGCTTTGAAAGGGGTGCGTGAAGAACTCAGCGCTCTTGAAAAACAGATCGCCGAACTTGATACCCGCAAGCATGAACTTGATACCATGTTCATGTCGCCGGAATTCAAGAACCTATCTCTGGATGAAATGCGGAAATTATCGAATGAGCATGAACAGATCCTGCGTAAACTGAGCCGATACGAAGAGCAGTGGCTGGAATTACAGGAAAAAATCGAAGCTTATTGATCGAATATATCCGTGTCCGGAACCGGATGATATCCGGACGTCTGCCTCCTCGACAAACCGTTAACAAGCATTACCATTTTCCCGTCATATCGTTCTTGAGATGACGATCGCGATACCCCAGTAAATATAATATGCCGTCGAGACCGATGGTCGAAATAGCGTGTCTGGCGTTCTGACGTACAAGAGGTTTGGCATGAAAGGCGATCCCCAGACCGGCCGCATTGATCATAGGCAGATCATTTGCCCCGTCGCCCACCGCGATCACCTGTTCCAGTCTTATATGCTCCATCTGTGCGATCAGTTTCATGAGCTGCGCCTTTTTCTCGCCATCAACCACTTCACCGATATACTTTCCGGTCAGTTTCCCGTCCACGGCCTCCAATTCGTTCGCATAGACGTAATCGATATCCAGCTCCTTTTTGAGATATTCCGCAAAAAAGGTAAAACCGCCGGACAGGACCGCTATCTTGTAACCGAATGATTTCAGGGTTGATATCAGACGTTTCGCGCCTTCGGTGATCTCAAGATGTTCCGCAATGTCCCGCATGAGCGAAACATCCAGTCCTTTCAGAAGCGCCACACGGCGGGTGAAACTTTCCTTGAAATCGATCTCCCCCCGCATCGCCGCTTCGGTGATCGCGTGCACCTCTTCCCCTACACCATGCCGCTTGGCAAGTTCCACGATGCATTCCTGGAGAATGAGTGTAGAATCCATATCAAAACAGACCAAACGCCGGTTCTTACGGTAAATATCATCATGCTGGAATGAAATATCGACATCTATACTCTGGGTCAGATTAAAAAAATCCGTTTTCATTTGTTCTTCGTTTTTCGGAATGCCCCTCACAGAGAATTCGATACAGGCCGTTGTATTCTTATGGGGATCGGGATCAAGCGCTACCCTTCCCGTAAGCCGGTTGATCGTATCAATGTTTAGACCCTGTTCAAAAATAATGCGCGTCAGCGCGCTGATCTGCTTTGCGGATATTTTTCTTGAAAGCATCGTGATAATGTAGCGCCCCTTGCCCTGACGGTTTACCCAATCGCTGTATTCCTTTACCGGGACCGGTGAGAACTTGACCGTTATATCGAGATCGTAGGACTTATACAACACGTCCTTAAGGATGTTCGAGGTCTCCATATCCCCCACTTCCACCAACATGCCGAGGGACAGACTGTTATGGATGACCGCCTGACCGATATCGAGGATATTGGCGTTGTATTCCGACAATATTTCCGTAATGGTGCTTGTTAAACCCGGTTTATCCTGACCGCTGATCGTCAGAAGCAAAATCTCTTTTTTATTCATACCTTCTCCTGTGAATTTTTTCAACAATAATGAAAATAAAACAACGTAATGTATAATATTTTTCTTACATTATAAAACGGGTTTTTGATAAATATTTACGACATATGCTGAATATCCGATGATATTCGGTTAATTTGAATAAATAACTTAATAATTGAAGGAGTCAGGCATGAAAGTTCTTATTACCGACGGGTTGAGCAAACAAGGTCAGGAGATACTGAAAGCGGCGGGTATTGAATACGATATTCAATATTACGAACCCGAAGACCTCATCAAGGTCATACCGGAATATGATTGTGTGCTTGTCCGTTCGGCGACCAGAATACCCAAAGAGGTCATAGACGCCGGCACAAAACTGAAAGTCATCGCACGCGGCGGTGCGGGTATTGATAATATTGATCATGCATATGCAAAGACCAAAGGGATCCCCACCCTGAATACACCTGCTGCGAACTCCGCATCTGTCGCGGAACTTGCCATTGCCCACATGTTCGCACTTGCACGTTTTCTGCATCAGTCCAATCTCACCATGCGCGAAGGAAAATGGGAAAAGAAAAAATACAAAGGTATCGAACTGGCGGGAAAGACCCTCGGACTGGTCGGATGCGGCAAGATCGGCCAGCTGACCGCTGAAAAGGCCATCGGACTCGGTATGAAGGTCATCGCCTGTGATCCGGTCGTCACGGAAACCTGTATGAACATCAAACTTCTGCCTTTTGAAGAAATTTTAAAACAGTCCGATTTCATATCCCTGCACGTACCGAAAATGAAAGAAGCCCTTATCGGTAAAAAAGAGATCAACATGATGAAGGACGGCGTTTATATCATCAATTGTGCCCGCGGCGGCGTGATCGATGAAGCTGCGCTGCTTGAAGCATTGAACAGCGGCAAGGTCGCCGGTGCAGGTATCGATGTTTTCGTTAATGAACCGACGGATAACATGGCACTGGTATCCCACCCCAACGTATCGGTCACACCCCACGTGGGAGCCTCCACAAACGAAGCTCAGGACCGGGTCGGTATCGAGATCGCCGAAAAGATCGTCGCCGCCCTGAAGGGCTGATAACGCTTACTAATGCAATCAAAGGGATACGTTGTGTATCCCTTTTTTGTAATCATACATTTTTAAATTTGCAGACCTTGGCTGTTTTCAGTATTTCCTGTGTAAAAAAAAACTATTCATGATCAGCAGTCAATCCAATTCCGTAAATTCTCCGTGGTTGTAATAATTCAACCCCTTGACAAGCTCGGAGTTACCGTGATCATACAGACTTGCATTTTATTACCCTGAACCCTCCGAAAACCAAGAAATATTAAATATTCATCCAATTACTAAATTCTAAATTCTCAATCTCATAATTGTCAATTGTCCTTTGTCAATTGTCCTTTGTCAATTATTCTTTTTATTATGTTCTTCCCCGTTTTTTTCTTAATTTTGTATTCATAACATAACAGGAGCTTTTTCTATGGTCAGGATCAAAGCTTTCCGCGGAATACGTCCACACGTCGATTTTGCTTCGCGCATTGCCTCTCCCCCCTATGATGTGGTCGATCTCACAGAAGCACG
>CAZHTR010000004.1:0-49744 GCA_964535585.1 uncultured bacterium | reverse complement strand
TTGCTTCGCGCATTGCCTCTCCCCCCTATGATGTGGTCGATCTCACAGAAGCACGTTTACTGGTAAAGGATAATCCCTGCAGTTTCATGCATGTTGTTCGGTCGGAAGTGGATCTTCCGGACGGAACGGATCCCTACGATCCGAAGGTCTACCGGCAGGCAGAGGAAAATCTGCGCACATTCCGTAAAAAATGGATGTTGCAGGAAAAAGAACCTTCTCTTTACATCTACCGGCAGGTCATGGACGGGCGTTCACAGACCGGTCTGATCGCCTGCCAGCATATCGATGATTATCTGGAGGGCAGGGTCAAGATCCATGAACTGACCCGGGAGGAAAAGGAAAAAGACCGCATCAAGCACATTGATACGGTGAATGCCAATACCGGACCGGTGTTCTTAACATATTCGCAGGACAGGCTGATCGATGCACTCATCGCCCAAGCCATGGTCGGAGAACCCGATTATGATTTTACAAGTCCGGATAAGGTACGTCATACGCTTTGGCACATTGCCCAACCCCGGATCATTGACGAGCTCTGTACCGCATTTTCCAGACTGCAGCATGTTTACGTTGCAGACGGTCATCACCGGTCCAAAGCCTCGGCACTGGTCGGGAAAATGCGCCGTGAGAACAATCCGCATCACAGCGGAGATGAAGAATACAACTGGTTCATGGCTGTTTTTTTCCCGGATAACCAGTTAAAGATCATTGACTACAACAGGGTCATAAAAGATCTGAACGGAAGGGATGCGCATACCTTTCTTTCTCTGCTTGAAAATATCTTTCATATTGAAAAAAAATGCTGTCACCATGCCGCAAAACCGCATAAGGAACATACGCTTGCCATGTATCTGGACCGCAACTGGTATCACATGCACTTCAGGGATGCGATATTAAAAAAGGACGATCCGGCGGAAAACCTGGATTCCGCGCTGCTTACCTCCCAGGTTCTGGATCCGCTCCTGGGTATCAAGGATCTGCGCAAAGATAAACGCATAGATTTCGTTGGCGGAAACCGCGGATTGCAAGAACTTCAGCGACGTGTGGATTCAGGTGAAATGGCAGTGGCTTTTGCCTTATATCCCATCAGTATGCGGCAATTGATGACTATCGCCGATTCCAATGCTCTGATGCCGCCAAAGACGACCTGGTTCGAACCCAAACTTCTGAGTGGACTGGTCATGCATTCCCTGGAAGACGAATCATGAGACATCATACACTCGTTCAATGGGAAAACGCTCTGAAATCCGTACTTGATCAGATCGACATCATCCTGGAGGAACGTTACGGGGATCAATATGATCTGCATCCGGCACGGCGCCCGCACGGGGCGACATCCAACCGTTCGCACGACGGACTCTTTGATATCCGGGGCGAATTCACGCTGGGCATCGGTTCCCGGACCGGACGAGGATATATTGTTGATATCGACCTGAAAACCCTGCAAAAAGTTCCTCAGGAGATCATTGAACAGATCGAGGATGATGCTATTGATGAACTTAAAAAACGTCTTCCGGAAGTTTACCCCGGAAGAGAACTTTTTGTCGAAAGGGACGGGAATGTGATCAAGATCCTCGGGGATCTTTCACTGGGCAGTCTGTAAGCGATGCCGAGGTTCGCGTATGTTGATATGTGATCTTATGATCAGCGACCGAAAAAACTTCTATTTTAGTTTCTGAATGATATATTCATCAACCGACTGGGCGATTTTTTCCGCCATCCGGGTCCTGAACGCGGGATCCGCCATTTTGTTTTCATCTTCCGCATGACTCATAAATGCAAGTTCGACCAATATGGACGGTCGTTGCGGCATTCTGCACATCATGTAATTAAAGGATCCCACGATACCAAATTCTTCCAAAGGCAATTCCCGCATTTTCCCGTAGGTCAGTTCGGCGAAATCACGCCAGAAAGGATCATTGTAATAGGTACTGGTACCCGCGACGCGCAAATAATGTCCGCCCGCCGCATTCGCATGAACGGAAACAAAGACATCCGCCTTGAGGGAATCGGTTAACAACCAGCGATCGCGCAGACCGGGCGCACTGTCCCCCGGCCGAATCTCGACGACCTTATATCCCTTCTTCCGAAGCATGTCCCGCAACTTTTCGGAGGTATCGCGGTTCACGTCCTTTTCAAGCAGTCCGGACAGACCCACGGCACCCCAGTTCCAGTCGCCGCCATGTCCGGCCTCAATGGCAATAAGTATCTCGTTCTTCTTCGGGGGATATTTTATACGGAACTCCAGGTGCCTGTTCCTCTGTATCAATTCATATCCCCAGATATTATCGGTCTTAAGCTGGATATAGACATCATAGGTCTCGGCATCCTTTTGTTCCCAGGTGACATAATCGATGATCTTCAATCCTTCGCGGTGACTGAGCCAGGTGCTGATCGACTGGACACCGTATAAGCGGATACGAATGCGCTTATGTTCGGGCTGAGGGGTCATCACGTAGGGAACGGGTTCCGGCCATGGAATGGTGACCACCTCGGAGGTCGAATCAACATAGACGTTCATCGAACTGATGTAATACTGCGGTGCGGGCATTCCTGCCGGGAGGACCTTGACATGCCGTTCGTGCACATACGCTGTCTCAGTGGCGTTCAGACGTATCCGGTAATTCGGACCGAATTTACCGTCCGTAACGAAGCGTACGCCCTTAGGAAATTCATTAATATAGGGTCCGCCAAGCCGGACTACACCCAGCGAGTAGCTGACCGGTGTAAAATCTTCTTTGGTCTCGATCACGGGGAAAAGATGTTTCTCCCTGACCTTAAGGCTAACGGGCAGATTATAGGAATATTTCTGACCTTGCTTGTCCCTTGCCGCCACCTGAATATAGGCCGAATCAACATTCTGATACGGCGCAGAGGGAACATTACCCACATAGCGGCTGCCATTGTACCAAAGGGGCAAGGGATGACCGTTCACGTATAAAAGGATGGTATCCAACTGATCGACCAGCTGCGATTCGAAGGTAATGCGCATGACATCATCCGCGGGCAGTTCAACACTCCCCTGTGGGCTTACGCTGTTAAGCACAACGGCATGCTTTGTGGTTGTATCCGGCATATTTCCGTAGTAGATGTTCTCATAAAACAGGGTCTTCCCATCCCGGGTGACCGATCCGCGGACACGTGTACCTCTTCCATAAGGATGAAAGGGGATCTCCGTAAAAAATATACCCGTGTTCGAATATGCTTCAAGCACATGTTCGTTTATACGTGTCACTCCCGGACTTGATCTGAAGAGGAATTGGAAACTGGAATCCTGTGTCATAACGGCAGGTGCGCGCCGCAATTCTATAAAGAAATCGGGACGGTCCAGACTGTTGTCGGGCAGCACTTTATAGCGATAGGGTACCGTCCATCCCCGGGTCGGGAAACGCATTTTATCCTTCATGCTCTCAAAGGCAAGTTGTGAGGGAAGCGATCGTGAGGCGATCGACAGTACTCCGTCCCGGTCTAAAAAGCGAAAACGATCGCTCTGATTGACTTTGATGATATTTCCCGGCACGCTTTTATGACTCAGATCGATCTCGGCATAGACATAAGCGGTATAGGTCCGGGATAAATAGGGTAAGGACGCCTTCCCTTCAAAGGGTGACTTATTCAAAGCGTCACTCGCCGAAAAGACCAGAGCCCCCTTGCCCTGATGCTTTATGATCTCTTCGTAAGCGCGTTTGACGTCATTTTCCCTGTAATTCTCTTCATCGCCCCTCAATGCGGGAAGGATATACGGGGCATGATCGCCGGCCTGCTCGAGATATGCTTCATACAAACCGTTAAATGTCTTTATGCGGGCATGGATACGGGGAACCAATATGTCCACGATGCCGTCTTCCAGCCAGCGAATACCCTTTTGAAAGTGATAGGTATCTGCGGGAAGCATATTCCGGATGCTTTTCGTTTCCTTGACCAGGGGTTCGGTTTCGGCGAAGATCGTCAGATAGGGTTTGATCATTTTGATCTCGCAGACCATCGCTTCGAGGCAGGAACTTATGATATCCTGAGCAAAGGAGACCTTATCGGTCTTTGTAAAAAAGCGAACGTCCTCATAACAGTCCGTAAAAGCTTTGGTCTTAAGGACCTTATCATCGGGATATTTGATATTGGTAAAATAAAATCCGTCAATGTGATATGCGGTAGCAAGTTCTCTGACCTGCCCTTTCAGATAGGCTCTGACCTCGGGATCGGAGGGATCGAGATAATAGAGAACATCATGGGACAGCGGCTGCAGATTATCATCGGTCAGTACCCACTTTTTTCCGAAGCAATTAAAAACATGGTCGGGGGATTTGGGTTTATTGACCGTATTGTATGCCCCCAGCACATCCAACTGGACATACAGCAGCAGATTATTTTTCCTCGCTTCCTTGAGTGCAAGGTCCAGAGGATCAAAACCGGGATCCTGCTCCTGGAATTTTGTGCTCCATGTCCCGTATTCCGAAGGATAAAAACATTCGCCGGCCTCTCTGACCTGAAAAAAGATGGCATTATAACCCTTTTGGGGCGCATCGGCGATGATCTTTCGCAATGTTGCCTGTTTTACCGCGTTATCCGTCCCGAAAGCCCAGTCCGCAGAAACTATCTGAAGCCCATGCAGTTGACCGTCGGCATACAGAGGGATCATTAAAAAGAGTATCAGACAGAGAAGAAACATCTTCTTTAAAGCATTCATCGGTTCCGGCATATTGTTTTTCATCATTATCACACCTGTTATGGCTTAATTGGAAGAAAGATATAAAATATTATGGTAAAATAAAACAGGAGTTTTTTATCTCCTGTCCTATTTGCCTGTCGGAGCGACAGGATTTGAACCTGCGACCCCTTGAACCCCATTCAAGTGCGCTACCGGGCTGCGCTACGCTCCGAAAAATGCAGGTAAATATATAATAAATCCCTTCGCCGTGCAACGCATTTTTCTGCACGACTTGTAAAGCTGTCCGTTTTTTGCGTATTATAAAGAAAATGCCGGACCGTGGAAGGGGTCGTATCACTTTACACCTTGCTCCACAATAATGCTTATGATTTTTTTTCGTTCAGGATCTCGATGATCTCACGGATATTGGAAGATATTTTCCTCAGGAGATCGCGCATTTCCTCTTGCCGCGCATCATCTTCCTGCGGTGCTTCCATACGGATCTTTTCAGGGACCGTTTCTTCCGGCACGCTCTCCAGGGCCTGCCCGGGTACAGTCGGTTCGACCTGCCGGGGTAGGTTCTCTTTTTGAACCGGTTCGGGTATATCTTCGACCGGGAAGAGAATATCGTCTTCCTCTTCTTCCGGAGATGTTTCGGGTTCCCCCATGTTCGGATCGGCATCTTCTTCCGCGGCGGGCTCATCCACTTCGGGTTCCGGACTAACGTCGTCATCGATTTGCAGATCGCTTTCGGGCTCGGGCGGCATCAATTCATCGATCTTCCTTTTATAAAGATCTTCCGCCTTGAGATGGCGTATCATTTCTTTGGTTTCCTGAATGGAAAGATGTTTTTCATGCATGTAATAACGGATAAGGCGGATCGTGGCAATATCTTCCTTTTTATAGATCCTGTTCCCCGCCCGGTTCTTCTGGGGTTTCAGTTCTTTGAATTCGCTTTCCCAATAGCGTATAACGGACTGCTTGATATCCAGCATGTCGCTGATCTCGCTGATGGAATAGTACAGTTTTTTAATGTTTTGACGGTTCATAGAACAACCTGTTATTATACAATGCTTAAAGATACGGCTATAAGTAACTTATTATCAAGTATATTTTTTGTCATTTTCAATAACGCGGAAACCCTTATCGGGAACTACCGCGATCGCTTGTCCGAAAGTCGCTGTTTCATCCGGGTCAGCAGAGAAAAAGCGTGGAACGCGGAGGCTTTGCATGTTTCAAGGCAGATACCCAAAGGACGCATCCGGATCTTGCGCAGTACGCTGAAACGGTTGTCCACCACCCGGTATACGGGAGAACGCGAGATAACGCCGTAACGGGAAGCTTCCGAGAAGCCCAGCAAGTGTTTATATCCTGCATCCTGTGCCAGTCTGACCATCTCCATATTGTAGGCTCCGAAAGGGAAACAAAAACTCTCTACCTTATCCCCTGTCAGCGTTTCGAGTATCTGCTTTGAGCGGAGCATCTCTTCCGCGGCCTTTTGTTTGCCGAGCGAGATCATGGCATGATGCCGTTCACCGTGCGATGCCACTTCCCATCCCTCATCGTGCAATGTTTTTAACTGCACCCGGTCCATATGCTTTGAGCGGATGTTCCCGGGCGTAAAATCCCAGGTATTCTCTTTTCCGATGTAATTGGTCGGAACAAAGACGGATGCATGGAAACCGAGTTCGTTCAGGATCGGACGGGCATTACAAAAAACACTTTCATAAGCATCGTCGAAGGTCAGAATAAAATCATGTTCGGAATGAGCGGACATGTATTCTTTCAGACTTCTTCCCCTGTATCCCTTTTCCGCCAGATAACGCATCTGACGTTCGAATTGCCGGGGATAGAGCATCGTAAAGGATAATTCCCACTGATCTGATATCTTATGATAGGCTAATGCGGGATATTTCACGTCATGACCTGTTGGGTTTCAGTAATAATGTATGGAAGGCCTTTTCATCGAAAACGTATTGCGCCAGATCCCGGATATCGCGGACAGTGACGGCATCGATCTTTTTCAATGATTCGTCAATACTGGTGATCTCGTTGTAACGCAGATGCTGCTGTACCATTCTGTCAAGCCGGTGATGCATACTTTCCAGACCCATGACCAGACTGCCCTTGGTTTGCGCTTTGACCTTATTCAGTTCCGCTTCGGACAGACCCCCGTTCTTAAGATCATTGAACTCTTTCCAGATCAGTTCGTTGAGGGTGTCGATATGTTTTTTATCCGTTGCAACATAGACCCCGAACAGGCCTGTCGTTTTGAAGGCGTCAATAAAGGAATAGATCGTGTAGGCAAAACCGTAACGTTCACGAATGTTCTGAAAAAGGCGGGAGGTCATCCCGGCCGAAAGAACGGCATTCAGAATCGAATAAGCAACACGTCGCTCATCGGTATAACCAATTGATCGACGCCCGGTTATAAAGTGGCATTGTGCAATATCCCTTGAGAGGATACGATCTTTCTCTCTCGGATCAGCGGGGGTGATTTCCTTCCGTGTGGCCGTTCCGGTATGATAATCTTCCATTTTTTGCCTGACGATCGCAAGAACACGTTCATGTTCCACGGCACCTACGGCGATCACTGAGATGCGGTAGGCGTTATAGTTCTCGGCGACATATGCCAGGATATGTTCACGTCGGATGGAAGTAACGGTCTCTTCCGAACCCAGGATGGGAAATCCGTAAGGATGATCGGGGAACATCTGTTCCATAAACGCATCATTGGCCACTTCCTGAGGCGTATCCAGGGTATCGTGGATCTCCTCGATAATAACCGATTTTTCGCGTTCGATCTCTTTTTCCGGATACCTTGAATGGTGGACGATATCACAGAGTACGTCCAGGGCAGTCTCCAGTTCGGTATCCAGCACGCGCGCGTAAAAGCCGGTCAACTCCCTGCTGGTGTACGCATTGATATGTCCTCCGCGCGATTCGATATCCTCAACGATATCATAGGCGGTTCGGGCTTTTGTCTCTTTAAAGGACATGTGCTCGATAAAATGCGAAATCCCGTTATTATCGGGATTTTCATCGCAGGAGCCTGCCTGTATAAAAACACCGACCGCAATCGACCGGACATTGCCGACCGATTGCGTTAGTGTTGTTATGCCATTTTTAAGTATCGTTTTACGATAAGGAATATGCATCAATTCCGCCGATGATTATTCCGACGATTCCTTGATTGATCGTTCCTGTCGCTCCGGGGTCTGCGTTCGGGTTCCACAAAACCTTCCGGCGGTTCAGATGTGCGGCGGATACTAAGGTTCATGCGTCCCTGACTGTCAATTTCAAAGAGTTTGACCTTGATCTTATCGCCTAATTTTACAACATCGCTAACCGCGTTCGTACGTTCCCATGCCATTTCACCAATATGGATCAAGCCTTCTTTTCCGGGCATGAATTCCGCAAATGCGCCAAAATCCATAAGACGCGTGATCGTTGCGTCATAGATCTTGCCGACTTCGGGTTCGGCGACCAGCGCTCTGACCATATCTTCGGCTTCTTTGGCCTTGGCGGCATCCATGGTGAAGATACGGATGGTACCGTCCTGTTCAACATCCATTTCGACGCCGGTTTTGGCGATGATGTCTTTAATGACCTTTCCGCTCGGTCCGATCACCGCGCCGATCTTTTCAACATCGATCTTGAGAGCTGTAATACGGGGTGCCCACTTGCTCAGTTCCGGACGCGGCTTATCGAGTCCCTTGCGCATTTCTTTAAGGATATGCAAGCGGCCTTCTTTTGCCTGCTGCAGCGCATCTTTCATTACATCATAGGACAATCCCTGGATCTTAAGGTCCATCTGGATCGCGGTGATACCGTCATCCGTTCCGGTGACCTTGAAATCCATATCGCCGTAATGATCTTCATCACCGAGAATATCGGACAGTACGGCCGCTTTTTTTCCGTCGGTGATCAGACCCATGGCAATACCGGATACCATTTTGCTGATCGGCACACCCGCATCCATCAGGGACAGACAGGCACCGCAGACCGAAGCCATCGATGAGGATCCGTTGGATTCCATAACATCGCTGACTATGCGGATGGTATACGGGAAGGTTTCCGTATCCGGTAATACGGGTTTCAGTGAACGCTCGGCCAGATTGCCGTGTCCCACTTCCCTGCGGCTTACACCGCGGATCATTTTAGCTTCGCCGGTACAAAATGGCGGGAAATTATATTGCAGCATGTAGACTTTATCGGCGTTACCGTCAATGCTGTCCAGCAGCTGTGCATCACGGGATGAACCCAGTGTGGTTGTGACCAGTGCCTGCGTTTCACCGCGTGTGAACAACGACGAACCATGCGCACGCGGCAGTACCTGTACTTCCGGCGTGATCAAACGGATCTCGTTCGTCTTTCTTCCGTCTACGCGTACGCCCTTGCTAAGGATCTTTACGCGGATCTTCTCTTTATGCATCTCATGAACGATGTTCTTAACGTCATCGGCACATTCGGGATAGGTTTCTTCCATCGCGGCAATGATCTCATCGACCAATGCCTTTTCCGCGTCATTGCGTTCCTGCTTCATGACGATATTGAGAATATCGTCCATTTTCTTGTCGGCCATCTTTCTGACGGAAGCGATCAGTGATTCATTTGCTTCTTCGACGGGCTTTTCACGTTTTACGGGTTTGATCTCCGCAACAAGCTCTTCCTGCATCGCGATCAGTTCCCGGATGGCTTCATGCGATTTTTTGACAAGTTCCAGAAGATCATCTTCCGATACTTCTTTTGCCTCGCCTTCCACCATGACGATCGAGTCCGCGGATCCGGCGACTACGATCTCCATATCGCTTTCTACGATCTGCGGATAGGTCGGGTCAATGATATATTCACCATTGATACGGCCTCCGCGAACGGATGCGATGGGTCCCTCAAAGGGGATGTTCGAAATACTCAGGGCTGCGGATGCCGCAACGGCTCCGAGCATATCCGGTTGGTTCTCTCCATCATAGGAGAGGACATTCACGATGACCTGCGTTTCGTAATACCAGTTCTTCGGCAGTAAAGGCCGTATCTGGCGGTCAATGATACGTGAACTCAGGATCTCGCGATCGGATAATCTTCCTTCACGCCGTAAAAAACCGCCGGGGATCTTTCCGCTTGAATAGAATTTCTCGCGAAATTCAACGGTAAGGGGGACAAAATCCGCGCCTTCACGCATTGAATTTTCAGAAACGGCCGTTGCCAATACCATGGTATCGCCAACGCGTGCGAGGACGGAACCGTGCGCTTGTTTTGCAATGCGTCCGGTTTCCAGACTGATCACCTTCCCGGCGATCGTTTTTTCTTTCTTGATCAAAATGTTCTCCTTCCAACGGCAACTACAATCCTGCCGTTGATCTTTTATGTTATTTTCTTAAACCTAATTCTTTAATAAGCTGCAGATAGCGATCGTAATTCTCTTTCTGAACATAACGCAGCAAACGGCGACGCTGTCCGACCAGTTTGGAAAGACCGCGGCGGTTATGATGATCTTTTTTATGCATTTTGGCATGTTCCGTCAGATCAAGGATCCGTTGTGTCAGCAGGGCGACCTGTACTTCAGGCGCACCGGTGTCTTTTTCGTCTTTACCGAATTTTTTTACGATCTCTGCAATTTGTTCTTTTGTTAAACTTGACATTTTTCCTCCGTCAATATGTTTTACATTTTTTGATATCTTCTTTTATCTCTGCGATCAAGGCTTCTGCGTTCTCAAATTTCTTTTCGTTCCGGATAAAGCGTTCGAATTGTACGGCAAGGGTCTTACCGTATTCCTCGCTGAGCTTCATATCCGGAACATGGACCTCCAGGCTCAGTTTGTCCGCCGAGAAGGTCGGGCGCATACCGATATTACATACGGCGGGCAGACATTGCCCGTCCAGCAGGAGTTTGACACAATACACACCCATCGCGGGGATCACGCATGAACGTTGATCCGGAAGGATGTTCATGGTCGGGAATCCCAGCACACGTCCGCGCTGTTCACCCCTTACAACCTTACCCGTGAGGCGGTAAGAATAGCCAAGCATTGCGTTTACGTCCTCTATGCGGCCTTCTTTCAGTTTCTTCCGGATCAGCTGACTGCTGATCTCCCGGCAGGCATATTCGGCTTTCGGAACGATGACCAGGTCAAATCCCTTCATCGCACCGGTCTCTTTCAGATAAGCGATACCGCCTTCATGTCTGTTTCCGATATGATGATCGGGTCCGGCCACTAAAACCTTCAGATCGAGATATGTCAATAAGCCTTGAATGAATGTATCGCGTCCGGTTTTTGCGAATTCCTGGTCAAATGCGATAATACACAGTATGTCAATTGACAAGGATCGCAGATGCGCGATCTTTTCTTCCGTTCGCATCAGTGCAACTTCATGTTCCCCGCTGAGGACTTCCCGGGGTGTCGGTGAAAAGGTCATGATCATGCTTTTCACACCCCGTTCTTTCGCTTCCTCGCGCACGGTGGCAATGATCGCCCGATGTCCGCGGTGCAGTCCGTCAAATGAACCTATTGCCAGGGCAACTGCGGGCCTGTCCCTGATGTCTTCTAATCGTTGATAGATTTCCATTCTTCTATAAACCCGTCAATGGTATAGCATTCATCCAGAGTAACATCTCCGATCCGCTCCCGGACGAGGGTATCCGCATACCCGCCGCATCCAAGTGAACGGCCGATATCGCCTGCCAGTGTCCGGATATAGGTTCCTTTGCTGCATGTGACCCTGCATGTCAGTACCGGCCAGGAATACGCAAGTATTTCGATAGCGTCAATACGGACAGCGATAGGGTCCCTTTCAATGATCTCACCCGCCCTGGCCAAAGTATAAAGACGTTTGCTCTTTACCTTTTTGGCCGAATACATCGGCGGGATCTGGGTAATATTACCCGTGTATTCCGGAAGGATCCTCCGAATGTCATCCACGTCCGGTGGCGAATCAGGCGTGCTGCTTTTCAGTATCTTTCCGGTTCTGTCAAGCGTGTCGGTCTCGACACCCAGTTTTATGTCAACGCGGTATACTTTGTCCTTATCCCTGTATGCGTCAAGCTTTTTCGTATGCCTGCCGAATCCAAGGATCAGAACACCCTCCGCGAAGGGGTCAAGTGTTCCGGCGTGCCCGACCTTTTTAAAGCCCGTGGCATACCGGCATTTGTTCACAACATCGAAGGATGTCCATCCCACCGGTTTGTTAAGAGGCACGGTCAGTCCCTCTATCCTGCCGGCCTCAGATATCTCGCAATAGGATATTAATCGCTTCAACATTATCCAGACTATCGTCAATTAACAATTTTACTTTTGGTACGTAGCGCATGATGACCTTATTCCCTATCTCCAGACGGATACGGCCTTTGTATGCGATAAGTGCCTTCAAACAACGTTTCCGCAATTCGGCGTCCGGCGGATAGACACTGACAAAAATACGTGTTTCCATCAGGTCTTTTGTCATTTCCACACGTGAGACGGTCAACATGGCCCCCTCACATCCTTCGGGTGGAAAGTGCACAAGCAGGTCACCGACAGCGTGCTTTATTTCTCTTGCCAGACGCTCGGGTCGTGAATGCATTCCTTAACCCCCGAGTTTGCGCTTAACGGCTTTTTCCAAATAACTTTCAATGATATCGCCCGCTTTAAAATCGACGAAGGAGTCGATGTAGATACCGCATTCGTAGCCTTCGGTAACTTCCTTGACATCATCCTTAAAGCGTTTTATGGACGTCAGATACCCTTTGAATATTTCTTCATTATCACGCAATATGCGTATTGTCGTATTTCTTTTCATGACCCCGCTCATGACCATGGAACCGGCGACCACACCCACTTTGGATATTTTGATCAACTGCCGTACTTCGGCGGTGCCGATCACTTCGCGGACCTTATCCGGTTCGAGCAATCCTTCAAGTGCAAGGCGAACATCTTCCACCGCATCGTAGATGACGGTATAATTCCGGATCTCGACCTTGCGCTCTTTCGCAAGCTCCAGTGCTTTACCGGTGGCATTGACATGGAAACCGACGAGCACCGCGCGTGAGGCGGATGCAAGGTTGATATCCGTTTCATTGATCATACCGATCCCGCGATGGATCACTTTTACGGCGACTTCCTTGGTGGATAATTTCATAAAGGAATCCGCAAGGGCTTCAATGGAACCGTCCACATCGCCCTTGATGACCAGTGCCAGTTCACGTGTACGTCCCTCCGCGATCTGACGACCGATCTCATCCAGCGTCTGCAGTGACTGCGAACGGAATTCCTGTTCGCGATAGATGATCTGGCGTTCCGTCGCAATGCGGCGGGCCTCGCGTTCATCATCCATAACGATAAACCGGTCACCGGCCTGGGGAACGCTGTCAAATCCCTGGATCTGAACGGGATCGGCGGGTTTTGCTTCAAGAATGCGTTCTCCGTATTCGTTCATCATGGCACGGACCTTTCCGGCATAACGGCCGCATATAAAGGCGTCCGTGATCTTCAGTGTGCCGCGGTTGATCAGAACCGTGGCCACGGCTCCCAGTCCTTTGTCAAGCTGTGATTCGATAACGACCCCGCGGGCCTTCCCCTCGCTGCTGGATTTGAGTTCCAGGACCTCGGCTTCCAGAAGAATGGCTTCAAGCAAAGCATCCATGTTCATTCCGGTCTTCGCGGAAACACGTATGCACTGGACCTTTCCGCCCCATTCTTCGACCAGGACATTATTTTCGGATAATTCCCGTATCGCCCGCTCGGGGTCGGCATCGGGTTTATCCATCTTATTGATAGCTATAATGATCGGTACACCCGCTGCATGCGCATGGTTGATGGCTTCCTGGGTTTGAGGCATAACACCGTCATCACCGGCAACGACCACAACCACGATATCGGTGACTTGTGCACCGCGCGCGCGCATGGCGGTAAAAGCCTCGTGTCCGGGCGTGTCCAGAAAAGTGATGCGTTTCCCGTTCGGTGTTTTAACACTGTAGGCACCGATATGCTGGGTAATACCACCCGATTCTCCATCGACGACATGCGCTTTGCGCAAATAATCGAGAATGGATGTTTTACCGTGATCGACATGTCCCATCACCGTTACGACCGGCGGACGCTCCGTCAGTTTTCCTTCGATGACCTCGTCCTCTTCCTCGATCTCGCTGTGCTTATATTCTTCGGCTTTCCGGACCTCGGTCTCGTATTCGGCAGCGATCAGTTCGATCGTATCCCAGTCAAGACGCTGGTTGATGGAGACCATCAGTCCCAATCCCATACATTTTCCGATAATATCCGCTGCGGTAACATTCAAATGTTTGGAAAGTTCATCCACACTGATATATTCCGTGACCTCGAGAACATTATCTTCTTCGTATTCTTCCTGACCGGCGGACTGCTTTGATTTGTATTTTCGTTTTTTAGGCTTATCCCCCATCGATGCGAGTGTTTCGCGGAT
This sequence comes from uncultured bacterium, assembly GCA_964535585.1. Classification (GTDB taxonomy): domain Bacteria; phylum Fidelibacterota; class Fidelibacteria; order Fidelibacterales; family Fidelibacteraceae; genus M50B103. The sequence continues at coordinate 35,685 of CAZHTR010000004.1, read as the reverse complement.
GGATTTATTGACTTCCTGCTGATCGACCACTTTCTTTTTCTTGGGGCGTTTTTTAGGTGCGCCGGGGACACTCGTATCAATATCCTCAATATTCTTTAACTGGCGGAAGCGCTCAAGACGCGATTCCATATCGGAGACCTGAATGCGTTTTGTCGCATGTTTATGGCGCTGTTTGAGTTTTTCAAGCTTATTCTCGAACTGATCGTCCGTTTTTTCTTTTTCTTTGGGCTTGGCCTTGCCTTTTTTCTTTGATTTATCCTCATCGCCTGCCGGTTTGCCTTTCCCGTCCTTTTCGTTCTTCAGGAGTTCCGCCGCTTCTTTTTCGGCTTTCTCACGTTCCTCTTTCTGCTTCTTCAGTTCAATGGCTTCTTCGATAGCCTGTTGCTTGACCTGTTTTTCTTTGTCCAGCGTTTTTTTCTCGATCTTTGAAAGATCTTCCGCCGGTGCTTTTGGCTTGGGAGGTTCCGGTTTGGCCTTGAGGTTCTCGAGGACCTTTTCTTCGACCTTCTTGCGTGCGGCTTCCTCGTTCTTCTTTTCTTCTTCGCGGGCTTTGCGGCGATCATGGTCATCAACACGCTGCTTTTCGCGCGCGGACAGGATCTTATCGGCCTTTATGACGTCCTCTGCATAATGATCCAGTACCATCTGATGGGTTTCGGGATCAAGAACTGTGTTCAGCGACGCAGAGATATCCTTGGTACCGAGATATTCAATGATATCTTTATGTGAGATATTCAGCTGCTTCGCAAGTTGAAATATTTTTACCGGTTTGTCAGCAGAAGCTGTCATACACGTCTCCTAAATCAGGTTATTCTTTCTCGTCGTCGGGACCTGAGGGATCTTCATCATCCGTATTATGGTCGATATCGAGTTCCTTGTCACTGCTGCGTTTTACTTCTACAGCTTCGTTGATCAGTTTCTCGATCTTTTCAAATGTCTTCTCGCCGATACCCTTGATCTCCAGCAGTTCACCCGGATCGGCATTGAGGAAGTCGGCGGCGGTTTCTATATCGGCATCCGCAAGTGCATGGATCTGCGCGGATGTAATACCCTGAATATCCTCAATATATATATCGTCGCCTTCAAAACGGTTGTATTCGGACTGGCGGATCGCGTCGATCTCGTATCCGGTGACCCTGCCTGCCAGATTAATATTGATCCCGCTTGAACCGATGGCGGTGGCGATCTCGTTGTCGTCGAACACGGCCAGAACGGTGCGGCGCTCTTCGTCGATCTCCAGGAACAGGGGTTTCGCCGGCGAAAGTGCGCGGGAAATAAGCAGTTCCGATTCGGAACTGTAGTTGATAATATCGATATTCTCGCCGCTCAATTCCTTGACGATGGCCTTGATACGGCTTCCTTTGATACCGACACATGCCCCAACGGCATCAATGCGCTTATCGGTGGATTCCACAATGATCTTGCTGCGCTTGCCGGGTACGCGGGCGATGGAACGGATATCTACGATACCGTCAAAGATCTCCGGTACTTCAAGTTCGAAGAGACGGCGCAGGAAAGAATCGTCCGCGCGGGTGATGATGATCTCGGGACCGCGGCTTGTCATCCGGACTTCCTTAATGATAGCCTTGATCGTGTCGCCGCGATAATAATGTTCCGTCGGGATCTGTTCGCTGCGCGGCATTTTCAGTTCGGTCTTGTCAATGTTGACATATACCGCATCGTTTCGTCGGATCTGATGGATGTTACCCATAATGATCTCGCCGACACGGTTCTGATATTCTTCAAATACCTGGTTGCGTTCAACCTCACGGATCTTCTGTCCCAGGACCTGCTTGGCGGCCGATATCATGCGACGGCCGAAGATCTCGGGGTCAATGACCTTTACTATGACCTCCCCGATCTCGGGATCGTCCACGTCGGGCAGTTTTTTTGCCTCGGAAAGGGCAATCTCAACAACCTCATCGTCCAGATCCTCATCCGCAACGATGGTCAGTTCCTGGTATATTTCAATTTCGCCCTTATCCGGATTGACGATCACGTCAAAATTGTCCACCTCACCGTATTTCTTCTTGATGATCGTATCAAATACTTTTACGATGATCTCCCCGACCTCTGAGCGATTGATCCCTTTTTCTCTTGCGAGACTTGTAAAGGCTTCAATGAGATTTTTGCTGTCCAATTCTTTATCTCCTCGTTTACCATTTTATTTTTAACGTGGCATATTCGATCTTATCAAAAGGAATATGCAGCACGTGTTCTTCTTTCTTTATGACTACCGCCAAGGTCAGTCCGTCCTCATTCACATCGCGGATCTGTCCGTTCAGCGGATTTTTCCGGTCATCACAACGATGATGCAAAGCGATCTCCCGCCCGATATTCTTACGAAAATGCCGCACTGCGGTCAGGGGGGCATCGATACCGGGTGAACTTACCTCCAGACGGTAACGCGGCGCATAATCACTGTCATACACCGGATCGTTCAGTATCTTTTTACTGATCTCGACCAACCGGTCCGAACTGATGCCCTTTTCGGTGTCACATACGACCTTGATCGTACCACCGGTTTCGGACATGCGGATGTCTTCGACCAGTACGTCGCCGCTTTCTGCCAGACGCTTGATAAGTGTCTGTAAATCATTCATATTTCAATGTCCTCATAAACAAAAAGTGGGAATTATCCCACTTTCGCGCCTAATATATGTATTACAGTGCCTTTGTGCAACTCTTTTTCTTATTTTTATCACGTATGTAATGGGATCTTATGTGCTCCGGGGAACATTTTTTGAAGCAAAAGAAAACGGACAGTCAGGACTGTCCGTTTTGATGATCATATTTATGACTGCGGTCTATTTTTGTGACAGGATATCAACACGGCTTTTTTGCGCTTCATTCAGCTCCAGCGTTTTCAGATACGCAACCACTTCATCGCGTTTGGTCCGGGCGTTTCCCTCAAGGTATATCTCTCCCGCCGTGATACCGTAATGGACCTTCTCACTGTTCGATATCGCATACTTTGCCGCTTTGAGATAGTTATCCCCTGACGTGAGGAGATCACCGTTGCGGTAATGGACACTGCCGATCAACTGATGTGCGCCGGTCTTAAGCGGTGCATCCTTGATCTTGCTTCCCGCAAAGGCTTCAAGATGTGCGAGGATCTCATTGTCCGGAGCACCCATGGCACGGGCCGTCAATCCCAGGTAATAATGTGCACGTTTACCCCAGTCGGTGTTCTTGTATTCATTCGCCACAAAGTAAAACTGGTCTTCCGCTGCAAGATAGTTGTTCTTCATGTACTGATCGAGGGCTATACCGAAATACCCTGCCGCTATCCTGTTGTTCTTCTGGATCGAGGCGCGCGTTACAAAAAATGTGCCGACCGCCAGAACAAGGATGATCCCCAATGTAATGAGGGTTTTGCCGTTCTTCTGAAAAAAACCGATCAGATGCGATACTTCTTCAAAAAAGGGATCTTCTTTCAGTTCCTTCTTTGTCATGTGTTTTGATGGCATATCTTACCTTTCCTTTGCATTTCAATACTTCGTACCCCCGGCCCGATTCGAACGGGCGACCTCAGGTTTAGGAAACCTGCGCTCTATCCGTCTGAGCTACAGGGGCTCGGGTCAGTCGCAATTATACCGAATTCGAAAAAAGATTACAAACTCTTTTTATGCTATTCTCTGCGATCTGCTGCCTGCATTTTTTATCATATTCGAAAAAAAAGCGGGGCTTTTTATCGCCCCGCTGTGGATGCCTTATTTCAGGTATTGAACATTCTTCTTCCCTTCGTCCACATTGACCCGGGTCAGCAGGATCCCGCCGATGATGAATAGGACAAGAACGGAAAGTACACTTAAGCGGATACCCATGTTCTCCAGATGGAGCGAACCGATCTGCAGATCGCCCGCATTCCGGGTGAGCAATCCGACAACACCCATCAGACTGGGACCGATCACGGCAGCAAATTTTCCGAGCAGATTGAAGAATCCGTAGAATTCCGCCGCTTTATTCTCGGGTATGATCCGGGAGTAAAAACTCCGGCTGATCGCCTGGATCCCGCCCTGGAACAATCCGACAGCCATGGCAAGCACATAAAAATGCCAGACCTGGCTCATAAAAAAGCCGATCATGGTGATCACGGAATAAGCGATGATACCGACGAACAGGGATTGTTTGGCACCGATCTTCTTTGCCAGCAGTCCGTAGAGAAGCGAACCGAAAAAAGCGACGAACTGCGTGATCAGCAGGGCAACGATCAATGCGCTTGTCGGGAAACCGAGGGCGGTCCCGATGGAAATGGCCATGCGGATGATGGTATCCACTCCATCAATATAGAACCAGTATGCCAGCAGGAACATACCGACGACCTTCAGATGCCGGATCTCCTTGAATGTCCCCATAAGCTGTTTCCATCCGGCTTTGACGGCTTTCCATATCCCGGGATCCCTGATGCCGAATTTGGGTTCTTCCACCCAGAGAAAGATCGGAATGGAAAAGAGCGCCCACCAGACCGCGACACTGAGGAAAGACAGCTTTACCGCCATGGTGTCGTCGGCGATACCGAAGATCTCCGGTTTGAGATACATCATAACATTGACCAGGAAAAGCAAGCCGCCGCCGATATATCCCATGGCATATCCGAGTGAGGAAACGTAATCGATCTTCTTTTCGGAGGCCACACCGGGCAGCAGGGAATCGTAAAAGATATTTCCTCCCGAAAAACCGACGGTTGCCAGAATATAGAACAGGGCGGCGATCTGCCACTGTCCCTGATGGATCATGAACAGTCCTCCGGTCATGACAATACCCAAAAACGCGAAGGTGAACATGAATTTCTTTTTGGCACTCCCCTTATCCGCAATGGCGCCCAGGAACGGCGCAAGCAAAGCGACGATCAGCGATGCGATCGAGTTCGAAAAACCCAAACGGGCGGTGGTATCGACCCCGGCAACCCCCGCGCTCCAGTAGGCGGAAAAGAAGATGGGGAAAAACCCCGCCATCACGGTGGTTGCAAAGGCTGAGTTGGCCCAGTCGTACATGGCCCATGACCAGATTGATCTCTTTTGATCCAACATGTGAATTCCCTCCATGTAAGAACATTCTGTTTAGTGTAAGAGTTTCTCTTCCAGCGGAAGATAGACAAGTTTACTATTTCTGTGGCAACTTTCATACCAAATAATGCGGTCGATCGTAAATTTTTCACGCGGTAATTCGATCTCGTAATACTGTCTGACAAGGTCTTCATGCGGTTTCTGTTTGATCCTGCCGATGGTGATATGCGGTGAAAAACGCTTTCCCGAATCATCGAAACCCATTGAAACCATCGCGGTGTTCAGTTCGTCGGACAAGCGGAAGATATGCCCCGGAACAGCCTGTAATTCGGCCATCAGCACACGGGGATCGCTCTCCCGCGGGAAATGACCGAGCTTTTTAAGTTCGACCTCAAAGGACTTTACATCCTCGGCGATGCTCAGGAATTCTTTCCGGATCTTGTCGAGCATATAATCGGGAGTGTCACCCAAAAACTTGATGGTGATATGCATCAGTTCGGGGCGTACCCATTTGATCCCGTCCGAAACCGGACCCAGCATTTTCTGGATGGCTTTCATGCGATCCGTAACGGACGCCGGAACGGGAAAAGCGATAAATGTACGTTTACTTGTCATTCGATCCCTTTTATCTGCGTGTCCTGCAACAGCAGACGCACGCGGTTCAAGGCCGCATAAGCGGCATATTCTTTGTTTTTCAGTCTCCCGCGGTTGAAGGTCAGTTTTTCGGAATGGTATACGCCGTTACGGGACACGGATATCCAGACGGTGCCCACGGGTTTATCGGGTGTTCCGCCATCCGGACCGGCGATCCCGCTTACCGCCACGGAAATATCGCTGTGGGAGCGTTTTTGAGCACCTGCCGCCATGGCCTCCACCGTTTCACGGCTGACCGCACCGCAGCGTTCGATGATGGCGGGATCAACCCCGAGTACATCTGTTTTGGATGCATTACTGTAAACGATATAGCCCTGAAGGAACATACCGCTCGCGCCGGGGATATTCGTGATCATGTCAGCGATCAGACCGCCGGTGCAGGATTCCGCCGTTACCAGGGTCAGATGCCGCTCCAGACAGATCCGTACGATCAGGGCCGGCAGTGTCTCGCCGTTGAGAGAATATACTGCATTGCCCAGCAAAGTACATATACCGCTGCGGTATTGCTCCAGCAGATCCGCATCCGGACCCTTCAGGCGGATCGTGATCCCGCGTACGGAGGGATAGAATCCCAGATCGAGCCGGGATGCGATATCCGGGAAATGTTCGGCGATCTTGTCGGCGATCTCCGATTCGGGCAGACCGAAGGTATTGATCTGCAGTTCGTATGTGTTGATATGCGGTAAGCCGGCCAGACGCGGCAAAATGCTCTGTTGCAGCATGTCCAGCATTTCGTAGGGCACACCGGGTAAAATATAGTAGCTTCGTCCCGCTTTCTGAAAGATCATCCCCTTGGCCGTGCCCTTCGCGTTGGGAATGAGCCCGGCATTATCCGGCAGCAATGCCTGTTCGCGGTTCCCGGGCGACATGATCCTTCCCCGCTCCCGGAACATGGCCTCGATCTCGTCGAACACATCCTGCCTGAAGACCAGCTTCCCTCCGAAATATTCCGTTACGACAGACTTTGTGCGGTCGTCCCCCGTGGGTCCCAGACCTCCGGTGATAAAGACATGCGTTGTGCTGTCCAGCAGATGGTCCAGCGCGTGCCGGATCGCGTTCTTTTCGTCGGGAACCACCGTATGGCGTGTGACCGGGATGCCTTTTGCGCGCAGTCCCGAACTCATGCTGCAGGCATTCGTATTCAGGGTATGACCCGCCAGCAGTTCGTCACCGATATTAATGATCTCCGCCGAAATATATTTCACAACAGTCTCCATAAGATAAAACCTGTCAGCCACGCGGGGACAGCGGCCAGGATATCATCCAGCATAATGCCGGAATAATGCTCCATCCGGTCAACTTTCCCAATGATCCAGGGCTTGAAGATGTCACATAGGCGGAACACGAGGAATACCGCAACAAGAATGATGATATTCTCTTTGGGTAAAGCGATCAGCGCCATCCACATACCGGCCACTTCATCCATGACGAACCATTTCGGGTCCTTGATATCCTTATGACGAACAAGATCACGGGCAGAGAGCAGTCCGCTGAGCACAAAGAACAGAAATACGGCGATCTCCACGCTAAGTGACATCCCGGCATAGCGGGCAAGCACATAAGCCATGCATGCCGTGACCAGAGATGCAAACGTTCCCGGCATAAAAGGAAACAACCCGATACCGAGAAAGGTTGCGATGCTCATTGCAAGCCGGCGGGAGGATGTTTTATTTCTGTTTTCTTCCATGTGAACGTTGTTTTGCAGTTTTGGAATACGAGCACTGGGCGCTGGGCGCGGAGCACTGAGCGCGGAGCGCTGGGCACGGAGCACTGGGCGCGGAGCACTGGGCGCGGAGTACGGAGCAAGAGTGTCGTGCCGGTTTACATTTTTTTCATTTCTTTCCTGAACTTCAGGTAATAATCCACGCCGGTATAGACGGTAAAGAGCATGATAACGATCATACTGATCCGTATTCCCCGACCCGTGAGAAAATCTGCCAGGAAATAATACAGTTTTTCGGGTATGCGCATGGACATCAGTGCCGGAATGGCCATGACGATACCGATAAAGATCATCTGAACAGCGGTCTTTGCCTTGGCCAGATTGCTGGTCTTAAAATGCAGGGAGCGACGCCTGGACTGCTTGCGAAGGTAATTCACGAACAGATCCCGGGCAAAGACCGGGATAATGATCCAGAGGGGCAGAATACCGATGCGGTAAAACGCGAAGAGCATCAAAAACACGAGGATCTTGTCCGCCATGGGATCCAGTTCCTTGCCCAGTTCGGTGACCATGTTGCATTTTCTGGCAATGATCCCGTCGACAAAATCGGTCAGAGCAATGACAATGTATAAAATGAAAAGGAACAGAGGCGATAAACTGCCCGGGACCTGAAAATGTCTGATAAAAAGCAGATACAGAACCGCTGACATCACGATGCGGATCATGGTGAGGATATTCGGGAGTTTTAGAATGTCTTTATGCATTGTTTTATTCGCTCAGAAGTTTTGGATCAACAATTTTAGTCTTATCCCTTTATAGCTCAAAATCGCTATTGCTTTCAATTCTCATCTCTCAGTGCTCAGTGCTCAGTGCTCAGTGCTCAGTGCTCATCTCTTAGTGCTCAGCGCAAATCTCCGCACTCCATTCATACACTCCTCTCGGGGGCTCTTTTATTCCTCCGGGATCTCGATCCTCCCCTCGACAGCCCTGGCAAGGGTCGCTTCATCGGTATACTCCAGATCCCCGCCAATGGGTATGCCGCGGGCAAGACGGGTGATCTTGAGCGGATATGCTTTCAGCAGACGGGAGAGATAAAAAGTGGTGGTATCGCCTTCCACCGAGGGATTGATGGCAAGGATGATCTCCTTGACGGGCTCCAGGCGGCGCATCAGACTGTCGATGGCCAGATCGTCGGGACCGATACCGTCCAGCGGGGAGATCAGTCCGCCCAGCACATGATATTTCCCCCGGTAGGAAACGGATTTTTCAAGCGCGATCACATCCATACTGTCTTCGACCACACAGAGCAGACTGTCGTCGCGGCGCGGATTGGCGCAGATATCGCAGGGCGTCTGTTCGGTAATATGGTTGCATACCGGACAATGGGTGATCTTATCCTTCATGTCCACAACGGCCTTAACGAACTCAACGATCTCCTCCCGCTCTTTATCAAGCAGATAAAAGGCTATGCGCCGGGCGCTTTTACGTCCGATCCCGGGGAATTTAGAAAATATGGTTTCCAGTTTGAGAATGATTTCCGGAATACCTGCCATCCTGCACCTCTCAGAAGCCCGGGAGGTTCATACCGCCCGTGATGGACCCCAGTTTGTTTTGCGTTAATTCATCGACCTTCTGCAAGGCCTGATTGACCGCCGCAACGACCAGGTCCTCGATCATTTCGGGTTCTTCTCCCATGATCTCCGGGGATATTTTTATGGAACGTACGCTCTTTTTACCCGTTGCGACCACGGTGACCATTCCGCCGCCGGAACTGCCGGTCACTTCCATGCTTTCCAGTTCCTTCTGCGCTGCTTCCATTTGTTTCTGCATCTGCTGCGCCTGCTTCATCAGGGCCTGCATATTTCCTTTTGGCAACATATTGTAACTCCTTGTTCACTATGCATTATATATCTGCAAAGATATTGAATTCACAACGCAAATGAAATCAATTTATGGAATAAATCGCACGGCGGACCGGTATCGATCGCCTTCCCCGCTGGAGGCGTATTATTTTAAATTGTAATTATTTGGATTGTTGCGGATATACTCGCGGATCCCGGGTAATTCCCTGCGGCGGAGGATACGGTCCCAGTAATTCCGTTGCCAGACCGGTGCTCCGGGGGTTCCGCGTGCAATATTGATCTTCCTCGTACCGGCGGATTTGAATCCGCGGATGATGGCGCCCAAATTGTCTCCCGGTGATCGGAATCGATCGCGTTCCCCGTTTGGGGCGTATTGCGATACGCCCCAACGATCCCCCGATATTTCAATAATGGCGTGCAAATGATCCGGCATAATCTGATAGACGTCCAATTTTATTCCCAGACGGATTTCCGTACTACGTTCCCATTCATTCCGGACGATCCTTCCGATCGAATTTAAAACCATCCGTCAGTTGATGATCTCGCCAAAAATATCTTGCTTGCGGTAACTACACAGGGTAACTAGATAGAAACCGGGCTTGGAATAATCATACCCGCGCAAACGCATGGATCTTCGATGATATTTCATCCCCCTCCCCATTTTTCATCCCCAAAAATACGTTCTTCCCCCAAGGCCGGCAAGGCCGGAATCGGATCTGTGACGTCGGCCACGGATGGGTTTTTATCGTTTATAATTTTCTACGAAATAATCGATGTAATCATAAATCTTCGTTGTGCAATAATAGGGTAAATTCATTAAGAAATAAGGTGTCCCACCCGGTGTTGTATGTTCTTCAATGGAAAACTTTCCGGCATAGAAACGAATGGCATAAGGATGATCGCAAGCATCAATAAATTGATGGAGCGAACGTAATCTTCCCGCTTTCCCTGATTTTATTTCTATAGGGATTAACAACTTTCCAAATTTTATCAGGAGATCAACTTCTGATGTGGACTTGCGATTTTCTCTAACCCAAAAATGCGGTTTTTCATCTTTGATGGAATTCATTGATATCAATTCCTGGGTGATCATATGAGGTATCACCGAACCCCGATATTCATTTGTCAGATCAGAAAGTTTCAACATATCGGCTTGAATTCCGAGTACATAATTGACAATACCCGTATCAAGAAATTGCATTCTGGGTGATTTGCGATGATCCGGTATAAGCGGAGGTTTTATTGATGTCGTTGGATATATTAGTCTAATGACTCTTGCTGCATCTAAAAGCCGCATTGCTTCTCCAACTTCACGATATTTATAATTTGATCCACCAAAATTATTAAACTTAATTCTTTGATCAAGCAATAAAGGGCTTGTATCCATAATATGCTTTAGAACATTTTTTTGTGTGGCACCGGATGCATATTTTTCCACATCATTCTTATATGTTGACCAAATACTTTCATAAACACCCGGAAGATTTGTTAGGTTACTATTATCAAGATATTCACTAAGCACTTCCGGCATTCCCCCAACAATGATATAGCGATTAAATTCATCACGTAATAATTTATGAGCAGACATGGAGATCGGTATTTTGTTAAATTTTTTAAGCAGTTCATTCAGACCCTTAGCGTTCAAATATTCCGGAAAATTCATTGGGAAAAGGTAAAGAAATTCAACACGCCCGACAGGATAGTGTTTAATATCCCCCAAAGCAAATTCAAGTAGAGAACCGGCAGCAATAACATATAATTCAGGAATCTCTTCGTAAAAATACCTTAATAAGCTTATTGCTTTCGGGGATTCCTGAATTTCATCTATGAACAACAAGGTTTTACCAACATTATCAATTGATAAATTATTTCTTAAAAACAATGATTCTGTCAGAGTGTGAACATCTTTATAATCTTCAAAGAAATTCCGATCATCCTCTAACTCCAGATTCAGTAATATCTTAAAAGAAAATGTATGAGAAAATTGTTCAACCAAGGTGGTTTTGCCAACCTGCCTTGCACCCCGCAAAATCAAGGGTTTACGATTTTTTCGGTTTTTCCAATCCTCTAATTTGGACATAATTTGTCTGCTAAACATGTTCATATTTCACCTGAATGTCTCATTGTCTGGGTTATTATAACATTAATATGTCTCATTGTCTAGGTTATTTTTACATAATTTTGTATCATTGTCTAGGTTATTCGGTTTTTTGATATGAGATTTTACAGTTTTTGCGCTTTTTACTGCCATAATAAAAAAGGACCCGCGAGCAGTTCGCGATGTTTTAATCGGCATAAAGCACATTGATCGCGTTATGCTTCACAATCAGAGTTTCATCATTTTCTTCTACCGCATCCGGGACATCTTTTTGTTTATCTTTTTATTGGGAAAATAAGAATTCTTATTTAATAATCTATCATTCAATTAAGTATAACGGTTTTAGCCTCACATTTTTACCATTAAGCCAATTTTCACAAAAATATCGTTTAATAGCAAGACGCTTAGCTTCTTGACTTTTTAGTATCTAAGACCCAATTACTATATTATAAATTGTCATGTATCAATTTATAAACAGTATTCACTTGATTTTCTTTTGATACGTCTTGTTCGGTTATTTGATGTGCAACACTGGCATCCCAGGCTTTTAAAAATATCTGAATTTTTTCTTCATTTATTAATAAATCCGGTCCCGTGTACTGAAAATTTTTATGTCCCATCTTTGTGATAAAAGCTGAGCGTATATTTCTCCAATCAGCTTGGGTGAAATTTTGAGTTAAATGATAAAGATCATAAATATCACGTGGAGCAGAATAAGACCTCTGTACCAAGGAGCGTAACTTTTCACATACTATTTCATAAATTGAATAACACTGTATTGTATCAGCTCCGACTAATTTATCTGAATACAAATGAATAATATTTCTATGTTCACCTGGAAATATGCAAAGTTCTTCGGTTGATATTTCTAGTTTAATTTTGGTAGCCCACCTATTGGGGTGAGTTGGTTGAACATGTTTTGAATGGTTGGCACCCCAATATTTAACTTTAACTTGATATCCTTTAGGAACATCCTTTGATATAATCGGTAATATTTCTTCAGGATGAAAAAGTATATCAGTTTCATCTTTAAGCTTTCTACAAATTATATCTAAATCAAGGCCCCTTAATACGAAATCATGCTTTTTTGAACTAAAATCCAGATCTTCTGAAAATCGATAATCACTGTAATAACATTTTCTCAAACATGTACCACCCTTAAAAAGTAATTTACTATCAAAATACTGACAAAAAACCGACAAGAAATGACCTAAGACATAATCTTTATCAACTGTTTCCGGTGAAACTCCCCAATCCTTTGACTTTAAAGCTATTTCATTTTTAGAGATCATCATTAATATGCTTCATTAATTACATCAAGAATATCTACTTTACTCATATTTAATCTCAATTTCCATTTCGAAGAATATTCACCCACATTTGCTCCCTTAGCATCGAATAAAGCATAATTGCTAAGTGGGTAGTTTTTGGCAAAATCTACAAAACTGGATAATTCCTTTTTATAGTATGTTTCTGCAAGAAAGCCCATGCGTTTGATTAAAGCAGCATTTTTGTAAATTTTTAAATATTTGATCAATATGGACGATTTCATGTCCGCGCGATTAAATGCTCTTAAAAGGTCTGCAAAATCTCCGGCATATCTGCTTTGATCAAAACAATCAATTAATGTCATCTCAACATCGGTCAAGGGAAATTTTTTATCTCCATATCCGCGGTAAATATTGCCAGTCATTTTTTCATTTTTTACGCTTACAAATTGCACTTTAGTACCAAAGATATCTGTTTCTCTTTTTCTTCCCTTAATTTTGATAAATATTTTATTGGGAAACCGTTCCGTTAAATCATGTAGGTGCAATGCAGACCAATATGCTACTACTCCATCATTTGCTATATAAGTTGACAGAACATAAGGATCATTAAAAGTATTTATCGCATATTTTGAACGTTCAATGCGCTTTATTAGTTTTTTATTGCAAAGATTTTCAACCGTTTCATTCAAATCTTCTACGGGCTCACCCAATCTTTTTTGAATATCATCTAATGAAAAGTATAAAACCTCTTGCTCATTTAGCTTGTTCAGGAAATCTATTTGAGTCTTCCTTAGTGATTTAGATATATAAGTGCTCTTTGCCATATTATTTGTGTCTCAATAGACCTTGTTCTTTGGGGTTTAACGCTACATGATTTATTATACCCCAATATAAGTTGTTAAAATTGGAAAACAAAGAATAATTTGATTGTTATATCTTGTGAAATGAAACTAAAAAGTAAGCCCTGGTTTAAATATCGCCTATATAACAAAACAAAGGTTTTTGTTGATATATTTTGTAACAGAACATAGGTTAATACAATAATCTTTAAGGATCGCGACCACAAGTCCGATTAACTCATCGACCCGCCTTCGTCAAGACTCCCAGCCTTCGTCCCAACTCATCGGGACTACGGCCGCCAAAGCGGCGGGTAGGCACCTTTTAATCCCCGAAGCTCCGTTAGGAGCGAAGGGGATCGACATCTTTCATCTTGTGATCTCCGTCACATTTTTCTACATTTATGGTATCATAATAAAAAGGACCCCTATGGATCGTTCTCCGCAGGATATGCCCCTACGTTTGGCGGCCTTTCACTGGCTGGAGCAGCAGTGCCGCATTCATGATGACGTGCTGCCCCGGAAGCTGCTGGAATTGGGATTCCCTTTTCGCGGCGAACGGATCACGCTGATCGGACAGACCGGAATCTGGAAGCCGCGACAGATGCAGCTGCCGATCTCGATCACGACGACGATCAATAGTCCGTATTCGGACAAACCCGGGGATAAATTCATTCAATACAGCTACCGTGGCACCGATCCCATGCACCGTGATAATGTCGGTTTGCGGGAAATACGGCGTCTGCAGATCCCCTTGATCTATTTCTATGCGGTTATGCCGGGGAAATATTTAGCAACCTGGCCAACGTATATTATTGACGACGATATTGCGGGGCTCTCTTTTAAGGTAGCCATTGATGAGGCCAGGATCGCCTTGAATCCGGAAGTCCATGAAGATGAAGCAGCTTACTTTCGTCGTTCGTATATCACCTCGAACGTCAAAGTACGTTTACACCAAAAGACCTTCCGCGAACGCGTGCTCTATGCCTACCAGACCCAGTGCGCGCTCTGCCGCCTGCGGCACCGGGAGTTGCTGGATGCGGCGCACATTATTGCGGACAGCGAGGACCGGGGCGATCCCATCGTCAGCAACGGACTTTCGCTCTGCAAGATCCATCACGCGGCCTTCGACCAAAATATTATCGGCATCACGCCCGATTATACCATTCGTATCCGGCAGGATATTCTGGAAGAAACCGACGGACCTATGCTGAAATACGGGATTCAATCCCTGGAGAATAATCGGCTCATTCTGCCGCAGCATAAAAAGGACTGGCCGGACCGGGAGAGGCTGGAGGAAAGGTATCAGCTTTTTCAAGGGTAAAACTGTGTACTGTCCTAAGAGAATGAGAGCCCGGTGATGCCAGCGGTGCAAATTGGGTGGGCGAAATTCATATTATTGAACGAAAAATAAGTATCTTATTAGGTCAAAAGTAATCAATCCAATTGATAAAATAACAAAACCAAATTGAACTATGATTAATTTTGCTACAGGTTTATAAATGAAATTCTGCGCTTCAGTATTAATTTCATTTATAATTTCATTAATTTTTACTGCTAATTTTCCTGCATCAGTATTAAGTTTAGCAACAGAAGAAAAGATCACAATTGTTTTTTTTAATAATTCAAATAAGCGCTTTATCCAATCCTTGAATTCAAAATTAATATAAATAACAAAACCGATAATCAAACAAACAACAATTATCGCCAAAACAATAATTGAAAATAATTTAAATGGAATAACACCAGCTGATTTATATTGAAGCAATACAGCAAGATAAAATCCAAGTAAGCCCAATGATATATTAGTTCCCCAAGTACTATAGCTATTAATCTTCTTTAATAAATCATAGACAGAATCAATAAAACCATTAACATATTGATCATCAATTTCGACAACACCCTCTTCAGCTTTAATAATATCTTTATTGTCAATTTTTTTCATAATAATGACACTTTATTATTAATATCCTCAAAAGTTGCCTTACCCTCTATCAAATCATTTTTAAGATCATTTAAATCAGTACTATTAGGGATACCCATAATCTTTACTTCACAATTTACCCCCAATCTTAATAATAATTTGTTCAACTCATCTAAAATATGCTCACGTAAAAGTGCTTGTGAATACTTGAATGTAATAAGTTTATAAAATGAATAGAATTCTGTGGTATCTTTTACATCCATTGATCTTTTATTCCAACCCCATTTTTTTGTTAACTTATTTATTAAAATTCGTAATGTTTTCTCATATTGTTTAATATTATACCCTTTTTGATGAACTAGTTCATTTATATCTTTTTTTGGGGTTGATCCGAAAGGATTAATCTTACTCAATTTAATAAGTGTTTTTCTTAAACTACTGCTTCCTCCAAGTGAATTTGGGGGAGTGATTGTCCAAATAGATGAAACTTTTAAAATATTTATCCTTTTTTTCATAATTGAATAATCTGATTTAGGAACAATTTGAAAATATCTAAATGGTGTTCTAATTAATCGTATGCTACTAAAGCCATATAAAATTGGGTTTTTTTCATCATCTTTATCATACACTATTTCATAATAAGCAATTCCTTCTTGAGAAATATTTTGTGCAATATTATCAATTGCATCACATAGGATTTTTTTTTCGTTTTGACTTCTATAATGACTTCTATAATGACTTCTACCTAATGACATACATAATTTCTTGGCAATAGTAATATGTTCTTTGTTTTCACTTTCAAAAAAAACTTTAAAATTTGTATGCCTACGAGAATACCCCCCTATTGGAACAATACTTAAATAAATATCCTCAGAAAACATTGATTTGAAAATATTGGATTGAAAACTACTTAAACTAGGGAAATGCATTATTGCTTTTCGCTTAAAGAGTGGTTTATATTTTTTCATTTTTCAACCTCTCCGTCACTTTTTAATTTCTCCCATCGTTCTTTTTCTTTTTCAATCTCGTCCTTTAATGTAATCTCATTATATGACACAGTTATTAAATCTTTCAACTCACTGTTCAATATATATTCTACTAAGAACATGTCAATACCATTATAAAAATCGTATTGCCTATCATACGAAAAAATACGCACTATGGGACTTTTATGTAATATAATTTCATCAATAGGATTATTATACCATTGGCTGTGCATTTTTCTTTCAACCTGATGTAGTACATTTTTAATTTGAATTTTCCAATTACTCCTAACTAAATCTAAGCTCATTGTATCGTTGTATATTTCTCTTATAACAAAAAGAAGATTTACTTTTACACCCTTATTTTCATCTAATGCAAAATACTCATCCCAAACATTTTTTACTTCAGTCCAAAGTTCTTCTTTTTCATAGTACTCAGCAATAATTTTGGCATAGCCTGAAATATCCATAACATTAACAATTGGTATAATCGCCCTCTCAATATCATATTTCAGTCGCCAATCTTTTGAAGTAATATCAGGGCACAACTCATCATAAATTCTAAAACTAGCATTGTGGAAATATTTGAACATTTTTATTAAAGACTCTGAATCTCCAAAGCAAATTGAATCAATAATTTTTTGTGCAGATAGATGTATAAATTGGCCAGCATAATCTGGAAAACTTTCAGGTCGATTTAATAATACTAAAAATAATCCTTTTTCTGAGATCTTTTCATTTAATACTTTTTGCCTTTTATTTGATATTTCTTCAAATTCGTCAAATCTAATATCAGGCCATGAAAGTTCTTTAATTTTTTTATCTTCAATAATGCTTTTCCATGCACTACTAAAATATGTTGTGTGGTATTTTAATTTGTCCCAATACTCCAATTCATTACTAAGTAAGGCCGCACTTAACCAAAAACGGTTTTTCTTATCTAATCTTTTAATCCATTTATCAAATCTATCCGAATTTCTTTTGAAAAGCACATCATATGCGTTTGAAAGTGAATTTGCTTCTGCGTGAGAAACCAATTCAATATTATACCAAATTGGTGTAATCACCCTTCCATCTGCTTTTTTTTCGAAAGATATTCTTTCGTATAACCACTCTAATCGTTCTAAACCATGTGAAGGGTGTTTTCTGCAATAAATTTGTTTAACAGAATTCCATTTAATCTTCTCAATATTTTTATATAATTCCCCTCTATTACATTTTTCAACATATTGAATAGTTCTTAATAATAGTGAAGTGCTTATTAGCTGAAATCGTTCAAATATCGCTAATCTCTCAAGAGATTCAGAATATTTTAATATTTGATCTTTCTCAATATTTGGAATATCATCAATTAAAATATCTGCTATTTCTTCAAGAATATCATAGGCTTTAGAAAGCTCTAAATCATCGGCCAATGATTTCAAGTATAATTCAATATAACCTAGAATACTTAAAACAAATTCATATCTGTTTAAAGAATAATTCGTTTTTATAAAAATCATGATTATTTTGACAATTCTGTCTTCTAACCAATAATTATCGGATTTTTCCTCCGGTTGAATCTTTGTTGATGTTTGTAATGCAGTTGTTAAAGAAAAGTAATCAGCTTTAAACCAGTTTTTTTGATCATATTTCCTTGAGTACCAATAGCTTTTTGTTGGTATTTCTCTTTTATGTATTTGGTAATTATGTAAAAATTTACATGCTTTATTTGCAATATTAAAAAAAGATCTTCCATTTAAGTGTGCTTCTTTATTTGCATAATCACATAACATTTCAAGTGTTTCAAGTTGAACCAAGGCTAATTCGTGTTCATGATTTTGAAATGACTTATCTTGCCATTTTAATCCTTTGGGTGTTACATTTAATATATTTTTTGTTAAGTCCTTGAATAATGAATCACTTAATGTGGTTGGATCAAAAAAGTAAAAAACTCTTTGTCCTAATTTTATGAAGGCCAATATTGAAGAACCTGAAAATATTATCATAATAATGACGGCTAAATATGTCCTTGGAAAACCCAGCAAGTGAAATCCAAGAAATACAAGGCTTGTAAAAGTAATATAAGCAAGAAACTCTATATAAGAGTTCCCATATTTTTCTTTTGTAAACAAATCACGAACATTATTTGACATTTTATTATATATGGCGGTACTTATTGTGCTTACTGCAGCATAATACAAACCTATAAAAACACCCCCTATTCCAGCAATTGTACCTAAAAAACTCGTGTAAGAAGTATCTTTTGGAATTTGCAGTCCATTTTTAATTGCAAAAGGGGCAATAAAATTATTTAAATATTGAACTATAATAGCAGTTAAGATTCCAAGAATGATAAATACCAACGATCTTATAATGAAACCTAATGCTATCTTTACGGTTGATCTCTTTTCAATTAGTTTATAATTTGATCTGTAGATAATGTTTGAAATAAAAAAGGCACTTTGCCTGAAAAGGTATTTCAAGTACCAAAATAAACGTGTCTGTTGTAATTTATGTAATAATAAGTACTTCATTTTAATATAATTATTTTTGTTATCCTACTCCTCACTCCCCCCAAACCTCTTTCACCTTGTCCTTGATCTTCTGTTCATATTGTTCAATTTGCTTTTTATAGCCGTCAATGATCTTTTGATAGCCGTCAAGCTCGGCGACAAGGGCTTGCTGGACCTCCAGTGGCGGGAGAGGGATTTTAATCCCACGTACTAAAGTACTATTAAGATTATTAACAACACCACCAGTTGCTAACATTTTATATTGATTCTTTATTATTTCTGATCCTAGAATATGATATAAATAATCTTTTATTATTTGTTTCTCATCATTAACTCTTATTAATAACCAACCGTCATGAATTGCCCCATCAATTTTTACAATATAAGGACGTCCAAAGCTCATTGAATTAGATAGAATAAAATCACCCTCTTTTACTAATCGAGTTTTCGAAACACCATCAGATATAATTTTATGTTTTGTATGGAATATGTATTTGTCACCTTCTTTAACATCACCAATTTTAATCCAGTTAATTCCATTTTTAGCATCAGTTATGTATTTCTGAATAGGTCTTGGAGATCCACCTCTGGCAATTTCTGCAATTTCTCCTAATTCTACCATCGGCCATTTCACATTGCTATAATCCACTGCCTCGCGGTAGCGGTCACCGGTCAAATTGTATTCGCCGTTTTCAGCCACTTTGTTTTTGGGAACCGTCAGGGCCAGTATAGAATCGGGTTGTTTGCCTTCCTGCCAGTCGCGAATGATTTGAAAGGCTTCTCCCAGATCATTTTTCTCAATGCGCCGGCGCTGGGCGCCTAGGTCAAAGCCGTCGTTTTCCACTCTGACAAACAGAATTTCTTTATTCCGCTTTGCCAATTCCCGATCCAGAAATAATACGGAGGTTTTTACTCCCGCATAAGGCTGAAAGACGCCCGCCGGCAGGGAGACCACGGCATAGAGGTAGTTGTCTTCGACCAGCATTTTCCGTAGAGCTTTATAGGCGGTGGCGGTTTGAAAGATAATCCCTTCCGGGACAATCACGCCGGCACGGCCGCTAAGGCTGAGGTGCTCGGCAATATAATCAACAAACAACACCTCGGCGCGGTTGGCGGAGACGCGGAAGCGTTTATGCGGCCGAATGCCGCCTTTTGGGGTCATAAAGGGCGGATTGGCGAGAATCACATCAAATTGTTCATCCCAGCGGTCTTCGTACGTCAGCGTATCGTATTCCACAATCCGGGGCGCGGGAAAATTGTGCAGATACAGGTTCACCAGCGAGAGTCGTACCATGTCCGGCGAAATATCATAGCCCTGCATGTTTTTGGCGATGCGCTTGCGATCGTCGGGCGTGAGGTTCATGCCGTCGTATTTCCCGTTCTGCTGGATCTCGGTACTAAAACTGTCCGGACTGCTTGTCCGGGCAAAGGCCGGAACATAGTTTTCGGGATCGAAATTAGAGGAATTAACCCGCAGAAGGTGTTTGTAAGATGAAATTAAAAATCCTGCCGTTCCGCAGGCGGGATCCAAAATGCGGTCGCTTTTCTGCGGATTGACCACTTCCACAATAAAATCAATAATATGCCGTGGCGTACGAAACTGTCCGGCATCACCCTGGGAGCCTAAAATCGACAGCAGATATTCATAGGCATTGCCCAGATTTTCGCTGTTATCATACGAAAAGGCATTAATTTCTTTTAAAAACAGATTCAGCGTTTCCGGATCGCGGTAGGGCAAATACGCACCTTTAAAAATCGTGCGGAACAGCTCGGGAATCTGTTCAGATTTGCTGAAAGCATCCAGCGCCCGGGTGTACACATTCCAGCGTTCCATTCCCGATAATTCCCGGCTCATCAGCCGTCCCCAGGCATATTCCCTGAGTTCAGCGGTCAAAAACTGCGCTTGGCCGCCGAGTTCCTCGTTATCGCGGTCCATATCATCCATAAATTTATAGATCAGCGCCGTGGTAATCTGCTCCACCTGCGCCTTGGGATCGGGAACCTTGCCCACTAGAATCTGTCGAGCCGTGTTGATGCGTTGTTTAATGTCTTTATCCAGCATAAATGTCCTTATTAAGCGGCAAACATGTTAAAAGAGATGTAATCTTTGGCGTATTCGGGAATAATGTCGCGCCAGCCGTTCAGCGCGCGGAATTCCTCCTTGCTGAATCCGGTATGGAAATTCAAATCGCCGTAGCGGCGCTGATTAATGATATCCCGGAACGCGGCATCGGTCACATAGGCCTTCAGAAAATTCTTGATATAGGGCACATATTTGCTGTCCGGTTTATGAATGGCAATGAATTTTTCGCACTCTTCTTCCAGTTTCTCGTCCTTGCTCTTGAATTTATCAATCAAGCCGAACACGCGCTCCAGAAACTCCCGCCAGGTCAGCCGGCGATCCAGATTCTCGCTTTTTTGCAGTTTCTCCAACGTCATAAAAAGCTCGGGACGGTTTTCGTACTTCTCGCGGATAATCGAAATCGCGCGTTCCCACTGAGCATTGCTGACCGCCATGGAAATCTCGCCATCCTCCTGAATGATCGCTTTCGCCTTGGCAAAGAACTCGCGATCAATGCGCATGCCCTCCGCGCCGACAGCTTTTTCACTGATCCTTTTTATCTTATCGGGATCAAATATTTCGATATTGTCGAAATATGCTGTGGAGCCCTTTTTCTTACGTGGTTCTGACAGTATCGGTAATTCCAGTATTTCATCGTAATTATATTCATGTTCAAAGAACTCGCAATTGGCAAAGAAATCAAAGAGTTTGAAATTCGCTTTATCCCTGCGCAATGTTGTTCCATAGGCATCCTCGTATTCAAAAGCCCAGCGCCGTGTCCCGCGTCCCTTGATCTGAATAAAATCCGTCGGCGAAAAAATCGGGCGCATCATGGCAAGATTCAGGATATCCTCGCAGTCGTAACCGGTGGTCATCATACTCACCGTAACACAAACGCGGGTTTTCGAGGATTTATAATTCTCCAGAAAGCGCGTATGGCCGTTGAGATTGTTATTCGAAAAATTCACGGTCATCTCCTGCGCGCCGGGAATGCGGGAGGTCACCTGCACGGCAAAATCGGAGTGATATTTATCCGGCCAGATTTTATAGGCCATTTCATTCAGGATTTTTGTGATATCTGCAGCGTGGTTCTGACTAACGCAGAAGATAATGCTTTTTCCGATCTCGCCCGACAGCGGATCCCAAAGCGCATTTTTCATGAAGGTCTCACAAAACACCACATTCGTATTCGGAGAAAAGAACTTCCGCTCAAAATCCCGACCGTAAAAATAATCCTCTTCTTCTACCCCCTCCTCATTTTGCTGAACGACGGCATAACCATTTTCAGATAAGAGTTCCGCCGTAATATCCGTTCGTGCATCGGCCACCACCGGATTGATCAAAAACCCCTCTTTCACACCGTCCACCAAACTGTAGCGGTAAGTCGGCTCCCCGCTTTCACATCCAAAGGTTATGTAGGTATCCAGCAGTTGGCGCCGTTCCCAGGCACGCGGATCCATCTCGTTGAGTTTTTCCGCATCGATATTCTTCAGATAATTTTTCGGCGTGGCGGTCAGTCCGAGTTTATAACCGATAAAATACTCAAAAACCGCCCGGGAATTCCCGCCAATGGAGCGATGGGACTCATCCGAAATCACCAGATCAAAGTCCGTTGGCGAGAACAGGGTTTTATATTTATCCTGCGAGGTAAAACTCTGAATGGTCGATACCACGATCTCCGCCTTTTTCCAATCATCACGACTCTGCTTATAAATAACAGTTGTATAATCCTTGCTCAGGTAGCGTTTAAAATTTTTCCATGCCTGAGTTTCTAATTCCAGACGATCCACCAGAAACAATACCCGCTTGGCATTTTCAGTCTGCAGAAACAGCTTAATCACGGCCGCAGAAACCAGCGTTTTTCCCGTACCGGTGGCCATTTCGAACAAAAAGCGATCTTTGCCCTTCGCCGCAGCCTTTTGTAAAGCGCGGATAGCAAGCAACTGATAATCGCGCAGAATACGAAGTCCCTCTTTTTGGATATAGGCACTGCGCGTCTCCGGATTTTGGTAGGACGGATCCTGCTCATAACCGGGTTTTTGACTTTGCGCGATATAGCCATGATCCACAGTCGCTTCCGCCAGACGTTTTGCATCCGGATTAAAGGATTTCCGGTGACCGATGGATTCCGGCGTCGGAAATTCCGTAATCACCTGCGGATTGCCCTGCTCCAGATCCCAGAAATAATGGATATTGCCGTTGGACAGAATCACAAAGCGCACATTCAGACTTTTCGCGTATTTGCGCGACTGCTCTTTTCCATCCAGCGGATCTTTGCCCTCACGTTTTGCCTCCAGCACCACAAAGGGGAAACCCCGTTCATCCAGCAGCAGAAAATCGATAAAACCATTCCGGGTTGACTCAAAATCCTCGCCAAAGGCATCCAGATCCTGCTCCCGGATCTTCACATTCATTTCCAGTTGAATATTCGCCGGTCCTTTTTCATCATCAAAAAAGCGCCAATCGGCCTCCTCGAGGAGACGGTTGATTTTGATACGGGATTGAGCTTCTTTGGTGTTCATGAGTAATTTATATTTTTATATTGTTTAGTTTTACCTTCTGAATTTTAAAGAAATATTTTTTATTATATACTTTTTATTAATGGCCTGAAAAATCTATCAAATCGCTCAAGGTATTCTTTAAACCATTCAAATTGGTTTTCCCAATCATTTTTATTTTTCATGTTCCCATTGACTGTTAGTATTACCGCTGATTGAATTTTATCATCCATTCTTAGCCATCTTACATCTTCGTTGATTTCCTGATATGATCTTTCTTCGTTAATTTCTTTTAATTTTTCGAAATTTGTTTTAGCGTTAGCTCCCAAAATATCTAACCAGACAGATATCGTATTATCTTTTGTGTTAACGGAAACGGTTAAACAATAATTGCTTTTCCCAATCGCCAAATTCATCCAATGCTGTGGTTGTGGTTTTGTTATTCTTGTACGAGAATTTTTCTCTTCCATATAATCTTTAAACGCCTGCCAATATTCCTGTTGTAACAATTTTGTTTCAGTCAGATTTTGGCTTGATGCCGATTTTCGTACAGATTTTGTCCAATCATTGGGTTTGGCAATTAGATTAAATTTAGGTGCCGCAAGTGAATCAGCAATTCTATATAATTCAATTTCTATACCAAAAAAATTGAATTTTTCATCGGTAATATTATTCAACCAATCTAAGGCAGCTCTATGCTCTTCAGTAAATTTTCTAGCAATCCAGATAATGGTTACGGCATCAAGTCCTGCAGCATAGGTCATGAGTTGTCCCAAATGTATATGATCAGTTCTTTCAAGTTGGTTTTCAATTAAGACGTAATTATTCGTAGCTGTATCGATGCATAAAATATCTGCACGGAAAGGTCCTACACTTTCTTCCTGGCTTTGAACCTCAAGTTCCATATTGATAACTTCTCCAAGCAATTCAATGTTCTCCTCTTCAGCCAGCCAAGGTGTAAATTCCGTATCTTCTTTTTTCCATTGATTGCGGAGATCTATTTTTTCTAAGCGTCCGAGTTTCATTCTCTTACCTCAAAATTTAAGGATTGGAATATTATACTTTCAAATTACTCTTTTTTTCCTAAAAACCTTTAACACTCTTTATTCCTTTAACAAGAAAAAATTTATAAATAAATAATATGAATCACAAGTGATAGTTACAAATTGTCACTTGTCATTTTATTCATTTTCAATTACATTTGAATTACTAACAGCGCTAAGGCTAGTACCCTTAGTCCGACGCTCCGAAAGGAGCGTTTCGTTTTACACCCAACTATTTCAAGTCGAATATAAAGAATATTTCATACAATGACAGCAGCCCCCGGGAGATGTGTGACGAAGATCACAGATTTAGATTTAAGGTTCAAGATTCTTTGAGATATCATTGACTAAAGCTCTTAAATTCTCAGCTTCTTAGTTTATTTTCTTCTTTGCTTCTTCTCATTCATAAAAGCTTAGATGTATATTGTAGAAGCTTCCCAAGGCAAGATCATCATACTCCAGGTCCCGCAGATCGATGCATTCGCGCATATTGCTAAAGCGGAAAAAGGCTTTGGGATCGGTCTGCGGTTTTTTGTCCGAGGCAATATCGATGCTCAGAGGGTCGTCCATGCCGGGGGCATAGCAGACGCGGATCAGGGCATCTTTTGCGCCCTCCCGGACCATGTCCAGGGCAAAGTGGCGTGCCTGCGCGGCGCCCAGGCGGTCGATATGCGCCAAATTCTTGCCGTACAGCGCGCCGCCGCCGATGGGAATGCGGGGCCCGTAGAAGTCCATGACCAGCTTGCGCCCGGTCTGTCCGTTATCGCCGTCGCTGCCGCCGTTGATCAGGGGGCCGTTCGGGTTGATCAGCACGCGAATGTTTTCCCAGTTCTCGCACCAGCGCGCGTCGTTTTTCCGCAGGCTTGCATACGCGCTCCGCAGAACGCGCTCCGTGCGCTGCACGAGATCGGCGAATTCGCTTTCTTCGTCCTGCTGCAGGGTAAGCAGCAGCTGCCGCAGTTTCCACGCTGTGCCTTCCTCGTTCATAACGACCAGCACCTTGCCGTCCGGTCCCTGGCCGCGCAGCATGCCGTGTTGCAGCGTGCGGATCACCGCTTCGCGCATGTACCAGGCCAGGAACTGCTCTGGCGGCAGAAAACGGGTCCTTGCATCGTAGCCGGCATAGCCGATGATGATGCTCTGGTCGTTGCTGTAGTGATTCCAGCTGCGCGGGTCCTCCTTCAAGCGGCAGACATGGTCCAGAATTTGGTAACGTTCCACATCGATATGGTTGCCGGGCAGGTATCCGACCTCCTTCCCCGTTTCGCGGACGCATTCGCGCAGCGAAATATCCGGATATGCGCAGGCGGCGATACCGCCGCTGATAAAAAGCACATCGGACCAGACCGCCGCTTCGATCTGGGCGTAGGCCCCGGGATCGATCCCGCAGGCTTTTTTGACGATGCGGTCGGCCAGCAGATCGCAGAATTTGTCGGGATGCCCGTTCAGTACGGTTTAGGCATAGCGTTTCATGGCAGTTCCTCCAGTTGAATATAGTTGATCCGGTTCCTTTCCAGTTCCGCCGGATTCCCGTCTGCGGAGATCAGAGCAAAGAGTCCGCCGGTATCGATACCCTGCAGCATGTCCGGCGTGATGCTCTCGATATAACCGTCCGTGACGATCAGGTTCTTTTTGGTTTTTTGCCTCCGGATATGTTCCAGCACACAGGCGATGCTGGTGCCGCCGGTCGAGGCGTAGCGCAGTCCCTCTTTTTCAAATACGGCCGGCGATACCTCGTTCGAGAAGACCCAGAGCGGTTTCTTGATCCGGTCCCGGAAGCGCCGCAGTAGAACGATGATCCTGTCGATCTCGGCGTTCATCGATCCGCTGACGTCCAGGTACACGCTCACGCTCTCCGCGGGACGTTCCCGAATGTGTTCATGCCGCGATAGCGGGATAATTCCCGACCATGCATAGCTGAGTGCCGCACGGCGGTCGCGGGTGCCCAGCACGAGCATGATGTGCTCTTCGCTCTGCTGCGTGCTTCTCCCCCGTTTATCCGGCATCATGCATGTTTCCAGGATTTTTGCGGTCGTTTTCATCCAGCGTTCGACTTTTTGCCGTTTGATCTCCCGCAGCACGGCTTCCTGCCGGTCCGCATTCCCCCGTTCCCGCACTCTGCGCCAGATACCCGTGCCGTCCATCCTGCCCAGAATGCCGTCCAGCAGTTCACGGTTCGCCGGACCCGTGCGTCCTCTTTCCTCATGGTTCCCGATCAGGATCAGATCCGGAATGCCCGCGAATTTCTTGCGGCTGTGCAGATATTCCAGCAATGCGTGGAGATCTTCGGCGGCGTACTTACCCGCGTAGATCTTTTTGTGGACTTCGGAGAACAGATCCCTGCTGCCGTCCTCCGCTGCGGACACCCAATCGTCCGAATTCATCGGACGCAGCAGACATGCGAATCCCCGGTTTTTGTACATGCGGCGGAACAGATCCGAATATTCCGCTCCCAGATTCCGGTGGATCAGCGCATTGATGATGGCGTCCAGGGCAATGTTCATCAGCGGGGTCATCTGTCTGTATTTTTCCGTATGCAGCAAAAGAACGTGCATAAACTCGTGCATCAGCAGCGTTTTCAGATCCTGTTCCGTTTCCGCGTGCGCGATGATAAAGCTCCGGTTGATCAGCAGCTGCGGATCCCGGGTCAGAGAAACCGCCAGGGTTTGGACATTTTCGGTAAAGCGTAGCTTCGAGATGCGGAACAGCGCCCGGCAGGCCAACGGATTTTCTTCCGCAAGGTCCAGCAGCACCTGTTTGACGTAGGATTCAGACCAGTTCATAGAAATCCTCCGCATTGAATTCCACCAGACGGACAGCGCGCTCCAGCCGGGATCGCGTGTAAATGGCGGGACCCTCCGGATCGTACCAAAGCGCGTTGCAACGGGCAAGGATCATCGCCGTTCTCAGAAGCGAGCGCGGATCATGTTCACCGATCTCTGACCCCTCGTTCCCGGGACGGACCAGCATTTTTTTATTCGGCAGCGAAATTGCCCTGTTGATATCGAACCATCCGTACAGACGAATGGATTCCGCATGATTTAATAGAACAGTTTCCGGATCCAGGCCTTCTTTAATTCTTATGGCATACAGGTCGGTTCCGCCGCGTTCCAGTTTATTATCGGCAAGAAAGTCGGAATTGATGCTCTCCTCGCGCGAACGCGAACGGGGTCCGCCCATGTTCTGCAGGATCCCGCTTGCCCGCAGGTCGTTTTCTCTTCGGTCGCCGCACATCAGCGTTTCTCCTTTGCGATCTTTTGCAGTTCAAGAAAGCATGCATGCATATCCGTTTCCACGAATTGTGCTTCCGGCATCTCGATATGCTTTGTCAGAAGGTACAGAAAAAGCTGCAGGGCGCGTTTTTTTCTGCCGGTATCCCTTTTGGGCAGCGCGCTGACATATTTCTGGCATTCCGAAAGCTGAGGATGCGGACCGTTCCCCGGCTTGCTGAGATATTCCGTCCAGCTCAGCTTTCCGTTCACATGCAGGACCTCGATCGCTTTTCCGGCCACTTCCTGCAGTGCATCCGCGTTCAGGATCTGCATTTTTTCGATCAGCGGAAAGGCCGTGAACGCAAAGGCGGCGGTCTGCCAGGGAAGTCCGTGATGCAGGAATTGCAGAACCGCCAGACTGCGCGTATCGCTATCGCATTTTTCGCGGAAGAGCATGTGCACCTTATCCCGGATCGCGGTCTTTTGCATAAAGTCCGAAGCCCAGATCGCATTTTTATCGTTCCGCAGTGCAAGGCGAAAAGCCTCCGCGTGGACCGCATCGATCGTATGCTGCGGGATACTCCCTTTCCATGCGCGCTGCGGAAGGCTCCAGGTGAGGGCAAGTTTGAAGAGTTCGCCCCGTTCAAGCGTATTTCCGCTATCCGCCACGCAGCGCAGCGCGATGATATTGCGGGCCATCTGCCGGGCGCGGCGCGGCGAGAGCCGGTAGGACGCATCCAGCATCAGGTTGACGCAGAGGCGGCAGTACTGCGTCACATCCTCGCCGATGCTGCGGACTTGCTTTGCAAAGAGTTGCCGTTTTGCTTCGACGAAACGCTTCAGTTGCCCCCGGTCGTTCGAGATCGCGCCCTCGCCTGCCGGATCGATCACCTTTTCCTGATCGCTTTTGCTCAATGCGCCCCAGTCCGGCACCTCCACGATAAAGGCAAAGCGGTCCGCCAGCGCCTGCTCCAGTGCCTCGCTGCCCGCGTAGCGGTCATCGCCCTCTTCGGACCCGAAGCTGAAGGGATTCATTGCCGCCCAGCGGTAGCGCAATTTTTCCAGGGGAATGCCCTGGATCTTCCGTTCGTGCACAATGGAAAAGAACTTGTTCTGTATCTCGGGCTTGCAGCGGCTCAGTTCGTCCACCAGGACGGATTCCGCTTCCCAGATCGTGGCGGGCGTGGGCAAAAAGCGGATGCCGCTGCCGTCCTCTTTGGGATAGGGAAAGCCGATGAGATCGTCGAAGGAGATCAGCGAGGCATTGTAGTGCCGGTGTTCCAGGCCCATGGCCTCGGAAATGCTGTTCAGTAGATAGGTTTTGCCGGTGCCCGCCTTGCCGATCAGCAAGATGGGATCGCCGGAGACCAGCGCGGCCAGGATCACGGGTTCCACGGCGTCAAATCCGAAGACGCCGAGTCCGGGAAAACATGCGGAGAATTGTTGTTTCATGATCGCTCCTTTTTTGCGTGACAACAGGTTTCATTCTTCCGCATTAAGAAGCAAGGGGGCGATTTTTTTCGACGGGAAACAAAAAAGCGAAACGTTTTTGGCCCGTCAGGACCCGCATTACTTTGCCACCGTGGTGTTTCGACTCGGTTGGCATCCATTGAAGGATTCTTAATGCCGTTAAAAATAGGGATCTCCGGCGGGAAGTGCAAATGATTTTTTTGGGGGAATTTGGAAGATGGGCGGTTTAAGATATAAGATTCGAGATCCAAAATTCAAGATGAAAGGAAATTCTGATCCAAACTCCAATCTTTATCAGAGCGGAGACGGGACACAGGCCGGAGATATAAACCGCTGAATATGATTCAACATTCTCGACACGTCAAGACGTCAAGATAACTTCTTCCAGGCTTTCCATAGCCCACAGCGGGAAATTCAATAAGCGGTTTTCCCGTTTATAATCCGTCATGGCTGTGCGAATTGAACAGGATGGGCGAAATTTCTCGTGATATGCTTTAAGGCTTTTTGATTGGAGGTTTATGGCAGCTTTAACTTCCAGCGGCAGCACTTCAGTCCCCGTATCAAGGATAAAATCTATCTCTGCCGAACCGCGATCATTTGTCCAATAGTAAGCATCCAGATTTTTATTGGTTTTGAGTTGCTGCATCACATACTGCTCGGTCAGGGCCCCCTTAAATTCACTAAAAAGCCTGTTGCCGTCAAGAAGCACCGACTGATCCAGGCGGACCATGCAGGAGAGAATGCCGACATCAAGAATAAATAATTTAAACGCTTTTAGATCTTCATAGGCTTTTAAGGGTAAACCGGGCTTTGTTACACGCGATAATTTATGAATTAATCCGCAATCACTTAACCACAGCATGGCGGTTTCAAAACTTCTGGCCCTGGCACCTTCTTTGATCAGACCATAGATAAATTTTTTATTCTCTTTTGAAAGTTGTGAAGGAATGCTGTTCCATAACATTCGAACGCGAGGCACTTCCCGGTTCGGCACATGCTTGGAGAAGTCCTGTTCGTAAGCTAAAAGTATATCTTTCTGTATTTCGCGAACTTCATTGAAATCTCTGTTTGCGGCAAAACGTGCAACCACTTCGGGCATACCTCCCACATAATAATACTGCTTAAGTAAGCTGATATATTCTTGCTTGAATGTTGTTGCCAATTTAAAATCCCGCTTCTTAAGCAATTCGGCAAATTGATCTTTTCCCATTGCCCTCATGAACTCTGAAAATGACATGGGATAGATATCTAAAAATTCAACTTTGCCTACCGGGAATGATGTACCCCGATGCATCGCTACTCCAAGCAGAGAACCGGCACAGATAATTTGATACTGCGGAGCGTTTTCATAAAAATATTTAAGAGATGTCAAGGCCTGGGGGACTTCCTGGATCTCATCGAATATAATCAAGGTATCAAGAGGGTCGATCTTTTGATTTGCGTACAACTCGAGTCCCTCAATGATCCGGTCAATTTCCAAATCACTATCAAATAGCGTTTTCATTTGATTATTATTATCAAAATTGATATAAACCGTTTTCTTGTAAACTGTGCTGCCGAATTCTTTCATCAACCAGGTTTTACCAACCTGACGAGCCCCCCGGATCAAAAGGGGTTTCTTGTTTCGTTTTTGTTGCCATCTGTTAAGATCTTCTATTGCAGTACGATACATGTTCATCACCTCAAGCATATCATACAACAATATGCCACTTATTACAACGACTTTTTGGATTATCTTGCCACTTTTTACGACGACTTATTGAATTATATGCCATTTATTACAATGATCCACACATACTTGAAACGATGAAGCTCAATCTTTGCCCGGCAATCGCTCCAGGATCAGCGACGGGTTGATCTTCAATTTAGAGAATGCGAACCATTTCTTGCCGAGATCCTTGAGAGAAGCGCCTCGTCTTCGGTTCTCACTGTTTAAGGTCGCAAATTGCGACCTTAAAGCTTTGTACTCTTTTTCCGTTACCTGGAATCTAAACCCGTCGGGAAAGCGCGGAGAATTTCTTTTCACCTGTTCATTCATTCTTTTTAATTCAACATCATAAATTGCTGCCAGCTCTTCATCCAACATGACATATTTACCTCTGATAAAGTATATCCTGTTTTTGATCTTATCATCTTGAAGGATATCCTGTCGAATAAATTTTATACCCGTTTTGTTATTCATATTCGATTACCCAACCATTGTTAACCTCGTTAAGGCCGGCACCCTTCGTCCGACGCTCCGAAAGGAGCGTTTCGTTTTATACCCAACTATTTCAAGTAGAATATAAAGAATATTTCACACAATGACAGCAGCCCCCGTGTGATGTGTGACGAAGATCACGGATTTCTTTCGGGGATTTTATATTTGATCTTTCGTCGATATATTCTGATATGCGAACGCGAAAGATCCTCAAAGATAACGATGAATGATGAACGATGAACGATGAACGATGAACGATGAATGAATATAATCATAAAATGACATCCATCAGGCAGGCTATCATGATTCCAAATGGAAGCGCTCATTTTCTCAGCGCCCAGCATGTCCTCCGAAGCTCGTAGAGCGCAGGAGGATGCCCAGCGCTCATCTTCCCAGCGCCCAGCGCCCAGTGCTCCAACCTTCGCTCAAAGAGCTATGGTTGGCAGGCAGCGCTCTTTTTCTATCGTGCATATATCCGGGATAATCCAAAAAAATGGAAGGGGATCCGGGATATCGGTCGTTCCGGAACATCGGAGCAAAACCTTAAACCTTGATCGGAAGTTTATCCAGGATCAGCGACGGGTTAATATGCAATTTAGAGAACGCGAACCATTTCTTGCCCAGATCCTTGAGGGAAGCACCCATGTGGTAGATGTCTTTTTCATCGATGATCAGGAAGCGGTCGTGGGCTTTGTGAAAGCATTGAATTTTCACGCGGGCATACTGCTCATTATGTTTTTCAACATCAAGCTGGAGCTGTTTTGAAATATTTCCGGTTAAAATCGTCAGGTCAACGCCTTTGTTTCGTTTGGTAAAGAGCGTCAGGACCCTGTCGTCGACATAATTATCAATGAGGATCAACGATCTTTGTGCGCTCCTGATCAGATCGGCGATAAAGCGATAGGCGTCATAGATCTGTCCGTCAAAGAACACGCCCTGCGAGGGCAATGAGCCGGAATGAATGCTTAATTCAATACCGTGAACCCTTTTGGTCAAACTGTCTATATCGTTTTCCATCCGGTTCATGCGCCGGTTAAGAGAATATCCTTTAAGCAAATGGTCTTTAAGGACACGGTTTGCCCAAATTCTGAATTGCGTGCCGCGAATTGATTTCACCCTGTATCCGACTGAAATGATGACATCAAGATTATAATATTCGATCTTCCGCTCAACCTGTCTTCCGCCCTCATTTTGAACAGTCGCAAAAAATGCGACAGTTGCATCCCTGTCCAGTTCTCCTTCTGAAAATACGTTGTTTACATGTTTCCCAATGGTTTTTATATCCCTACCGAAAAGCACGGAAAGTTGTTGACGGTTTAACCACACACTGTCGGATTCCACTCTGACATTCAGTCGTTCGGGGAGTTCATCCGCCTGATAAATAATTATCTCATTTTTCATCATACCGGGGTCCTTTTTACCCCAAATATAATGAATGATTTACATTAAAATATCGTGAGCGCGTCAAAGTGTGACACATGTCACAGAAAGACGTGAGACCCTGTTTCGCCACCAACTACGCCCCGAAGTGTCGGGGCTACGTTGGTCAAGAAGGCTACCAGCCTTCGTCCGCCGGTTGGCTGACTACGGCCTGGCGCAGCGCAGGGCAGGCGTAAGACCCTGCTTCGCCAAGGCTACGCAGGGCAGGCGTAAGACGTAATATGTGAGATCGTACGGGGAAGGGATCAAGCCGATGTAAACAGGACCCCGGCCCAACACCCCCTATTTTATTTTTTTATGCTCTATGAATGATTAAATGTTTATATTTGTTTTAAGAAACGTGTTTATTCAATACTGCCACTTTTTAAGTAAAGGAAACGATCATGAAAAAGACCTTCTTGTTCCTCTGTTTTGCCTTATGCTTTGTCGCTCTGTTCACCGCTTGTCTGGAACCCGCCGGGTCGGATGATCTCTTTTCTCCTCCCTCGTGGATACGCGGGACCTGGGGTGACAGTACGGCACACTATGTCTACACCTTTACTACACGCGATATTGCCATGACATCGGGCTTCTCCCGCACTGCCGGCTTCAGCGTCTTATACGAAAATAAGAATGTGGTTAAACCATCACCGATAGTCTGTATGAATTTACGGTAAGCACCGATAGCACGTTTGTCGTGACCTATCGTTTTCAAAAGCTCACCGCCGCGACCCTGAATTTTTCGTGGGTTAATAGCGTGGGGGAAGGGGGACCCATACAATTGACGAAAGAATAAGAACAGAAGCCCCGCCTTGAATCATGAACACCGAATATCGAACAATTGAATAATCGAAGTGAATTTGTTAAACCCTGACGGGGTTCAATAAGTTCAATCTTTCCATTCTCTGTAGTTGTCGCAAAATTTGCGACAACTGAAAAACATTATTCTATTTAACCGTTCGGATTTTCCGAACAGTTGCATCTTTGGAAAATTCACCCGTTTGGACTATATGATTTATTCTATTTAACTGGTCGCAAAATGCGACCGGTATTAATTATAGCTATTTCCCTCTCAAATAAACCATCAACATATACCATTACACGTTCGGGTGCTGATTTTATGCTTGCATTTTTTTCCATTTTCATTTACTTTATTTTTGTAAACCCCGCTAAGGCTAGCACCCTTAGTCCGACGCTCCGAAAGGAGCGTTTCGTTTTACACCTTGTTATTTTAGGTCGAATATAAAGAATATTTTATACAATGACAACGGCCCCCGGGAGATGTGTGACGAAGATCACAGATTTCTTTCGGGGATTTTATATTTGATCTTTCGTCGATATATTCTGATATGCAAACGCGAAAGATCCTGCGACTGCGGGGATATGATTATGCAAGGGAGGGCGCGTATTTCGTGACCCCTCAGGGCGGGTGATCCAATATTTGGGATCATAAAATTCAAGATGCTTATTTTCGGGTCGTATAATTCCCTTTTTCATCTGCAAGCGCTTTCGGCGGGGAGCTTTGAACGCTGAGCGTAAAACCCATGGCCCGGATGATCTTCATGATGGTCTCAAAACGGGGTTTAGCATCGGGTTTAAGGGCTTTATACATGCTTTCGCGACCCAGGCCGCTTTTCTCCGCGATCTTGCTCATGCCTTTGGCTTTGGCAATGTCATTGAGAGCGGAAAGGATCAGTTTGGGATCCCCGTCCTTTAAAATTTCTTCCAAATACCCCTCTATCATCTCATCGCTGTCAAGAAATTCATATGGCTCGAATTTTGAAAATTTTTCAGGCATTTGTCACCTCCCAGTCTTTGACAATATTATGTGCCATGGCAATATCCCGTTTTTGTGTCCCTTTATCGCCCGCACATAATAAGATCACTATTTTTTTGTTCTTTATGGTAAAATACAGTCTGTATCCCGGTCCATAATTGATCTTCAATTCCGAGACTTCACTATCGATCCTTCTGTAACTTCCAAGATGACCTTCCCTGATCTTTTCCAGTCTGACAATGATCTTTTGCCTGGATTTTA
The DNA here is from genome assembly GCA_964535585.1 of uncultured bacterium. Taxonomy (GTDB): domain Bacteria; phylum Fidelibacterota; class Fidelibacteria; order Fidelibacterales; family Fidelibacteraceae; genus M50B103. Next base: position 948 of record CAZHTR010000004.1, on the reverse strand, counting down.
CATCTTTTAATTTCTTCAACCATTTTTTGAACGTCCCGGATTGAATGATCTCATACATGAAATAATGTATCCATTTGGATACGTTTTGGCAAGCGTTATTTTTATTCCGTGATCCTCATCACAGATCCGGATCCGCGATGTTCACATTGCATATGTATGTTTTATATTTTAGCATGCGAACGCGAAAGATCCTCAAAGATAACGATGAGTGATAAATGATGAATGCATATAATCATAAAATAACATCCATCAGGCAGGCTATTATGATTTCAAATGGCAGCGCTCATTTTCTCAGCGCCCAGCATGTCCTCCGAAGCTCGTAGAGCGCAGGAGGATGCCCAGTGCTCATCTTCCCAGCGCCCAGTGCCCAGTGCTCCAACCTTCGCTCAAAGAGCTATGGTTGGCAGGCAGCGCTCCTTTTCCATCGTGCATATATCCGGAATGATCCGAAGAAATGGAAGGGGATTCCGTCTGTGTGATTGAAATATTCAGGATTTAAATTCAAGATGCAGGTGCCGCAGTCGCCGCATTACGGTCTCCTTGCCCAGTATCTCACAGATCCGGAACAGGTCCGGACTCACGGCAAAACCGGTCAGGGCAATACGCAGAGGATGGATCAGTCGGGCAGCAGGTAGATTCAAAGACTCCGCGCAGCTGCGTAAACACGCTTCCGCGCCGGCGGCCGAGAAATCCTCACAAAGCTCAAATGATCTGAGAAGATGTGATATAATATCCTGTATATCAGATTCTTGCAAATGTTTCTCAACCGCCGTCACATCATAGCGTTCGGGATCGCGGAAAAGGTAGGCGGCATAGTTCCGGAAGTCGCTGAGCAGGCGCATGCGTGCTTTCAGCAGATCAATGTATTCACAGGCTTTGCTTTCGGGAAAGCCTTGCGTGATCCAGCCTTCTTCCAGCCACAGCGGTTTCACAAAAGGCCATATCGCC
>CAZHTR010000003.1:0-206014 GCA_964535585.1 uncultured bacterium | reverse complement strand
CCGCTGCTTCGGCGGAACTGACGGAAACGATCTCATCAAAGATCTGATCGTAGATGGCTGTCGCATGTTCCGTACAAGCCGGCGTAATGCCGCCCAGCACTTTCGGGGTATTCTTCGTCAGATAAACCGGGTTGCCGGGATCCACGCGTTCCGGTGAAAAGGCAAGATAAAAATCCTTACCGCATTTCAGTCCGGAAGCTTCAAGTTTTGGCAGCATGTATTCCCGCGTCGTACCCGGATAGGTCGTGGATTCGAGAATGATGACCATATCTTTATGAAGGAACTCTTCAATTTCTTCCAGTGCGGAAGTGATAAACGACATATCCGGATCTTTGAGCTTATTCAGCGGCGTGGGAACGCAGATGCTTACAACATCCATGTCCCTGATAACACTAAAATCAAGCGTTGCGGTCAACAGACCCTTTTCAACAACCTCTTTGAGTTCCTTATCGTTCACATCGCCGATATAGTTGATACCTTTGTTAACTTTTTCGATCTTTTCGGGATCAATTTCAATACCGGTCACAGGGATGCCAACTTTAGCAACTTCCACTGCCAGCGGCAGTCCGACATATCCAAGTCCGATAACGCAAAAGCGGGTGTCTTTTGTTTTTAACTTATCCAGAAAACGCATTGAAACTCCATATTATGTTTGAATAATTTATCCTTAAAAGCAGGCTATTTTAAAAAATTATATGAGATAGTCCAAAACTAAAATAAATTTTTTGATAATAGATCATTCAGAAACGGTAAATGTTTGTCCTGTTCCGAGAGAAGCGGGTCTTTGATCATTTCACGTAGTCCGACCTCGGGACTGTTCCAGTGAATGCCGCCCTGATGATCCGGGGCATAAGCATTGCTCACTTTGTAACTGATAATGGATTGTTCGGACAGGACATAATATCCGTGGGCGAAACCGGCCGGGATAAATAGCTGATCGTGATCCTCAGCGGAAATTTTTATTAGTTCCGTTTTCAGATATGTTTTCGAATCTTTTCGCAGGTCCAGTGCCACATCGAGGATCTCTCCGTGTATCATCGTGATCAGTTTTGCCTGTTCATAAGGCGGTAACTGGAAATGCAGTCCGCGAAACACGTTCTTATGCGAATGAACAAGATTGTCTTGTACAAAAGGACCATGGATACCGAATGTGGCGTAACGTTCGTCTCTGAAAGTCTCAACGAAAAGACCGCGCTTGTCCCTGTACACATCGGGGCGGAGGTGGATGATATCCGGAATGCATGTTTCGATGATCTTCATCGGCATAAACCTATTCAAAGCATTTCGAGCGTCCGGTACAGACAAAAGTAAAACCTTTTTCTTTCATATCACGCGGATCGTAAATATTCCGTGTATCAATGAAAACCGGTGATCTCAGGAGAGATTTGACCCGTTTCAGGTCCAGACTGCGGAATTCGTTCCATTCCGTCATAAGAATAAGCGCATTGGCACCCTCTATGGCATCATAAACATTTTTCTTGTAATCAAGGTCCGGAAAATCCCGGCGGAAATCATCCGATGCCACGGGATCAAAGACCTGGACCCGTGCGCCTTCGGCATGAAGTAAGGGGATCACAACTTTTGAGGGTGAAAAACGCGTATCATCCGTATTGGGTTTAAAGGCGAGACCGAGAATGGCAATGGTCTTGTTTTTCAGGTCCGGCATGACGGATTTCAACTTAGCGACCACACCCTGCTTCTGTAATTCATTCGCTTCGATGGCAGCCTCTACAAGACGGGTCTGCACGCCATGTTCCTTGAAGATCTCCACCAAAGCCATGGTATCTTTCGGGAAACAGCTTCCGCCGTATCCGGGCCCGGCATGCAGGAATTTCGGTGAGATACGGCCATCCATTCCCATGGCCTTGGCCACTTCATTCACATCCGCACCGACGATATCGCAGAGATTTGCGATCTCATTGATAAAAGTGATCTTAACGGCGAGGAAGGCGTTAGAGGCATATTTGATCACTTCCGCACTTTCGATATTGGTTTCCACATAAGGGACACCCCGGATGATCAGCGCGTGATAGACGTCTTTCATGATATCTTGGGCACGTTTACTGCGGCTTCCGACCACGACACGATCGGGATTTAAAAAATCACCTACCGCCGATCCCTCGCGAAGGAATTCCGGATTGGAAACAACGTCATAACTCGATCCTTGCGGACAATATTTTTCTATCAATGCTTTTGTTTTTTTTCCGGTACCGACAGGTACGGTCGATTTATTGATAAAGACCTTATATTCATTCAGATTTTTCGCAAAGGAGGCGGCAACCGTCCAGACGGCACGGAGATCGGCCTCACCGCCTTCTCCGGGTGGCGTACCGACGGCTGAGAAGATCACCTTGGATTTTTTAATAGCTGTGTCTATATCGGTTGTGAAGGACAATCGACCGGCTTGTACATTACGCTGAACCACCTCGATCAAACCGGGTTCATAAATGGGAATACCACCTTTTTTCAGGATGTCGATCTTGGATTCATCAATATCGACCCCGATCACGGAATTTCCAAAATCCGCCAGTCCGGCCGCGGTAACAAGTCCGACATATCCCGTGCCGACAACACATATTTTTTTCATTCTTCCTCCGTAAGCGATTCATTCTCCGGTAAGGGCCGGATAATATTTACATAGGTCCCGGTTGGTACCTGGTCAAATAATGCGATCACATCATCATTTTTCATACGGATGCAGCCTTTGGATTGAGGTGTGCCGATCAGGCCTTCCTCGTGGGTCCCGTGAATATAGATAAAGCGCCAGTAAGATGTACGGTTGATATCCTGCAGTCCCTGCAACCAGAATATCCGGCTTGTAACGGGATCTTCATCCACATCGGTACTGTCGGTATAGATCTCTGCGATCTTCCCGGTCGGCCGGCGGTCATAAAAGGACATCCCGGACGGTTGCCCCTCGCCGTATTTCCCGGCTATGCGGTGAACTCCCCAGGGTGTCTGATTACTGCCGCGCTCGTATCCGTAACCGTATTTCGATGCGGAAATATCGTACTCCGCGATGATCTTTAGATCATTATCATTGGAATGTACAAGAAACAGCTTGTTATCATAGCCGTCGATCAATATGGCCGTATCCAGTTCTGTGACATCGATCACAGATATTATTTCCGCGTAATGTGTTTTCAGTCGCTGCATATCCGGCAGATATCCGGCAGCTTCGGCTTCTTCTGTCATATCCGTTATTCCCTTCGCTTTACAAGCAAAAAAAGAGAACAGGATGATGACTGTGAGGAATACGGACAGCGATGAACGGAAAGAATTTAAAATATTCATGTATGTTAAAGTTCACTTTTTATTTTTCGTACAGCCGGGGAGAGTCGAACTCCCACACCCTGAGGGCGCCAGATCCTAAGTCTGGTGCGTCTGCCAATTCCGCCACGGCTGCATGCATGACGGGCGAATATAGGGAAAGGGGCTGTTAAATCCAACAGGAAATCAATACGCGCTTTCGCCTTTTTCGCCTTTTACGATCGAGACACCCGAAGAGGTTCCGATACGTGTGGCACCGGCTTCGATCATGCGGATGGCATCATCGTAACTGCGGACAGCTCCGGAGGCTTTGACCTCCATCGTACTGCCGACGGTTTCTTTCATGAGCTTTACGTCTTCCACCGTTGCGCCGCCCGTACTGAAACCGGTAGAGGTCTTCACAAAATGCGCGCCGGCTTCTTTTGCAAGTTGACAGGCTTTTACTTTTTCGTTGTCGTTTAAAAGGCAGGTTTCAATAATGACTTTTACGGTCTTTCCTACAGCCGCCTTTACCACGGCAATAATATCTTCCAGGACCGCCTCATCCTCACCGTCTTTCAGGGCACCGACATTGATGACCATATCGATCTCGTTCGCTCCGTCCGCAATGGCACGGATGGTCTCGGCAGCCTTGATTCCGGCCAAGGAGGCTCCCAATGGAAAGCCGACCACGGAGGCAAGTTTCACACCGGAACCGTTGAGAAGATCCGCACAATAACGGACATTGCAGGGGTTTACGCAAACAGCGGCAAAGCCGTGTTCGATGGCCTCCGTACACAGTATGTTAAGGTCTTTCTTTGTTGCCTGCGGTTTGAGCAGAGTATGGTCGATGTATTTTGCAAGGTTCATGTTCTTATCCCATTCTTTTTTTGATCTCATTCAGGAATTGCTCTCCCAGTTCATCGGCCGCTTCTGCGGTCGGTGCCTCACTGTACACACGCAGGATCGGTTCGGTATTCGATTTTCGCAAATGCACCCAGCGGTCCGCCCGGCTGATCTTGAGTCCGTCAACCGTATTGCAGTCCTCATGCGCGAATTCCTTTTTCAATGCTTCCAGAATGGCATCGGGATCGTTCTTTCCGATGTCGATCTTTTTCTTAGCCATCTTGTACTGTGGAAAGGCCGCGAATTTTTCGCTCATGGGACGTTCGTCCATGGCCAGGAAATGCAGGACCATGGCCGCGCCGACCAGTGAATCGCGTCCGAGATGCGAATCGGGGGAGATGATCCCGCCGTTGCCCTCGCCGCCGATCACCGCGCCGACCTCTTTCATCTTTTTGGCGACATTGATCTCGCCGATGGCCGTACGCAGACATTCCGCGCCGTACTGTTCGGCAATGTTCGTGACCGCCAGGGTCGTGGAAAGATTCGTAACCACCTTGGGATTTTTAACCTTTGTTTGCGAGAGCACCACCTCTGTGGCCATAACCAGCGTGTACTCTTCGGAGAGATAGTTACCTTTTTCATCCACCACCGCCAGCCGGTCGGCATCCGGATCGACCGCCAGTCCAATGTCGGCCTTGTGTTTTTTTACGGCTTTCAGCAGATCCGTCAGATTTTCCGGCAAAGGCTCCGGGGTATGGGGGAAATGACCGTCCGGTACGCAGTTGATCTCGATCACTTCGCAACCCAGTGCAAGCAGCAGCGTTGGCAGAGCGATGGAACCGCCGCCGTTGACGGCATCAACGACTACCTTGAATTGACGCGCACGAATGGTCTCAATATCGATATAGGGTATTTTAAGAACATTTTCAACGTGCAATGCGATCGCGTCCTGATGCTTATTGTATTCACCGAACTCACCGGCCGCTTTGTATGCGGGATTTCCGGCCTTTTTATGGTTCAGGACCGTGGTGACCTGTTCCGCGTCGAGAAAAAGTCCCGTGCTATCGATAAACTTAATCCCGTTCCAGGGAAAAGGATTATGACTGGCCGTAATGGCGATCCCGCCGCGCGCTTCCCATTTTTCGGTCAGAAGCTGCACGGTGGGTGTCGGCACAATACCGATATCGATCACATCCAGTCCCATCCATTGCAAAGTGCGGGCAAAGATATCCGCGATGACCTTGCCCGAAACCCGGGAATCCCGGCCCAGTACGATCGTGCCTTTTCCCGCCCATTGTGCAAATGCGGCGGCGTATTCCGTGATCACCGGGGGTGTCAGACTGTCCCCGACCGTTCCGCGTATGCCCGATATGGATTCGATAAGCATAGATACTCCATGATTCATTATTATGTTACAAAGTAGAAGATAGAGAAAAATTCATTGTTTTGGAAGCAAAAAAGCTAAGAAGCAAGTAAGCTAAGAAGCTAAAAAGCAAAGAAGCAAAGAAGCAAAGATGGATTGTAATAATCGATTTGTCTATTATATGATGTTGGGTTTATGTATATTTAAACATGAAAGCACAAAAACAACCCAGTCTCCCGGCCCGGATGATCGCGGCCAATCTGCGTCTGGCGGGTATTAAGCACAAGATGACCTTTCAGAACTATATGAAAATGCTGAATAAGAAGATCCCGGTCCGGCCGCCGAAATTTATGGAAAGCAAGTACGATATCCGTTCCGAAGCGTTCATGGGACGGAATATCTGGACCATCGCCGCCAAAGAAGCACTTTGCGATCAACACATTATGTATCTGCACGGCGGAGCTTATGTGGTGAATTTTACCTTACCGCACTGGTTATATATGGGCAGTCTGGCAGAGCGCCTGAACGCGACGGTGATCGCACCGGATTATCCACTAGCCCCCGAATATCATGTAGAAGATGTTTTCAAGATAATGATCCCCTTATATGAGAAGGTTATGAAAATTGCGGGTTCGCAAAATCTTACATTGATGGGCGACTCTGCAGGCGGCGGTATGGCTTTGGCCCTGGCGCAGCAATTACGGGATAATGGTATTGAACAGCCGGGACAGATCATTTTGCTTTCACCCTGGCTGGATGTCACCATGTCCAACCCCAAGATCACACAGGTCGATAAGGATGATCCACTGCTGAATGTGGAGGGACTTATTGAATCCGGTCAGCAATATGCGGGCCGGCTTGATACACGGGATCCGCGGGTGAGTCCGCTGTACGGTAAACTTGAAGGACTGGCACCCATCACCATCTTTATCGGGACGGCGGATATCCTGCTTCCGGATTGCAGGAAACTGAAGGTCAGAGCGGATTTTACCCGTCTTCGTGTAAGGTATTATGAATATGAAGGCATGCTGCATGACGGCATGCTCTATCCGATCCCCGAAGCCAGAGATATACGCGATAAGATCGTAGAGACACTGCGATGCAGGCAGTCACGGGATCTGTAATATATTTTTTATTTTAACAATGTAATTTTCTTACTTGCCACCGTATTGCCGTTTGATCGCAGATGCAGGAGATAGATCCCCGAAGCCATGTCTGCCTCCGCATGAAGATGCAGACGATAATATCCCGCATCCCGCTGCCCTTCGGAAAGTACTTTCAGGTGTTTCCCGCTCAGGTCGTACATTTCCAGCGTTATCTCTCCATTTTCCGGCACATAGTAGCTGATAAGCGTGAAGGGGTTGAAGGGATTGGGATAATTATTCAATTCGAATACAGCAGGCAGCACCGGCTTCTCTGAGATCGCAACCACGGGCTGAAGGTTCTCATAATAGGCAAATGTTCCGTCATAATTTCCCAGAATAAGGTCCCGGTCGCCATCACCGTCAAGGTCCGCAAAAGCGGGGGAACAGTTCTGTCCGCCCACAATACCGGCAACCATGGTCGTATCTTCGACCCACACACCGCTTTGATTTTCGAAATACTGGATCTGGCGCCATGAATTTCCGGTCACAAGATCGTAATCCCCGTCAAAATCCAGATCGGCCAAAGCGGGGACGGCGCAGCTCCTGACATTTATTCCGCTGAAATATCCTCTGATCTCGGTCCACATTGGTTGTGTGGGAGTACCCTGATTCTCATAATAGAAGAGATCTCCGTCTTCATTTCCCGCAACGATATCCAGATCACCATCCTTATCCATGTCTATGAACAACGGGGAAGCCCATCCGCCGATATTATCGATAATGAGGGCGTTGGAGGCTTTCTGAAATCCGGTTCCGGTATTCTCATGAAGATAGATATTCCCGGAAAGATCCCCGACCAAAGCATCGGGAAGTCCGTTTCCGTTAATATCACCCAAACTTACGGAAGAGTAGATGGAATGTTTTAAATTCGCAAAATACGTATGACTGCCTTTCCATGCGGGATTTTGCGCCGTACCGACATTTTCATAATATTTGATATCTCCCATCTGACTGCCGGAGATCATATCCAGATCACCATCTCCGTCAAAATCGTAGAAAAAGGGCGTACTGGCTCCTCCGACATCGATGATACCTCCGAAAAGTGAGGTATTCTTGGTCCAGGTGGGCGAGGAGAGGGTACCGGTGTTCCGGTAATAGGTCAGCGGACCGTTCGCCGTTCCGTAGATCAGATCCTGCTTTCCGTCTCCGCTGATATCCGCCAATACGGGAGAATTGAAATAGCCTTCGGTCGCCAGACCTGCAAAAACTGAAGTATTCTGCTGCCAGTTGGGACTCTCGGGTGTTCCGATATTCTGATAATAGATCAGTCCCATACCGTCGCGTCCAACCAGAATATCAAAATCACCGTCATGATCGGGATCACAGAAAACCGGATAGGCATATAAACCGGCATCTCCGAGGGTGATGGAATTTGATTCCGAAAAAACGGCCACGCTGTCGCTGCCGATATTGTAATAGACCTTTACGGTACCGTCTTCACTGAAGCCGAGAACCAGATCGGGTTTTCCGTTATTATTGACATCTGCCATATCCGGAATGGGATAACGGCTTGCATCGATACCGGAAAAATAATTATCCACCTTTTCAAAAACCGGATAGTAGACGTTTCCGATATTGCGATACAGATTAAGACCGTTATGTCCGCCGCAGATCATATCCAGATCGCCGTCATTATCTATATCGTAGAAAATGGCCATCTCCGCATCAATTGAGGACACATTCTCAAAAATATTTTCTACGTGCATGAACTTGGGGGAAGTGGAGGTGCCTATATTGGTCATGTAATGCGGAACGGAAGAAATGCTCCCGATGATCAGGTCAAGATCGCCATCCCCGTCCAGGTCCGCAAAACGCGGTTGGGAGAAGGGCAGACTCGGTACCCCGCTGGGATTGAACATTGCAGTATTTTCCGCCCAGTTTTGAGCAAAAACCATTGAGCATAGCATTATTCCGGTGAACAATAGGATGAACACAGGGTGGCGTTGTGACGTAAAAACTGTTATTTCTCTCATTTGATATCCTTATCTTTAAAAAACCAGCCTAATATAGTGAACAAAATCCGCAAATGAAAACACTCAAAATATTTCATTCATAGCTGAAGGCCGGTATTGTGACGTTTCTGGGAGATAAACGATAAAAAAGTAGCTTTTAAGAAAGAATATTGTAACTTTGGCTGCAAAATCATGGGAATAAAATGCATTTAAAAAGGATCTTGCATGGAAAAGGACAGAACCGGGAGATATGGGCAAAGAGAAGAGGGACTGAATGTAATAACCCACGGGAGCGGTTTCATTCTGAGTATTGCCGCTTTGATTCTTCTGATCCTGCGCGCGGTGCAGATCGGTACTGTCCTGCATATCCTGACTTTTATCGTTTTCGGTCTCAGTCTGATCCTGCTTTACGGTGCATCAACCATGTATCATGGTGCAAAAGCGGGGAAGCGGCGCGAACTGCTACAGATCCTTGATCATGCTTCGATCTATGTACTGATCGCGGGCACCTATACTCCCTTTACACTGATCGTCCTTCCATCGCCGATAAACTGGCTGATGTTCTCATTTATCTGGCTCTGCGCGATCATCGGTATCGTGCTCAAGTTATTTCTGACCGGAAGATACAATATCCTTTCGACCGTCATGTACATTTTGATGGGCTGGGTCATTATAACGGCGATCAATCCGCTTATGGAGCATCTGTCGCCGGCGGGTGTTGTGCTCTTGCTTGCCGGCGGAATTGCCTATACGCTCGGTGCCGTTATCTACGGAGTGAAAAAGATCACATACAATCATGCCATCTTCCATCTTTTTGTTCTGGCAGGCAGCATGTGTCACTTTTTATCGATCTATCTCTTTGTCTGATCAGAGTATAGCTGTCAATTGACCTGATATTATTTAATAATATATTTTCGATTATTACGTATTTACGGAACATGTACCCATGTGCGGCATATAAAACAGTTATACATATTGCAATAATGCGATAATAAAAAGGAGGAGATTAAAATGAAAAAACTGGAGAACAAGATATCGGTCGTAACCGGTGCCGCTTCGGGAATGGGTCGCTCCATTGCCTTGCTTTTTGCTGCCCAGGGAAGTAAGGTTGTAGCCACGGATATTGACCGGAAGGGCCTGGACAGTCTGGAGAAGGAGATCCGCAATGCAGGCGGTGATGTCACGATAATGACAGCAGATATGGCAAAGCAGAATGAGGTTGAAAAAATATTCGATATTGCCGTTGACCGATACGGTACCGTCGATATACTTGTCAACAATGCCGGCATTATGGATAAAATGGATGCGGTCGGCGATGTTACAGACGATGTATGGAAACAGGTAATGGATATCAATGTGAACGGTCCCTTCTGGGCAACACGCAGTGCCGTCAATATTATGCTGAAAAAAGGCAGCGGAAATATTATCAATATTTCTTCAATTGGCGGTCTGCGCGGCGCGAGGGCCGGAGCGGCGTATACGACCAGTAAACATGCATTGATGGGATTGACCAAGAATACGGCATTCATGTATGCCAAAAAAGGCATTCGCTGCAATGCCATTGCGCCGGGTGGAGTTGCAACCAATATGGCAAAAGATATTGATATGGAGAAACTGCCAAAACTTGCGACCGAACAGATACTTCCCGGTATGGCGACCAACCCGCGATACGGAGAGGCGAACGAGATCGCCACAGCAGCCCTGTTCCTTGCTTCCGATGATGCGAGCTTCGTGAATGGAGCCATTCTGGTTGCCGATGGCGGCTGGATAGCACAGTAAAAATATACTTCAGGCACAGTGTCGGACCGATCACAAAAACCCGGAGCATAGCTTCGGGTTTTTCCATTTGTAACGCTTTATACAAGGGATTGCTATAATTATTACTTATATTAAAGCATTAAAAAATTCCGGAGAAATCATGCATCCCGTTATAAAGATCATGCTGCCGCTCCTTATGTTCTTCATGTCCTGTTCGACTGTTCAAAAAAACCATATTACCGGCCGATATGCAGGGGAATTGCCCTGTGCTTCCTGTTCGGCTATCGATTATGAGATCGAATTCCGAACGGACAGCATGTATCTGGAACAAATAATATACCGGGATCATGAAGCATCGGTCTTTATCCGGTACGGTTTGTATAATATCGATAATGGAGGCATGATTATTCTGGATAAAGCACCGGACACCGGAATGAACTTATTTAACAGAAAAAATCGTCATTTGCGCATGCTTGATATTGCCGGGAATACCATAGAAGGAGAACTTGCGGAGAACTATATTCTAAAAAAAGAGCAGGACCACGATAAAGAAACGGAAAGATATTTGAAAGCGCATGGGGTGGAACCGTTTTGGTCATTAACTTTATTTCCAGGCCGGCATGTAACGTTCTCAATCATTGATGGAAGGGGAGAGGATATTGAATTACCTATACCGCAGATCCCTTTTCCGGAAAAGGGGAAGGATCGTTCGTATCGAATTGAATATCCCGGGGGCATTTTAACGATATGGCTTACGACGGAAATATGTTCTGATACAATGTCCGATATACTTTATCCGATGAAAATACGCCTGCATATTGAAAATGAAAATGGTTACAATATGTACGAGGGTTGTGCATTCATTCAGGCGCAAGGCGAAGAGAGGCTGTATTATGAACGATGAAGGAAGAAATACGAAACAGAGGCAGGAAGCTATTGCCCTTCTCTGGTTTCGCCGCGATCTGCGGATACAAAACAATACCGCTCTAAATGCAGCCTTGCGAAGCGGATTACCCGTATTGCCCTTATTTATTTTTGATCCTTCCGTTCTGAAAGACCTCCCGCCGGACGATGCGCGTGTGAATTTTATATACGATTGTTTAAAAGAACTGCATACATACTTTCGTATGCGGGGAAGTTCTTTGTTGTGTAAAAGGGGGAAGGTTGTAGACATATTCGAAGAACTCCTCCGTACATATAACCTTAAAGAAGTGTATGCTAATAAGGACTATGAGCCCGATGCCATTCTTCGGGATGAGGAACTTGCCGATGTTCTGGCAAAACAGGGAATAATTTTTCATACATATAAAGATCAGGTTGTCTTTGAAGAAGACGAGGTCGTCAAACAGGACGGGATGCCCTATACCGTTTTTACACCCTATAAGAATAAATGGCTGGAAAAATTTAAAACGGCCGGCATTCCCGATAATGCCATGCCGCCGGAAAAATATTATCCCTGCGATCTGCCTTTTCCGGAAAGGGCTGCACTGAATATTAAGGAAAGCCCGATCCGGGTAAAAACCCACACGATGGAATATCTTGATCGATATGAAAAAGAACGGGATTTCCCCGCAATGGACAGAGGTACATATCTTGGTCCGCACCTGCGCTTTGGAACGGTCAGCATCCGGGAGATCGTCGGATTAATACCGCAGCAGCAGGATGTATTCCTAAGCGAACTGATCTGGCGGGAATTCTTCATGCAGATATTGTTCCATTATCCCAGGGTGGTCCATACAAATTTCAGAAGAAAATACGATGGCATTGAATGGCGGAATAATGAAAAGGATTTTACCGCTTGGTGCCGGGGAGAAACGGGCTATCCCCTTGTTGATGCCGGCATGCGGCAATTGAACGAAAGCGGATATATGCATAACCGTGTCAGAATGATCACGGCAAGCTTTTTATGCAAACATTTGCTGATCGACTGGCGTTGGGGGGAACGCTATTTTGCGGAAAAGCTTTTAGATTATGAGCTTTCATCAAACAATGGCAACTGGCAGTGGGCGGCCGGAACCGGCTGTGATGCGGCGCCTTATTTCCGAATTTTTAATCCCGAGACACAGCAAAAAAAACATGATAAAGATTGTCTATATATCAAAACCTGGATCCCGGATTACAGACAAGACCGTTATATTGAAAAGATCGTAAACCATGCCGACGCACGTGAACGTACATTGAAGGCTTATAAAAACGCACTGAAAGTTTGAATGAAATTGCCGCCGGATCACAGAATGAACATCAAATACAGCAACGATTGATACGCAGATGGTGCTACAAGTGCCTGTAATATAGCAATATAAATCCTATTACGCATAGTTCGGAAATCACAAAGAAAAGTAAAAAATCATTATCTTTTTGACAGATTGAGCAGTATGTTCGCCTGTTCGTACGAATAGAACATTATTTAAATATAAAAGAGAAAATCATGACACAGAAAAAAACATTTACAGACCTTGGTCTTTCCGATAACAGTCTTTCGGCGATCCGTGAAAAAGGTTTTGAGGAACCGACGGCCATTCAGATGATGACCATTCCGGTCATGCTGAAACAGGACAGGAACATTATTGCGCAGGCCCAGACCGGTACGGGGAAAACCGCTGCTTTCGGCTTACCTCTGATCGATTTACTTGATCCTGCTCAGCGCGGGGTTCAGGCACTGATCCTGACCCCGACCCGTGAACTGGCGATACAGGTATCTGAAGAAATATATTCACTCAGAGGAGCTACACCAATACAGATCATGCCGATCTACGGCGGCCAATCCATCGATCAGCAATTACGACGCCTGAAAAAAGGTGTGCAGATCGTAGTGGGAACCCCCGGCCGGATCATCGATCACCTGAAGCGTCGCACACTGGATCTCAGGCATATTAAACATCTTATCCTGGATGAAGCGGATGAAATGCTGAACATGGGTTTCATTGAGGACATGGAAGAGATCATGAAGCATACCAATCCGGATAAAAGGACATTGCTGTTCTCCGCCACCATGCCGGAGCGGATCCGTGAACTTGCACGTACATACATGAACGGCTATGAATTGCTGAAGGCGAAGGAAGAGTATACCATTACGCATTTGACCGAACAAATTTATTTTGAGGTAAAGTCCTCCGAGAAATTTGATGCTCTTTGTCGTATCATCGATTTTGAAGATCATTTTTACGGACTGGTCTTTTGCCGCACCAAGCAGGATGCGGATTCCCTGGTTACGGGTTTACTGAGCAGGGGATATGATGTCGAAGCGATCCATGGTGATATTTCACAGGCGCAGCGTGAACGCACACTGAACCGTTTCAAGAAAAAAAGCATCAATATATTGGTTGCAACGGATGTGGCTGCACGCGGTATTGATGTGAATAACCTTTCACACGTCATCAACTATGCTTTACCGCATGATCCCGAATCCTATGTCCACCGTATCGGCCGCACCGGCAGGGCCGGGAACGAAGGTACGGCCATTACCTTCATTACACCCAGCGAATACAAAAAATTGATGTACATACAAAGCGTAACAAAAACGCCCATCAAACGTTCCGTAATCCCATCGGTACATGATATTATCAGCGTAAAAAAACAAAAGATCAGCGCGGATCTCAATGCCCTGCTGGATGATGATATCGGAACGGAATATTACACATGGGCAAAGGAACTGTTGGAGACCAATAAACCCATAAAGATACTTTCCGCACTGTTAAGCTATGCTTTTAATGAAGAACTGGATCCCGGCATATACGGAAAAATCAAGGAGTCCGTTGCTTCAGAACGGGATATCAACAAACACGGCAAAGCGCGACTCTTTGTTGCTTTGGGTAAAAAAGACAAGCTACGACCGGAAAGTCTCGAAAAACTCGTCAGAGATACCTTTCCCGTCAAACCAAAAGATATTACGGATATTCAGGTCATGGATAATTTTTCTTTTATAACGGTGCCGTTTGAGAATGCCGAAGCCATCATTAAGGCATTTAAAGTTATGAAGAACGGAAAAAAACCTCTGGTTATGCATGCACGGGGAAAGAACGGATCATAGAGAAAAATTAAAAGAAGATCTTTGGGATATATTAATCCTTAAAATCATTAGTATCAGAGAAAAACATGAAGAGTATATTTTAAAAGAACATTGGGATCTTTAAAATAAACAGGTCATAATACTATTTATGCTTTTAATTATTCTTGCAATGGCAATTATACCCGTACCGGAATTATAGATCGGGAGATCAGATCACTGCTTCTTTTTGAATTTTACACCCGGATAAGGGTTTTTTGCGTCTTCAGGGATCTTTTCCAGTTTTTCCGGATTCTGGATAAAATCGTTCAGGACATGGAATGAGTTGTTGAAGTAAACACCGTCAGCGATCCGTTCATCCACACTTGCACGGATGGGAACGATCGTTTTGATCTCTATCTCACCGTTTTCCTGGTTGACCACCGCTTCTTTAAGCAGTGCTCCGAGCACAAAGAATATCGATATATCACCGTAGTTGTACAAATGATGATATGGCGGGTTGGTCACGCCGAAACTGCCCAGATTGGCAATATAGGCCGAACCGTGCAGGGAGTCTGTGGACGCAAGACTTTTTGGCATTAGATTCAAGGGATCAAGCACGCCGTACATGAACCAGGAAAAGAACTTCACAAAGCAGCGCGGGAACTTCATCAGGACCTCAACGGCTTTTTCATCGCTTTTATCGGCTTTTCCGGATTTTGATTCTTTGATATACTTTCTTGCCTTTTCGTGAACCTCAAAGAGTCCGTCTTTTGGACCGAGCTTCAGACCGATGGTGCGTTCCTCGCCGTCATCACTGATCTCACGTTTGGATACGAAGAAATACAAGTGCTCATTGCGTTGATAAAAAACCCGGTTCAGGATGAAACGGTTAAGCCTCGGTCTTTCAAGATAAAGCCGGTGAATGGCGGCAAGGTACAGATCAAAGATCTTGATCTGATCGTCTTTGGGTCGATCGGCATTGATCTTTTTCAAATAGGCCAATGCATTATCCATTTCAAGCCGGACATCGGTGAAAACGATCGCATCGCTGCGCTTCGGCATAACATGCGGGAAAAAGCGGTTAATGGCCTTAATGGTCTTAATGGGCGTTCCGTTATAACGTTTGATCATAGTTTCCCTCCTAAAAGAACTACGCAGGTATTTTAATACAAAATAATCTGATTGAAAACGAAAAATATTATTTAGAAGGAATAATGCTGAGTCTGAAGTTAAGGTTAAGGCTTTGACCCTCAGATCACATCTTTAGGCAACCTGGCCTCTTTTGCTCTTACCCTCTTATCTTCTGGGTTCTAAAGGCTTAGGTTTTTATCAACACAATATTGACATGTTTTTCAATCAGGGTCCGTAAAACTGTTTTTACTATACACTACTTAATGAATTCTTGTATATTCCGTCTACCGTCTACCGTCTACCGTCTACCGTCTACCGCCAGCTCTGGGAAGCCTTGGCGAAGCGGGGTCTACCGCCTACCGCTAAAACTCCATCCAGCGTATCAAGCGGGTCTCAAAAGGATCTTTAAGCA
The DNA here is from genome assembly GCA_964535585.1 of uncultured bacterium. Lineage (GTDB taxonomy): Bacteria > Fidelibacterota > Fidelibacteria > Fidelibacterales > Fidelibacteraceae > M50B103. The sequence goes on along the minus strand of CAZHTR010000003.1, from coordinate 190,170 downwards.
GAGGGTGAACCGGACGTACGCGAATACCGTACTTATATTTTCCGCCTTTCGGTATCTGTAATTCACCGGAGTAACGATAACGTTTCCCATGCTTGGACTGATTGGACTTCATTGTACAGATGGTCAGCGGCCCTTCATGTTCATATCCTTCCCGGACCAGAAGTGCTTCCATTACGACATCCTCCGGGGAAAGACCGTCCAGGTCAATGTCGGCATGCAATTCGATGCTCAGGTCATTTGTGAAATCACCCACCGGATTCAGTTCCGTGATCCTGATCTGTTCCCAGGCATTGCGTATTTTTTCTTTCCATACTGCCAGTGCTTTGGCTCCGGCAAGATCATCCGCGGTGATCCTGATGCTGTATTCTTCTGCAGGAATATAGAGTTTCTGAACATAGTCTTTTACCATGCGTGCCGTGTTATAGACGGGAAGGATGGATTTGATGGATTCTTTCATCCGTTTGACCCATGCGGGAGAGATGCCGTCTTCACGGGTCTCGAAGAATTCGGGAATAATGGCATTTTCAAGCGTATAATACATACTGGCGGCATCTTCACGATCCTGAATATCCAGGTGGTCGTATTCCTTGACCTCTCCGATCTGCCACCCGTTTTTACCGTTATAGCTTTCATTCCACCATCCGTCCAATACGGAGAAATTGATACCGCCGTTGATGGGAACCTTTTCACCGGATGTTCCGCTGGCTTCCCGGGGACGGCGGGGGGTGTTCAGCCAGATATCAACACCTGAGACAAGATAGCGGGCAAGCGCCATATTATAGTTTTCAAGCAGAACGATCTTACCGAGATATTCTTCACGCATGGACATCTCATAGATCTGCCGGATCAGCTCCTGTCCGGGCCGGTCCGCAGGATGCGCCTTTCCCGCAAAGAAGATGACGACCGGCTTATCTTTGTCGTTGAGAATGCGTTTAAGACGTTCTTCGTCATGAAAGATCAGTGTCGCACGTTTATAGGTTGCAAAGCGACGTGCAAAGCCTATGAACAGGGCTTGCGGATCGATCCTGGAACAGATGTTGTCCGTGATATGTGCGGGAATACCATTGCGTTTATCACGGTTACGGATATGTTCTCTGGCAACTTCGGCCAAACGGCACTTTCGGCATAAATGGGTCTCCCAAAGTATTTTTGAAGGTATTTCATCCACGCCCTCCCAAAATGCGGTGTCGTCAAGATGATCCGACCAATTGCCGAGGTAATCTTCATACAGTTTTCGAAAATCCTTGGCCATCCAGGTTTCGGTATGGACACCGTTGGTGATATGTGTGATAGGAACTTCATTATGGGGAACATCTTTCCACACTTCATTCCAGAGTTTCCGGCTGACCTCTCCATGAAGGCGACTGACACCATTGGAGCTTTTGGAGCAATTCAATGCCAGAACGGTCATACTGAACAAACCTGTGGTCACATCTTTACCAATACCGAAAAAATTATCCCAATCGATATTATAGGGTTCAAGTTGACCGCCGAAATAATGGAACATCATATCTTCACTGAAAGCATCATTACCGGCTGGAACGGGGGTATGGGTGGTAAAAATACATTTCGATGATACAAGTTCTCTTGCAAGCGCCAGCGATTGTCCGGCCAGAATGGCTTCACGGATCAGTTCAAGTGCAAGAAATGCCGAATGACCTTCGTTCATATGATAAACGGAAGGTTCAATGCCCAGAGCCCGCAGAGCGCGGATCCCTCCGATACCAAGCAGGATCTCCTGAGTGATGCGCATATTCTGATCGCCTCCGTATAACTGGGAGGTAACGATACGGTCTTCCGGCAGATTTTCTGGAATATCCGTATCCAGCAGATATATGGAGGATCGTCCTGCCTGCATCTTCCAAATCTGAGCGTATATATGCCGGCCGGGGAACATTACGGAGATCTTGACCGGTTTGTCATCGCCGTCGCGCTCAAGCGTCACGGGGATCTCATCAAAATTGTACGTGGGATATATGTTTTCCTGATTGCCTTGTGCATCGATACGCTGAATGAAGTAACCTTGTTTGTACATCATGCCAACGCCAACCAGCGGAACGCCAAGATCGCTGGCGGATTTGCAATGATCACCCGCCAGAATACCGAGTCCGCCGGAATAGACCGGTACCGATTCATGAACACCGAACTCCGCACTGAAATAGGCGACCAGAAAATTGTTTTTATCCGGATAGTTAGTGTTGAACCAGGTATCCTTTCGTTCCATATATTGATTGAAATTATCCATAACTTCGCGGAATTGAGCGATAAATTCGGGATCATTGCTTCTTTGGTTCAGGGTCTCCTGACTGATCTGCTTGAGCAGTTTCAGGGGGTTATGTTCCACCTCATGCCAGAGATCCACTGCCAGATCACGGAAGAGACGCAATGCTTTGGGCTGCCAGCCCCACCACAGGTTATAACTGAATGCTTTTAATTCTTTTAACTCTTCAGGTACTTCGTTCCGTACCATAATACTACGAAAATGCGACATATGTATTCCTCAGTTGATTAGAAAGAAAGTTACATGATTTTTGTTTGATAAGGAAAGGAAAAATCTTATTTTTATCCCTGATTATGCGAATATACGAGGAAAAGGAAGGAAGATGCCCCGATACATATTAGCCAAACATTGTTCAAAACATGTCAATGACGAAGTTACTCTGAAAGGATGGGTCTATAATATCCGTAAAAGCGGTAAGATATGGTTCCTGATCTTCCGTGACGGAACGGAATTCATTCAGTGTGTTGTCGTAAAGAACGAAGTGTCCGATGCGGTATTTGAACTGAAAGATACACTTACGCAGGAATCCTCGCTTATTGTTACAGGTACGGTACAGGAAGCGCCGCGTCAGGAAAACGGCTATGAAATACTGGTTAAAGATCTTGAGGTCATTCACATTGCGGAAGAATATCCTATCGCCCTGAAGGATCACGGCATTGAATTTCTTCTGGATAAACGCCACCTTTGGCTGCGTTCCCGCGGACCCTATGCCATTCTGAAAGTTCGGGCGGAAATGGAGCAGGCATGCCGGGATTTCTTCAACGAGCGCGATTTTACATTGGTCGATTCACCCATGTTCACTCCCAACGCCGCGGAAGGCAGTACAACCTTGTTCGAAACGCAGTATTTTGACCGTAAGGCTTATCTGACCCAGTCGGGTCAGCTCTATAGCGAAGCCGCGATCATGGCGCTGAACCGCACCTACTGTTTCGGACCCTGTTTCCGTGCCGAGAAATCAAAGACCCGCCGGCATCTGACCGAATTCTGGATGATCGAGCCGGAAATGGCGTTTTTTGATATTCATGACGATATGGATCTGGCAGAGGAATTCGTGGAGTACCTTGTTCAGCGTGCGGTAAAGAACTGCCGGCGCGAACTGGAGATCCTGGAGCGGGACATTACAAAACTTGAAGCGATAAAACGGCCGTTCCCCAGGATCACTTATGACGAAGCGATCGAGTTGTTGAATAAAAAAGGTTTTGATATACAGTGGGGTGACGATCTGGGTGCACCGCATGAAACGGCCATATCCGAAGATTATGACCGCCCGGTCATGATCTGGCGCTGGCCGGCGGCATCCAAGGCGTTTTATATGAAACGCGATCCGGAAAATGAACGCTATGTACTGGGGGTGGATGTGATCGCACCCGAAGGACATGGCGAGATCATCGGCGGTTCACAGCGCGAAGAGGATATTAATGTCCTGCTGGAGCGCATTGAGAAGGAACAACTCCCCAAAGAGGATTTCGAATGGTTCCTGGATGTCCGGCGCTTCGGTTCCGTTCCGCATTCGGGTTTTGGACTTGGACTTGAACGAACGGTCGGGTGGATCTGCGGAACCCGCCATATCCGTGAATGTATTCCATGGCCGCGTACTATGGTCCGCTTAAAACCGTAAGAAGGTCGAATTGTCGAGGTGTCTAGTCGTCGAGGTGCTGTGCTCTCTGTACCTTCATAAATTGCGTAATACTCTTTTCAGTAAATAATATTTTTTATCACTTTTCAGGGATCGGTGTGCTTTCTTCTTTCGGTAAGCCCAGCCAGGTCAGTTTCCTGTATATCTTACCCCTCGAAATGATGCTCAGGATGACGATCATCAGAAGGACACGTACTCCGAGCAGCCACCAGAGATTTGCACCAACCAGCACGAAGATCATGGTATCTTCGATCACCGCATGTACCAGGCACATGGAAACGGTCAGCAGACACACATCCTTGTGGTTCAGGCGGCGGTCTTTGTTCAGTCGGAAAAGAATACCGGCGCCATAGGCGATACCGATAAAAGTACCGACCATCCAGGGCGCCAGCGCAGCGGGTGACATATCGAACATACGGGTAAAGACCGTTAGTTTTTCTTTGATCTTTGCGCTGTGTTTCCACAGGATCAGCAGTTCATATATGAGCATGATCACGAACATCAGAGCAATGATCTGCAATCCGGTAATACTGACCTTCAACAGCAGATCTATCCAGGAAAAGTCACCTGCGGCAGCGTAGGGGTTCAGAATGGCACCCCGTATATTTTCCGGCATAATAAGATTCATAATAAAACCCACCAGCAGTCCGAAAATGATCCTGGTAAAAGCGATCCCTGCCCGTCCCATTTTTAATTTCATCAGAACACCGGTCTCAACGAAAAGGTTGTGCGCAAAACCCGTTACAATAGCAATGATCGTGATCTGACGGAAGGTCAGATCGATCACACTTGCCGCCGCAAGTGCGGCAAAAAGGTTGTTAACATATGCAGCGATCAGTACCAGCGCAGCTTCACCCGGCAGACCGAGCAGTTTCATCAGCGGCTCGAAGAAGGGCGCGATAAAGGCGAGAAAACCGATACGTTCGAGAAAAGCCGTGAACAGAGATACCGGAATATATATCTTCAGAAGCATCCAGGACACTTTCAAGGCTTGTTTCCCGGCATTGATAAAGATATCCTGCCATCTTCGGGGTACGAAATTCTTTTCGAACTGCTGATTCGTTGTATTGTCTTTCATGCGGAAATTTATGAACAAATATGCGTGCAGCATAATGCTTTTAAAAATTTTGCATAAAATCGTTTGCATAGAAAAAATACTTCATGTAAGTTCGGGCGTTACTTTGATTATGGGGAAGACCTGTGAAAATCAGGCGCAGTCGCGCTGCCGTGAATGGAGACGAGTCCAGCAATATACCACTGTCCAATGTAAGCGGGCGGGAAGGTGTTGGATGAGGATGACCCATGAGCCGGAATACCCATCTTGTTACATTAGCTTCGCGAGAAAGGCTGAACATGATGACACTCCACCCAACCTAAAGATCGTTCCAACATAATACGTTAATAACTGAAATCCATAACTTTATGTTTAAAGGAACATGCATTGAAAAAGATCATATTAATTCTCATTGTCCAGATGTTTTTTATTTCACTCTCTACGGCGGCGACAGTCAGCGGAAGCGTTCGCGATATCCGTACCGGAAAGAGTATAGAAAATGTCAGTATTTTTTTTAACGAACTGAAAACCGGAACGGTCAGTGACCGGGACGGTTATTTTGATATTGCTACACCCGGATCGGGGAAAGATACGCTATATGTTGAAATGATCGGTTACAAACGTCTTACGATACCCCTGCGTTTTCCGGTTAAATATGTTTTGAATATTGAAATGGAAACGGAGGTACTTAGCTATGGAGAACAGGTGACCGTTACCGCCGTCCGGATGTCGAAATCTCTGTGGGATAATTCCGTTTCCATGGATCTGATAGAACAGGAGCAGATCCAAAACGCTTCCGCGCGGCATATTGCCGATCTGCTTGAGCCGGTCAGATCGTTATTGGTTCGCGATTACGGCGGAGCAGGTAACATGAAAACCCTCTCCCTGCGCGGTGCCTCCGCGGGTCAGGTCCTTTTTCTGCAGGACGGCCGGCGCATGAACGATCCGCAGAACGGGGAAGTGGACCTGTCGCTTATTCCCGTGAACCATCTGGAACGGGTCGAGATCGTACGCGGCGGATCCTCGGCGATCTACGGTGCGGATGCCGTTGGTGGAGTGATCAATCTCATTACCCGTAAACCTTCCGCAAAAGAACCTCTGCGGATATCACTCAGAAGCTCTCTGGGTTCATTTCGTACAAGCGGTATCGAAAGCGATATCAGCGGACAGCTTGGAAAGATCGGTTTTCTGGCTTCCTACCATTTTCTGTCTTCGGAGGGTAACTACAACTATACCGATAATCTGGGCGAAACACAGATCCGCGACAACAATGATGTTCTGCGCCATCAGATCTATACTTCTTTGTATTATGGCGGTTCGGATCCCGTGCGGGGACCTGAAATCCGCATGGATTATTCTTATCTGGACAGTGAACGCGGTTCGCCAGGAACCGTCGGATTCTATTACCATTATGCCAGAATGCGCGATAAACAACATAATGTAAGCGCCAATATGTCCCTTAAATCCAACAATCTGCGCCATACGATGCATGCGCGTGTCTATTTTAGCGATCATTTTAATCATTATCTTAATGAGGATCCGCTGAGTCCGTTTATGAACGCCGACGATCAATATACGACCCGGGCACTGGGTTCGGAAGTTCGGATGGAATCACGTTTTTCGCCTTTTATAAAGCTGCATTACGGTATCGGGGTACGTGCCGATCAACTGCTGCAGCTTGAGGTTAAGCGCGTCAGCTATTATGCTTTTCTGGCAGACGAAAGTATCTTTTTCTTTGAAAATCCCCTGATCCATTCACTGAGGGTCAGTCCCTCGATCCGCTTTAACGGAAATTCCGATTTCAGCGATCAATTAACACCCAAGATCGGGATATTGCTGAAAACGGGTAAAAACCTCTCATTCGATCTGATGGCAAATACGGGGTTGAGCTACCGGGCTCCAACCTTCAATGACCTGTATTGGCCGGCCGATGCCTTTACTTCAGGGAATCCGGACCTTCTGCCGGAAAAGGGTTTTGACTGGGATGCCGGATTCCGCATTGGTATTAAGGGGATATCAATAGAAAGTATGTATTTCAATAATCACTATAAAGATCTGATCGCATGGGCTCCGAGCGAGGGCATCTGGCGACCGGAAAATATCTCGCAGGCTGCCGTCCAGGGGATCGAGAACAGTTTGCGTGTCGATATCATTCCCGGTCATTTGTCACTTTCGTCCAATTATACCTGGTTGCATAGCCGGAATCTTTCGGAAGATGAGGGTCAATACAATAAACAGCTTATGTATCGTCCGGAGCACAGCGGCAACCTTGTTCTTCAGGCCTCACTTGCCGGTTTTTCCCTGCATTACACGGGTCGCCTGACCGGAAAACGTTATTCCGACAATTACAACACTGAAGGCACGGCTCTGCCAGCTCATGCTGTAAGTGACATTTCTTTACGTTACGGACATCATATTAGGCAATTGGAGTTGAACTATGATCTGAAGATCAGAAATATTTTTGATACCCCTTACAGCATTATGGCGGATCTTCCCATGCCGGGAAGAGAATATTTCTTCTCACTTATGCTGATGTTCAATGCAAGATGACCTGAGTTATGAGATTAGTCATTCGGAGTTGAGATCAGAAAAAGAAAATATTCCTGTCACACCTTGCCCGGAACACGGGACCGGGGCATTAAAAACACCGCTTCGGCGGTGTTTTTGATGATGCACATCACAGATTGCGGATAAATTTTGGTTTTTAAGATATTTTATACATATATTTGCAAAAATCTGAGGAAGGAACGGCATGGCCAAACATTGTATCATTGTAGAATCTCCGTCAAAGGCAAAAACCATTAAAAAATATCTGGGGAACGATTATGATATTCTTGCCACGGTCGGCCATATCCGTGATCTGCCAAAAAAAGATATCGGAATCGATATCGCAAACAATTACGAACCGAAATATCTTGCCCTGCCGGGTAAGAAGGATGTTATCATGCAGCTTAAGAAAGCTGCTGAAAAAGCAAGCGATATCTATATTGCAACCGACCCCGACCGTGAGGGCGAGGCGATCGCATGGCATGTGACCAAACTTCTCGGACTTGATGAAAAACACGTCAAGCGTATCTCTTTTCATGAGATCACAAAAAAAGCGGTTGAAGATGCTCTGACCCATCCTGAGGTAATAAATATTGAACTTGTGAACGCACAGCAGGCACGCCGGGTGCTGGATCGTCTGGTCGGTTTTGAACTCTCTCCGCTGCTTTGGAAAAAGATCAAACCTTCCCTTTCGGCCGGACGTGTACAGTCTGTTGCGTTACGCCTGATCGTTGAACGTGAAGAAGAAATTGAGAAATTCACATCCGAATCAAACTTCAAGGTCAGCGCCCGCTTTATGTCGACGGGTGACAAGGATGATATTAAGATCAATGCTGAACTGTCCGAACGTTTCAAGGAAGAAGAAGACGCATCTGCTTTTCTCGGATCGTGCGAAGGAGCAGAATTCCGGGTTGCCGGTATTGAAAAGAAGAGCGCCAAAAAAAGTGCGCCCGCACCTTTTACCACATCGACCCTTCAGCAGGAGGCCGGACGAAAACTCAATTTTTCCGTTTCGCAGACCATGATGCTGGCACAAAAACTCTACGAAGCCGGATATATCAGTTATATGCGTACCGACTCCCTGAATCTTTCCGGCAGCGCGATCGCTATGATCAAATCGCAGATCATTGAAATGTTCGGAGCCTCGTACTCCCATCCAAGAAAATTCAAAACACGTTCAAAAGGCGCTCAGGAAGCGCATGAAGCGATCCGGCCGACCGATATGTCAACCCAGGAAGCCGGAGACAATAAGAACCTGCGAAGCCTGTATCGTTTGATCTGGAAACGCACGATGGCATGTCAGATGGCGGCTGCGGATGTCGAACGCACCACCGTTCGCATCGAGAACAATAAGAACGGAAGTATGTTCGAAGCAAAAGGCCAAGTGATCACATTCCCCGGTTTTATGAAAGTGTATCAAAGCAACGGGGAAGAGGAGGAACAATTGCCCTTGGTCGAAAAAGGTGAAATACTCGTTCTTAAGGAAATGACAGCGGTTGAACGTTTCACTCAGGCTCCGGCGCGTTATTCCGAACCGATGCTGGTCAAGAAAATGGAGGAACTCGGTATCGGACGGCCGTCAACCTATGCACCGACCATTTCAACGATACAAAAACGTGCGTATGTGGTCAAAGAGGATCGTCAGGGTATTGAACGGACCTATCGCTTTCTTGTGCTGGATGATGAGGGTATCCGCCGCGAAGAAAAAAGCGAAAAAGCTGAAGGGGTAAAATCCAAATTATTCCCCACGGACATCGGACGGGTCGTCAACCGCTTTCTCGTCAGTTTCTTTGACGACATTATCAATTATCATTTTACCGCACGGATCGAAGAGGATTTTGATGCCATCGCGGAAGGAAAAATGGAATGGCATGAGATGATCGATCGATTTTACAGACCCTTTCATGCAAAGATCGAAGCTACCGGAGAACAGAAGCAGGTCTTTAAGGGTGAGCGTCATTTGGGAATTGATCCGGTCTCCGGTAAAAATGTCTATGTAAAGATCGGCCGTTTCGGTCCCATGGTCCAGTTGGGTGACTCCGGTCCCGAAGAAAAGCCGCGTTTTGCCGGTTTGAAGGACAAACAGCGGCTGGATGATATTACGCTTGAAGAGGCGCTGGACCTTTTGAGTTTTCCCAAAGAACTGGGAAACTTTGAACAGGAGATCATGACCGTTGCGATCGGTCGATTTGGTCCTTATATAAAGCATAAGAATGTATTTTATGCCTTACCGAAATCCGAAGACCCGGGTCTTATCGATGAAAAACGTGCGGTCGAGATCATTCTTGCCGGTCGTGAAAAGGAAGAAAAAAAGCTTATCCATCATTTTCAAAAAGAAAAGATACGCGTTCTGAACGGTCGTTACGGCCCTTATATTACGCATGGCGGGAAGAATTACAAGATCCCGAAAGGGACCGAGGCGGATAAGCTGACCCCGGAAGCATGCCTGGCGATCATTAAAGAAAGTAAAGATAAAACGCCGAAACGAAAAAAATAAAATGAGGTATACATGAGCGTGAAACCAATGTCCTATCCCTTAATGGAAAAACTTGTTGCCCTTTCACGGCGCAGGGGTTTTTTATTTCAAAGCAGCGAGATCTATGACGGCATCAATGCCGTCTATGATTACGGTCCAATGGGAGTGGAACTGAAGCGCAACATCAAAGATCTTTGGTGGAAAGATATGATAACGGCCCGTGAAGATGTGCTGGGCATGGATACCGCCATCCTGATGCATCCCGGAGTTTGGGAAGCATCGGGGCATGTGAACAATTTTCATGATCCGATGACCGAATGTAAAAAATGCAAACGCCGCTATCGTGTTGATCATTTACCGGAAGCAACCGGGCAATGCCCGGAATGCGGGGGAGAACTGGCGGAACCCAAGCAGTTTAATCTGATGTTCCAGACAAAGCTCGGATCTACGGATGAGGGTGCCATGACCGTTTATTTGCGTCCGGAAACCGCACAGGGTATATTCGTCAATTTCAATAATGTTGTTTCTTCCAACCGGGTTAAACTTCCCTTTGGTATCGCTCAACTCGGGAAAGCGTTCCGGAATGAGATCACGACAGGCAATTTCATATTTCGTACCCGTGAGTTCGAACAGATGGAAATGGAATTTTTCATCCGGCCGGGAGAAAATGCGGAATGGCTGGAATATTGGTCGCAGGAACGTCTTAACTGGTATAAGAAACTGGGGATCACACCGGAAAAATTGCGCCTCAGACCGCACGGAAGCGATGAACTTGCGCATTATTCTACCGCATGTTACGATGTGGAGTATGAATTTCCCTACGGCTTCTCGGAAGTGGAAGGCATTGCCGACCGCGGTACCTATGATATTACACAGCATAATGCATTCAGCAGAAAAAAACTGCAGTATGTCGATCAGGAGAACCGTGGCGAGAAGATCATTCCGGCCGTTATCGAAACCTCTGCGGGGGTTGATCGCACGGTGTTGACCGTTATGGCGGACGCTTATTGGGAAGATGATGCGAATGACCGCGTGGTCATGCGTTTTTCACCCGTGATAGCTCCGTTCAAAGCCGCTGTATTTCCCTTGTTCAACAAAGAGGGGATGCCGGAAGTGGCACGGAAACTGTATGAGGATCTGCGCAGCTATTTTGCGGTTGCTTACGATGACGGCGGGTCCATCGGAAAGCGTTACCGTCGCCAGGATGAGATCGGAACACCCTTCTGTCTTACGGTTGACCATGAATCGCTGAATGATCATGCCGTAACCCTGCGCGATCGCGATACGCTCGTGCAGATACGTATTCCTCTTGACAAAGTGAGAGCGGTACTTCAGGAAAAAATGGATAACATGGATAATCGTTAATTCCTGCCGGACGTTTGAACAATAATACATCATGATGGAAATATAATTTTGTGTTTGACATGTTCATTCGCTATTTGGCAAGCGATGCGGGTTATTGTCATATGCAAAGAAATGATCCGTAAGACCGGAATGAAAAACTTTAGAAGTCTATCCCCGAAGATTGTTCCTTTATCTCGAAACCGTGGATATCGCATTCTTCCTTCGGAGCATAGCGTACATTGAAGATCTCGGTTTCAACAGGGCAGAAGGGTGTGGGTATTTTTTTACTTTCCCGGCAGATCCTGAATTCACGTACCGTTGCAGGGCGTTCGAAATCCAGATGCGGGTACTGCAGTTCACGATACGTCTCACGCATAAATGAAGCCCAGATAGGAAGGGCGGCACGGGATCCCGTTTGCTGACTGCCGAGCGGAATACGTGCATCATCCACACCTACCCAAACGCCGCTGACAAGCAGGGGCGTGAATCCAACGAACCATGCATCCGTGTAATCATTGGTGGTACCGGTCTTCCCCGCACATGGAGCGCGGAAACTGTATGCATTCCGGATATTTCTACCCGTCCCGTGCGTGATCACGGATTTCAGAAGATCGACCATAATATAGGTTGTTTCAGAGCTTAGGACCTCGCGTGTTTCACGGTGGCTTCGATAGATCTCACGGCCGTTGCGGTCCAGTATCCTGTCAATGGCATACGGTCTGTTCCAAATACCGTTATTGGCAAATACGGCATAGGCTGATACCATATCGCTCAGGATAACGTCACCGCTTCCGAGTGCAAGGGAAGGATATGCGGGAAGGTTTGTGCTTATCCCCATTTTACGTGCGTAATCGATTACGATCTCAGGGGTTGTCAGCTGGGTTATGGCATTTGCCGCGATCAGGTTGATAGAATGCTGCAGACCTTCCCGGATGGTCATCAGGCCGCCGGTGGAATTGTCAAAATTTCGCGGTATCCATAACTTACCGTCCGGTTGCGGGATCGCCGGAGGCTGATTCAGCAGCTGGGTCGCCGGTGAATACCCGTTATCAATAACAGAGGTGAAAACAAAAGGTTTAAAGGTTGAACCCGGTTGGCGGCGTGCTTGTACGGCACGATTGAATTTACTTTCTTCGAAATCACGTCCGCCGATCATCACCAGAATGGCGCCGGTGGCGGGATCCATGGTAAACATGCTGGACTGAACGGTTTTTGGGGTCAGAGGAAGCGCCTGTAACAGGGAATCCATGCTCAGACTTGAGGAATCAACGTTGATGGTATACCAGGTCTCAGAGTCGAATGTGATCGAATCGCGCTGAAGCGAATCGGTAAGAAAGTACTGATATAGGACCGTGTCCTGATACAGCGTGTCGTATATAAAAGGTTGAAACACCATTTTTTTCTCGGGGATGCGCTGATCGTCCGGCAAGAGATAGGAGGGCAGATAAAAGGTACGGCCTGATGTGTCGAAGGCCGCTTCGGGAAGGATTTGCCGTAATTCGCTCTGTAAAGGGGGCAGATAAAGTGCAGTATCGGGTGTTGCGGAAACGGATCTGTGAGCGAGCGAGTCTTTGCGCTGAAAATATACGGGATATCTGATCGGACGGTCGGGGTCCGGTGAAGGCATTGTATTCGGTTTAACCGCAATGATGGTATAATTCCGGAAATAACGGAGAGGTATGCGCTGTGAGGGAAAATATTGTTTGTATACGTTCAGCAAATGCTCCGGATTCCGTAAAAAATTATTATTCAGTGTTGCCTGCAGTTCAAGCAACTGTCTTTCCACCGAAGTCTGCGCAATATTCTGCATGTTCAGATTCAGTGTCGTAAAGATCTGCAAGCCTTCGCGGTAATAATCGATACCGGCGCTGCGGCAGAATTGCGCGACCTCCAGGCGTATATATTCAGTGAAATAGGGAGCGAGACTCTTATTTTCAATATGATTGATCGGAGTACCGGATGATAAGGCATCCATATATTGCTGTTGGTCGATCTTACCGTTCCTGGACATATTCCGGAGTACGATATTTCTTCTTCGGATCGCCCGGTCATGATAAAAACGCGGTGTAAAGCGACTGGGTGCAGGCAAAATGCCGATCAGCATGGCTGACTCGTCCAGCGTGAGGTCCTGCACGTTTTTGGAAAAATAATAATCTGCGGCAGCCTGTATCCCGTAGCATCCGTGGCCCCAGAAAGAGGAGTTCAAATACATTTCCAGTATTTCTGTCTTGGAATAGGTACGTTCGATCAGAATAGCAACGATGAGCTCCTGAATTTTCCGTTTTATGGTCTCCTGACGGTTCAGATGCAAGGTTCGGGCCAATTGCTGAGTAAGTGTGGAAGCACCCTGAGAACCAAAACCGTGGGTCAGGTTCATCCAAACGGCTTTGACAAAACGGCGGGTATCCATTCCCCAGTGCGTATAGAATTGCTTGTCCTCAGTCGAAAGAATGGCATCTTTCACAAAGTCCGGAATGGAATCCAGGGGAACAAGTGTCCGGTTCTTGATCCCGAACTCCGTCAGGACCGTCCCGTCTGCCGCGTATACGGTGGATACGATATCCGGTTCAAAGCGTTCAAGTTCTTCCAGTCCCGGCAGATCCCGGCTGAAATAATAAATAAGTCCGCTCGTCAGTAAAGCGCCGATTGCAAAGATCAGCAAGCTGATCAACAGAGATTTTCTGATCGTTCGCCACATTAAAAAAATGTACCAATAAGTTTGCATTTTTCAAAATGCTAAAACATGAAAAATAAACCTTCATTCATGTTTCGCGGAAGAAGTTTAGAACACGGAGAGCTGCTAAAAAAAAGCTGTGGTTCGGGGATATGATCTCAATAAATAATTGTTCGCTTTAAAAAAATAATGTAACTTAAGCAGCTTGTATGGAAGGAGGAGGTATGCATCGAACAGCTATTTATCCCGGTACTTTCGATCCGATCACCAACGGTCACCTGGATATAATAAAACGTGCGGTCAGGATCTTTGACACGGTCATTGTCGCCGTTTCGGATAATCTTCTTAAAAAGTCCTTATTTTCCATTTCGGAACGTGTGGACATGATCACCGAAACGGTCAGGGATATCCCGAATGTGGAGGTTGACGCTTTTGATTCCCTTCTTATCGATTATTGTCACAAAAAAGGCGCCAACGCCCTGATCCGTGGTTTGCGTGCCATTTCCGATTTCGAATACGAATTCCAGATGGCTTTGATCAACCGTAAGATCGGGAAAGATGTTGAATCCGTCTTTCTGATGCCGAAAGAAAAATACACCTACCTAAGTTCATCGGTGATCAAAGAGATTGCAGGCTACGGCGGTGATGTAGCCTGTTTTGTTCCGGAAACCGTTAATAAAAGACTCAAAGAAAAATATATTGAAACCAAGGAGCGAGAAGAATGACCCCACTGGAACGACTGCGTGAACGCGCCATCAACGATACCGATGTCCATGTTGTCCTGCCGGAAGGCAGAGATCCCCGGGTTGCTTTGGCAGCCGTAAAGATCGCAAAACAAAAGATAGCACGTGTAACTATTCTTGGCAAGGAAGAGGAACTGCTTGCCGCTGCCAGCGAGGCGGGGGTCTATCTGGATGATCTGAACGTGATCGATCCGGAACAGAATGCCGATTTTGAGAGCTATGTGTCGGAGTATCTCGCACTCAGGATGAAAAAGGGGATGACGCAGGAACGTGCCCGCGAGATCATGACGGATCCGACCTTTTTCGGTGCGATGATGTTACGGCTTGATCGCGCGGATGTCTGCATCAGCGGGGCATTGAACCCCACAGCACATGTTCTCCGGGCCGGACTTCAGATCGTTTGCACCGCACCGGGTATTTCGGTGATGTCCAGCAATATGCTGATGTTCGCTCCGGACAAGCGTCCGCCGATGTCATTTGCGGACTGTGCGGTCAACCCGAATCCCAGTGCCGAACAACTAGCTGAGATCGCATACACCACAGCACTTACCCATGAATCGATATTCAATGAAAAAGCCCATGTGGCGCTTTTATCTTTTTCCACCCGCGGCAGTGCATGCCATGAACTGGTCGATAAGGTCCGCCAGGCGTATGAGATCGTACACAAAGCGCACCCCGAATTGGATATTGACGGGGAAATGCAGGCCGATGCAGCGATCATTGAACAGGTAGCGAGCAAAAAAGCACCGAACAGTTCCGTTGCCGGGAAAGCGAATGTTCTGATCTTTCCGGACCTGAATGCCGGTAATATCGGTTACAAACTGGTTGAACGTTTTGCAGGTTACCGCGCGGTGGGTCCCATCCTTCAGGGACTGCGGAAACCCATTCATGACCTTTCCAGAGGCTGTTCTGCCGACGATATTGTCGATCTGACCGCCGTGGCGGCACTTCAGGCAAGAAAATAAGGATACGGAATGCCGACCTACGCCTATAAATGCAAACAATGCGGCAGGGAGTTCAAACAGTACCAGCATATCACCGACGAAGCATTTACTGAATGTTCAGTCTGTGGTGGTGCGGTAGTCCGCCTGCTTTCAGGTGGTGGTGCTGTGATCTACAAAGGCGCCGGTTTTTATGTAAATGATTATAAAAAATCCGTAAATCCCGAAAAAACAAGTAAAATAGCGGAAAACAACAAAGCAGATACAATATGAAATTCGTTGATATCGCATCGATCGAAGTCATTGCGGGAAACGGCGGGAACGGTTGTGTCAGTTTTCATCGTGAGAAATTCGTACCCAAAGGCGGTCCCGACGGCGGTGATGGCGGGAACGGCGGTAGCGTTGTCTTTAAGGCTGACAGTCAACTGCATACCCTGCAGGATATCCGCTATCATCGAAAATACAAGGCCGAGAACGGACATCCCGGGGAAGGCAGCAATCGTTCCGGTAAAAAAGGGAAAGATATCGTCATTAAGATCCCTGTCGGCACACTGATCCGGGACCTGGAAAAGGATGAAGTGCTGGCGGACCTCACAGAGGACGGACAAATATATACTGCTGCCAAAGGCGGCACCGGCGGCTGGGGCAATCAGCATTTTGCAACATCGACCAATCAGACACCCCGCTTCGCGAAACCCGGGTTACCCGGTGAATCGCTGCATATTGAACTTGAACTTAAACTTCTGGCGGACGTGGGATTGGTGGGTTTCCCCAATGCGGGAAAAAGCACCTTGCTGTCCGCACTCAGCGCAGCGCGACCTAAGATCGCGGACTATCCTTTTACGACATTGGTCCCAAACCTTGGCATCGTAAAATACGGTGATTATCAGTCCTTTGTCATGGCGGACATACCCGGACTGATCGAAGGTGCTCACATGGGGAAAGGATTGGGAGATCAGTTCCTGCGCCATATTGAACGTACAAAGATCCTGGTCTTCATTATTGATGTCAATGATGAGGATATCGCGAAAAGCTTTCATCTATTACTTAAAGAACTGATCAAATTCAACGATGCACTTGCGCATAAACCGCGCATCGTTTGCATCAATAAAATGGATACCGTAGATAAAGATAATTATCATCCGGATTTTTTTCTGGATGAGAGGATACTCTACATTTCCGCGGCTGCACGTTTTCATTTGGATGCGCTGGTCCGTGCGATCGCGTACAATCTTGAGGAAGAACAGACGTAAAGCCGGGACGATAGGACGAAAAACAAGCACGTTCCGACAGGTGCTTCGATCAAATGGGGGACGAAACAATGCAAGAATCCGTATTGGCGCTCATGTGCGTCGGCGGGATCGGACCAAAGGTGTATAAAAATCTGATTCAGACCTTCGGCTCCGCCCGGAATGTGTTACAACAAAACAAAAAAACACTTCTGCAGTTTCCCGGTATAAGCGAGGAGATGGCGGAGAGCATTGCCGGGAAAAAATACAGGGATATGTTGGACATGCAGTTAAAATGGATGGAGAAACACCATGCATGCTACGTGACCGGAGATGAAAAGGAGTATCCCGAGGTATTGAAACAGATCTACGATGCTCCGCCTGTCCTGATGTACCGCGGCAGTTTCAAAAAGGACGACCAAGTCGCTTTTGCGGTCGTAGGTTCCCGTTACCCCGACGATTACGGGAAACACATGAGTGAACGGATCGCTTCCGGGATCGCGAAGCGCAAGATCACGATCGTTAGCGGCATGGCGAAAGGTATTGATTCCATTGCGCATCATTGTGCCCTGAAAGAGGGATCCCGGACTATCGCGGTGCTGGGAACATCTCTGGATTGCATCTATCCCGCTGAGAACCGAAGCATGTTCCATCAGATCTGTGAACAAGGTGCGGTATGCTCCGAAACATTGATCGGACAGAAACTCGCACCCGGGAATTTCATACGGCGTAATCGTATTATCAGCGGACTCAGTCGCGGCGTGATCGTTACTCAGGCCGGAACAAAAAGTGGTGCACTGGTTACCGCTCTGGCTGCGAACGAACAGAACAGAGATGTTTTCGCTGTTCCGGGTGACTGTTTAAAGGGAAGGCATACCGGCTGTCATCGACTGATACGGCTTGGCGCAAAGATCGTGGAACATGCGGAAGATGTGTTGAATGAATATCCGTTTCTCAACGAACGGCTTGCTGCGCAAAAGGATTGGATCATCGAATCGTCCCTGCAAAAGGATCTGAGCCGTGAAGAACAGGATATTCTGACCTTACTTCATAAAGAAGGAGTTCATATTGACGTTTTAATAGCAAAGAGCAGCCTCACGCGTCCGGAACTCATGAACGCCTTGCTGAATCTGGAGATCAAAGGTTATGTGCTGCGGGGAAAAGGAGATTTTTATATGAAGAGCATATGAGTAGTTATTTCCGCTTCTTTTCTGTTTATACTTTACGATAATTTATTTATATTCATTCTATGGTCGTTCGAAGAAAAACCAAAAAGATCCGTGTCGCAAATCTCTTTATCGGCGGTGATGCACCCGTATCGATCCAGAGCATGATCAATACGCGTGACCTTGCTTCTTCTTTAGAGCAGATCCGCCGTCTTGAGACCGCCGGTTGTGAGATCGTACGCATGGCCGTACCGGATTCCGCAAGTGTCAAGATCTTTTCAGCGATCAAAAAGCAAATACATATTCCACTGGTCGCAGATATTCATTTCGACTACAAACTGGCATTGGCGGCCATAGATGCCGGTGCCGATAAGATCCGTATCAATCCGGGTAATATCGGTTCGGTAAATCGCATTAAAGCCGTGTTGAATGCCTGTTCCGCCGCGGGAATCCCCATCCGTATCGGGGTCAACGGCGGTTCTCTGGAAAAGGATATTTTACAACAATACGGACATCCCGTGCTGGAAGCATTGGTCGAAAGCGCAGCACGGCATATACGTTTGTGCGAGGAACAAGGATTTTATGATCTGATCGTCTCGATCAAAGCATCGGATGTGCCCGGTATGATCGCTGCGAACCGATTTTTCTCACAGCGTTTCGATTATCCGCTGCATCTGGGTGTGACGGAGTCCGGCACCGAACAAAGCGGCTCTATCCGTTCCGCCGTGGGCATTGGCACTTTACTGGCCGAAGGTATTGGCGATACGATACGCGTTTCACTCTCCGGAGATCCCGTGCGCGAGATATACGTTGCAAAAAAGATATTAGGTGCCCTCAAACTTCGCCGTGGCGGTGTGACCGTGATCAGCTGTCCCACCTGTGGCCGTGCTTCCTACGATGTGGCCGCAATTGCAGAAGACCTTGAGGTTCGCACGGAACATATTCAAAAGGAAATGCATGTAGCAGTCATGGGTTGTGTTGTGAACGGACCCGGCGAGGCCCGGGAAGCCGATCTGGGGATCGCGGGAGCAGGGGATGGTAAGGTCATGCTTTTCGAGAACGGGAACAAGATCGATATTTTTCCGTTGGAAGGCATAGTCGATCTGCTGATCGAGCGGATCATACAAAGGTAAGACTTGCATACAAAGAATAAAAAACGTAAAATAAGCAAAATGAGGATGACTAAATGAAAACGAACGAATTTTTTCAGACACTCGGTTTAACAAAAATGAATGCTTATCTCTTTCTTGCAGGTTTGGCCATTATTATCATCGGTTACGTGATCATGGCTCTTGGCGATACCTATGATGTTTGGTCATTGACGGTCAGTCCACTTATTCTGGTCATCGGTTATGTGATCGTTCTTCCCTTGTCCATTCTATACAAGAAGGACAAAAAGAATAAATAACTTCACCCTTTTGACATAATTCTTTATATTCTCCGTATTATTTACGGAGTTTTTTTATATGTGCAAAAAATACGGTTTATTACTGGATTATGACGGAGTGGTAGTGGACAGTGAGCCACTGTATGAGAAAGCCATGCAGATCCAGTTTGATAAATACGACATTAAAGTGGGGTCGGAGGATTGGCTGTTCTTCAAAGGTAAGGACATGAAGGCGGTTTTTGAATATATACGTAATAAATTCGATAAAAATGTCGATATTGACAAGATCGAAAAAGATTACCGGGTCGACCTGTTGAGGGAGTTCAAGGAGAATATGCGCTATATACCCGGTTTCCTTGAATTGTTTTACGCTTGCAGGGCAATATTCCGTAATGCGCTGGTCACCTCCACCTCACGTGAGATCATGGAATGGACCTTTAAGAACGTTCCGGTCGATAATATTTTTTCCATGATGATCACTTCAAGTGAGGTAGAGAACACCAAGCCTCATCCCGAGCCCTATCTGCAAGCTGCGGAACGGCTGGGTATACCCATTGCATGCTGTGTGGTCATCGAGGATTCTCTTAACGGGATCCGCGCAGGCAAAGCTGCGGGGGCCAGGGTGGTTGCAGTCACAACGACCTTCAGCCGGGAAATTTTGTTTGAGGCTGATTTGATCATCGACAGATACGATGAACTGTCGCCGGAGGTTCTGACCCGTCTCATAGAAACCGGAAAATGAAACTACAGGAACTGAAAAAGATCGATAAACGCATGGCACCCATTATGCTGGGCTGGATGATCAATTCCCTCGGTTTTGGTGCCATTGTTCCTTTTATGACCGTCTATTTTCATACCGAACGCGGTCTGGCCATGCGTTATATCTCTTTATTTTTTCTTGCTGCCGCCGTACTGCGGACCCTGTCCCAGAGCATTGGCGGTTCGGTTTCGGATGTTATCGGCCGTCGTGGACTGATGATCTGGAGTCAGTTCAGTCGCAGTCTGATCTTCCTATTTTCCGGTATAGCGATCCGCTATGAAATGAGCATTTGGGTCATTGCCGCGATCCTCCTAAGTCAGTATCTGGTCTCTTCCTTCTTCCAACCGATCGCTTCGGCCATGATCGCGGATATACTGCTGCCGCAAAAACGTGCCGGCGGATATGCACTGATGCGCATGGCAGGTAATGTCGGCTGGGGTATAGGTCCTGCGATCGGAGGATTTCTCTTTGATATCTCCTACGAATCCCTGTTCTTCTTTACGGCGGTCATTTTTCTGATTTCAGGCATTTATACCGTATTCAGTATTAAAGAGACCGTGATCCCGCTCAAGCGCGAAAAAACTGCAAAGAACAACGGTATGAACTTCAAAACCATGGTCAAGGCGTTCCGACGGGACCGGGTATTTCTCTTCTTCTGCGTGATCGCTCTTCTGTTGTTCCTTACCTGGGGACAGTTCGTCTCAACACTCTCGGTGTTTATGAAACGCGATATCGGGATGACTTCCACACAGATCGGATGGGTTTATACTTTCAATGCGATCCTTGTCATTGTATTTCAGGTACTTATTACCCACTGGACCCGCAACAGAAATCATTTTCTGCTTATGATCATCGGATCATTACTCTTTGCCCTCAGCTACGCAGTTATGGGTTGGGTACCCGGTTTTGCCATGATGATGGTCATGATGATCTTCATTACCTTCGGGGAAATGTTTGCCGGTCCCAGCGGAAATACCATTGCCTCCAATATGGCGCGACCGGGACAGTTCGGCCGTTATCAGGGCATCTACAGTTCCATCAGTACGCTTGGCTGGTCACTGGGTCCCGCGATCGGGGGTATCATGATGGATCTGATTCCCAATATGCACCTTTTCTGGTTAAGTATGTCCTCTTTCGGATTTGTGGCCGTTTTCGGTTTTCTTATTCTTTATCATAAGACAAAGGGAGTATCTGCCACATGAAAATATGGAAAAGCACACTGAAGGTCAGAAGTTACGAACTGGATTCCTTTGGGCATGTCAATAACGGTACCTTTGCACATTACCTTGAAACAGCCAGAGGTGATTATCTGCAGCAGGCAGGATTGCATTTCGATGATTTTCATCGCTGGGAAAAATATCCGGTGATCGCAAAGCTTACCATTGAATATAAAACGCCCGTTATTTTCGGTGAAACACTCAGCATTCAGGCAGTTGTACAGAAGCTCGGCAATACCTCGCTGACCCTTAGCTATGAGATCATGAAAGACGATGCTACACTTGCAGCTACGGCTGAAACCGTTATGGTCTTTGTCGATAAGGATGGGAAATCAACACCCATGCCAGAAACAATGCGAAAAGTTTTTGGAGAGTAAGAACGAACACTGTTCGTGATCATATTTTCAATTAAATCATTGACATTCGAAAATTTAACGTGTATTTTTGTCAGCTTTTTAACATGAGAACAAAGAGGAATACATGGCATATCCATTATCAACCAAGAAACGTATTCGCCAGGCGAAATCAAGAAATCTGCGGAACCGGCATTATAAATCCATGATGAAGACATGGATGCGGCGCGTCGAGGAAGCTCCCAGCAAAGAAGAAGCCCTGAAATTATTTCCGGAAGCCGTTTCCGTGATAGATAAGGTCGCAAAAAAGGGTATTATTCATAAGAATGCCGCCGCGAACAAGAAATCACGTCTGGCAAAACATGTGAATGCATTAAAGTAAGTCATCTGCACATGAAAACGATACCCCGGACAGACATGCCGGGGTTTTTTTATTCCAGGTTATTTTTAAGGATGTAGGGACGGCACGGGAATGACGATCATTTGACGATACAATACCCTTTCGGTTTGAGTCGTACACGTCCGTTCCGGATGACCTCCGAACTGCCGTCCGAGAAAACGGTGGTCCTTACATCACATTGATAGATCTGTTCCGTATCGCTGTAATTGAATAAAATATACCAGGTCTCATTCCTGAAGCGACGTGAAAACCCGCCCACTGCCTTGGTGTCCGCGATCTGCCGCAGATCGCCGCGCGTGAGAATGGGTGAACTTTTCCTGAAACGCGCCAGTTGAGAGATCAGATTGTAGGTCGGCCAGTGTATACGGTACCAGTTTACATCTGTTTTATTATTCAGATCCATGAGAGGCGGATCGATCAGTTCCTCGCCGTTAAAGATCACCGGAATGCCGGGTGCCGTAAAGATGATGAACAATGCGAGATGATGTTCATCCACACCCAGATCACGCACTGCACGGGGCGTATCGTGATTTTCCGTAAAATGGAAGACCCGGGTGCCATCCGGATATTCCTGCTTTTCTTTTGCCAGAACTGTTCCAATGGCAGTGGCATCCGCTTCCCCTTTGGCAATGGCTCTGAAAGCATGGTAGAGATCCCAGCCCGGAACCGCGTTCATACCGTACAGCATGTGGTCAGCTTCGTTACTTCCGGCAAGCAGCAGAGGATTATTTCCTTCCTGATTATAACGATCACGCAGGTCCTGCCAGAACTCACCCGGGATGTCCGCGCTTCCGTGACAGAAGAACCCATCTGCACCCTGACGGGTCCAGAAATCAAAATAAGTGAACATGCGCTGACGCAGATTGGCATTTTCGTAGTCCAGCGCAAAGATGTCCTTACCCTTGCCGCCGCCGGGAGCAAGGAATTCCCCGCGTTCATTACGACGGTAATAAGCCGGATAATCCGTGACCCATGTATGATCGGCGGCTGTCTGACCTGCGGGAGCGTCAAGGATAAGTTTCATGTTATTCCGGTGGAGCATAGAGCGCATGCTGTTGAACTGCGGAAGACTGCCGTAGTTTTCATTCGTTGTAAAATGATCGCGGACCGCGTAGGGAGAACCAAGTGTTCCGCTCCGGTTCTTTTCTCCGATCGGATGTACGGGCATAAGCCAGACCATATTCATCCCAAGCTGATTCAGGCGGGAAATACTGTTCTGCAAACCGGTAAAGGTGGCACTGGGAGAAAGGTTGCGCATAAAGACCTTATAAATGATCAGATCATCGATATACGCAGGGGGTCTGTGGTAGAGCGGCATGGATGTGTAATCCCGGGTCTTTTTCACCTGCTGAACCGCTTCCGGTGATTTTTCGATGCTGATCTTATGAATACCGAAGGAATCCGTTTTATATTCATTACGGATCACCAATTCGTTGATAGTATTCGCTTTCAGCAGAGATGTGATATCCATCACATAATGATCCGTGAATTCGACTTGATCAAGAAATTCGCCGTTCAGCCAGAGAAGGGAGGGACCTGCCACCGTATGGCATTCAAGCAGGTAAAACGCAGTTGAATCAAGTTCCGCCACCCGGAAGCTCTGCCGGTGCCAACGGTACCGCGCATTTTTAAGCCGCCAGTCATCCCAGGTGCTGCCGAAAAAATTCGATACGGGAAAGTTGATATACCAGTTTTCGGAAATACCCTCTGCTTCGGTATCGTAGACGGTCTGCCATCTTTCCGTCAATTGAGGCGGATCGGATATCTTTTTTTCCGAACAGGCTGAAATGCTCAGAAGAACAATGAGGGAGAGAAACAGCAGTAGCGATTTTTTCATGAATATTCCCGGGTTTTAAAACAATAAATATGATTCATTCCTTGAAAAAATAAAAAATAAATGCGAAATTCAAAAGGGTTATGATAGAATAATGACAATATCAAAAAATAAATTATTTATTATCGATGGAATGGCGATCGCCTACCGGGCACATTTTGCGCTTATACGCGAACCGCTTGTGACCAGTGACGGACGGCATATCAGTGCGACCTACGGATTTCTCAACGCCTTATTCAAGATCATAAAGGACGAATCCCCGGATTATCTTGCCGTTGCATTCGATTCCCGTGAAAAGACCTTCCGTCATGCGAAATATCCCGAATACAAAGCGACGCGTGAGAAAATGCCCTTTGAAATGCGACCGCAGATCCAATGGATCAAAGATATCCTGCAGGCAATGTGTATTCCCATGATCGAGATCCCGGGTTACGAAGCGGACGATGTGATCGGAACACTGGCAAAACGGGCGGAAAAAGTAGGAATGGAGACCTTTATGGTATCCGGAGACAAGGATTTTATGCAGCTGGTGGGTCCGCACATATTCCTGTATGCGCCCGCAACAGGGAAACGTCCTCTGACCGTCTACGGTCATGCGGAGGTCGAAGAAAAATGGGGCGTCGCTCCGGAACACATCACCGATCTGCTGGGACTGATGGGAGACAGTTCGGACAATATTCCCGGGGTCAGCGGTATCGGCGAAAAAACGGCGGTTAAACTTTTAAAGGAATACGGATCGCTGGAAGAACTATTATCCCGCACCGACAGGATCTCCAATCCGCGCATGCAGGAAAAACTGAAGCAGGAAGCCGATATGGCACGTTTGAGCCGCGAACTGGTGACCATCGACACCGGTGTACCCCTGAAGGTCCGATGGGAGGATATGCGTGTTAATGCGGATTATCAGCGGGATGTTCTGCTTGCTAAACTGCAGGAACTGGAATTATTCAAATTCATCCGCGACCTCGGACTTGAAAATGAAAGTCCGAAAATGAGCGAAGCGGAAGAAAAACAGCGATATATCCTCTGCGATGATGATAAAACGATCCGTGAACTTGTTACAAAGCTAAAAAAAGAAAACGTACTCTCGGTAGATACCGAAACGGATGGGCTTGATCCGCTGCGTGCATCGTTGGTCGGTATTTCGCTCTGCTGCAAAGCCTGGGAAGCCTATTATATTCCTTACACGGAAAAACGCCTTGAAATTCTGAAAGAACTCCTTTGTGATCCTCGCATTTTAAAGGTCGGTCAGCATATCAAATTCGACATGCTCGTGTTGCGTCGCCATGGTCTGATCCTGCAGGGTGAACTCTTCGATACCATGCTGGCAGCATATCTGTTGAATCCGGATATGAATTCCTATAAACTGGACCTCCTGGCCGAACGTTATCTGCACTACCGTATGATGCCGATCAGCGAACTTATCGGCGAGAAAAAAAGCAAGCAAATAAGTATGTCCGAAGTACCGATTGAAAAAGTTACTTTCTACGCGGCCGAAGATGCCGATATGGCATTCCAGCTGCATCGTATTTTCAGGGAAAAGCTCCGGGAGGTCTCTCTCGAAAAGGTATTTCACGACATCGAACTTCCCCTGATCCCCGTATTGGCAGATATGGAACATGAGGGTATCTTCGTGGATACGGATTTCCTCCGCGGTATGAGCCGGGAACTGGGTAAAAGCATGACCGCTGCGATGGAAACGATCTATGATCTTGCCGGCGGTATCTTCAATATCAATAGTCCGAAACAGCTCGGTCACATCCTTTTTGAGAAACTTCAGCTTCCGTCCGCCAGAAAAACGAAAACAGGTTACTCCACGGACGTAAGTGTTCTTGAAAAACTAAAACATGAACATCCTTTACCGGAAAAGATACTTGAATTCAGGATGCTGACCAAACTGCGTTCCACCTATGTGGATGCCCTGCCGGAGTTGGTCAATCCAGAAACAAAGCGTATTCACGGTTCCTTTAACCAAACGGTGGCTGCGACCGGACGTTTGTCCTCCTCGAACCCCAATTTTCAAAATATTCCCATACGGACCGAGGAAGGACGCGAGATCCGTAAAGCATTCCGTGCTCAGGAAGAAGGCTGGCAGATCTTGTCCGCCGATTACAGTCAGGTTGAACTGCGTATCATGGCGCATCTTTCGGGTGACAGCAATCTGATCGCCGCTTTCCATCGCGATGCCGATATCCACACCCATACGGCCGCAACCGTTTTCAACGTGAAAGAAACGGAAGTCACACACGATATGCGGCGTACCGCAAAAGTGATCAATTTCGGTATCATGTACGGTGCCGGATCCCATCGTATTTCCCAGGAATTACATATTGGCTACGGTGATGCCGGAGCGATCATAAAAGCGTATTTTGAACGATATACGGGGGTAAAGGAATATATTGAACGTACGATCGCTGAATGTAAAGAAAGCGGTTTTGTATCAACATTGTACGGGAGGATCCGTCCGATCACCGACATCAACAGTGAGAACCGCAATCTGCAGGAAGCTGCAAAACGTGCAGCGATCAATATGCCGTTACAGGGCAGTGCCGCAGATATCATTAAGATCGCAATGATCCATATACATGATAAGATGAAGAAATTGGACCTTCGTTCAAAAATGATCCTTCAGATACATGATGAACTGGTATTTGAAGTTGCCCCCGATGAAATACAGGTCCTTCATGAACTGGTAAAAACCGAGATGGAGAACGCCGCGGAACTTAAGGTACCGTTAAAGGTCGACATCGGCACGGGTACGACCTGGTTCGACGCACATTAATGCAAAAAAAACATGAACAGAGGACAGGACATCGGGTGAAACTCTTCTTTTAATCATTGCTGATTCTTTTTACATTACAGACGTAAAGCACGGGAAACGGAACAGGAAACATGAATAAGATCAAATCGGATTATCTCGTGATCGGCAGCGGTATCGCCGGTCTGAGTTTCGCATTGAAAGTTGCGGAATACGGGCGGGTGAATATCATCACAAAATCCATTCCGGATGACACCAATACGGTTCTTGCGCAAGGGGGCGTCGCGGCAGTGACATCCGAAGAAGATGATATGGAATTCCATGTACGGGATACCCACATCGCCGGTGCCGGACTGTGTCACGAAGATGCTGTCCGGGTCATGGTGAAAGAAG
This sequence comes from uncultured bacterium, assembly GCA_964535585.1. Classification (GTDB taxonomy): domain Bacteria; phylum Fidelibacterota; class Fidelibacteria; order Fidelibacterales; family Fidelibacteraceae; genus M50B103. The sequence goes on along the minus strand of CAZHTR010000003.1, from coordinate 162,977 downwards.
CACCCCGCCGTATTCAGGAACTGACGGATTACGGTATCATATTTGATAAGATGCCGAATGGTTCCTATGATCTTGCCCGCGAAGGAGGTCACAGCAAATACCGCATTCTGCACGTGGCTGATGAGACCGGGAGGGATATCCAGGAAAAATTGCTTGAACGTGTGCGGGAAAACCCGAATATACAAATTTACGATCATCACATGGCGGTGGAACTGATCACAGATCATCATGTATTGAACAATCTGCAATCGGCCTTCAATATCTGTTTTGGCGCATATGTTCTTAACGAGGAAAGCGGTCAGGTACGTGTGTTCAGCGCGGACTACACCCTTCTGGCGACCGGGGGTGCTTCACGGGTCTATCTGCACACAACAAATCCCGCTATCGCAACGGGGGACGGGATCGCAATGGCATCCCGCGCAGGGGTTCGGATCGCGAACATGGAATTTGTCCAGTTCCATCCTACGGCGCTCTACGATCCCGGTGCGGAACCTTTTCTGATCTCGGAAGCCTGCCGTGGTTTCGGTGCCATATTGCGTAACGGGGCCGGTGAACGTTTTATGGAAAAATATGACACGCGCCAGGAACTGGCTCCGCGTGATATTGTTGCCCGTGCGATCGATGCGGAATGCAAAATGCGCGGCGAGCCCCATGCCTTTTTGGATATGACACACCTGCCGGCAGAGAATATTCTGTCGCATTTTCCCAATATTGCTTCCCACTGCAGGGAAAAACTACGGATAGATATCACGCGTGAGTTTATCCCGGTAACACCGGCTGCTCACTACATTTGCGGGGGAGTGATGACCAATATGAACGGACAGACTTCCATGCATAATCTTTTTGCCGTGGGTGAGACAGCCTATACGGGCGTGCACGGTGCGAACCGTTTGGCCAGTAACAGTCTCTTGGAAGCATTGGTGTTCGCACATCGCGCCGCAAAGCGGGTCATAGAAAAGAAACGGAATATTTATACGAATGTCATGATCCCGGAATGGGATGACACCGCCGTTACCAATGAACAGGAATGGGGGCTGATACGGAATAACCGTACGGAAGTTCAGACCATCATGTGGGATTATGTCGGTATCGTGCGTTCGACTGTCAAACTGAACCGCGCGCTGCGCAGACTGAAGACCCTGTTTGAAGAGATCGAAGATTATTACAAACGGACCCGGGTCGGTAAAGACCTTTTGGAACTTCGTAATCTTTCGGAAGTTGCATATTTGATCGCCCGTTCCGCATTACGGCGGAATGAAAGCAGAGGCTTGCACTTTATGACGGATTTTCCGGAAAAGGACGATAAATATTTGAAAGATACCATAGTCTAGAGGAGACCGGATGAAGAAGATCATCTCAGCGTTCATGTTAATAATAATGCTTTTCATTACCGCTTGCAGCGGTACAAAGATCACACAAAAGGAACACAATATGTCTTCCGATGCCGATATTGGGAACGGTATCAACCGCTTTGCTTTTGATATGCTCAAGGTCCTGTCCCGGGGAGATATGAAGAACACCTTTTACTCTCCGCTGAGTATTTCATCCGCTTTGGCAATGACCTATGCCGGTGCGGCAGGGACCACAGCGAAAGAAATGCAGAAGACGCTTTATCTTGGACCGCAGCACCCGGAATTTCATGAAAAATACGGGAAGTTGACAGAACGGCTCCAAAGCTCGGTCAACAGCGAATTTACCATGCATATTTCAAATGCCGTATGGGTTCAGGAAGATTATCGTTTACGCAAGGATTATATGAAGATCGTCCAAGATCATTATAAAAGCAAGTCGGAGGAAATGGATTTTGTTTCTGCTCCGGATGTATCCAGGAATATTATTAATCAATGGGTCAGTGATGCAACGAATGACCGTATCCGCGACCTGATCCCCCCCGGTGTGATCGATGCCCTGACCCGGCTTATTCTGACAAATGCCGTGTATTTCAATGCCGAATGGCAAGAAGCTTTCAATCCCGAGATGACGCAGAAGGATGACTTTTATCCGCTTATGGGAGAAGCATTCAAAACGGACATGATGTACAAACGGCATCATTTCCACTATTCCGGAACGGACGCATATCAGATACTTGAGATCGATTATAAAGGGGATACCCAGCAAATGCTGGTCATTCTGCCGCGAGAGAAGGACGGATTGCCGGATCTGATCAACACTCTCGGAAAGGATCTGATCGAGCGCCATGATAAAAATAAAACATATGAGGATGTCATACTGTATTTCCCCAAGTTCCGCCTTGAAACAGATTATGAACTGAATACCTATCTGAAGATGATGGGCATGCGGCAGGCATTCGGTCAACAGGCTGATTTCAGCGGGATGACCGGTAATCGTGACCTGATGATCTCGAATGTGATCCATAAGGCGTTCATCGAAGTGGATGAGTTCAAGACCGAAGCGGCAGCAGCAACCGCTGTGGTCATGCGTTTGACGGCGATGCCGCCGGCACCGCGTGCACCCCTTGAGTTCCGTACGGACCACCCCTTTCTGTTCCTGATCCGGGATAAACAAAGCGGTACGATACTTTTTATTGGTTATGTAACAGACCCGGAGGTTTCATGAAATATCTGATGGCTGGGATCAGACTGTTCTTTTTGCTTATATACGTGATCGTTCTGATTATATTTTTACTTTTATTGTATGTTTTAACGCGACCTTTCGGAAAAAAGTTCTCAATCCGTTTGCTACACAATATGACGCCCGTGCTGGCCTTTCCGCTGCGAAAACTGATGGGGGTTCGTATGCATATCTACGGTAAAGAACATATTCCCAAAAAACAGGCATTTTTAATGGCGACGAACCATATTGGTTATGTGGAACTCTTCTCTTTGTTCAAAATACGTCCCATGGCATTTGTATCTAAGGATGAGGTAGAAAAATGGCCGGTTGTGGGAACGATGTTAAAATCGGTTGGAACGGTCTTTGTCGATCGTATGACCGGAGGACTTTCTGAACAATATATCCAGGCGGTTGCCGAAGCAATGAAAAACCGTATTAACTTCTGGTTCTCACCCGAAAAGACCACGAATGACGGTACCTGGCTGCGCCCGTTCTCCTCCGCGCTTTTCGTGGTTGCCAACCGTCTCAAATGTCCGCTGGTACCCGCAGCCTTCGTTATCAAAAAGCTTAACGGAAAACCCATCACACCCGAACGCCGTCCGGAAGTAGCATGGACACGTGACGATCATGGTGGAGAAATATCTTTTTTTAAACACTTTCTGCACTTTTTCACTCTGCGCTCGGTACATTTGGAAATGCACATCCTCGAACCTGTCATTCCGCATTATGATGATAATGATATTGTTGAACGACGTGCATTCTCCGAAGAGGTATGGGAGCGCATTGCGGATGCGCTTGAACAGCACGAACCCGCTTTTGACCGCCAGCGAAAAGAATAATGAATAGTTTAGAGTTTAGAGCTTAGAGTTGAAAAAACGCGTCATTATGTTCTGATTTTACCCCTAATCCTTTAAGCCCTTAAACCCTTAAACCCTTAAACCTTTAAACTCTTAAACCCCTAAACCCCTAAACCCTTAAACCTTTAAACTCTTAAACCCCTAAACCCCTAAACCCCTAAACCCCTAAACCCCTAAACCTTTAAACCTCTTCCTCATGCGTGATTCCGCAGCTTAAGTTCGTCCGGATGCGGATGAAGATACCATTGGGTTTTCAGATAAGGTTCGTTATATTTTCGCACATAATGATTTAATAAGACCACCGGTACGATCAGCGGCACATAGGATCTTGCATAACGGTCGATCACATCCAATAATTCCTGCTTTTCATCGGCAGTAAGCTGCTGTTTGAAATACCCCATGATATGATGAAGCACGTTCACGTTCTTTTTAACCGTTGCATGCAGGCGCATGGTTTTTACCAGTACGGATACATATGCTTGTAAGTTTTCAGAAAGGGTGGGTTTACGTGCGGCGGCGACGATCTTTCCGGCTTCGCGCAGTCCGGCCGGAGCGTGCGCCATCAGCAGGTATTTATGCGTGCTGTGAAAGGCGATCAGTCCGGCAGGGGAGGCGTCCGTTTCCACATAGGTCCGCCAACGGTCATAGACAAACAGCGTTTCGATGAAATTTTCACGGATACCCGCATCGTGCAGACGACCTTCATCCTCTACCGGAATATTGGGGAAACGTTGCATGAATTCGCGCGCAAAAATACCGGAGCCGCTGCGGGAGGGAAGACCCTGCTCGGTGTATATTTTTACACCGCGCATGCCGGATGTGGGGGATTTAGACTTGAATACAAAGCCGCGCAGGTTTTCACCCGCAAGCATATCGAGGCGTTTGATGGTGTACTTTTCCATTTGCGGCGTGATGTCGCGTTTTGTGCGAACGGTCAGAAGGCGCGGATTGTCGGGGTCATCACCCACCAGACGCATAGATTCGCGGGGAATGGGTAATCCGCATTCCACTTCCGGACAGAGTGGATACCATTCGACATATTTTCCGAGTTCATCGCGTAAAAAGCGGTCCAGCTTGTGCTGACCGTCATAGCGTACCTCATTTCCGAGCAGACAGGAACTGATACCGACTTTCATACTACCTCATGAATATTTAGTTTAAGAGCATAAGCGTTTAAGGGTTTAAGAGTAAAAATAATAATAACAATCCTTTGCTATGTGTTTGAAATTTAATCTGTTCGAACGATCAACACGCTGTCGCACTTTAATAGATGGTCTGTTTGTGTTTCCGAATCTCTCATCCGTGCTATCACATCCACTGTGATAAGGGGTCCCCATTTGGGTCCGTTCGTTGACTTCCTTGCGGTCTTATAAACTGCGGGAGAATATGCCGTACCGCTGTATTCCGCAATCCATACGGAATCTTCCATAATCACATATTGCCGAATAAGATCAAATCGTTCGGGAACCGCAACGGAATCCAGATTGAGGAGGTAGTTCACTGCGATAAGGGGTTGCCCGTCCGGGGGGCACACAGGCATAAAATCACGCCATAAATAAGCCTCAAGGATATAATATGTGCCGTCGACCATAACCCTATCTACTGCACGATCCTTCAATTCCCGTATAAAATCCGGATCGTGATAGATACCGCTTTCATAGTAATCCGCTTCCGGGGCCACGCAGGATAACAGATTCAGAAGAAAGATGATCACTAAAGTATAACGAAACATATTTTCTTTCATTTGCAACCGTGAACGCTGAAAAATTAAAAATTATTTCAGCTGACTTGGACAACCTTATAGCAGTTTATCGCTGATCAGAAGCTTGCATCTTCGGGGAAATGGTTCTCCGGAATGCGGATATTCTTAACGTTTACTTTCCAGGTTCTGTCCTGCCAGTAATACGTGTCATACCATCTTACCTCGACCAGGTCTTTGTACAACTCGTCCAGTGAAATGATCTGCCGGTAAGCCCATATGGCATTTTTCAGTTCAACGGTATCCATTGGTCGCTCAAGATCAACACAAAGTATCCACATGCCGGTCTCAAGTTCGTCGAGAAGGGCAGGGCGGGATGTGAAGATAAATTGCGTCCATTTCCATTGCCCGTCGGGATCTTCGCTTGCAGCAGCGATGGGAATAACAGGTTTGACTTCTGCCTGACCCTTTGTTTGTGAACTTGCTTCTGTCAGGATCGTAACAGGGTAGACCTTGGCCGTTGTAACCCGATCTTCGAAACTGGCAAATCGCAGCGCGGCAAGATAAACCCCTTCATCAAGATAATCACCCTCTTTTTGTACCTTTACGATCTCCTTCGGACTTGTTGCACATCCGGCGATGAGCACGATCGTAAGCAGAAGAGTCAGTTTGACAACAGATCGTTTTTCCATTGTTAACTCCTTATTTTTTAATCTTAAATTCATTAAAACAGAAGAAAACAGATATTTCTATTTAGATGTTATATGAGTTTACTTGATGATGTTATTAAAGTCAACACATTTATTGACAGCAAATATTAAAAAATAATCAAGCAATATTATAAACAGACAAACGTTTTGAGGAAAAATTCCCTCACAAAAGGATCAGCGTATCCCTTTGTTCAAGGCATTCTCGATCGCTTTCAGCAAAGCTTTGCTGGTGGTGGTGGCACCGGAGATGACATCCACATTGTTCTGTTGCCGGTCTATGACCTTATCCGCAACGGCTTCCGCCATTTTTGTGTATTTGCTGTCGCGGTTTTCCAGAATGTCGATCGCTTCGATCCGGTTGCTCCTGACCACGACTTCGACCACATAGGTGAAATTCCCGTAGCTGTAATCACCCCGGTAATTTCCGTCCTTAACACGGGACAGATCCACGGTGTTGATCTGCATGTTCCGGACTTTATCGTGTTCGCTGCTTTTGCAGCTCATTAAGAACAGTGAGATCATACAAAGAATTATCTGAGTTATAAGCTTACTTTTCGACATCATTTCTCCTTGCATCATTACTTTGTCATGGCTGCTTTTTTCAGTTCCGGAGGCATCTTTTCGATCGCATAGCGCAGGGCGGTCCGGGGCATGTTTTCCCTGTGTTCCATGACATAATGAAAGATTTCCTTTTGATGTGCTTCACTTGAGGCTTTCAGCATCCAGCCGTAGCCCTTCTGAACAAGGTCGTCACTGTCCCTGAAAAGAAGATCGCTGATATTCAATATTTGCTGGAGAAACAAACCTTTCCGTGCGGGAATGATGAGCGATACCGCCGCCGCCCGGCGTTTCCAGCGACTGGATGAACGTGTCCATTCTTCAAGTGCGGATACCGTTTCCGGATACATCTCCAGGAGCATGCCGACCGTATGATTGCATAATGTATCACAGGATGCCCAGTTATCGACATATTCATCGATCCATTTTTCGAAAATATGCAGGTCTTCCGGTTCATACTGTTTATGAACATAATAGGACCAATGACAGGCAATGAAAGATTCTTCAAGATAACCGGACTTCCAGAGTTCCTCGCAGAGTTCAAAGATCTGATATTTGCTTTTGTCACTTACCGTTTTGAAAATATCTTTTCCGATACGGGTGACGATCGCCGATTTCACTCCAAGCGGTTTTATCGTTTCTTTGAAAAAGCGTTTGCTGCCGTTCAATACTTCTTCATCACTGTTCTTCAACAATTCCTGCCGGATACTGCGGATCGTTTTTCCCTTATTCATTGACTCGGATTCCATATAAAACCTTATGTTTTTTATTGGTAAGATACAAGATTAGAATTCATACAAAATTGAGCAATACCTGAAAATTTATAATATACTCACGATATTATCGATAATATCAGTGACATTCAGATGTACATCCCGCAGGAGTTCATCCCGCGAGCCGTGTGTGACGAAATCATCCGGTAATGAAAAAGAGTGAATACGCGGCACATCCGTCCGGTCCTGGAAATGCTGCAGAACGGTATCGCGAAGCCCGCCGCGGGGGGCGGCCTCTTCCAGTGTGATCAACAGTCCGTGTTCTTCTATCAATTTATCCAATAGTTCTTTGTCGTAAGGTTTCAGAAAACGCGCGTTGACCAATGTAGGACTGAGATCTTTGGATTTTAATTGTCTGCAGACTTCTTCGGCTATCTCCACCATAGAGCCATATGCAAGAAGAGCGATCTGTTTGCCTTGCCGCAGGATCTCCCAGGATCCGGGCCGGGGAATATCGGGTGCTTCCGATAAATTGAATAAACGCGTATTTGAACGCGGGTAACGAATGAAAACGGCCATATCTTTGATATTGTAAGCCATATGCATAAGATTTCTGAGTTCGTTGCCGTCTTTGGGAGCACAAACCAGCGCATTTGGGAGCATGCTCAGAAAGCTCAGATCATAAACGCCATGGTGTGTGGGACCGTCCTCACCGACCAGTCCGGCACGATCGAGACAGAAGATCACGGGTAATTTCTGCAGAACGACATCATGGATCACACTGTCAAGTGCCCGTTGCATAAAGGTCGAATAGATCGCCACTACCGGCCGCATCCCGCCGATCGCAAGTCCGGAAGCAAAGGTCACCGCATGTGCTTCGGCGATACCGACATCAAAGAAGCGTTCGGGGAACGTTTTGGCATATTCGATCAACCCCGTGCCATCTGCCATAGCTGCCGTAATGGCAATGATATCCGGATGCTGTTCGGCAAGCTCAATGATACATTTCCCGAATACATCTGTATAGGAGATCGATTCGCAGGGAGTTTTGGCCGTGCAGCCGTTCCCTTTGATACCGTGATATTTGGTTGGATTGTCCTCCGCCTCTCGCAGTCCTTTCCCCTTGCGTGTAATCACATGCAAAAGAATAGGTTGGTTCAATTTTTTTATTCGCTTCAATGCCCGAACAAGGTCCGGCATATAATGTCCGTTGACAGGGCCCATATAACGCAATCCCAGTTCGTCAAACATCACATTCTTTGCAAGCAGGGTCTTAATGGCCTCTTTAAAACCCCTTAGAACGCGGCGCAGGAATTTTTTGTTCTCGGTCAGGTCCCAGAGATCATCTTTGATCTTATTGTAGAACGGGGTGGTAACAATGCGGTTCAGATATTTCGGTATGCTTCCCACATTCCGGGAGATGGACATTTCATTGTCGTTCAGGATCACCAGCAGCTGTTTGCGCAGATTGCCGGCATTGTTCATGCCCTCCCAGGCAAGTCCGCCGGTGAGAGCGCCATCGCCGATCACGGCAATGATATGATTGTGAATATTCAGCAGATCCTCGGCCACGGCGATACCCAAAGCGGACGAAATGGATGTGGAAGCGTGGCCTGCTCCTGCAACATCATATTTGCTTTCACTGCGTTTAGGGAAACCGCTTATTCCACCGTAATGCCGGATACTTTTCAGTTCCTCACGGCGGCCGGTCAGGACCTTAAAAGGGTACGCCTGATGTCCCACATCCCAGATGATCTTATCATCCGGCAGATCGAAAACATGAAGCAATGCAACGGTCAGTTCAACGGTCCCCAATGAGGGTGCAAGATGGCCGCCGGTCTCGGAGACCACTTCAATGATATAACTCCGCAATTCATCGGCCAGGCGGGTGAGTTCGGAAAGACTCAGATGCTTCAGATCAGCCGGTGTTGCAATGCTTTCCAAAAGCGTATATGATGTGTTGCTGTTCATAAGACACAATAATAATTAATTTGTACGTGATTTCAAAATCTTAATCACCCGAAAGATCATGTTAAAGCATTTTTATTTCATAATATCGGACAGATACCGCCGGTTTATGACGGCAAAAAATGTTCCATTTTGTTTCTTATTGTCTTCCGTGGACGGGGGAGAATGGAATGAAGATAATTTTGTAAAATTTGTTTGAAAAATAAGCCTACTGATTGTATCTTCCGTCTTGTTAATTTTTAATTATTGTATTGATCTGAAAAACAAAGAAAGGAAGCGAGGCGCGTATGCGAAAAAGAGAAAGCGCTGTAATTACGGCCGTTGAGAAGTACGGCAAAGAGCGTAAGAATCTGCTCCCCGTTTTGCAGGAAGTGAAGCAGGTAAAGAACTATTTATCACGCAGTGATATTTCCGAGATCGCCGCAGAGATGGGCCTGTCATCCGCTCATGTGTACGGCGTTGCATCTTTTTATCATTTTCTTGATCTGAAGGTACGCGGCCAGAACATTATCTGGGTTTGCAAAACCATCAGTTGCTACATGAGAGGTTCCAATGATATTATGCTTGCCCTGGAAGATGCTCTCAAGATCAAAGTAGGTGAGACCACCAGTGACGGTAAATTCACCCTTTTACAGACCAACTGCATCGGCTGGTGCCATAAAGGTCCCGCGATCCTGATCAATGATCAGCCTTATACGGACCTTACACCGGAAAAAGTTATTCAGATAGTCGATGAATATTATAAAAAATAACAAATAAAAAAGGTTAATAGGAATGGCTAAACAAAAATTAAAGAGAGTTGACCTGATCTTTTCCCAGGACTGCAGTTGCAGGGATATTCTTGCCGCCGCCTTTAGCAAGTCCAAAGAAGAGATCATTCAGATGCTGATCGATTCGGGATTAAAGGGACGCGGGGGAGCCGGTTTCCCGACGGGACTGAAATGGAAAATGGCAGCTGAAGAGAACAGCAATCGTAAATATGTTATTTGTAATGCCGATGAGGGCGAACCCGGTACTTTTAAAGATCGTGAGATCCTTGACCGTGTTGCCCTGAAAGTCCTTGGCGGTATGGCTCTATGCGCCTATGTCATAGGCGCCCGCGAAGGGTTTATTTACTTGCGGCACGAATACCGCTTTTTGATCCCCAAGCTGGAAAAAATGATGGAAACCTTCCATAAATGGATGGATGAGTTCGATCTGGATTTCCGTGTTAAACTTTTCATGGGCAGCGGAGCTTATGTCTGCGGTGAGGAAACCTCACTGATCGAATCCATGGAAGGCAAACGGGGTGAACCCAGAAATAAACCGCCCTATCCTACAAACAACGGCTATCTTGGCAAACCCACGGTCGTGAACAATGTGGAGACATTGGTTTACACTATGATGATCGTTCGTATCGGAGCCGATGAGTTCAAGAATATGGGTATTGAAGGTTCCAGCGGATCAAAATTGTTCTCGGTTTCCGGCGATACTCCCAAAGCGGGTATCTATGAGATCGAGATGGGGATGACACTGGAAGATTTTGTCAAGGAATTTGGCGACGGCGATACCAAAGCCGTGCAGGTTGGCGGTGCGTCGGGCTTCTGTGTGCCGCGTAAACGTTTTAAAGAGACCACAATCGGCTATCAGGGCGGATTAAAGGGGTTTTCACTGCCTACCGGCGGTTCCATGATGATCTTTAACAGCTCGCGGTCAATGTACAATGTTCTGCACAATTATCTTGAATTCTTTGAGGAAGAATCCTGCGGACAGTGCACACCTTGCCGGGTGGGTTGTCAGCAGCTGCTGAAAGGTATCGAAGCTATCAAACGCGGTGAAAAAAGTCATAAATATCTGAATGACCTGCTGCGTTTGGCAGAAACGATGAAGCTGACCGCAAAATGCGGATTGGGCCAATCAGTCGGTAACTCATTCTCTTCCATTGTCGAGAACTTCAGAGAAGAAATGATCTATTAATACGAGGTAAACCATGACAATAAAAATGATCAATTTAGTTATAGACGGTAAGAAAGTCAGTGTTCCGGAAGGAACGACCCTCCTGGAAGCGGCAAAAGTGGAGAACGTGAAGATCCCCACGCTTTGCTATCATGATGATCTTTGCATTGCCGGTAATTGCCGTGTCTGTGTTGTTGAGGTTGAAGGATGGCGTGTCCTTCCGGCTTCCTGTGCAACCCCGGCGATGGAAGGCATGGTCGTTTATACAAACTCACCGCTTGTCCGGCGTGCCCGGAAAGATATTCTGGCTCTGCTCGTTTCGGAACATTCGACGCAGTGTACGACCTGTTACCGCAGCACCAATTGCGAACTGCAGGATCTGGCATCGGAATATAATATTGATAATGAGATCTATCTCAATCTGTTAAAAAATAAAAACTTTACGATTGACCGGACATCCTGGGCCATCGAAAAGGATGAGAGCAAATGTATCCGTTGCCAGCGCTGCGTACGCACCTGTGCCGAGCTGCAGAAAGTGAATGCACTGGATGTGATCAATAAAGGCGCGGATATGAAGATCGCTACCTTTTTTGATACCGTGCTCAGTGATGTGGTCTGTACCAATTGCGGTCAGTGTATCAATCGCTGTCCGACAGGTGCATTGACCGAACGGCGCTATATTGATGAGATCTGGGAAGCTCTCGGCGATCCGGACAAACATGTTATTGTTCAGACAGCCCCGGCAGTCCGTGTGGCATTGGGTGAAATGCTGGGATTTGAACCGGGCGTGCGCGTAACGGGCAAAATGGCTGCCGCGCTCAAACATCTCGGCTTTGATTCCGTACTGGATACGGACTTTGCGGCAGACCTGACCATTATGGAAGAAGGTCACGAACTCCTGGACCGCCTCAAACGCAAATTGGTCGATAAAGAAGATATTCCTCTGCCTTTAATGACTTCCTGTTCCCCGGGCTGGATCAAATTCATTGAACATATGTATCCGGATCATCTGGGTCATCTTTCAACCTGTAAATCGCCGCAGCAGATGTTCGGTGCGATCGCCAAGACCTATTACGCCAAACGTATCGGTGTGGCACCGGAAAATATCGTAAATGTTTCCGTAATGCCCTGCTCGGCCAAGAAGTTCGAAGCAAACCGCCTTGAAATGAACGACAGCGGTATGCAGGATATTGATCTGGTCTGCACAACTCGCGAACTGGGTCACATGATCCGTCAGTCCGGTATTAATTTCAAAGAAATACCACCTGCAAAATTCGATAAATTCATGGGTGATTCAACCGGTGCGGCGGTGATCTTCGGTGCAACCGGCGGTGTGATGGAAGCTGCTCTGCGTACGGCTTACGAAGTTGTTACCGGCCGGGAAGTACCCTTTGACGGCTTGAATATCAAACCTATACGCGGTATGGACGGTATCAGGGATGCATCGGTCAAACTTGAGAATGTGCTTCCCGAATGGAGTTTCCTCGAAGGGATCGAACTGCGCGTCGCCATTGCTCACGGATTGACGAACGCAACGCAGATCATGGAAGATATCGCGATCGGGAATTCACCTTACCATTTCATTGAGATCATGGCTTGTCCCGGCGGCTGTATCGGCGGCGGTGGCCAACCCATTCCGACCAATGCGGAGATCCGTCAGAAACGTGCGGAGGCCATCTATACCGAAGATGAAAAGATGAAGATACGTAAATCCCACGAAAACCCGGAGGTTATTCAACTCTATAAGGAGTTTTTAGGCAAACCGCTGGGTGAAGTATCCCATCATCTCCTGCATACGAAATATACACGCCGCGAACGCGTATAAATATATTTCACATCCTAAAAAAGGGCTGGTCGTACAGCCCTTTTTTCTTTGGAAAAGAAAAGCATGAATATGGATTAAGAAGTATTGTTCATGTGCTGAAGAGGAAATATATCGGGATGATAACCGGCGGATTTGCTTAAAAAATAAAACCCAGGGCGATATCACCCATATTTGTCCCGCTGGCCCCCGTTTTGATCAGACTGCCGCACTTTTCATGAAAGTGATACGCATCATGTCGCGACAGGTGTTCGCTGATCGAGATGCCGCGATCTGTGGCTTGCAGATATGTGTGATCGTCGATCATAGCACCGGCAGCGTCCGTAGGTCCGTCTATCCCGTCCGAACCGCCGCATAATAACACATAGCCGGGCTTATCCCGTAATATCTTAAGTGCGGCAAGCGCCGTTTCCTGTGAACGGCCGCCCATACCCGTATCCCCCCGAAGGGTAACGGTGGTTTCGCCCCCGAAAAGCAAACAGGCGGGCTTCGGACCCTTAAAGTTGTTTATCATATCCGCGATCATAGATCCGGTATCACAGGCCTCACCGAAGAGACTTTCGGGGAAACTGTAAGTTGTAATGCCCCTTTTACCGATCATTCCGGCCGCGATTTCCAGCAGGTCCATATTGCTTCCGCAGAGATAATGCGGAATGCTGCGTGTGGATTGTATGGGTGTGTTGTTTTGCAATACGGTTTGGATATGCGCGGGTAAGTCATCGTCAAGATGGTATTTATGCAATAGTTCATTGACCGTAAAACCCTCGTCGGCAACAGCAGCAAAGGGACCCGATCCGATCACGGAGATATCATTTCCCATCACATCGGATAGAACGAAAATGTGGCAGTCCGCAGCACAGCGTTCCGCAAGACGTCCGCCCTTTACCATGGAAAGCCGTGTACGCAGGTAATTGATCTCATGAATGTTCAATCCCCGCGCAAGAAAGAGTTTATTGCACAGGAGTAAGTCCTCAGGGGAGATACCTTCCGCGGGATATTCGAAAAGTGCAGAAGAACCTCCGGAAAGTACGTAGAATAACGTGTCACTTTCATCCAGATCGTCAAGAAGATCAAGCATGTTTTTACCCGCATTCAGACTGTTCGATCCGGGCAGAGGATGATCGCCGTACAGGATATTGAAAAATCCCGAACGACGTTTGGGCGGGGTTATAAGCAAAGTATCATCCGGCTGTTGAGGTAAATATTGAAGAAAGGATTTTGCCATGGATAAGGCAGCCTTTCCGGATCCGGCAAGCACGATCCGTCCTTCTCTGCTATACGGGATCAATTTGTTCCTGTAATATAACTGGTCTTCATACATGTGCAGATATTTTGAAAAAATATTTTCGGGATGGGCGGCACGGAGGATCTGCACAAAAATATCGGTCAGGAATTTCTTTTCCGAAGCAGACATGACAAGAGCCTCACAATAAAGAGTAAAAGCGTTCCGGTCACGATGATCACCGGCCCCGTGGGCAAATGGGTGTAAAAAGCGATCGTAAAACCGGCCGTGAACATGAACAGACAGAGCACTACGGACATGAGCAGTATGACCCATAGGCGTTTGCAGAATGGAAGTATGATAAGAGGTGGAATGGTGAGAAGTGCCAGCACAAGAATAATACCTACACTGCGTATCATCAGAACGATGGTCGTTGAAATGAAGAGGTAATAGAACAGGCGGTAGATACGGATCTTTATTCCCTGCAGTGCGGCAAATTCCGGATCCAGAAGATATACGATAAAAGGTTTATAAAAGAGGAATACGGATAACAGTAAAATAAGTGTAAAGATCAGCATCCAGACAATCTCCTGGTCGCGGACGGTCAGGATATCGCCAAAAAGATATGTTAACAGATTCGGGGCAAAACCCGGAGTAAGCGTTATAAAAATGATACCCACCGCCATACCGAATGCCCAGACCACACCAATGAGTGCGTTGTTCTCATGCAGTTTCTCTTCTTTACTGGCACCTATCAGCGAACCGGAAAGAAATGCGACCGTAAATGCACCGAGTATGGGATTCAGTCCAAGGAAGTAGAATAAACCCAATCCGCCGAAGGAGGCGTGACTGATGCCACCGATCAGAAATGTATCACGCTTAACGACGATCAGTGAACCGATTATACCGGCTATGATACTGAGCAGAAGTCCGCTAAGTAAAGCATTTTGCACAAACTCATACTGCAGGAAATTCATTTGTGTTCCTTGAGGACCCTGTGGGGCAGACCGTGACCGATCAGTTCGATCGGACAGCCGTAAACCTTTTCCAGTGAGTCCTGAATACGTTCTTCACGACCGTGGTAATAGAGTTTACGATTTATACATGCAATATTTTTAACATGATCGTCGATTGCGGATGTATCATGCGTGATCATAACGATCGCCGTTGTTCTGTTAAGTTCTTTCAGCAAGGAAGAGAGGTTTCCGCGCGATTCCGGATCAATGAAGGTTGTAGGTTCATCCAGAAAAAGGATCTTTGGATTCCGCACCAGTGCGCGTACCAGAAGTGTACGCTGGAGTTCTCCGCCGGAGATAGCGCTGATCGAAGAATAAGCAACAGCATTCAGGGCAAAACGATCGATCTGATGTTCGATCATATTCCGGTCGACACGCTTCCGGTTTTTAATGGGATGATAACTGCTTATAAATCCTGTTTCAATGAACTCGTATACCCGTATCGGAAGATGTCTGTCAAAGGTTGTAAATTGCGGGACATATCCGATATCAAGAGTTGATATCCCGCGGTATGTTACGGAGCCGCTATCGGGTTTCAGAAGACCCAGCATGCATTTTAGCAGGGTCGTTTTACCGCCGCCATTGGGACCCATGATAACCAGATAATCATTTTCATGGACGGGCAGGTCAATTTCAGACAAAACCGGATGTTTCTTGTCAAAAGAAAAGCATAGTTTGCTGACATCAATTATTTCCGGTGTCATTATCCATCCTCATTGTCTAAAAGATCAAACCCGGCATAGAGCCGGGTTTAATGATCAATATGTATAGCATCCGGCAGCAGTATTCCCGCCCGGAAAATTCTATTTTTTCTTCGGTTCTTCTTTTTCTTTGAACTTATGACCCCACATGACCAGGATCGGAGCGGCCACGTACATGGAAGAATATGTCCCGACGACTACACCGACCACAAGAGCGATCGAGAAACCGAAGAGGACCTGACCACCGAAGATCGCAAGGATAAGCACGACCAGAAATGTCGTCAATGATGTGATGATGGTCCTGGAAAGGGACTGATTGATGCTGAGATCGATGACATCACCGAGCGGCTTCCCTTTGTGTATTTTGATGTTCTCACGGATACGGTCATAGACAACGATCGTATCGTTCAATGAATATCCGACGATCGTGAGAAATGCCGCAAGCACGGGCATGGAGAACTCCCACTGGAAAATGGAAAAGAACGCCAGGGCGACAAGCACATCATGCAGAAGTGCAATAACCGCTCCAACCGCGAATCGGAACTCGAAGCGGATGGTAATATAGATCAACACCAGCAGGAGGGCGATCGCGATCGCTTTGATGGAATTGCTGCGCATTTCCTGACCGATCTTGGGACCGACCTTATCGATCTGCAGGATATCATAATTGAGACCGGAGAGCGCTTCGCTCAGGACAGCATCGGGATCGTCGAATATTTCGGTATTGATCGTGATCATGTATTCATTAACACCGCTGCTCTTGATCTCAGGATTACCGAGGTCTTTTTCCGAAAAAAGCGCACGCAGGTCCTGGGCGTTGATAGGCTGGCTGAATTTGATCTGCATTTTTGCACCGCCGGCAAAATCAACTCCGTAATGCAATCCCTGGAGGAACATCGAGACAATTCCCGCAAGAATGACGATAGCAGAAATAATGAAAGCGATACGGCGTTTCGAAACAAATTGATAACTGGGATTTTTAAAGAATTGTAACACGATAACCTCCTATATACTGATCTTATTTAAAGGTT
Source organism: uncultured bacterium (assembly GCA_964535585.1). Classification (GTDB taxonomy): domain Bacteria; phylum Fidelibacterota; class Fidelibacteria; order Fidelibacterales; family Fidelibacteraceae; genus M50B103. Next base: position 146,171 of record CAZHTR010000003.1, on the reverse strand, counting down.
TCTTACCGTGTGTGAAGGATGTGAACAATGTTCGGGAGATAAAGTATCCGGATACGAAGTTAAAGATAATTCCCCAGAACAGGACCACCGCAAAGCCACGGATCGGACCGGAACCATATTGTTGCAGAACCAGCGCTGTGATCAGTGTTGTAAGGTTTGCATCAAAAATGGTGATCAAAGCCCGCGAATAACCGTTCTCAACGGATGATCGCACGGCCTTACCCTTCAAATACTCTTCACGGATACGCTCAAAGATCAGCACATTGGCATCTACGGCCATACCCATTGTCAGAACAAGTCCCGCAATACCCGGGAGGGTCAGTGTCGCCCTCAGGGCCGCAAGAATGGAAAGAACAAAAAGAATGTTCAGGATCAGAGTTGTGAAAGCGATCAGTCCCGCACCGCGATAATAGAAAATGATCATAAGCGCGACGATAGCCAGACCGATCAATGCGCTTTGGACCCCGCGCCGGATCGAATCCGCTCCCAGCGAAGCTCCGACGGTACGTTCCTCAATAATATTGATCGGAGCGGGAAGTGCGCCGGCTTTCAGTACGATCTCAATATCCTGCGCTTCCTGCAGATTGGCAAACCCTTCGATCACGGTACGTCCGTTCGGGATCTTGTTCTGGATCCGGGGTGCCATCTGGACCCGGTTATCCAGCACGATGGCAAGACGTTTGTCAATATTGGCACCGGTAATACGTGCCCAGATCTTTGTTCCTTCGGCATCCATGCGTACATTTACGATCGGACGTCCCATCTGTTCGCTGGAAACACTCCCTAGTTCCGCTTTGGCTTCGCGGACGACTTCACCGGTCAGACCCGCTTCACGGTTCACGAAATAAAGGGAATAGAACTCAGCAGCCTTTCCGTCGGTGGTTTGAACTTTTTGTGTTTTTGCCGAGAAAAGGATACGAAGATCATTGGGCAGCAGCCGTATGACCTCCGGATCATTCAATATTTTATTTACTGCATAGTAATTTTCAACGGGTACACCGATATCCCAGCCCAAGTTCCGCAACAGTGCACTGAATGGCCTGTCGGCAGCGATATCAAGGTCTACCAGAACGCTGGCATCATCCCGGGGATCACCGGTCTCAGCCAGTCCGAGCAACTCGGTAACGGATATTTCTTTATCCGCGCTTTTCTTTTGCGATACCACGGCCGTATCCGCGTGAGCGATCTCAGCGGGGCTGATGCGTTTTACGGCAGCATCGATACGATTGATGATGTCCTGGGTGTACTCTGCATCTTTCAGAAGTATGAACTCAAGCAGCGCGGTATTATGGATAATATCCTTAGCGCGCTGGGGATCATCGATACCGGCAAGTTCTACGATAATGCGTTTATTGCCGATCAACTGGATAACCGGTTCGGCAACACCGAATTGATCGATACGGTTACGAATGATCTCTTCCGCACGGATAATCGCATGCTGACATTCTTTTTCAAGATTATCCACTATGGATTTGTTATCGGTTCTGCGTCCGTCCGCAGGGAAATACCGGCTGAGCCGGATACTGTCATCCTCAGCAACCTGCAGCAGGATATCAAGATAATCCGATTCGGGACTTTCGCTGTACGCAGCATCCACTTTATCCATAAAGTTGTAATAGATCATGGATTGATTATCTGCGATCTTTTTAACAAAATCCGGCACGTTGACCTCAAGGATCAGGTGCATACCGCCCTGAAGGTCAAGACCGCGTTTAATGATCCTGGATTCAAGATCAAAAAGTTTTCCTTCTTCCTGAAGTGCGGCTTTTTCTGTGTTACTCAAACGTTCGTATTGCAGTGTGGGTAAGAGCGAATAAACCGCCCAGCCGAGCAGGACAACGATAATGAGATAACGCCAAATCAGGTTTTTAGCCATACCGGGTATAACCTCCATATTCAGTTTCGACCTTCTTCCGCTGCTTTGCGCGGGATAAAGGATATTTCATTCATAAAGAGCAAAGCTGTCAAATTTAACGGATGAAAGCAGAAAAACCAATAAATTAATTGAAAAATACTACGGCGGAGTCAGTGTATCCGTCGCGAAAGCAAATAAAAAAATATATAGACCCCTATAGGAAAAAACTTTACATTAGAGGCAACATAGAAAGGGATATTATGCAAGAAGAAAACATACGGATAGCGATCGATGCGATGGGGGGTGATCACGCACCGGGGATCACGGTTGAAGGCGCCTGTCAAATATCAATGGAGTTACCGGTAAAGCTGATCCTGATCGGTGATGAAAAGCTTATCAGTAGCGAACTTGAGAAACACGAGTATCATGCGGACCGTATCCGGATCGTACATACGCCGGATGCCATCAGCATGCAGGAATCACCCAAACAGGCCATTGCGGCAAAGCCCGATGCGTCTGTTCTTTTAGCTGCAAAACTTCTTCGTGACGGAGAAGCGGATGCCATGGTCTCCGCCGGCAGCACCGGGGCGGTCATTCTTTCTGCGGCAAGCTATATTCCGCGGATCCCGGGTGTCAAGCGCACCGCTTTGGGAACGCTTATTCCGACCCTGAATGAAAAAGGAGGCGATGATATCTATTCACTTATGCTGGATATCGGAGCGAACGTATCCAATACTCCGGATGATCTGGTACATTTTGCTTATATGGGTATCAGTTATAAGAAAAAACTGTTGAATATATCCTCGCCGACCGTCGCGCTGCTGAATATCGGAGCGGAAGACCATAAGGGCAATGAGACCATGAAAACGGCTTACAAGCTTCTTTCCTCTCGTCCGGATATTAACTTTATCGGCAATGTCGAAGGCAATGACCTCGTCAAGGGCCGTGTGGATATTATTGTTTCGGAAGGACTCAGCGGAAATATTGCCGTCAAGACAATGGAAGGTGTAGCAGAAACAGTAAAAAAACTTGCCGGAAAGGCAATGCGTGGGAAACTGAGTTGGAAACTCGGCTTGCTCTTGTTATCCGGAGGGATCAAAAAAGTTATGAAAGTAGCGGGTTACGAAGCCTTTGGGGGAGCCCCTGTCTTCGGGTTTGACCGCCTTGTTGTCAAATGTCACGGCCGCTCAACCGCGCTCGCGTTTGCGAACGGGATCAAACTTGCCGTCCGGGCCGTTAACGACAATATGATCCCTCTCATGCGTGACGCGATCTCAAAATATGAATCCGAAAAAATGTAAAAATGATCTTTTGCATTCTCGGGCCGGAAACATATTAATATTATTTTTCGAAAATATGACATAATTCATGAGCAAAATATTGCAGAAAGCAATGTTTTATAAAATTTAATAATATTATCTCGTATTTCATTCGATAGCCGGAATTAAAAAAAGCCATGAAAATGCGGGTAAATAAATAAAACTCACCTTTACTTTTCTGAAAAATAATCATTAAATTCACTATTGTTCGAGGAGATATCTTGACAATAAACATAATGGAATATTTCCCGCATTCCGGGGCACAGGAAGCGGGATTTTAATTAACAGGGCCCGCCAGGATTTGTTTGACATCAGGGAGGAAAATTAAATGAGCAAACAAGCATTTTTGGAGAAAGTTGCCGCGAGGAACCAGGATCAACCTGAGTTTTTACAGGCGGTAAAGGAAGTGGTTGAATCCGTATGGGATATATATAAGGAAAATCCCATTTTTCAGGATGCCGGTATTCTGGAGCGTTTGGTCGAACCGGAGCGTGTGATCATGTTCCGTGTTCCCTGGGTGAGCGATGCCGGAGAAGTTAAGGTTAACCGCGGTTACCGCATTGAGTTCAACAGTGCGATCGGTCCCTACAAAGGCGGGTTGCGCTTTCACCCCAGTGTCAACCTTTCCATTCTGAAATTTCTCGGATTTGAACAGATTTTCAAAAATGCGTTGACGACCCTCCCGATGGGGGGCGGTAAAGGCGGTTCGGATTTTGACGGAAAAGGGAAATCCGACGGTGAGATCATGCGGTTCTGTCAGAGTTATATGAGTGAGCTGTTCCGTCATATCGGTCCCCGTACGGATATTCCTGCCGGCGATATCGGGGTCGGCGCACGCGAGATCGGTTATCTTTTCGGACAATATAAGCGTCTACGGAATGAATTCACCGGTGTTTTGACAGGCAAAGGCATCAACTGGGGAGGCAGTCTTGTGCGCCCCGAAGCGACCGGTTTCGGTGTTGTGTATTTTGCCAACGAAATGCTGAAAAATATCGGACAAAGCTTTGAAGGCAAAAAAGTTGCGATCTCGGGATTCGGAAATGTCGCCTGGGGCGCAGCTGCAAAGGTCAGCGAATTCGGCGGAAAAGTCGTTACGATCTCCGGTCCGGACGGCTATGTGTATGATCCGGATGGTATTCGGGATGAAAAGATCAATTATATGCTGCGTTTACGCGCAAGCAATAACGATGTGGTCGCGCCGTATGCAAAAGAATTCCCTAAAGCAACGTTCTATCCCGGTAAACGCCCGTGGGAACAGCCGGTCGATGTTGCACTTCCCTGTGCAACGCAGAATGAACTGAATAAACAGGATGCCGAGATGCTGATCAAGAACAACTGCAAATGTGTTGTTGAAGGTGCAAATATGCCGTCAACACCCGAAGCGGTTGAGGTCTTTGAAAATGCAAGGATTCTCTATGCTCCGGGGAAAGCCGCCAATGCCGGAGGTGTTTCCACTTCGGGCCTTGAAATGACACAGAATTACATGGGCATGTCCTGGCCGCGTGAAAAAGTGGATGAGGAATTGCGGCATATCATGGTCCGTATTCATGAACAGTGCGTGAAACACGGACGTATGGATGATCATTATGTCGACTATGTCCGGGGCGCAAATATCGCCGGTTTTATGAAAGTTGCACAAGCAATGGTAGAACAGGGAGTTGTGTAGGCTTCTGCAATGGAACGGGATGTAGATTGAATATAAAAAAGGCAGATCCGTCTGCCTTTTTCATTTTCTTCCGAAGAAGGAGAATATCCTCCGTATCGAACTGTAAGTGATATGATTTATTTTATTATTTTACGAAAACCGAGGCTTGTCCCTCACTGTTTATTTCGATCACAACGCGGGAGTAATCTTTTTCACGGAAGGAAAGATCTCCGATGACAAAACGACTGTCTTCGGTATGATGAAAGATCATTCTTCCGGAACGGTTGAATACAAGCGATTGCGGCCGGTCTTTGAGGATAAAATCTTCCCGCGGCTGATCATTTGTGATCTCGTAGCGGAAGGTAAGCGTTTTACGCGGAAAAATATTCAGACTAAGGGGAAAAGTGATCCGGAATTCCGACAGGATATCCATATCTTCTGTGATATCAATTACTTCCGCCTGCTTGGCAACCTGCGGGATCACAGGCCGGTAGCGAAGGGAATCGCTGATCTGATCCTGTTCATGATCAAGTGCAAAACGTTGTTTATCGGTCATTTCAAACAGATTATCAGGTATTTCAAGATGTATGAACAGTCTGTTCATCAGAAATATCAGGAGGAATACCCCCAGAACGATCGAGCCGTATATGATCACCTTACTGGGTTCTTTCTTGCGCCCGCGATAGGAGCGTGTCTTCTTTACAATGGTTTTATCGCTGTAGTTTTCAGGAATATAAGTTTCTTTTTTTTGATCCAGACCGCAGAGTTCCAGCAGTTTTTGATAATCCAGTTCCAGTTGTTTGGCATAATTCTTAAGATGTAAACGGATGATCACCGGATCAGCATCCGAAAAGTCACCTTTTTCGAGGTACATGATACGTTCGACCGGAAGACGCAGGCGTTCGCTCAAGACTTCAAGCGACAATCCCTTTTCTTCACGGTACGTTCTTATTTCTTCCCAGGTTTCCGGCATATTATCTCCAATGCTCGGTAAATGTATAATATTAATTTCACCTATAAAAATTAAAAATCATTAAAAAGGACTTTCGCACGAAAAAGTGAATATTCATTCGTGGAAATGTTGCGGGATCATTATACATTACGCAATGATAAAAAATGACATGATCATCGATATTACAGGATTGGAGATCGAGCGGGAACATATCGTCCTGCGGGAGATCAACTGGCAGGTTAAAAGCGGTGAACATTGGTGTGTTTTCGGACCGAATGCGTCCGGGAAAACAGCTCTGGCATCGGTATTGAGCCGTTATGCCGGAAAAGTACGTGGCGAAATAAGGCTTTTAGGGAGGTCATATACTTCCGGAGAATGGAATGAACTGAAAAAACAGATCATTCTTCTTAATCCGAAATTATACGGAAAGATATTGCCGTCCATGAAAGGAACGGAAGTGATCTGCGGGATCCTTGAGGAACATACCGCCGGATCGTCCTATCGCAGTGCAGTCGAAAAACGCAAAGCCATGGATCTGCTGAATAAATGTTCCTCCGGATATCTGGGAGATCGCCTGTGGCGTCAAATGACATCCCGTGAGAAGAGGATGGTATTGCTTGCTTCGGCTTTGACGCCCGAACGCAGACTGATCCTGCTGGATGACATGTCTGCGGACCTTGATCCCTTTGCCCGGAAACGTTTTCTTGAAGATCTTCAGAGATTGTTCGCCGACCCCGGTACGCCCGCATGTATCCTTTTTACCCGCAGTATTGATGAGATCATTCCGCAAATAAGCCATATTCTGATGCTAAAAGACGGCAGGATGTTCTGCAAAGGTCGGAAAATGGATGTTATGAACAGTGAAATTCTCTCAAAACTGTTTGAAACTTCCGTTTTGTGTGATTATAATAATGGAACGTTTACAGCTGAATATTTTTATGAAAAGGAGCAATGATCAAATGGTACGGAAGTGGAAATATACCATCGCTTTGATTACGGTCTTATTGCTTTTCGTGTCCTGCGGACAAACGAAGGCGAAATATGTTTTCTATTTTATCGGTGACGGGATGGGAACGGTCCAGATGAATGCCGCCGAACGCTATCTTGCGGCAATGGAGGGCAAGAACGGTATCATTCCGCTAGCGATCAACCTGGCGCCGGCCAGCGGCATGGCAACCACCAATTCAACGAATGCCTATATCACGGATTCGGGGGCGGCAGCCACGGCACTGGCAAGCGGTATCAAGACCAGTTCCGGGACGATCGGTATGGATGCCGACCATCGTTATCCATTGAAGTCCATTACCGAGACGGCAAAAGAACGCGGCATGAAGGTCGGTATCATCACCAATGTAGATATTACACATGCCACACCGGCGGGATTTTATGCACACCAGCCCTCACGCAACAATTACTATGAAATCGGACGACAATTGGCATATTCGAATTATGACTTTTATGGCGGCGGTGATGTGCGCCAGAAGACTGACCCCAAGGGCATTGAGAAAGACAATATTCTCGATCTTGCAAAACAAAACGGGTTTCTTTATGTCAATAATGCAACCGCTTTCCGCTATCTCGAACCCGGTGCGGGTCGTGTTTTATTCGTACATCCGGATGTGAAATCGGATTACGCAATGCCATATCGTATGGATATGGACCCGGGCAGTATTACCCTTGCGGATATCCTGGAAAAAGCCGTAAAAATGTTAAAAGGACCCGAGGGGTTCTTTATCATGGTTGAAGGTGGCAAGATCGACTGGGCAAGTCACTTCAATGATGCCGCCGCAACGATCACGGAAGTACTGGATATGGACGATGCTGTCAGGGTAGCCCTTGATTTTTACAGCAGAAATAAAAAGAACACCCTCATTGTCATTACCGCCGATCACGAAACAGGCGGAATGAGCATGGGAACGACCTATGGCAACAGTAACCTCGATCTGAGCCTGCTGCAATGGCAAAAAGCCTCATTTACCCAATTGGTCAGAGAATATACCGAGATCCGGAATATGCGTATCGAAGAATATGGTCCCGATTCCGCAAGATCGGATCCCGAATGGGCATTTAACTATCTCAGAGAACAGACGGGACTGGGAGATGCAAGCAAAGGTCTGGGACTCCGCGATTTTGAAGAACAAGATCTTATACTGGCTTATGAGAGGTCCTTTTTACCCAGAAATGAACGCATATCCAGAGATCACTTTTCTTATACCGCATATGAACCCTTTATGGTTACTGCCAGTCGCATTTTATCGCGTAAAGCGGGAATTGGCTGGACTACCTTCGGCCATACCGGTACACCGGTACCCGTCCGGGCGTTCGGGGTTGGAGCGGAACAGTTCAATGGATATTATGACAATACGGATATACCCAAACGTATCTTAAATGTCATGCGGAAATAAATTTCAGGCTTATCTGTATTAAGAATAAAATTCCTTGTCAAAACAGGATGTTTATTCTTATATTGCCTCGCTTTTGGAACGCAATTCCAAACGGGATGTAGCGCAGCCCGGTTAGCGCGCTTCGTTCGGGACGAAGAGGCCGGAGGTTCAAATCCTCTCATCCCGACCAGTTAAAAACCGACAAATGTCGGTTTTTGCTTTTTATGATTAAAATGCATAAAACATGCGAAGAGAAGTTCACAAAACATACGTATTGAGAGAAATGGTTCTATTCGATCGTTGTACTGAATGTTTTTGCTACGCGCAGATATCCTTCCGCTTTTTCCGGATCGTATTTTCTGTATGATCGGTATGCGAGATAATATCCCTGCGCGATACGGGCGGAATCGACTTTGCTCAACTGAAAAGATTCACCCTGAAGCTCGGGTATCAGTAATTCACGACCCGGGATCAGAAGATCGGGTGTGCGCAGGCTTTCAACATTCTTTCTGTAAATATTGGGCCAAAGCGATGCCCTGGAATAATATTGGACCGACAGGCCCCATAAGGTATTGTTCGGTTTAATAATATGAATAAGGCATTTTTCCTCATTCGGTACCGGTGTAAGGTCAATGATATCCTTATGTTCAACCTGGGTCTGTATATCCATTTTCTGAGGTTTGGGTGCTTTAACGAAGATCTCGTCCAGTTCAGACTGGATCGTTTCTGTTTTTTCCGCTTTCTGGATTTTTTCGATCCGGTTCGTCAAGGGTTTCCAGAAGGCGTATTTTTCCAGTGATTCAAATTTTACGGGAATAACGTAAAGAAGTACGATCAGCAGAATGATCAGAAGCAGGGGAACGATCCATCGCCATGCGGATTTCTTTTTCTTTTCCTCGATAATAAAGGTCGGCATGATCTTCTTGTCATTTTTAGGGGGAGGCGCGGAGGCGGTTTTTTCACCTGCGGGAAGATCACTGGCGGTTCCGAATAACATTGTTTCTTTCTTCGGCAGGGTCTTTTCGGTGAACTTTTCTTCCTTTGGTAGCGGGATCTCCGGTACGCTGGCCTTTTTGGGTTCTTTCTTTTTTATTTTCTTTGGCTGTAATTTTTCATATTTGGCATTGACCTTCTCTCGCAGCGCTTTTTCGGGTTTGAAAACGACCTTCTTATGTGCTTCGATCAGTGTGACTTTTCCCGTCTTGGGATTAACGGTCTCGCGTTCAGCAACTTCCTGCAGTTTGAAAATTCCAAGTCCTTTGATATTGACATTCTCATCTCTGCGAAGACCTTCCTGAATGCTGATAAAGATATCTTTGATGAATGTGTTTGAAAAGGCCTTTGTCCGGCCCGTTTTAGTCGAAAATTCATCAACCAGTTGCTGATATGTGATCTTTGTAGCCATAGGTCCCATCCTTATCTAAGATCTTCTTTTAATTGACTTGCAGGCGTAAAGGTCAGTATCAATTTTTTCGGAAGCATGACATATTCACCCGAGGCCGGGTTGAAGGACTCGCGGCTGCTTTTTTCTTTTATATTGAACGTGCCGAATTGGGGGATAACAATTCCCGTCTCATCTTCAAAATGGTCCTGCATGATCGTACATAGCGTTTCGTACAGATCCTTGCATTCCGTTTTGGAAACTTCAGCCTTTTCAGATACCTGTTGAATTAAATCTGATGTGTTCATATGAACTCCCGATTAGATTAACAATTAAAAATATTGGTTTATATGCCAAAAAGCAAGAAAAACGATTGATATTACAGAATAACAGGCGATTAGATATTTTTGCGCAAATCTTCTTGTTTGTTATCAATATTATATCAACATTATGATATGAATGACAGTATCAAGAACATGGATTATGCGGAAATACAGGACTGGGCACTCGATAAAGGCTTGAAGCCGTTTGTCGGCAGACAGCTCTTCGAATGGATATTCGGTAAAAACGTCGGATCTCCGGGAGAAATGTCCAATATCAGCCTTCCGGTGCGCACAATGGTCGAAAAACAGGGACCCTTTTTGTTGCTGGAACTCCATGATCGCAGAATAAGTCATACGGACGGCAGTGAGAAATTCCTGTTCAGGTGTCGAGATGGTCATAAACTTGAAACGGTGCTTATTCCTTCTGCCGGACGGAACACTCTTTGTGTCAGCTCACAGATCGGCTGTGCGATGGGCTGTGGTTTTTGCCGGACTGCGGAGATGGGTTTTGTACGTGATCTGTCCTCCGGTGAGATCGTTGAACAGTTTCTGACGGTGAAACGAATCAGCGGAAAGAATATTACCCATGTTGTATTCATGGGAATGGGTGAACCGTTCAATAACTATCATGCAGTGCTCAAGGCGGCACGCATTCTGAACCATGAAAAAGGTCCGCATATCGCAGCACGCAGGATCACCCTCTCGACCTGCGGGATCGTTCCACGGATCAGGGATCTGGCGCATGACCCGGCGCAGTTCAAACTTGCCGTTTCTCTGAATGCCGCAAGTGATGAAAAGCGAAATATGCTCATGCCGGTGAACAGGGCATATCCCCTGAAAGAATTACTGGCAGCCGTAAAGTATTTTACCGATACCACACACAAACTTGTGACCTTCGAATATGTATTGATGCGTGATGTGAACGACGGAAATGAAGATGCCCGTCTTCTTGCCGAAAAACTGAGGTCCATACCGTGTAAATTGAATATCATTCCATATAATGAGACCGGCGGACATTTCCGGAGACCGGATGATGCGCGTGTCGCATTATTCATATCCCGGCTCGGCGATACGCATTTCCCGGTTACCTTGCGGAAAAGCGGGGGACAGGATATCGCTGCTGCCTGCGGACAACTTTATGCACAGGAGTGTAAAGTATGATCGTTGAAATGAATGATTTGACAGCACTGGTGAAAACATTGGAAGTATTACATGCGGAAGAGGCTTTTGTCTATCCGACGGATACCCTGTACGGTTTTGGCGGCGACGCGCGTTCCGAAAAGGTCCTTGAGGCCGTTTATCGCATAAAAGCACGTCCCGCCGTGATGCCGGTAAGTATACTGGTAAAGGATGTCGATATGATCAGGGATTATGCCCATGTATCGAACATAGCGGAAAAGATCATCGGACATTTTCTTCCGGGGGCAGTGACGCTTGTGCTGCCTGCGGGAGCGCGTCTGCTGCCCGAACGTTTATACAGCGAGGGAAGATATCTCGGCTTTCGTATTCCCGACCATGTTTTTTGCCGCGCCATGATGGATCATTTTCCGGCTCCGGTCATAACCACAAGTGTCAATATCAGCGGGTTCCCGGTCATGCGGGAGATGGAAAAGATAGAACGCTTTTTCAGGAATGATATCTCTCTCTTCATTCGTGATGCGCAACTGGAAGAGAATACCGACAGTGCCGGCAGTACGGTTATCAGAATAAACGAAAATAACACGATCGAACTCCTGCGTGCCGGACAGATAGCGTTTTCCGAGATACAAAGGATCGCGGAAGAAGCTTAATAATTGATTTTTCAGTATGTAAAAAAGTATTCAGATCGAATAAAGCACTTAATAATTGTAGGTCCTTTCCACCTGATCGAAAAAAGCTTCGTTGGAAGGTGAAAGTTCACGGTACAAGGGCAATAAGGATATATCCTGATATACTTGCGCGAAATATTCGATATCCTGATAATGTTTTTCGATAAAGAAATTCAGGAATTTATTTTGCGAATCCAGTCTTTTTGATGCGAGCAGAAGTTCCAGCGCTTCTTCCTGATAATACCAGCCTGCCGTCCCGTCTCCATCATCAATAGCCCAGAACGCCTGATTGTAGAGATAGCGGGCACGCCGAAGGCGGAAATCGCCGGTCAGCTTGTCAAAATCGTCTTTTCTGGAATTCCAGCCCCGTGACCATTGGGAATTACTGCCACGGGAATAGATCTCATTGGCAAGATCGAAGAGTGAATTGCCGCCGAGTTCCTCGATACCATCCATTTCCGTCGCCATAATGAGGTAACCGTAATAATCGATCATATCCCGTAAAGGATGGTAACGCATTTCCCTGTAAAAAACCTCTCCTTCGGTAAATTCAAAGATCCAGGCATTATCCACATAACGCTGATCGTATCCGTTGGAGAAGAACGCATTGGCAGAGATACTCAGATTGGAACCGCTTCGCGATATCTGATTGACAAAAATATTGATGTAATAAGGTACGCGGTGCGCATAGCGTTCATTACTGAAACTGTTCGACTGGATGTAGCGTTCGATCGTATTTTGAAGTTCGGAAATGATACGTTGTTCCTGGGGGTTCAGATTTTGACCCTCGATGGAGATGTTGGGGACAAAGGTCTGCGCACTCAATATTGAAACCAGTCCTAATAATATGATAAAACGTTTCATTTACTGCTCCGTATTTTTGGGTAATGTATTCATAATAAATTAATAATTCAAGGCTTTACATTACCCCGCGAAAACATTATTATATGTAGATTTTCTGATACTAAACGGAGAACCAGATGAGAAAACGAACGAAACTGATACTTTTTACGGTCCTTGTCATCAATACGGGGATCCTACTTGCCGCGACCGATATCCGCTCCTATCAGGGTGGATTTGTCTATACCGATTCCATGCGGTCAACGATCTATTACTATGACCGTAACGGAGGGACGGAATCCTTGGTAAGCGCAGCGGGTGTGGGATATTATTACACTCTGGCTCCCGAGCAGCATCTTTTGGGTTTTAAGTGGCGCGAAGCACGGGGAGGACTTGAAGCACCGGCATATATGAATCTGATAACCAGAGAGATAAATATATTACATGAAGCAGTCCATTGTGCCGGTCAGGTGTCTTTTTCCAATGCGGGAGAGATTGCTTATACCATTGGAAATACATTTTACGTTGAAGCAAACGGAAGGCGCAGCGTCTATGATCTCGGTACCTATGCCGGTATTGCACCTATCTCTCCGGACGGCAAGCGCGTGGTCTTTAACGACAGGGAAGATCAGTTATGGGTCATGGACCTTAACGGGCAGAATGAGAAATTTCGGATCACGGATAATGCATATGGTCATGTTTTTCCCAATTGGTCGCCGGACAGCCGGTATATCGCCTATGCCCGTTTGGACGGTATTCTGTTTATCTACGATACGCAGGAAAATGTCAGTTCCACGGTGGGACGCGGCGCGGATCTGCGTTGGTCCGAAACCGGAGATACCTATGCTTATGTGCGCGTTGAGCTCGACGAACAGGAAGGGATCCGCACTACGGAGATCATCGTCTCCGATCTTGCCGGAAATATCCGTTTTGCAACGGACGAACCGGAAACGATGCTGACCGGACCCTGTTTTCTGCCGGACGGTTCCTTGCTCTATATGCAAAAAGACAAACCACGGATACAAAGCGTGGACAACAGCATGAAAAAACAGACCGTGGCCGATGTGTTGCCCGACAAGTTGCCGGTATCACCCGTTTTTTATGAATTCCAGGCCCCGCTTTCGGATACCTATCTGGATGTACCGTACGTCCATCAGGTTTATCATACACCGGGTCCGCGCGGATACAGCAGTTGTGCCCCCGCGACCGCTGCGATGGTCATGGCCTATTACGGATTGCTCCCGAAATGGCCTTTTTTATCGGGTTTTGGTAACTGGAACGACTATGGTGCTTATGTGCATGAACGTTATTATTATAACGGACATTATTTCGATCAGAGCCGTCAGGACTGCAACACTGCGGGTACGGTTTGTTACACAAATTACGGCGGATACGGCTATATGTGGACCGGGGGGAGTCCGAATTCGCGTATGAACAACTATTACGGCATACACGGTGTCAGCGGTACTCAAACCTGGAATACGAGCTGGGCGACCGTATCGGCCGAAATTGACAAGGGACAGCCTTTCTCGATCTGTAATTATCTTTCCAGTTCCGGACATCTGATCGTGGGTATCGGCCGATCATCCACCATCGGACAGCGTTCAGTGATCGCCAATGATCCCTATGGTGACCGGAACAGGGCTTCCTGGCCGAATTATTACGGAGAGGTCGTATATTATGACTGGCCGGGTTACAACCACGGCAACGCAAGTCTGAATTACGCCAATCCCAGTTACAGCAGCATGCCCTGGTGCATCGCCACCGATCATCCCATAACGGCATTATCGGATTCCCTCGTGGACGACAGGCATGTCACAAGCGGTTTTTATATCAAAGCCGAAGGGAATACCGTTCCCATGCGCTATTACCGCAGCGAAACAAGCGGTCACAACGGGCATCACTGGTGGACCTATACCGAAGCCAGTGCTTCGGATATATGTTACGTGACCTGGACCCCGTAGCTTGACAAAAGCGGTTTTTATGAAATATTTGCCTATATACCCGCCAATGCCACGGCCGTTTCCGCGCCTTACAGGGTCCGCCATGCCGGGGGAGAGACTGTTGTTATCGTCGATCAGAATGCCGCTTCCGATGACTGGGTCTCTCTTGGAAAATATCTTTTTTCCGATGATGAGTCGAATTATGTATATCTGGGCGACAGCACCGGTGTCGCGAGTCAGATCATTGCCTATGACGCCATGAAATGGGAAAGCCGGGGAACCGGGGAATTCGATTTGATCGCCGACTACACCATGGGAGTACCTAATTATGATGTTACTTTTTCTGCTGTAACACCCCTGCCTGACGGGAATTATGAATATATCTGGGATTTTGGTGACGGACAGAGCGGTAACGGTCAAACCGTCAGTCATCAATACAGCGATGAGGGGTTGTACAGTGTCAGTCTCCGCATTGTAGCTTCCGGGGTAACTGTGGATATTGTAAAAGAAGACTATATTCTTATTATCGAAAATTTCAAGGGCGATTTTGCCCTGATCAGTCCGGACAGTATGGAGATCATTTCAACTCGGAGTCCCAGACTGATCTGGCAGTCCGTTCCCAATGCGGATACCTATCTGGTATACATTTCCGAAACTCTGAACTTCTCGGTGGTCCAGGCGATCGAAACGGATACCAACTGGGTCCGCCTTGAACAGGAATTAGGTGAAGACAAGACCATCTACTGGCACGTAAAGGCTGTGTTGAGCACTAGCGACACCTTGCAGTCGACATACTGGCGTTTTCAGGTTAACAGTATGAATTCACCACCGCTTGCCTTTGATCTTCTGGCACCGGCGAACGGATCGATCCATGATGTGTTCCGGCCGGTCTTTTCCTGGGAAGCTTCTTCCGATCCGGATCCCGGCGATGCCGTGCATTATGAACTTTATCTGGGGCTGCACCCCGATTCCATGGAATGCCGTTATTCGGGTACGGAACTGTCCTGGCAGCCCGGCGAAGACCTTATTGAAAACGGACGTTATCGCTGGTACGTGAAGGCGGTTGATAACTACGGAGCAAAAACACGTTCGCGCGAAGCATCCCGGACCCTTGCGATCAATACCGTTAATGAAGCGCCTTCCGCACCCGTGCAGCTGGCACCTTTGCATAACAGTTACCAGACCACCCGTTATCCGCGTTTTGAATGGACCGCATCCATTGATCCGGATCCCGGTGATGAACTTACATACAAGGTGTATTACTGGTATACGGGGTCGACGGTCTTTGTCATTACCACAAGCGAAACCTTTTTTGATCAGCGTCGCCTGATCGATCAGAGGGAATTCTTCTGGACCGTTGCGGCGGTCGACAAGGGCGGCTTATCCGCTTACAGCGATACGATGACCTTTTACATCGATTCCCAGCTTGATCTTGTTGAACTGCCGACGGAGTTTATGTTGTCGGCCAATTATCCGAATCCCTTCAACCCGGTCACAACGATCGATTATGCCATTATGCAGAGTGAAAAGGTGGAAATAAATCTCTACGATATGAACGGGAAAGCCGTACGGAAACTTGTCAACGCACAGCATTCGCCCGGTTTCTACCGTATCCGACTGGATGCATCCGATCTTCCCAGCGGTGTCTATATTTACAGTATGAAAGCGGGAAGCTTCTATCAAACCAGGAAGATGCTGCTGCTTAAATAACTTAGCGTTAATATAAGAACGATCATTGTGCGGAGGGGACCCCGGTCCCCTCTGTTCTTATGTGGTTAAAAAGTAAGGGTCAGAGCGGCATTCGGTTGGGGTTGCGGATGGACACGCCACGAACCCATATCGTATCCGATCATGATCTCGGTACCCAGTCGGATCCCGGCGAGAAGGTTCTTGGCGATCGGATATGAAACATGAAACGCGATGCCCGGATTGACATAATAATAATAACCATATTCCGGATTATTGGGAAAAATTTGTGGTCCGATCACATCGAAAACCCCGTGGATGATCCCGGCGTTCAGATCGATCCGGAGTTTTTTTTCCGCATCGCGCAGAGCAAAGGCGGCAAAAGCATTGTACGATATCTGTGTCGGAGATACCAGCGCGATGCCGGCACTTGCGTAAAGACCGATACGATCATGAAATGAATGGCATATACCCGCTTTTAAACCGGTATAAAGATCAAGTTCCATGTAGAAATGCGTATCTTTTTTTGTGTTTTCTTCCGCATTCAGGCAGGAGACCGATACGATCATGAAAAAAATCAGGACATGCTTGAGAAGGTTGTTCATTTTATTTGTCTCCGATAATTTTAATATGCACGGTACGGTTCCGGGGACCGTCAAACTCGCAGAAATAGATCCCCTGCCAAATGCCAAGGAGTAATTTCTTGTCTTCAAAGATCAGGGTAAGGGAAGGGGAAAAGAGGGATGATTTTAAGTGGCTGTCGCTGTTGCCTTCCGAATGGCGGTATGTATTGTCACGTTTTGGTATCATACTATTGATCTTGTAGTCCAGATCATGCAGGACATCCGGGTCGGCGTTTTCGTTGATCGTGATCCCCGCAGTGGTGTGGGGAGTAAAGATACAAACAAGGCCGGATGTGCAACCGCTCTCCCGGATGCAGGTACTGATCTCGGCCGTGATATCGATAAAGCATGTGCGTGAAGGTGTATTGACCCGAAAAGTGACAGTGTTCATAAATATCCTTCTCCGGTTTTGCGGGATTCGAATGCCAGCATCTGTAACTTAGGGAACTCCGTTCTTACAAACAAATATTATTCCTTGAATGAAAAAACGCCCCGATGGATTACCGGGGCGTTAGACTCGATTTACCGGGTCGTCAGACCTCCTGTTTATCCTTTTTGGCAGTCAGTACCAGCACAGCAATCATAATGACCAGTATAATGGGAGTAGCAAACCAATATTGTTTGGCAGAATATTCAATGAGATCATTGAATCGCCCGATCAGCAATGAGATACGGCCCATGACGGCAAAGCCGAAGGATGCACCGAAGTAGATCATCAGATAGTAGATACCGATGCGGGAAACCACCTTCAAGGCACCTTTATGTTCCACCGAGAAGAAGAAATAGAATAACCCGGTCAGGACACCGACGATGAGAATGATATTGTTGATGCTGGAAGCAAGATTGCCGGTCCAGAGGGGAAGCATGGTCGCATGGATCTGTCCGATGACATCCGAACTCATATACCCGTAAAGACGCAGACCCGCAGCCATACCGATCACATAGCCCAATGACCAGCGGCTGAGCCATCCGATCTTCGGGATAAGGCGGAAAAGCATAAAGAGTCCGAGAATAAAAGCGAAAATATAGCTCAGATTCTGAGGCTGATCACCGATACCGCGATAGAGAACCCCGTTGATGGTCTCTTCCGGGAACACCTTGCGGAACAATACGCTCAGTACGTGATAGATACCGTACCAGAATTTATTGAATCCCTCAAGGGATGCCACTTCCGCCTGCGGCCATAAACGTCCGAAGAGATTGGGCTGTACCTGGTTCCAGAAAGCGATGGTCGCCCAGTGTGCAGCGGAAATACCGACAAAGATATGTTCGGCAAGTTTATAAAAGGGGTTATCCTTGTAGAGATAACTCAGGATCGACAGTGTTAAGAAAACGGCAACCCAGGCGCCTAATATACCTATATACATATGGTTACCTCCTAATATTTCCGTTGTTTTTTACGTTTGACAAAGTATGAAATGTTACCGAGAATAATGAAAAGCACGATAACAAGGTGAGCAATGGATTGCGCATCCATGAACTTGGTGGCATCGCGTGATTCCTTGAAGTTCGGCAGCAATATTATTGCCTGCTCACTGACAGTACCCACCCGGTTTTCCACTTTGTTGATCAGGAGTGTCTCATATTCCGCAGCTCCGGGCATCCCGGCAATAACGCCTTTCATCTGACCGGATTTTACGTAAGGCAGCAGCTGATTGACCTGTATGGAAGTATTGCCGCTGGATACCGGTACCTGCAGGGGATCGCCCGCGTAGAGGACCCATTCCACAGCACCGGGATAACCTGCCGAGAAGCTGAAAATAAAATCGATGTCGCGCACCGTTTGCACATCATGCATGATCGGAATAGCGGAAATGGGGACACCGTGGGAATCGACCGAGAAGTTTGCTTCAAAGCTTTTGGTAATCCCCTTGATGATCGCCTCATTTCCGGGGCGGTAACCCAGATTGACATAGTCCACACCGTAGGTAAGACCAAATTCCTTTCGTGCTACCAATTCCAGCGCTTCGTTCGCCATGAACAGACCGTCCGGCCAGAGGCACATGATGATGACCTTATTGCCTTTGGAAAAGAGATGGCGCAGAACACTGACCGCCATGGGATGGATCTCCGGCTTGGTTGAAGGACCGTATTCAAAGGAGAGGAGTACTTTAGCATCCCGGGGCAGATCATCCACTGCATAAAATGCATCTTCGGTCAATTGGGTCGTTTCGATCGGTAAACCCAGAGGGATCAATAGCGGCAGAAGTACGACCAGTCCGATAATGAGAAAAATGACGCGACGGTCAAGACTGTCCAGTTTTTCTAAGAAATCAGTGAATTTTCCCATATTAATCTCCTCCCATGAAGGATTTTTCAATTCCCAGAATGACCCGGAGGGATGTTCCTACGATACCAAGTCCGATACCGATCATGATCGCACGTGCTCCCGCGGCGTTCGGATACTGGTATAACCATTCCTGTATCGTTGGCAGATGCAGCCAGGCAAGCCAGGATATGTTCTGTGTCCATGCGGTCAGAAAAGCGCCAAGCGGTACACGTCCGAGCATAATGAGAATACCCGAAACAAGCAGAACGGTCGCTTCGGCGTTTCGGATCTTGAAGGCCCGGTAGGAGGCGGAAGCCACAAAGAACGCAAGCAAGGCGAACATGGTGGCGGACAGGGGAGTAAAGAATGAATAGAAGACCCAGCGGTAATAGGTGTTTTCACCTTGAACGTGGGATCCCCATTTCAACTCACCCAAGGTCAGTGTTGCCCCGAGTTCTTCAAGTTCCGCTATGACCTTCTGAGCCCCTTTTTTTGAAACAACGGCTTTATGTATGGATACTCTTTCTCCGTTCACGGGAGGATGAGAATAGAGCACACGTGCCTCATCGAAAGTTATACTGCTTACTTCCGCGATCTTTTCGCAGACGGCATCCGGGTTATCTCCCAGCGAGATCAGGTTCGGATAATAACCGCCTTTAATGACGAATCCGAAAGACAAGGTTAAGAAAAAAGCAAGCACGGCCGCAAGACTGAAAGGCCAGCCTTTCTGACGTTTTATGACTTTGCGTCCCTGGAGCTTTAACAGGTTCAATGCTCCCAGGATCATGGCAAAGCTTGCAATAATATCGTACCATTGCGTCGCATGGATCTCAAGCTCCCCGAATGGTTTATGCGGGATAAACCATGACAGGAGCATGATCACACCGACAGTGCCGACGATGATCGATGGAATTGTTCGTTTCCAAAACATATATCATTACCCCTTATTAATTATGATCCAACAAACCAGTTTTTGAAAAATGTCACATTCAGCGATTCCAGAATAACACCTATACCCAGACAAGCCATTAAGATCGCTTTGACAATGTCCTGACCTTTGATCGATCCGAGGAGTTTCGGGTCACTGCCCAGATAGGCACTGGCCGCAAAGAATTCTTCTCCGATCAAGGTGTAATCGCAGGCTGTTACGAAGAACGGGATCTGGGAAGGCGATCCCGTACCGGCGATCTGGATCGCTCCGATCGAGTTTCCGGTTTCGGCCATGATGAGCGATTCGGCATAAAATTTTCCCTGCAGGAATACGGCAGCGGGCTTTTCGCGCAGCATCACACCGTCAACCGCAGCCGCGAATGCAAACTGATCGTCCGTATAGTAATGAACCATGTCATCTGCATACAGGTCCGGACGTCCTTCGCTGATATAGGAAGCATGTACTGTTTCCCGGCCGGATTCCATAACAAGGGAACGCGATACGGGTACGTTCAGGCTCGCTTCGTAACGGGCGGTCATCTTCGATACGTGTCCAAGAATAATAAGTCCGGATATGGTCTCCACCTGATCAAGGTCCATGATGCCGGGTACGAACAGAACGGAACGTCCCATTTCCGTTGCACGGCCGACAGCTTCCTCGAATGCCTGCAGACCGGCGACCGGCCGCAAATAGATCTTCTTGTTCTTTTTAGCCATTGTAATATAATACAATATTATACCGGAGATCAGGATAAGGGCGACAAAACGGTTCAGGCGGTTTATGTTGAACCATTTTGCCTTGGTCATAATGACTTCCGAATAGGCTTCACCTACGATGATCCGATTCTCGTCCAGTGCAATAAGTTTGAATTGCGTTGAGATATCGTTTTCGATGTTCGTACTGAAGGTCAGATTCCGGGTTTCCAGTACATGCACCCATTCGCCGGATTCGAGGCTTTTTTGAACGATATAGATCTGCGATCCTGCTGTCGGCGTTATGATGATATTCACCTTATTGCCGTCCGCTTCCGAACACTCCACTTCCGCATGAATTGCCGGTGCGGCATAGGCGGAACCGATAAGAACGGAAAGCAGGATCAACAAACATACAGCTCGTTTGACGATCATTTAATCCTCCGCTTTCAATGTATGATGTTTATGCTTTTTTTGCTTACGACCGGGTTTGCTTTTCTCTTTAAGTGATATGTCATTTTCAAGTTCTTCAACCCTGCGCAGAATGCGTTCAATATTATTACGGTCTTCAAGGATCTCGGTCACATCATAATATCGATTTTCTTTTTTCAGGAACGATTCGATGAGGGGACCGAAGAAATTCATTGTCTGCGCGCCAAAAAAAGAGATCGGCTTGATGACTTCAAGGAAAAGAACGGCAGGAACAGATAAACGCCGTTCAACGATCTTATGCGCTATCTTATCTATGACTTCCTGTTCGAACGTTTTATCTTCCAAATATACTTCTTCCTTTATTGTACAGCCGTAACGACAATATTTCGATATAGTATTCTTAAATGACTATAACAAAAAAATATAATATAAAATGTAAAAAAGTCCAATGTAAAGTTAAGGTCCGGACAAATATATTGTATTTTTTGATATGGGATCAGGATGAAGCTTCCGGAGGGGGCTGTATTTTCTGTTGTACGATTTTCAGGACTTCCTCCTTATTCTTATTGCAGATCAGCAAAAAAGAGCGGTAGTTATCAAGCCGGGAGGGCTGTGTCATCGTATAAAGCATGATGCTGTTTTTATCTGTTTTGTATCTGTGGAACTCATCCCAACTGCGTTTATGCGTTGAAAAAAGCATTTTACGAACGACCCCGCTGTCGGTCATTGTGTATGTCATCGGCAGATAGTAGGGAAGGACCATGATCGTAAGGATCAGAAATGCGATCAATGTAAGCAGCGCATCCCGGGTGGTAAAGAAAACAAAATAAACACAGATCAGGATCAGCACGGCAACGGACAGGGAACGGGCAAGGTTTCGCCGTGCCAGTTGGACCTTCCAGGTGAGGAGGGTATCAGAAAGAGGTATATCATGCATTTCGTGCTGTCCTTTTTATGATGTAAACCCCGTAAGTGTCACACCGTTGCCGGGGATCTTTGAATAAGAGACCACGCCGCGCCGTATGGAAACACCGGTCGCGATATCTTTTGCCAGAAGCAGCGGACCATCCATGTCAACGTAATCAAGGAGCGGCAAAAGTTGTCCGATACCGGAAATGCCCACTGTGGACTCGGTCATGCAACCGACCATGACTTTCATATTCAATGCGCGTGCACGGTCGATCATCCTGCGGGCGGGGGTCATTCCGCCGCATTTTACGACTTTGATATTCACACCGTGGAAATAACTCTTGCAACGATCCACGTCCCCTTCCGAAATACAGCTTTCATCCGCCACCAGGGGAAGGGCGGAATGTGCATATACCTTTTCCATATCCTCGGGTTTGGCGTCCGCTTCCATCGGTTGTTCTATGAATTCAACCCCAAGCTCCTTGAGCACATGTGAATATGCGATCGTCTGTTCAGCGGTCCATGCGCAATTGGCATCGATACGCAGGATGGCATCGGTATGTTTTCTTAATTCGCGCATGATCTCCATGTCGTGATCGGTCCCGAGTTTTATCTTGAAAACAGGCCAATCAGCATATTCTTCCATTTTTTTGATCATGATATCGATATCGTCAATGCCGATCGTATAATCCGTGACCGGATTGCGGACAGGATCAAGCCCCCACAAAACATAGGTTGGCTGTCCTTGTTTCTTACCCCAGAGATCATACAGCGCCATATCCAGCGCGCATTGGGCGAAAGGATTATGTTTTAAGGCGGGATCAAGCATTTCCCATACCTTATCCGGCGGGGTCAGGATAATATCGATATTCTTCAGAACGGAAGCAACGGATGCCAGATCTTCACGTATCATGTCGATCGTAAATTTATAATATTTATGATTTGCCACGCATTCGCCGTAACCGGACAGATCACCATCCTTTACCTCAACGATAGCTGTTTTCTGGACCGTACGCGTTTCGCGTGAGATACCGAATTTGTATTTCAGCGGCAAGTCAAACTCATGAACAACGACTTTCATTCCATTATACCTTTTTTATTGTTGTGAAGCGGTATTCCCGCAATCGTAACCTGATGGAATTTAAGGGATTTGTTACCGCTGAACAATAGAAATGATCATATAATATATGCTTCTGCCTATGTCCGGGGAAAATGAGTGTGCTCATTCATGCACTGTTCCCATAAAAAACATCAGAGATAATAAAAATATTATTTTTTTTTAAAAAAGTGCTATATATTACATTTAACAAATAGACAAAACGGAATAAGAAAAAACGATAAGGAGTAAACAGATGATGAAAAAAACAATAGTGCTCATACTTATGTTTGCGTTTATTTGCATGCCCCTGACTTCCTATGCGAATGATGATACAGGACTTTCCTCCATGTTCCAGACAGGATTCGGGGTCGGAGCCGTTACGCTTAACGGTCAACTCTACAATCAGATCGCTTTCCGCCCGACATTTACCATCGGTAAACTAAGCATGGGTCTTGATGTGGCCATCTATATTGACGGGGAAGGCAAGATCAGTAAACATAACTGGGATGAATTCAGTGATTACCTGAACATGCTCTATTATGTCAGCTGGGCAACAAAATATGATCCTTTCTATATCCGTATCGGCGGACTGGATCAGGTTACCTTCGTCAACGGTATCAGTATTGACCGTTATACCAATATGCTGGAGTATCCGGTCAAGAAACGCTTCGGGACCGAATTCGGCATCAGTAACCGCGGGAAGGACAAAGAAGAACGCGGTATTCCGATCGGATTTTACGGTTTTATAGCCGATTGGGGAGAGATCGATAAAAGAAGTTCCACTCCCGGACTTGTGGGCGGACGCTTTTCTGTCGGCGGTTTTTTTGAATTCGGCCTCAGCTTTGTTGCGGACCTCAATCCTTTCAATGCCTTTAAAGAAGATTCCGACGGGGACGGTTATTCCGATCTGATGGATATGTTCCCCAATGACCCCAGGTATTATGCGGATACGGACGGGGACGGTATTCCGGATGCGATCGATCTGGACGTGAACGGAAACAATCTGTGGGAATATATACCCGTACCCGGTCTGACGCAGACCATTCTCGATTCGATCATAAATCCGATGTTCCCGCAATATGACGGATATGAATGCATTGATACCGTAATGACCCTGCAGATCCCGACCATCGATACCTTGATGCTTCGTCATCCCACGGTATTCTCAAGCAGTGTCGATCTGACGATCCCCATTGTACGCAGCAGCGGGTTTTCTCTGGAGATCTATTCCGTTGCGGCTATTCTCGGTTATATCAACGGGGACAGGAACTTTCTTGATCTGACAAAAGACGATGTATTTATCGGTACATCGCCGATCGGTATCGGAATAACGATCAGCAATTTTTTGACCGCCAAGCTTGAATATCGCTGGGCACAGGAAAACTTTCAATACGGGTTCTTTGATAAAAACTATGATCTGAACAGAGTGTATTTCGTGAAGGATGAAGAACTGCGTTTTATCGCAAAAACGAAATTCGACCGCCTGCTTGATTATAATATTCCAAAATCGCAGGGATTCTTCGGATCTGTCGGGATAAATATCATTGAATTCTTTACACTTGATTGCAGTTATATGAACATGGTTTCCAATGACGGAGATGTTCTCCAGACCTTCCAGATCGAAGCGGGCGTTCCCTATGGGACCATTCCTCTGGTATCGGATCTGTCCGCCTACTACCACAGGAATAATGATCCGAAGCCTTTCGATTTCAAGAATCCTTCCGAGCGCACGATCATGGGTGCCAGAATCGGCATGGACCTTGGCGGCGGTGTCAGTATCGTATACAATTATATGCGGACTTACAGAGACATGAACGGTGACGGAGTCATTCATCCCAAGGAAGAGGCCGTTACGGTCATGAATGTTGAAACCGGCTTCAATTTTTAATTTTTAATCGTTCAGGCTTTATCGTATATTAGCCCGTCCGCCGGTTAGCGGACGGGCTTTTTGTATTACTGAGTAGATAAAAAAGGAGTGTGCATGCATTGGATCGACATTTCCATCATAGCCTTGTTTATGCTGGCTGTATTCATTACCGGGTCCCTGATGGGACGAAGTGTAAAGAATATCAAAGATTATTTCAGTGCGGGGAATACTCTTCCCTGGTGGGCGGTCATGTTCTCTATTGTTGCGGCGGAAACATCCGTGCTGACTTTTTTATCCATACCGGGTGTGGCTTATTTGGGTAATTTTACGTACCTGCAGATATGTATCGGATATATTGCAGGACGCCTGCTGGTCGCCTTTATCTTCATTCCCATGTATGCCAAAGGAAATTTCATTACCGTTTATCAGGCGGTCAAGGAAAAGGGCGGTATCACGATGCAGCGTATCATGTCCATCACCTTTATGCTGACGCGCTTGCTTGCGGATGGTGTACGCCTGTTCGCTGTCGCCATTCCCCTTTCCATGATCACGGGATTGCCCTACTTCTATTCCTTGCTGATCCTTGGTTTTGTTACGGTTGCATATACATTGATGGGCGGAATAAAAGGTGTGGTCTGGATGGATTTTTTCCAGTGGATCATCTATATGGGCGCGGCGATCGTTGCACTGGTCATCGGTCTTCGAATGCTGCCGGACCTGGGTGCTTCCCTGAATATGGCTGTTGCCGATGGTGTAACGAAATTCATCAATTTCGATAAAGCTTCCGGTTACACCTTATGGGGAGGTATTATCGGAGGTGCCATGCTGTCGTTTGCCAGTCACGGTACCGATCAGTTGATCGTGCAGCGGATACTCAGCTGTAAAAGCGTTACGGATTCCAAAAAGGCCATGATCGGCAGCGGACTTGTGGTATTTGTTCAGTTTGCCCTGTTCCTCGTGATCGGTCTGATGCTTTATATGGTATGGAATGGTGCAGGCTTTGCTTCACTCGGAATTACAAAATCCGATGAATTATTTACAAAATTCATTATTGACCATCTCCCGCCGGTCGTCAAAGGTATTACCGTTGCCGGGATCTTCGCAGCCTCAATGACAACCCTCAGCGGTTCGTTGAGCGCCATGTCCAGTTCCATTACGGTTGATATTTTCAAACCCATTTTCAAACGTTTTACCGATGAAGATAAATGGCTGAAGATTGGTAAGATAACCACCCTCGGCTGGGGTCTTATTATGGTTTTCGGAGCAATGATCTTCAAAAATCAGGAAAGCGCACTGGTCGAGGTCGCCCTGGCGATCGCTTCCTTTACCTACGGCGGTACGCTGGGTGTTTTCATCTCGGTGCGTTTCTTCAAGAAGTGCGATCTATGGCAGTATGTGGTTCCGTTCTTTTTCTCCATCTCGGTCATGACATTTGTCATTATTGCCGGCTGGACGGACCTCTTTAAGGTGAACTGGACATGGTATACGCTCATCGGAGTGACATCTTCTGTTCTGATGAACCGCTTACTAGTTACGATCAAAAAACCTAAGGTCTCTTAGATCTGAAAATATGCGGTGATCACCCGCGACAGATATACTTAAAAAATAAACGGATATAATACTCTTTACGTTCAAATATTATCCGTTTATTTCATTGATAATGGTCATTGTGATGTATATATTTATTTCACTTTGTCAAATGCGAAAGGAAAATGTTTCATGAAGAAAGTTGCACTCGTCGGATGCGGACGCATTTCGAACCGTCATATAGAAGCTATCGCCGAAACAGAAGGAATGGAAGTTGCATTGGTTTGTGATATTGTTGAGGAACGTGCACATGCCGTGGCTGAGCGCCTTGGCATTCCTTATGTGACGGATTACAGACATATCAAAGATGTGGACATTATTTCGGTTCTTACGCCTTCCGGGAACCATCCCGAACATGCCGCCGAGATCGCCGAATCCACCGAGGCTCCCTATATCGTTTGCGAAAAACCTATCAGCCTCACCGTGCGTGAAGCGCATGAAATGTTCAATCGCATCGATAAAGCGGGAAAAATATTGTTACCGGTCTATCAGAATCGCTATAACCCTTTGATCATGATGATAAAGGAACTGATCGACGGCAATAAACTGGGAAAGATCTATCAGTTTATCTGTAACGTGCTATGGAATCGTAATGACGCGTATTTTGATATTGACTGGCATGGCACACGCGCTCTGGACGGTGGAGTCCTATATACACAGGCCAGCCATTATGTTGACATGGTCCACTATTTTTTCGGTGAACTTGTGAGCGGGAAAGGGCAGGGCGGATACCTACGCGGCCTGGAGGTCTTCGATTCCGTTTCGGCGGTCATGCGTTTCAACTCCGGGGTGGTTGGTTCGCTCAACGCCACCGTGAGCGCCTATGAAAAAAACTATGAAACGGAATTTACCTTACTCGCCGAGAAAGGCGTTATACGACTTGCCGGTACAAACCTGAATACCATCCGTTTCTGGAATGTGCAAGGCATGGAGAAACCGGACCTCGATTTCCACCTCGATCACATTTACGGCAAGGGACATAATACAATGTATGCATATATTGCCCAGGAAAAATGGGACATGTTCCCCTCCCGTCAGGATATCCTTTCCGGTATTCAATTAATGGAAAAATTAAGTTATTAGCAGGAATAGTTATGGAATTTTGCGATCTTTACCGTCAGTACCAAACCTATCAGAAAGAGATCGACAGTGCGATCGCTGCGGTCATACGGGATACGGCGTTCATCAACGGACCCGATATTGCGGCTCTGGAAACCGAATTGGCGGCATTCTGCGGCTCTCCGCATGCGCTTGCCTGCAGTTCGGGTTCCGATGCCATATCCATTGCTTTGATGGCCCTGGATGTCAACCCCGGCGATGAAGTGATCTGTCCCGCTTTTACATTTATCGCGACCGCGACCATGATCAGTATTGTGGGTGCTGTTCCCGTATTTGTGGATGTTGATCCCGTCACATTCAATCTTGATCCCGAAAAGATCACCGGAAAGATCACATCCAGAACAAAGGGTATTATTGCGGTATCTCTCTACGGTCAGTGTGCGGACATGGACGCGATCAACAAAATTGCCCAAGAGAATGGTTTATGGGTACTCGAAGATGCAGCCCAGTCGTTTGGTGCGGAATATAAAGGCAGGTATTCCTGTGCGCTCAGCAGTATCGCCACAACCAGTTTTTTTCCCGCAAAACCCCTTGGCTGTTACGGAGACGGCGGAGCTATTTTTACGGATGATGCCGTGATTGCGGAAAAGATCCGCATGATCCGGAACCACGGACAGGAAAAACGCTATTATCATAAAATGATCGGTGTGAACGGACGCATGGACACTATCCAGGCGGCCATTCTCCGGGTGAAACTGCGTTATTTCAAAAAAGAGATTAGCGAAAGGAACCGTGTTGCCAAAGCCTACAACAAAGCACTTGAAGGAATTGTCGATATTCCCAGGGTCCTTGAGGACAATGTGAGCGTATGGGCACAATATACGGTCCGGGTCGATCAGCGGGATGCTCTGAGGGAACAACTGGCGAAACAAAACATTCCGACCGCTGTGCATTATCCCATGCCTTTGCCCTCACAGGAAGCCTTCCGTGATCTGCTGCAGGATCCGAAGGATTTCCCCGTATCCTATCGTTTGTCCGGGACCGTCCTTTCTCTGCCCATGCATCCCTTTCTTTCCAATGAAGAGATCCTGTACGTAACCGAAAAGATCAAGGAATTCTATTATGGCTGATTATTTTGTGCATGCGACCGCTTGTGTGGATGAAGGAGCCCGGATCGGGAAAGGCACGAAGGTCTGGCATTTCTCGCATATTATGCCGGGTGCCCGGATCGGTGAACATTGTTCGATCGGACAGAATGTCAATATCGGCTCCAAAGCGGTCGTGGGAAATGGCGTCAAGATCCAGAACAATGTATCGGTCTATGATTCGGTGGTCATCGAGGATGATGTTTTCTGCGGTCCCAGCTGTGTATTCACCAACGTTTCCAATCCGAGGGCTTTTGTGGAACGTAAGACAGAATATCTTGAGACCCGCGTGAAAAAGGGCGCTTCCATTGGAGCGAACGCTACGATAGTATGTGGAGTGACCCTGGGCGAGTACTGTTTCATCGCTGCCGGCGCCGTCGTCACAAAAGATGTTCGGCCTTATGCGCTGATGGTGGGTGTCCCTGCAAAACAAAAGGGCTGGGTCAGTCGCGAAGGGGAAATCCTTGGGGAAGACCTGACTTGTCCCCGCACCGGAGAAAAGTATGAGATCGTCAACGGCGATCTGCAACCGGCCGCTGCGCCTTCTTTTGCAAAATCCCCGAAAGACGCCCAATCTTAGCCTCACCCTCAACCTCAATCTCAACCTCAACCTTAATCTTAACATCATTCATTCTTTTATACATTGATTTGCACCGCAAGTTTATTATATTTTAACAATAAAAATTAAAGGGAATACATTGGAAGCATTGAATGCCGTACTTCAACAGAAAATCGAAGTAGCACCGGGTCTCTGTATCTTTCGCGTGGCACCCAGGGGCTGGGATCTGCCGGAATTCAAACCGGGTCAGTATTGTCCTTTGGGACTCCCGCCTTCAGCCCCGCGCGTACCCTATTCCACCCCGCCGGAAAAACCCTGTCCAACCGACCGTCTGATCAAACGTCCGTATTCGATCGCATCCAGCTCCAGTCAGCATCAATATCTTGAGTTTTATATCAAAATGGTATCGAACGGAGCCTTAACACCCCGTCTGTTCGCCCTGAAGAACGGCGATATGCTCTGGATGCGTGAAAAAGTGTTTGGCATGTTCACTCTGGATGATATTTCCAATGATAAAAATGTGATCTTCTTTGCGACCGGTACCGGTCTGGCACCCTATATGAGCATGCTGCGTTCGCATCTGATCAGCGATACGGGGCGAAAATGGGCGGTGGTCCACGGCGCGCTGAATTCCTGGGATCTGGGTTACCGCGATGAGCTGATCACTATGGAACGGTTTTGCTCCGAGTTAACATATATTCCCGTTATCAGTGATCCCGGGAACGAACCGGTAAAGTGGAACGGAGAAGTCGGTTTTCTTGACCGGATCTGGACGGAAGGCATCGTTGAGAAGGTTTGGGGAAAAGAGATCACCCCGGACAACACGGTTATCTTTTTATGCGGACATCCCGGAATGGTGAGCAGTATGGAAACATTACTGGCCAAAGACGGTTTCACCCTGCATTCAAAACAAAAACCCGGTTCGATCATTAAGGAAAAATTCGCTTAACGGAAAGGAGTGATATAATGAAAATTGACCAGAAAATTTGGGATACGATCCATTCCTTTCCCAAGATCGACCTGCATTGTCATCTTGACGGTTCCGTACGTCCCCAAACCATTATGGAACTGGCGGAGCAGAACGACGTTACCTTACCTTACCGGGACCTGAACGAAATGGTGCGTTACATGCATTGCGAGGACAGCACATCCCTGCCTGATTACCTGAAACGTTTCGATATCACACTCAGTGTGATGCAGGACCCGCAGTCGATTGAACGGGTTGCCTACGAACTTTGCGAAGATGCTTCGGAGGAGAATATCCGCTGGCTTGAGATCCGCTATTCTCCCATTCTGCATATCAAAAAGGGTATGAAGACCATGGATAATCTTGAGGCGGTCATACGCGGAATGCGCCGTGCCGAACGCGATTTCGGCATTCGCGGCGGCGTGATCGTTTGCGGGATGCGCAGTTACGATCCTGCGATCTCCGTTGAACTGGCGGAACTTGCCGTTGCGTATAAGAACCGGGGTGTTGTCGGTTTTGACCTGGCGGGACCCGAAGAGAATTATCCGGCCAAAGCCCATGAAGAAGCGTTCCGGCTTGTTCTGAAAAACAATATCAACATTACGATCCATGCCGGTGAAGCGTATGGACCCGAGAGCATTCATCAGGCCGTTCATTATTGCGGTGCGCACCGGATCGGGCATGGCACCCACCTTCCGGAAGACGGCGGACTGATGAACTATATCAACGATCACCGCATCTGCCTTGAGATCTGCCTGACAAGTAACCTCCAGACCGGGAGCGTGCCTTCGCTGAAACAGCATCCTTTTAAGTTCTTTGTTGATTACGGATTGCGCTTAAGTCTGAATACCGACAACCGTCTGATGTCAAATACCACCGTAACCAATGAACTTTATCTTGCATATACCACCTTCGGTCTGGATATGGAGATTATCAAGAACATCATCATCGACGGTTTTAAAAGTGCATTCATCCATCATCGTGAACGAAAAGAAATGGTTAAGGATGTCGCAAAAGAACTCGAAAAGATCATCCGGCTCTAAATGAAAGAGATAGAACGTAAATTTCTTGTTATCAACCGGAATTACAGGAAAGAAGCCCGTCCTGTTCCTTACAGGCAGGGATATATTATGCAAGATGATAAGGGACACCTTCGGGTCCGTACAGGGAACGGCAAAGCCGTATTGGGATTTAAACAACATATTTCCGGTTTCAGTCGATGGGAATTTGAGTACCGGATCCCCGTGGCCGATGCAAAGGAGATGCTGATACATCTTTGCGCTGACAGAATAGTGGAAAAAGACCGCTATACCGTGTTATATAAAGGATTGCTCTGGGAAATTGATGAATTTCACGGCAGGAACGAAGGATTGATCGTAGCGGAGGTGGAATTGAGTAGTGAGGACCAGTTTTTTGAGAAGCCGGCATGGCTTGGCGAAGAGGTTACATACGATCCGCGCTACCTGAATGTCCATCTGGCCCGGCATCCTTTCGGCGAATGGTGATGCTGAGGGTTCAAGGTTAAAAATGAAGCCGGAAGACAGCCTGTTCTGAAGGCAGAAACGCTTTGGATAAAAAAACAAAATATCGGTTTTGAAACAGGGTTTTATCTCTTATATTCCGTCTTAATTTTAACGGAGGATATGAATGAAGGTTTTGATCATTAATTCTGGAAGTTCATCGGTCAAGTATCAGGTTATCGATACCGAGAAAAAAGAATATCTGGCAAAAGGACTCGTTGAAAGTATCGGACTTGAGCGTTCCAAGATAAAACATGAGAAAAAAGGTTCGGAAAAGATCATACTGGAATCCTATATCCCCGATCATAACAAAGCGATCGAAATGACCCTGTCGCTTCTGATCGATAAGGACCATGGTGTACTGAAAGCCTATAGCGATATTGAAGCGGTAGGTCATCGTCTGGTCCATGGCGGAGAACATTTCAAATCGAGTGTTCTGATCACCGAACATGTTATGGATGTACTGAATGACTGTATCAAGCTTGCACCGCTGCACAATCCCGCGAACATTGAGGGTATCAAGGCGGCAAAGAACTATCTGCCCGAGACACCGATGGTCGGTGTGTTCGATACGGCTTTCCATGCCAATATGCCCGATTATGCCTATATGTATCCGCTTCCGTACGAGTATTACGAGAAATACGCTATTCGGCGTTATGGTTTTCACGGTACTTCGCACTATTTCGTAACACACCGTTTTGCCGAACTGGTTGGTCAGCCCATTGAAGAGCTGAACCTGATTTCCTGTCATATCGGGAACGGGGCTTCTATCACAGCCGTTAAGGGCGGCATATCGGTCGACACCTCGATGGGTTATACACCGCTTGAGGGACTGATGATGGGTACCCGCTGCGGTGATGTGGACGGCGGGGCATTCCTGAAGATCGCGGAGATCGAGAATCTGACCATTAATGATATGAATATGATGCTGAACAGGAAAAGCGGTATCATTGGTATTTACGGTAAATCCAGTGATCTGCGGGATGTTGAGGACGATATTCTCAAGGGGGACAAACGTGCCGAACTTGCTTTTAATATGTACAATTACCGGATAAAAAAATATATCGGATCCTATGCCGCGGTATTGGGACGGGTTGACGGCATTATCTTTACCGGCGGTGTGGGGGAGAACGCGGACCTGACACGCGGTCCCGTCTGCAGTAACATGGAATACATGGGTCTGCGTCTGGACGAGAAAAAGAACATTGAGACCATCCGCGGCAAAGAAGGTTTTATCCACACCGCGGATTCCAAAGTCAAGATCGCTGTTATTCCCACCAACGAGGAACTGGTCATCGCACAGGAGACCGAAGCCATTATCAGCAATCACTGAAGTCGTGAAGGACATACAATGCCAAACCGCTCACAGAGTGCGGCATTTCCCGAACGGGAGGTTTTATGTTAACATCCGGAGAACTCAAAGATCAATATCAGGATATTCTAAAGAAATACGAGGAAGTATCCGGCTACCTTGATCTGGACGGAAAAAAAGACAGGATCAACGTGCTCCGGGAAAAGAGCATGGACGCGGATTTCTGGCAGGATAACCAGAAAGCCCAGGTGGTCAGCAAGGAGATCTCGGACCTGGAATATGAGATCGAGCGCTGGAAAAAGCTGAACATGCTCAAAGAGGATATCGATCTGCAATGGATGCTGGTGGAAGAAGAAGAAGCCGATCTTCAGGAGCTGCAGACACTGATCGATCAGTTCATACGATCCGTTAATGATCTTGAGATCGAAAAATTATTATCCGCAAAGAACGATAAAAATGATGCCATTCTCATTATACATCCGGGTGCCGGAGGTACGGAATCGCACGACTGGGCAAGTATATTATACCGTATGTACACGCGCTGGATGGAACGCCGGGGTTTCGAATATAACGTTTTAAACTTTCAGCCCGGCGATGAGGCGGGTATCAAGGAAGTGGTGATCGAAGTCAAAGGCGCCTTTGCGTACGGTCTTCTTAAAGCGGAGATCGGTGTGCATCGCCTGGTGCGGATCTCTCCGTTCAACGCCCAGGGTAAGCGGCAGACCAGTTTTGCTTCGGTCTTTGTCTATCCCGAGATCGAGGATGATATTGAGATCGAGATCAATCCGGCGGATCTGCGTATCGATACCTACCGTGCCAGCGGCGCGGGCGGGCAGCATGTGAACAAGACGGACTCCGCGATCCGGATCACGCATATCCCGACGAATATCGTCGTAACCTGCCAAAATGAACGTTCCCAGCATAAAAACAAAGAATCCGCCATGAAAGTCCTGAAATCTCGTCTTTATGAAGAAGAAGTAAAAAAACAGGAAGCGGAAAAGGCCGAACTGGATAAGGCCAAGACCGACATCGGCTGGGGCAGTCAGATCCGTTCGTATGTTTTTCAACCCTACACCCTTGTTAAAGATACCCGTACTCAATATGAGACCGGCAACCTGCAGGCGGTCATGGACGGTGATATCGACGGTTTTATTCAGTCCTTTTTGAAATGGGCGATGGAAAGCAAATAAGCAAAACGGCAGTGTTTTGTTTAAAGTAAGAAACTTGAATTTGATATTTTCCGATAATTATTCAATAATATTATATTTCACGGCATAACTGACCCGAATCGGCAATTAAATACTTAAGGCAGTAATAATATTTGATCTTTGTTCATAAAATTCAGTAAATGACAACAAAATGCGTATGAAGGTGTAAAAAACATTGATTTTTTTCTGTTAATCTCTCGGATGTTTTATTAGATTAACGCGATTTATTTCAGTTCTGAATGGGAACGGGAGCAGATGATCAATATTACAGCAGAGAACACATAGATCGGTCAAAACGGCGGGAGGTCCATGAAAGCAGAATTAATTTTAGAAAACGGAATGGTTTTTAAAGGTAATGCGTTCGGGGCGCTCCGCTCTACGGCCGGCGAGGTGGTCTTTAACACCGGCATGGTCGGATATCCCGAAGCCCTTACGGACCCTTCATACTACGGCCAGCTTCTGGTCTTCACGTATCCACTCATAGGCAATTACGGTGTTCCGAATGAAACGCTCACCGGTCTGGAAAGAAAACAATGGGAATCATCACGGGTTCAGGCATTCGCCTGTATCATAAGCAATTTGTCCGATATTTACAGTCACTGGAACGCAGATATGAGTCTGGATACCTGGCTAAAGAAAGAAAACATTCCCGGCATCAGCGGGATCGATACCCGGGCACTGACCCAGGTTCTGCGTGAAAGCGGTACGATGCTGGCGAAACTGGTCATTAACGATCAGGATGTTGAATTCTTTGACCCCAATAAAGACTTGCTGATCGAGAAAGTATGCGTGACGGAACCGCATACGTACGGCGAAGGGGAGAAGTCCGTTCTTCTTGTGGATTTCGGATGTAAGAACAGTATCATCTATAGTCTGGTCCGTCGCGGGTTCAAGGTTACTCAGGTACCCTATGACCATGATTTCTCAAAGATAAACCATGACGGTGTGGTACTCTCCAGCGGTCCCGGTGACCCTGCGAGGTATGTATTCATGGTTGATAAGATACGTGAATTTATCGCATCGCGTAAACCTTTGCTGGGGATCTGCCTCGGACATCAGCTGCTAGCCCTGGCTGCCGGCGCAAAAACCTATAAAATGACCTATGGCCACCGGAGTCAGAACCAGCCCGTTGTGGACCATCTGAGCAGAAAATCCTTTATTACAACACAGAATCACGGATATGCTGTGGACATTAAGAGCATTCCCGCAGGATGGATATCGTGGTTCGAGAATCTTAACGACGGCAGTAATGAGGGTTTATGGCACAAAAATCTGCCCGTACTTTCGAGTCAGTTCCATCCCGAGGCCTCACCGGGACCGGTTGATACGGCATTTATCTTTGATGAGTTCAAACGACATTTCTAATCCGCGGGAGACCCGAATCATGCAAAAAAAGATCAAAAAAGTTGTTATTCTCGGATCCGCGGCGATCAAGATCGGCGAAGCGGGAGAATTTGATTATTCCGGATCACAGGCTATTAAAGCCCTGAAAGAAGAAGGTGTTTATACCGTCCTTATCAATCCCAATATTGCCACCATACAAACTTCCGATTATCTTGCGGATAAAGTGTATTTACTGCCGGTCACCGTTGAGTTCGTTGAAAAGATACTGCATAAAGAAAAACCCGACGGCATTCTCTTAAGTTTTGGCGGACAGACCGCCCTCAATTGCGGTCTGGAACTGTACGATAAAGGCATTCTTAAAAAATACGGCGTAAATGTCCTGGGTACGCCGGTCGAAACGATCCGGAATACCGAAGACCGTGAAAAATTCAATCAGGCATTGGATGAGATCAAGGTCAAATATCCCAAAAGCCTTGCGGTTCGTTCCATTGATGAAGCACTGGCATTTGCGGAGGAGATCGGGTTCCCCGTCATGCTGCGTATCGCCTATGCGCTTGGCGGACTCGGCAGCGGTGTCTGCAGAACCAAAGAACAACTGATCGACCGCGCCGCAAAAGCCTTCAGTTATACGAAACAGATCCTGATCGAGGAATACCTCGGAGGCTGGAAAGAGATCGAATATGAAGTGGTGCGCGATACATACGACAATTGTATCACCGTCTGCAATATGGAGAATGTCGACCCCCTCGGTATTCATACCGGCGAAAGTATTGTTGTGGCACCCAGTCAGACCCTTTCGAACCGGGAATACCACACTTTACGTGAGATCGGGATACGTGTGATCCGGCATCTTGGTGTTGTGGGAGAATGCAATATTCAGTATGCCTTGGACCCGCATTCCGAAGATTACAGGGTGATCGAAGTGAATGCGCGACTCTCAAGAAGTTCCGCGCTCGCGTCAAAGGCTACCGGTTATCCCCTGGCATATATTGCCGCAAAGCTCGGTTTGGGACATGGTTTGCACGAACTGCCGAATGCTATTACGGATACCACGGCATTTTTCGAACCGGCACTGGATTACGTTGTTGTCAAAATGCCGCGCTGGGATCTGAAGAAATTCCGGAACGTATCCCGCAGGATCGGTTCCGCAATGAAATCCGTAGGCGAAGTCATGGCCATCGGTCGAAATTTTGAGGAAACCCTGCAAAAGGCAATTCGTATGCTGGGAACGGGTCCTATCGGACTTGTCGGCAATCCCCAGTATGTTACCGCATCTCTGGATGAGGCTCTCACGAAGCCGAGTGACGACCGTCTGTTTGCGATTACGGATGCATTTCGACACGGATATACGATCGAACAGGTCTATGAACTGACAAAGATCGATACCTGGTTCCTGCACAAGATGAAAAATGTGGTCGACCTGGCCATAGATATCGAAAAGAACGGTTTACAAGATAAAGAAAAGTTACTGACAGCAAAAAAACTCGGGTTCGCCGATGAACAGCTTGCTGTTCTTACCGGTCAAACCGACGCGCAAATCTATAAAATGCGTATTGATAACGGTATCCATCCAAGTATTAAACAGATCGATACGATGGCGGCGGAATATCCGGCAAAAACGAATTATCTCTATCTGACCTATGAAGGTATCACGGACGATTATCATGAAAAAAGCGATGATGCGGTGGTCATACTCGGAGGCGGACCCTATCGCATCGGTTCGAGTGTGGAATTTGACTGGTGTTGTGTGATCGCCGGTAAGACCGTTCGCGAATCGGGTAAAAAAGCCATTATGATCAATTGCAATCCCGAGACGGTCAGTACGGATTATGATGAATTCGATGCCCTCTTTTTTGAGGAACTGACGTTCGAGACCGTGCGTGAGATCTACCATAAGATCAACCCGGAAGGGGTGATCCTCTCCATGGGCGGTCAGATCCCCAATAATCTCGCCGTACGGCTGCATGAAAATAAAATACGAATACTCGGTACAGATACGGAATCGATCGACCGTGCGGAAAACCGCAGTCGCTTTTCCGCCATGCTGGATCAGCTCAATATCAAACAACCGGAATGGAAGGAACTCACCGACCCGGAAAGCGCACTGAAGTTTGCGAATAATGTCGGCTATCCGGTATTGGTGAGACCCTCATACGTACTTTCGGGAGCCGCTATGGCGGTTGCTACCGGTGATAACGAACTTATCAAGTTCCTGCACGCTGCCGCGGATGTTTCCCGTGAATATCCCGTAGTAATTAGCAAGTTCTATGAAAATGCGAAGGAACTTGAGTTTGATGCGGTCGCTCAGGACGGCAGGATCATCTGTTATGCCATTTCCGAACATGTTGAGAATGCCGGAACGCATTCCGGGGATGCAACCCTTGTACTGCCGCCGCAACGAACTTATTTTGAGACCGAGCGGCAGATCCGCCGGACATCCGCGGATATTGCAAGGAAGCTCAGGATCAACGGTCCGTTCAATATCCAGTACATCGCAAAAAATAATGAAGTACGCGTGATAGAATGTAATCTGCGTGCCTCGCGAAGTTTCCCCTTTGTCTCTAAAACCCTTCGGAAAAATTTCATCGAGATCGCGACCCGGATCATTTTGGGTGAAAAGTATGAACCGATCCGTATCCCGCTTTATGATTACGAATATGTCGTGGTTAAAGCACCCCAGTTTTCCTTTACCCGGCTCCGGGGTGCAGATCCCGCAACCGGGGTCGAAATGTCCTCTACGGGCGAGGTCGCCTGTTTCGGAGATAATTTTCATGAAGCTTATATCAAATCCCTGATCTCTGTCGGTTTTAAATTCCCCTTAAAAAGTATACTTATCTCATCGGGTCCCACCGAATCGAAAGCGGAATTGCTGGACAGTATGCGGAAAATGTCCGAAATGGGTGTTAAGATCTACGCCACAGGCGGTACCGCCGACTTTCTGACCCAGCATCACATACCGAACACGACGCTGCACTGGCCGCTGGATAAGATACAGCCAAACGTGATAGACCAACTGAAATCCGGTTCGATAGGCCTCGTTGTGAATATACCAAAGAATTACAATGAGGATGAATTGACCAATGACTATATTATCCGGCGTACGGCGGTGGATTACGCGGTGCCGCTGATCACGAACCGTCAGGTCGCCATGCGTCTTTTTGAGGCGCTTTCCAATATCTCAGTGGATGAACTGAAGATCAAAAGCTGGGATGAATACCAGGTATGATCCGGATCTTTTTCTGATCAGATAAAAAAACGCCCTCTATGAAAGAGGGCGTTTTGCTTTTGGGGACCGGTTCGGATCTATTTGGGAGTGGTGTATTGTTTGATGATCCCGATCTGCCGGATCGCGATGCTGACATGTTCACTGTTCGGATAGTAGGTGATAAGGTTCTGAAATTCCTGGATCGCCGCTTTGGTCCTGCCCATTTTAAAATAGCAGAAGGCGATCTTTAACTGGGCATCATCATACTTATCGAATGCATTGGTATTGAAGATCGAGTTGAATGCGTTATAGGCATTTCTGTACTGACGCAGTGCGTAATAACTTTCACCGATCCAATACTGTATATTTCCGGCAAGTTGATGTCTGGGATTTTCGGACAGGAGGGATTCAAATATTTCGATCGCGTCATTGTAACGCTGGAAATAAAAACGATTCAGTCCTTCCTTGTATTTATCCATATAAGCATCGGTCACGATCAGGGGTGTTTTAACTTCGGGAATGACCACCTCCGGTTTGATGATGATATCTTCTTCCGGAACGACTCCGATCAGTTCGTCGATGCTTTTCACCGTTTGTTCCGCGATCACTTTCGGCGATCCGAAGAAGATCGGCATTTTATTCAATTCCTGAACATAATAATTCATGTGATTGATCCTTGCGATCAAACTGTCGGTTTGTCTGCTCATCTGACTGTTCTCGGCCTGAAGCAGATCAAGCTGTGCGCGTAATTTGGTCGTACGGGCGATGTAATATTCGTCCATAGATGCAAATGCGAGGGTCATGGTATCACGTAAATTCTCAATTTTCCTGTCCAGAAGATTGATATTGATATCGTCACTTAATATGATAATAGGTTCTTGCGCAACAGGTTTTGTGCTTGAACAGCCTGCTGTCATAAGTACTATTATGATCAAAGCAAGAAATATTCTTTTCATGGGGGCCTCACTTAGTTTTATTTTCAAAAGTATTAAAATTTTTCCGAGTTCCCAAAAATTATTTTATATTTTATGGCATTTTTTAGGGCTTTTATGGTTAATTTACCTAAAAAGGTGTCGAAATGAAGATAAACGACGTAAAACTGGTTGAATTTCAAAATGATACACTGGCAGAAATGGTGAAGAACGTGCTGCGGCAGGAGAGTATCCCATTCCGCATCAAGCAGGACATCATGCAGGCTGCATTGAAAGTGGAAGGTAGTTCGGCTTCAGGTGCCTACTGTATTATTTACGTGAAGCCGGAAGACCTCGAGAGAGCACAGGAAGCAATAGCCGGAATGGTATAGGAAAAAACGATGCAAAGATTAAAGACGATTAAGGGGACACATGATATTTTGCCGGGAGACATCCACAGATGGCAGCAGATAGAGACTGTTCTACGCAGGGTTTTTGAGGTTTATGCCTACCGGGAGATCCGTACGCCGGTCTTTGAGAATACGGCACTGTTTGCCAGAGGGGTCGGAGAGTTTTCCGATATCGTCAGCAAGGAAATGTATACCTTTACGGATAAAGGGGGAGAAAGTCTGACCCTGCGTCCGGAATTAACCGCTTCTGTTGCGCGTTCCTTTATTCAGCATCATTTCCAGCAGGACGCACCCCTGCACAAATTATGGTATATGGGTCCGCTGTTCCGCCAGGAACGTCCGCAAGCCGGTCGCCAGCGTCAGTTCCATCAATTCGGGATCGAAGTGATCGGATCACCATATCCCGAAGCCGATGCTGAGGTGATCACAGTGGCTTGCCGTATTTACCGGGAACTCGGACTGAAGCATTGGGAGCTGCAGATCAACTCCATCGGCAGTCCCGATACGCGGAAACATTATATCGAAATATTGAAAAAAACGCTTGATCCATATAAGAAGGATCTGTGCGATACATGCCGGGAACGGTTCGAAGGCAATATTCTGCGTCTTTTTGATTGCAAGAATCCAGAATGTGCCGAAGTAATGCAGACCAAAGCACCTTCCATTCTGGATCATCTTTCCGATGAGGATAGCCGGCACTTTGAGGAAGTGAAAGCGCTCTTAAGCGCTTTGCAGATCGAATTTACGATCAATCCGGCACTGGTGCGCGGACTGGATTACTATACACGTACGACCTTTGAGATCAAAGGAACGGCCCTGGGCGCACAGGATGCATTGTGCGGCGGCGGCCGCTACGACGGTCTTATCAGCGACCTCGACGGTCCGGAAACGCCTGCTGTGGGTTTTGCCGCGGGGATGGAACGTCTGGTCATAGCCATGGAAGCGGAACATCTTTTTGACCAGCAAGAGAAAAGCATCGATCTGTACATTGCGCCGATGAATAAAGATCATTTGCTAGCTGTCATGCCCCTGATCAACAGATTACGGGAGAAGGGGTTTATCGTACATGCCGAATTGTTGCGACGCAGTGTCAAGGCAATGCTGCGCGATGCCAATCGACAGAATACACGCTGGACGGCAGTGGTGGGCGATCTTGAACTTGAAAAGAAGGAATTGAATCTGAAAAATATGCGTGACAATACACAACAAACCCTTTCCTGGGAGAAGGTAGAGAACGTATTGACACAGAATCCCGAATAAATGCCTTTGGAGCTTTATGCAATATACGACATTTCTAAAAACGTTTTTTCAGGATACTCATCCTGAGATCGGGATCGTGCTTGGCAGCGGATTGAACGATCTGCTGGATTCTCTGGATATCCGTAAAAGGATCTCTTATGAAAAGATCCCCGGTTTCCCACGTTCAACGGTTTCAGGACATGCCGGTGAATTTGTCGCGGGGAAAGCCGGAGATAATATGATCCTGGCAGCTAAGGGCCGTTTCCACTATTATGAGGGATATGACCTTGATACGGTATTGGCGATCGTAAAGAGCTTTCATGCGCTTGGCATTCGTCATATCATCGTTACAAATGCGGCGGGATTGATGAATAAAGATCATACACCCGGGGATATTCTCTTGATCCGTGACTGTATCGATATGACCGGACAAACATCCGTGCTTAAAAAGGGCACGTCAACGATCTCCGCGGCGGAGCGCAGCATAGCTCGCCGGGCTTCCGAAGTATCGGGTATTGCTCTGGGAGAAGGTGTTTATGTCTGGACAACGGGTCCATCCTATGAAACACCCGCAGAGATCCTCTATTTCCGTTCTATCGGAGGCGATCTGGTGGGAATGTCCACCATGCCGGAGATCATGTGGGCACGAGAACAGGGGATGCATGTCTATCCCTTTTCCTGTGCAACCAACTGGGCCTCGGGCATCAGTCCGCAACCCCTGACGCATGAAGAGGTCAATGAAACCGCTCAAAAGGTCAAACATGACCTGACACATTACATTCTAACACTTTGTCAACTGATCGGAGACTAATTATTAATGAAACATCCCAACGGATGTCACACGATCGCAGGACGTACCTTTTTCACACTCTATGCCCCTTATGCCAAACTCGTACGTCTTCTTTTGTTCGAACGCTGCGAAGACAAAGATCCACGGGAATTATTGCTGATGCGTTCGATCGGCGGCGGGTATTGGGAATATTCGGATATCCGCTCCTTCGAAGCTTACTATTATGCCTTTTCGATCGACGGGATCAAAGAACTGATAACGGATCCTTATGCGCGTTCGGTCTCAACATACAATGATCATCGTCAGGAAGCGAAAGCATTTATTTTCAAGCAGGCATTCAACTGGGAAGATCAAAAATTCAGGATCCCCGCGGATCCCCGCGATCTGATATTCTACGAATGCCATTTATGCGATATGAGTGCACATCCCCGGACCCGGAATGCTTTTCCGGGAAGCTATAAGGGCATGGAAGAACAAATCCATTATCTGTTGGATCTTGGTGTCAACGCGGTTGAATTCCTTCCGCTTATGCAGTTTACGAACTATGAACCGCCCTACCGGGAAAAGACGGGCGAGGTTTTTAACTATTGGAATCCCTATGCGTATAATTACTGGGGATATATGAGTTCCTATTTCTTTGCACCCGTCAATTTCTATGCTTCCGGTGTTCAAAAGGAAAAAAATACCTGGTGCGATCCCCGCGGTAAGGAGATACTGGAACTGAAATCCCTGGTAAATGCGTTGCATAAAGCGGGTATTGCCGTGATCATGGATGTCGTGTTCAATCACATCAGTCAATACAATCTTAATCCATTGCGCTATCTGGCCGAAGACCAGTATCTGCATCTGCATGAAAATCACAGCGGATGCGGCAACGATACGCGGAGCGAGTCGCCTGTCATGCGCGAACTTATCACAGACAGCATCCGCTACTGGATAAAAGAATTCCATATTGACGGATTCCGTTTCGATCTGGCGGGTATTCTGGATAACGAGACCCTGCGCGCAGTCAGATCAGCGGCAAAGAAAGAGCATCCGCATATCATTATGGTCGGGGAACCGTGGGGTAAACGCTATTTCCCGCATGAAATGAGCAATATGGGCTGGGGTATATGGAACGATATGTACCGGAACGGCATAAAGGGAAGTGATCCGAAAAACGACAGAGGTTTTCTTTTCGGCCGGGAGGGCAAACATCCTGGGACCTGTATTACCGGTTCGCTCCAGAGCAACGGAGGACTTGTCCCGGATTCAAGGCGATCCGTGAATTATCTTGAATCGCATGACGGCTATACCCTGGGTGATTTTATACGTATTATACTGCGACCGGAAGGAGAAGTGGTCCATCCCGAACATGAACGGCATCTGACGCTTACGGAGGAGGAGGAACGCCTGCACCGGCTCGCGGCTTTTATCCTTGCATGTTCGCAAGGCATCATGATGATACACGCCGGCCAGGAATTCGCACGTTCGAAAGTGATCGTACCGGTCAGCGGAGTGGAAGATCCGCAGACAGGCACACTGGATGCCGATTCATATGCCAAAGACAATGAAACGAACTACCTGAATTTTGATGATAGAGACATTAACCGTACTTTATACGATCATTACAAAGAGCTGATCAGCATCAGGAAGGCTCTGCCGGAATTACGTGCATCCGATCCTGACAAGATCCGTTTGTTAGAAACGGAAGATATGCCGGCAGCAACGGGGTATATAGCAGAAACGGAGGAACGCCGCACAGCCGTCCTGGTCAACACATCGGAAACGGACAGATCGGTTTTTGATCTGGGTGACAGCATGTGGCAGGTACTGCTAAGTTCGGAAGATATATCATCGCAAGGAAGCGCAGTACAGGAGTCGCCGGTGATCGAACTCGGACCGCGATCCTACCGCTTGCTTACCAGAAAGAAAGAGGAGTGAATTTTAATGCAGCAGAAACCGACATGTATGATATCCGCATGCCTGATGGGGCTCCCGACACGGTATGACGGAAAGGCCAAGTCCTTACCGGATGAAACGATCCGGACACTGATGGAACATTTCCTGTTGATCCCGGTATGTCCGGAGCAATTGGGAGGTCTGTCCACGCCGCGTCTTACGGCTGAGATCTGTAAAGATGGCAGAGTGTTCGATCTGGAAGGGAAGGATGTCAGCGAGATATTTCAAAGGGGCGCCGAATCCGCACGCGATATCGCGCTGATCACAGGCAGCCGCATAGCCTGTATGAGATCCAATTCGCCTTCTTGCGGTACCCCTGTGGTCTATGACGGCAGTTTCAGTTACATTCTTGTACCCGGAAAAGGTATTACCGTGAAAGAATTTGAAAAACATGATATAAAAGTGTATAATGAA
The DNA here is from genome assembly GCA_964535585.1 of uncultured bacterium. Taxonomy (GTDB): domain Bacteria; phylum Fidelibacterota; class Fidelibacteria; order Fidelibacterales; family Fidelibacteraceae; genus M50B103. The sequence continues at coordinate 101,602 of CAZHTR010000003.1, read as the reverse complement.
ATGGAAATTGACATTATGATAGGAGAACAGACTCATGTATAACCCGCGAGAGAAAATACTTGCCGATCTTTTGGTGAATTATTCGTGCAATGTCCAAAAAGGTGAACATGTCCTGATCGAAGCCATCGATATTCCGGAATCATTTGTACTGCTCTTGATCCGGGCTGTTCGCGCACGTGGCGGAAATCCCTTTGTAACGGTTAAATCGAATCTGATCCAGCGGGAACTTTACAAGAACGCGACTGACCGGCAGATCGCATTCAGTGGTGAGTACGAAGCTTTCCGCATGGAACAGATGCAGGCATATATCGGTGTACGTGGAAGCCGGAACATCACCGAACTTTCTGACGTGGCTTCCGGAGATATGAAACGCTATATGACCCTCTGGAGTGAAAAGGTCCATACACGTATCCGCGTCCCCAAAACCAAATGGGTGGTACTGCGCTGGCCCGGTCCTTCGATGGCACAGCAGGCCGGAATGAGTACCGAAGCCTTTGAAGATTTTTATTTTAAGGTCTGTACCCTCGATTACCCCAAAATGGCAAAAGCGGAAGATGCTTTGGTTGAACTGCTTGAAAGGACCGATAAGGTCCGCATCAAAGGACCCGGCCTTACGGATCTGCATTTTTCGGTAAAGAATATTCCGGTATTGAAAAGTTGCGGACTGCGGAATATTCCGGATGGGGAGGTGTTTACGGCACCGGTCAGGGACAGTGTGAACGGTGTGATCGAATACAATACACCGACGCTCTATCAGGGAAGCGTTTTCGAACAGATCCGGCTGACCTTCAAGGACGGCAGGATCGTAAAAGAGGAGGGTGATGAACCGGAGAAACTGGAATCGATCTTCAATACGGACGAAGGTGCCCGTTATGTTGGTGAGTTCGCGATCGGTCTCAATCCCTATGTCACACGCCCCATGAAGGATATCCTTTTTGACGAGAAGATTGCGGGTTCCATCCACTTTACTCCCGGGAATGCATATGAAAATGCCGATAACGGTAACAGATCGGCGATCCACTGGGATCTTGTGCTGCGTCAGACCCCCGAATGCGGTGGCGGCGAAATATGGTTTGATGATGTTATGATCCGTAAAGACGGACGTTTTACGGTCAGGGAACTGGAAGGGCTTAACCCGGAAAATCTGATGTGATCTATGCAGCAAGTCAGTGATCCCGCGATCGTATCCGTCCGGAAAGTCCCGAAATATGACAGACAGGATATCCTGCGTGCCGTTTCGGAGATCTACGATGCGGCCGGAGGACCAGATCCCCGCGGGAAAAAAGTTTTATTAAAACCGAACGTATTGACCGATGTACCACCCGAACGGGCGGTTACCACTCATCCGGATGTTTTCTGGGCGTGTGCGCGTTATTTTATTGATCGTGGTGCAGAGGTGCTTGCAGGGGATTCTCCCGCTATTCACAATCCCGGATTTACTGCCAGGATCTGCGGGATCGCGGCTGTGTGTAAGGAACTGGATATTCCCTGGGTCGATTTCACGAGCGATCCTGTCCGGCGAAAGAACTTCCGGCTAGCCCGCATCATCAATGAAGTTGATTTTATCATATCACTGCCCAAATGCAAGACCCACGAACTGGCGTATTATACGGGTGCCGTTAAGAATCTATTTGGACTGATACCCGGCTTCACCAAAGCCTTTCTGCATGCAAAATATCCCAATCGCTATGTCTTTTCCAATATGGTCGTAGATCTGCTTGAGGTGCTGAAACCCACTTTTGCGATCATGGATGCGGTCATCGGGATGGAAGGCGCGGGTCCCCAGAACGGTCAGCCGAAACATATCGGACTTATCCTGGGCTCATCGAATTTTATTGCTCTGGATATTACCGCGGCGCGGATCATCGGCTATGATCCCATGAAAATACCCATGCTGGCGGGTGCGGTAGAACGTGGCGTTCAACTCCGGGATATGGATGATATTGTCATAGAGGGCGGAGAACTGAAAGATCTCCGCGTTAAGAATTTTAAATGTGTAAAGATCGAAAACCGTTACAATTATGTTCATATGGGTGTTCGCTGGCAGCAATTTGTCCGTCGTTTTGATAAACGCCCCTTATTTGAACATGATCGTTGTATATTATGCAGGAAATGCGTGCAGATCTGCAAATCGGACGCGCTGAGCGTGGAAAACGGCAAGATACGCATCAATGACCGGAAATGCATCCGCTGTTACTGCTGTCATGAGGTGTGTCCGGTAAATGCAATAAAAATCAAACGGAAGGTATTTTGATGAAAAAGTATATCGTTCTGATCATCACAGGCATGATCTCCATTGCCTCGGCATGTACATCCGCCATTATCAGTGGACGGGTAACGGAAGATGGCCGTCCCTTGCTCTGGAAACACAGGGATACGGGTTCACTGGAAAATACCCTGGTGTTCGTCAGTGAGAACGGCTATGATTTTATGGGAGTGGCAAACGCCAAGGATTCATTGCATCAGGAGATATGGATGGGCATGAATGAGACCGGGTTCGCCATTATGAATACGGCTTCCTACAATGTCAACGCCGGTGTAAGCTGTGATGTGGATCCGGATCAGGAAGGTCTTTTTATGCGTCTGGCTCTGGAACGCTGTGCCAACCTTAATGATTTCGAAGCCTTGCTCGGGGAAGCATCCGGGAAATGGGGAATAGAAGCGAATTTCGGTGTGATCGATGCGGAAGGAAATGCCGCTTTTTATGAAACGGGCTATTATGAATACAGAAAATACGACCTTAACGACCCCGGGATCGCACCGGACGGATATCTGATCCGGACGAACTTTTCCTATTGGGGGGCGGATAAAAAGGGACAAGGGTACATCCGTTATGATGCAAGCTCACGGTTATTTGAAAAACAAAAGAAATTTTCTCCGGAATTCATCATTAAGCAGGCAACAAGGAATATGGATCACGGTGCCATGCGAACCGATATTGCGAATATGCGCTTACCCCGGAACAGGAACGATGAAACGCTTGTTGCTTTCCGTGATTATGTGGTGCGTTACTGGAGCGCTTCGGTACTGGTTATACAGGGTGTCAGACCCGGTGAGGATCCCCGGAATGCGGTGCTCTGGCCGATCATGGGGTTTCCTCTGACTGCGATGGTCACACCGGTCTTCTTTTCTTCGGGAGACCGTTTGCCGGAAGTATTACAGGTTGTGGATGGCGAAGTACCCTTTTTAGCCGCATCCGCGCTTACATTGAAGGGTGAACTGTTCCCGCTGACCTGTGACAATCATGCGAATTATCTGGATGTTGCGAAGCTTGCCAACCGCAGGAAAGACGGTTATATGCAGATCATCCTGCAAAAAGAAAATGAGATCCTTCGCCGTGTAAAAGCACTGGCTGATCGCCGGGATCCGGAAGAGATTTCCGCTTATTATCAATGGCTGGACAGGTATGTTCGCGAAGTCTACACTGAACTGATCCCCGAAAAAACGGAAAGGGATATGCATCGCAACTGCGAGGACGAGGTCTGCAGATAGATCAGACAAAACGTTTTTTATAAAGATAAATAAAAACCAGGACGATAATAAAACTGCCCGCAAGGCTGTAAAGGTCGGGTATCTCTCCTAAGAACATCATGGCGATCAAAGCGGCAAAAAGCACATGCAGATATTTATAGGGCGCAATATCCGAGGCACGTGCATAATAATATGCTTTGGTCATTAAAATCTGTCCGATTGCCGCAAAGACACCGATCCCGAGGAGGTATAATCCCTGCTGAAAGCTCGGGGGAACATATCCGATCAACACCAGCGGAAGCGTTATTAAAAAGGATACGAAAGAAAAATAAAAAACAATGGTCTCCGCGGATTCGCCGCGGAGGTTCAACAAACGAATAATGGCATAGGAATACCCCGCAAAAAGAGCGGAGCCCACACCCATAAGTGCCGGGAGCAGCATAATATCAAAGCGCGGCTTGATGATCAGCATGGAGGCAAGAAAAGCGACAATGATCCCCGCTACCTGATGCTTGTTCAGCCGCTCCTTCAGTAAAAAGGAAGCAAATATTATGACAAAGAAGGGAGATAATTTATTGAGCATTGTCGCATCGCTTAGATGCAAATGGTTTAGACTGTAAAAATACAATATAACACCGAACAAACCCGTAACACCCCGCAGGAACAGATATTTCCGGTTTTCGGGTTTACCCCACACAGAGCCGCGATTCTTAAGTATGATAAACAGAGCGATGAAAAGGCTGACAAGATTCCGGAAAAAAACCTTCTCAAAAAGGGGAAGGTCACCGGCAAGGCGGACCATGAGCGACATCAGTGCAAAGGAAAGGGAAGAAACCGTCATCAGGATGATCGATTTAGCGTATTGCGGAACCATCGGGAAATCTAGGATAAAAACACCATCAATCATATCAAAATCTTGACTAAGGATAATATTCTCATTAGATTATCCGGCTTGGATTAAGTCAGGCTGAGGAGTTACGATATTTTATCAAATTATTCGACATTTTTCAAACAGGTGCAGAAAACACCCGACGATGTATTCATATATTCCTGTGATATGTCCCTGACATATAAAAGTGTTTATGAATCCGTTTTGCGGCTCGCAAATCATTTCAATCATCTCGGTATAAAGAAACACACACGCGTTGTGGTCATGTTACCGAATATCCCGGAGATGATCTATACCTGGCTGGCACTCTCCCGGCTTGAAGCCATGATGATCCCCGTCAATGTACACTATAAATCCCTTGCCTTACGTTATATCATCGATGACAGCAGTGCCACGGCCATTGTTTATCATGCCGATAATGAAGAGGATGTGCTCAGCGCCACCAGCATCCTGAACTCCTGCGAAGTGTTCGTAGGTGTGGGCGAATGTAAAAATGACAAGGCGGTCCCCTTTGATGAATACAGTTCAAAACCTTTTTTCGGCGGACCCTACAGACCCGAAGAACACGATACAAGCGTTATGTTCTACAGCGGTGCGGCCACCGGTCCCGCAAAATATGCAAAGTATTCCAACTATCAGCTTTACAGAAATACCAATGATTTTTTATCGGCAGTGATCTACAAACCCGATGATATTGTTTTCTCACAGTATCCTCTGACGCATTTTATCGCCTATGTCGGTGTTATGAATGCCCTGCTCAATGCCGGCGCTTCGATCGCCATCTGTGATACGGATGATGATGAGCAGTTGAAAAAAACCTTTAAAAGCGCACGTCCGACGTATCTGGTGGCGGAACCCTCCTATTTTAAACACCTCGTCCAAAAGGCCGACAGCACGTTTTTACCCGATTCGATGCGTTATGCCATAACGGGCGGAGGCAGACTTAAAAAGAATATTATCGAAGCATTTCGAAAGATCTATAACCTGCCCGTATTTAAAGTGTACGGGATGGTGGAAGCGGGTCCGATCCTCACCGTCAATACGAATACCGATAAACCCGATTCGATCGGAATCCCCCTGAGTAAGGTCTCGATCGCACTGAAGAACGGTAAAAGCATTGTAAATGAGGAAATTATCGGTGAGATCTGTATCGTTTCGGAAGTTCTCACAAAGGACCTTCAGGAATTACTGAAAGAACAAATACGGGACGGATGGTATCATACCGGGGACCTGGCCAGAGTGGATATGGACGGATATTATTACTTTATTGACCGAAAGGCCTATGTGATCAATGTCCGTGGATTTGACGTTTATCCCGAACAACTGGAATCTCTGCTGATGAAACACCCGATGGTAAAGGATGCGGTCGTTGTCGGTGCACTGCGGGAGGACGGAACGGAATCCATTCAGGCACATATTATCCCGGAGAGTGGAAAACGTCCGGATGATGAGGCATTAAAAGCATTTCTTTCCGAGGAATTACCACCCTATCAAATACCCGAAGGATTCAGCTATGTAACCCATTTCCCGAAATCAGCAACCGGGAAAGTTGTGCGGCAGGCATTGAAAAAGAAAATCAAACCTATTATGGAGGAAATATAATGGCAACTTTAACCAAAGATATTAGAAATATCGCTTTGGTCGGACACTCCGCAAGCGGGAAGACCATCCTTGCGGACGCGTTCCTTCTGCAGGCGGGTACCATCAACCGTCTGGGATCGATCCAGGAAGGCAGTACGACCTCTGACTATTCTCCCGATGAGATCGAAAGACAGATATCACTGCGTCCCACACTGATGCATCTGTATCATAAGGATGTTAAATTGAATGTATTGGATGCACCGGGATATATCGATTTTTCGGGAGAACTGAAAGCCGTATGTCATGTGGCAGATTCCGCTGTTCTTACCGTTGATGCCACATCGGGTATCGAGATAGGGACCGAACTTGCCTGGGATGCGCTTGAAGAACGTGATATTCCACCTTTCATTACGATGACGATGCTGGATAAAGAACATACCCGCTTTGATAAGATCCTTGCGGATCTTCAGAGTCGCTGGGGTGATCGTATCTTTCCGGCCCAATTCCCGGTCAACGAGGGTCCTGCGTTCCATTCCGTGGTCGATGTGCTAAAAAAGAAATTATTGGTTTTTGACGATAAGGGCAACTATGGCGAAGAAGCGGTTCCCGGTGAATATCAGGCACGTATGGATGAATTATATGAAAAACTGGTTGAACTGGTTGCCGAGTCCGATGATGCGCTCCTGGAAAAGTATTTCGAAGCAGGCGAATTAAGCGATGCCGAGATTCAGAACGGTCTGAAAAAAGCGGTATTGACACGTGCACTAATACCGCTTGTCTGCGTTTCTTCGCAGAAAAATATCGGCATCAGCCGTCTGATCGAGATTTTAAGCGATCTGGCGCCCGCACCGGATGCAAAAGGGACCGTAACAGGCTATAAACCCGGAACCAAAGAAGAGGTCATCCGGAAAATCGATGCTTCCGAACCTGCGAGTCTTTTCGTTTATAAGACCATTTATGAGCAACATATCGGTGAAATGTCCTTTTTCAAGGTCATGAGCGGTACGATCAAACCCGGAACGGACCTGAAAAATTATCAGACCAACAGTACGGAGCGCCTGGGTTCCATCTATACGATGAACGGTAAAAACCGCGTTGATCTCGACACCATCTGTGCGGGAGACATCGGAACCGCCGTAAAATTAAAAGAGACGCATACCTGTAATACCCTTTGCGATGCGAAAGCCCCTGTTGAATATCCCGGGATCATTTTTCCGGATCCCATCATCCGTGTCGCTGTAGAAGCGACGGCAAAAGGAGATGATGAAAAGATCGGTGTCGGACTGGCCCAAGTCTGTGCCGAAGATCCCAGTTTTCATTATGTGGTGGATCCTGAACTGAAACAAACCATTGTTTCCGGTCAGGGCGAAACGCATCTTGAGGTCAGCCTTAAGAAGATCGAACAGCGCTATCATATCGAGATCCGGCAGATCGAACCGAAGATCCCGTACCGCGAGACCGTCCGTAAAACAGCAGAAGGACATTATCGTCATAAGAAACAGAGCGGGGGAGCGGGTCAGTTCGGCGAGGTGTATCTGCGTATCGAACCGAAGGAACGCGGGGAAGGCGTTGAATTCGTCAGCGAACTGGTCGGTATGAATGTTGACCGTTCCTTCGTGCCATCTGTTGAAAAAGGTGTAAAAGGCGCCTGCGTTGAAGGACCGCTTACCGGCAGTATGGTGATCGATCTGAAGGTCGCTTTCTATGACGGAAAACAACATCCCGTAGATTCAAAGGATATCGCATTTCAGATCGCCGGACGCGGTGCATTCAAAGAAGCCTTCGCAAAAGCGGACCCGATCCTGCTTGAACCGATCTATGAGATCGAGGTAAAGCTTCCTGAGGAATATATGGGCGATGTGATGGGTGATATTTCTTCCCGGCGCGGAAAAGTACTGGGTATGGACAGTGACGGACATAATCAGATCATTAAGGCATCCGTTCCTTTGGCTAACCTTTACAAATATGCCAATACCCTGCGTTCCATCTCACAGGGAAGAGGTTTTTACCGTCAGAAATTTTCGCATTACGAATATGTCCCGAAAGAAATTCAGGACAAGGTCGTAGCTGACTATCAGAAAGAAAAAGAAGAAGCATAGATCATTTTCTTTGGAATGAAGCGATGAGCAAACGGGCGGATATTTTCGCCCGTTTGATTTTTAGAGGTCTATTTAACAACTTTATTGAAAACGGAAATGGCTTCACCATAACCGGCTTTGATCAGATCCGGTGCCTGCTTGATCTCCACCATATTGAATTCGGACAGGTCCGGTTCGATCAGCACATTCGCTTTTTGGGTCTGTAGGTCCGTCGAAGTACCGATCAGAAAATCAAAAGTTCGTAAAAGAATTTCGATAATACTTTCGGGTTTGGTTTCTTTTTGTTCCGCATTAAGATTCACCGCAATGATCTGATCGGCCCCCATTTCTTTTAAAGGGCTTACCGGAACGTTCTCGACAATACCGCCGTCAACCAGCATCCTGTCGTCGATCTCGACCGGAGTGAAAATTCCGGGGATGCAGGTACTGGCCATAACGGCATCCGCGATGTTGCCTTTTTTAAGGATAACTTTTTCACCGCTGACAATATCGGTTGCGATCATGGCAAGCGGTATCTTTGCGTCCCTGAGATCCTTCTTGCCGAGATGTTCTTCTATCAGCTTACCCATGCGCTCGTTGGAAAGCAGTCCGAGTTTTGAAAGCGAAAGCCCGGACAGATCGAGCCATTTCAGTTCCATGGCGATCGCTTCGATCTCCTCCCACTCCATGCCGCAGGCATAAAAAGCGGCGACAAAAGCGCCGATACTTGTACCGGACACGCAGGCAATGGGTATATTAAATTCCTTTATTGCCTTTAAAACCCCGATATGCGCGGCACCCAATACGGCGCCGCCGCCAAGTGCCAGTCCGATCTTTTTTCTGCGATTGATCTTTTTCATGGTATTCACCTCTCTTCAATGTGGGATATAAATAAATAATTTTAAGTTCTATAATGAAATTTAAACAAGCTTATCGCATATTCATAATATTTTTAATTCCATTATTTAATGACATTTTTAGAAAGGCAGTTTACATTCTCATCGGATAAAATTTTATTTTGGGTCTTGAAATATAATAATTACTTTTCACGGGTTGAAACAATCCGAGATGTTCTTTAAATAGTATTAATTAAAAAAAACTAAAAAATGAAATGAGGACAGTATGGAATTTAAAAAAGAACTCATTCATGAACTGATCAAAAAGCAGGAATGGAAACAGGTCCGTTCGGAAATTGAACATCTTGAACCCCATCAGGCAGCAGAAATTATTAGCACGCTTGAACTTCAGGAGGATCTTATTGTCTTTCGACTTCTTCCGCAGTCCCTGGCCCGAGATACATTTAATCATCTTTCGATAGAAAAACAGGAAAACATTCTTGAAGCATTTGCGAAAAATAAGGATAAATTGTCTGCTTTTCTCAATGATCTTTACCCGGATGACAGAACGGCACTGCTCGAAGAAATGCCGGGTCCGCTGGCACAACGGCTGATCCAGATGTTATCGCCGGAAGAAAAAGAGATCACCGTCATGTTGCTCGGTTATCCCAAAGACAGTATCGGAAGGCTGATGACCCCGGATTTTGTTGCGGTAAAACCCGATTTTACCGTAGCGCAGACCCTCGGTCACATACGGAAGTTCGGGAAGGATTCCGAAACCCTGAACGTGATCTATGTGGTGGATAAGAACTGGAAGCTTCTGGATGACCTGCGTGTGCGCGAGATCCTGCTGGCGAACCCCGCACAACGGATCGATGAGCTTATGGACAACCATTTTATTGCCCTGAATGCAAATGACGATCAGGAAACCGCGGTTCATGCTTTTTTAGATACCGATCGCGTGGCGCTGCCCGTAACCGATTCAAAAGGGGTGCTTCTGGGTATCCTTACTTTTGATGATGTGATGGATATCGCGGAAGAAGAATCGACGGAAGATTTTCAGAAATTCGGTTCCTTTCAGGAAGTGGTCATGAATCCGCTGAAAGAAGGCATTGGATCACTCTACAAAAAACGGATATTATGGCTGTTCGCACTTGTTTTTATGAATATTTTTTCCGGAGCCGCCATTGCAGGCTTTGAAGATACCATTACTTCGCTTGTATCACTGGTGTTCTTTCTTCCACTGCTTATTGACAGTGGCGGAAATGCCGGAGCTCAATCGGCAACATTGATGGTCCGCGCGCTTGCTACGGGTGATGTGGTCCTGAAGGACTGGCTCGCTCTGTTTGTAAAAGAAATATTCGTTGCCATTCTGCTCGGGGTCACAATGGCTCTGGGAGTGAGTATGGTTGCAAGCTTTCGTGCACCGGAAATTATCATTATCGTCGCTTTGAGCATGGTCTGTATCGTTGTGACCGGAAGTCTGGTCGGATTATCGCTTCCTTTTCTTTTCAAAATGATCAAACGCGATCCCGCCGTCGCGAGTGCACCTCTGATCACCTCCATTGCGGACATTTCCGGAGTGATCATCTATTTTTCGATCGCGACATGGTATCTGGGTCTATAGAATAAATTGGATAATAATATAAAACAGGTCCCTCACATACAAGGGACCTGTTCTATTTATCCGCTTATTTATAAGGGACGTATTATTCCATGTTCAGGAAAGCTTTGAGCATATCAACCAGTCCATCTTCGTCTTTTATGGAATAGTAGATATAGGTTCCTTTACGTTCCTTGCTGACGATACCGGCATAACGGATCTTGGTCAGATGCTGCGAAACCGTTGCGGTCGGAACCTCCACACAGGTTTCCAGATTGATCACATTGGTCGGACCATTTTTGATCAGTCCGCGCAAAATGGCCAAACGGATCGGGTGTGAGATCGCTCTGAGGATCTCGGCCTTACGGCTTAGGTAGGCAAAATCGGTTTTATTCATAGTTCCATCCTTTCAAAATTTAAGTTACGATAGAATATAAGGTATATTTTTCAATAATCATCGTTAATATTCAGTAAAGATTTAATCACATTATATTTATAAAATTAATCAAAGAATGTTCCCGTATTTTTTGGTATTGTAAAAATACATTAAAAAGGATAAACTAGTTACCTATCGGGAAGGGATGCATACGTGGAGAACCCTTACTGGCGGAGTTCTCCTTCAGCGAAATGGAAGGACAGGTATATTTTCTCATGAAGCATGAAGCCGCAACGATCATTTTTATCATCTTCCTCTGTCTGCTGGTCCTTATCCGTTCCGTCTATAAATTACGCTACAATCATCTGATCAGTATAAAGGCCTTTCATTACGAACCCCTTTGGCTGATCCTGATCCGCTACATCTTCGGGCTGCTCTTGATGGCCGCCACGATATTCAGGATTTTTATTCCGGAATATTTCATATCCCATTACCCGGTATTACCCGTCTGGCTTCAGATCGCGGGCATGCCGATAGCATTTCTGTCACTCATTTTGCTGCTGGCATCCCATCAGGCTCTGGGTGATAATTTTTCCACAAGCATCGATACGGAGAGGACACACGAGATCATTATGCGGGGGCCCTATCGCTTTATCCGCCACCCGATGTATGTCGCGTATCTGTTTTTTTTCGCGGGACTGTTCCTGATCTCGCGGAGTCTTGTTTTCGGGATATCGGGTATACTGATCATCCTTTCGCTCATGATCCTGCGCCTGCCCTATGAAGAAAAGGCGCTGACTGAAAAATATCCGGACATTTATTCCGAATACAAAACCCGGACCGGTGCCTTTATCCCAAAGATCCGGCATTTGCCAAAATAAGTATTCACGGACCGATAGCCATCGCCCGCATCCCTAGCATTCCGAAGACGGGAAAAAAGATATTTGGACTTACTGAAAAGTTCCGTAAACTTCGGTATAACACTAAAGGATAGCTATGAAACATTTTTTCAGGACCCTTGGCGCTTATTTGATGGTTTTTGCATGTATCGCCGCGGCCGGCGGGAACAGTTATAAACCCGGCTTTAAACTCACCTGGGAAGAGTTTTCAAAAGAGGAGCGTCCGAAGACAGGTCTGGCCCTCGGCGGCGGCGCGGTACTGGGCGCGGCACATATCGGTGTTCTGAAAGCGCTGGATGAGTTGAATATTACCATCGACTGTATCGCCGGAACGAGCATCGGGGCTTTCGTGTCCGCTTTCTATGCATTTGGGTTCACTTGGCAAGACATTGAGGAAATATCCGAAGATATCGCTTGGGGCGATCTGTCGGGGATCTCATTTTCCAATATGGGATTACTGTCCAATAGTAAAATGGGAGATCTGATCCGGGAATATATCGGTCAGGTCGACCTGAAGGATGCCGTTCTGCCAACTGCCATGATCGCCGCGGATATAAACAGTATGGAAAAGATCGTGTTAACACGGGGCGATGTCAGTATGGCCGTGATGGCAAGTACCTGTATACCGGGTGTCTTCGTTCCCGTAGAGATCGATGGCAGAATGCTGATTGACGGCGGGGTCGTGGAGAACGTACCCGTATCACCTCTGAGGGAAATGGGTGCGGAACTCATCATCGCGGTCGATCTGAGTTCCCGGCACAGCAAACATCCGCCAGAAAATCTTATTGAGATCCTCATGCGGAGTTTTATGATGATGTCGCATACGGTAACGGGCTATCAGCTCAAAGACGCGGATATTATTATCAGCCCCGATCTCTCGGAATTCAATGTGGTGGATATCGATCAGTCGCCCGAGTTGATCAGGATAGGATATCAGGAAGCCATGAAAGTGCTGAGCGAATATTTTAAACCATAAATTAAAATTACACTGAGGTAAAGAAATGAGCAATAACAGGATCCTTCAGCGGATATTTGCCGCCTTGCTGATGATATGCCTTACCGGCTGCTATATTCCCGAGGACTTTCAGGCAGGTGTTTCGATCGATAAGAAGGGGAATTACGCGTTTACGTACGGCGGAAAACTGACCAACGTCCTGGCGCTTGCCGCGGACAGTGAGGGGAAACTGGGTAAAAAGGAAGAAGACGAACTGCAAAAAGATGCCGCGAAACTGGCGGACCTCCCGGGCTTTAAGAAAGTGAAGTATCTGAAGGAAGGCCGTTATGAGGTCACGGTGGATAGGAAAGGGAAAGCGGGGGAGGACTATCATTTTATTTCGAAGGACATCAACATATTTTCCATTCAATACTTACCCGGCGGCAGGATGAAAATATCCGCGTTCAAACCCGAAAAAGATGAGATCGCGCAGATCAAGGCCATCGGCGGAAATATGTCCGGCAGGCTGACCGTTTCGCTGCCCAAAGGACTTAAGGTGATCGAACACAATGCAAAGTCCGCGCCCAAAGGGTCTACCGCGGGCGGCGAGTATGTCTGGGATATCGATCATTTTGACCTGCGCCCGGAGATCGTGATCGAATATTGAGGTTGAGGTTACTTGCCCCACGTAGCCTTGGCGAAGTGGGGAGATTAGGGTTGCTTGTCCGCCGGTTTGTCCTTTGAAGCCCGGCAGTTAGAGGGCGAAGAAGGAAGCTTCAGAGAAGGTGAGTGGAGAGGGTCAACTCATAATCACATATCTAATCTGGGATATACCCAACGGTTTCAATTCTGCTTAGCTCTATTGTGCTTATATCTTTTTCACTTACCGATTTTATGATGTTAAAATAATCTGGTCTTTCGTTTGAACTTGTTATTTTCCCGGCAAGTTTATCTTTATATGTTGAGCCAAAAGCATTTATAACAAAATCTGCTACTTCAAGGCCCGGTTCAATATCTTTCTTAGTTTTAAATATAACTTCAGTGTTAACATTTATAAATTCATCCCTTTCTCCTAGCCAGTGTAGAGATTTATATTTGTCATGATCAACTGAATCAGACTCTTCAATTACAAAGAGCAATGAATCAAACGATAAAAGTTTTAATAATGCATTGATATTACCTCTAACACAATCGACTATTGTGGTATAATTATTCCTGATATTTTTTAATTGAGTTTTGTTACTTAGTGTACATGCAAATCTCTTAAAAATTTTTGTACTAAAAAAATTATTTAGAGCATTCAACTGTGATTGAGATGGCTTAACTAAATCTGTAGCATGTAAAGGGGTGCACTTGCTTTCAAATTCCTTTTCTTTTAATTCACACCAGGGCTCAACGATTTCTTTACAATAATTTTTTCCCAAAACGATAATACCACCCAACCCAAAAATAGGATAATTTGGATCTTTAAGAAATTCGTTTCCAGTATCATCAATGAAAACGATTGCTGTATTTTTATCACATTCTATCATTTCATAAAAACCATCTTCTTTGTATCAACAAAATCACCAGCCCTCAGACTGTAAATATAAACACCGGTTGATATTTGCTGGTCGTACTGATTTGTGCCGTTCCAGATAACCTTGTGCCAACCGGCTTGCTGACTGCTTATATGCCAGCTCTTGATCTTACGGCCGGTGATGTCAAAGATCATCAGATCTACGTCAGATGCTTCCGGGAGGCCGTATTGCAGGGTTGTCGTTGGGTTGAACGGGTTGGGGTAGTTTTGGGACAAAACATAGTTAGATGGGATACCCTCCACTATTCCGGTTTTAAGGGTTGTGAAGGAAATGACCTGACTGTATACCGTCTCCGCTTCATTCGTCGCATAAGCCCGGATATAATAAAGGGTGTTCGATGTAAGACCTGTAATCTGTGCTCGGAAAACGCCCGTTGAAGGGACCGGACCCAGTTCAATGAAATCATCTTCCAGGGAAGGTTCTCCTTCAGTGTTCCAACAGAATCCGTGTTGCAGAGGATAAGAACTGCCAGCGTAAAACAAATCTCCATAGATATCCACAGAACCTATTGTTATATCTTCAATAGAACCAATTATTATTCTTGGCAAGGGGGATTGCCAATATAGGTGCGGATAGCCTTCATTGATTGTATCATTGATACCCCATACGGTTAAAAAATCCCATCCTGCATCGGTATAGATGCTTTTTGTTTGCATCTTGGTTGTTGTTTCTCCCGTAACCTGATCACCGCTATATCCATATCCCACTCCATCCAACCCGGAATTAACCGTATTATCCCAAAAACAGGCGCTTATCGTACCTGAAAGACTTCCTATTAAGCCGCCGACAGAGTATTCGCCTGAAACCGCACCGCTGGCATAGCAGTTTAACACGGTAGTCAAATAGTTCCTTCCTATCAGGCCGCCGACAGAGCTTTCCCCTGAAACCGCACCGCTGGCATAGCAGTTCGAAACGCTGGCATAATCATTACTTCCTATCAGGCCGCCGACAGAGCTTCCCAACAGGCCGTCGACGGTGCTCACCCCGGAAACCGATCCACTTGCATAGCAGTTCGAGACACTTCCGCCTAAAATATGCCCTATCAGACCGCCGACAGAGTTTCCCCCTGAAACCGTACCGCTGGCATAGCAGTTCGATACGCTAGCCTCCCTATTACATCCTATAAGGCTGCCGATAAAATAACAACCTATAATTTCAGCATCAATCAGTCCTAAATTGCGAATATTAGCACCTGTATATATAAATCCAAATAAGCCTATAAAATAGGTTGATGAACGATTGATATAAATTCCGGAAATGGTATGTCCATTGCCGTCATAATTACCTTGGAATCTAATGCTACTTTCCCCTATCGGTGAAAAGCCTTCGCCGTTGTCCCAGTATTGGGTTTCGGAAGCATCAATATCGGTCGTTTGAATAAAATATTTACCGGAAGCCCACTTATCGGAGTTCTCACTGAGCCAGCGAAGATTGGCTAATGTAGCAATTTGGTAAGGATTGCCCGAAGAACCATTACCGGCATCGGGAGCAGTTGCGGGAGCTCCAGTATAAATTATCATGTCGATCCCATAGGATGTTTTAACTTCAGAACCTTGAGTATGCGTAGCTTTTATGCGATAATGGTAAAGCGTATTTTTGGTCAGTTCAGAGAGTGTTGTACTTAGATCTAAATAATCTTTGGCGCCATAGCTTCCTATAACTACTGTATTCCCATATGTATCTGTAGTTCCCCACTCGAATTCAACCGTAGTGGCATAGCCATTGGCATAAAGTCTGCCATTGAGTGTTGCTGTACTCTCGGTAATATCAGTGGCTTTTAGGGTGTTTACCGTTTGAATAACTCCCCAAGCGTGAACGGGATAGCCCGAATTGGAAGAAAACCAATATTCCCCTTCGTGATAGGTGTCGGCATCTGCCATAAATTTCCAGCCGGCCTCAATATAGGTACTTTGTGCCTTCATCTCAGCTGTCGTTTTACCGTTCCCTCCTGCACTTATATCTTGCCCTGATGTCTGTGTATCCCAAAAGCAAGCAGTTATAATATCGCTAATGGTGCAATATCCTATTAGGCCACCGACATTGGTTGATCCGGTAACCACACCGTTGGCATAACAGTTTGATACAATGCCGGATTGATAATATCCTATCAGGCCGCCGACATAGTTTTCTCCTGAAACCGACCCACTGGCATAGCTGTTCAATACGGAGGATCCATTATCTCCTATCAGGCCGCCGACATTGCTCACCGCAGAAACCGATCCACTGGCATAGCAGTTTAATACGGAACCGGATCCACTCAATCCTATCAGGCCGCCGATATGGCGTGACCCGGAAACCGACCCGCTGGCATAGCAGTTAGATACAGTGCCACCGTAATTCCATCCTATCAGCCCGCCGACATAATTTTGACCGGCAATATCAATATTGATCAGGCCCAAATTGCTAACTTCGGCTTCATCATATGTACGGCCAAAAAAGCTTTGATAATCGCTTGACGGTCGATTAATGTAAATTCCGGAAATGGTATGTCCATTGCCGTCATAATTACCTTGGAATCTAATGTTACCTTTCCCTATCGGTGAAAAGCCTTCGCCGTCGTTCCAGTATTGGGTTTCAGAAGCATCAATATCGGTCGTTTGAATAAAATATTTACCGGAAGCCCACTTATCGGAGTTCTCACTGAGCCAGCGAAGATTGGCTAAAGTGGCAATTCGATAGGGGTTGTCCGAAGAACCGTCACCGACTGTCGGAGCAACTGCGGTCTGTGCAAATAAAAAACCAGCACAAATAGTTAAAACGACCCCTATAAATACATGTCTTTTTGGCATTTTATTCACCTTTTTCCAATAATTTAGTTTTACATGTAATTTTAGAACTTATTCTATTTATAATCAAGTCGAAATTCAAAAACTTAAACACCACAAAAATGCACAAATCTCGCGTTTAGCATACCAATCTGTTCGGAAAGATCGTACAGAATAAAAGACATTGCTGAACCTGAATTTATCAATGAGATCATACGTCTCATTGAACAAAGCCGGTAGCAAATTGCCGTCTCGGTCAATACCGAGATGACGTTGCTTTACTCGAAGATCGGAAAAACCATCAATTCCGCTGTTCTGAAAAACGTGCGCGTGGCTTACAGCAAGCAGATCATTGTCTCATTGGCGCAGCATCTGACGGAAAAGTACGGCAGAGGCTGGAGTGAAAAACACTTACGGCATTGTCTCCGCATCGCAGAGACTTTTCCGGATAAAGAAATTGTCTCTACACTATCGAGACAATTAAGCTGATCACATTTAAAAGAACTTGTTTATATAAATAATCCCCTTAATTGGGGTTAATATACCCTCAATTATTATTGTAGTCAGTATACCCAAAATCTATAACCTTTATATCATTATTTTCCCAATTATGCCATCTTTAAAACTCTTTTTCTTTTTTAAAATTAAGATAAAGTGGTAAAGCAACTAATTGGACTATAACAAAGAATAAAATAGCAATTAAGTTAATAATGGGACCAATAAATACGCTAGTAATAAAGAATAAATACAATATTGAAGCACTAAATATCATTATTGTCGTGCTAGAATCTGGCTTACCGCCATAAGTTGCTAAAAATCTCCATGGACCTAGCGCCATTGCCCAAGCCCAAAGCACGTAAGGTACTAATGAGATACTAATTTCTCCATCATAAAATTTTGTACAAATTATAAATGCTACGATACAACTAGCGGATATTAAAATATTATAGTATAATAATATAAAATAAGAAAATAAATAAGACAATTTACTATTTCGCTCATATAATTTTATTGCTATGATTTCAAATGGTGTAGAAAGCATCAAGATCAAACTCAAATACCAATGAGCGGTAAAAGTAAGAATTAAACCTATAAGAAGTAAACGCCATTCCCATAGAATAAGTAACCATATTCCCCCAACTATACCACTAAAAATATTCATAAATGCTACTGGTAATACTAGAATTTCAATTACTTTTTTCATAATTGATTTCTATTCATTATTAAAATCTTTCAGCAGAAAAAGTGAAATAATAATTACTATAATAGTAATTATATTTATTACTGACCAAATTTCTCTATTAAGATGCACTCGAATCAATGGATTATAAATTATACTAAAAAAAATCATGATCCACATAAATACTTTGTTATCGAAGTGATAAAATCGAAAAGCAACGTATATAAATGTTAAAAAACATACAATTCTCAGAAATATATAGTACCCATATGGATTTTCTGGATATAATGCCCATAATAATAATACAATTGAAATTAATTGAGGTGCATTTATTATAAAATATTCTTTTAACGTTAATTTATTTCTATCAGACATAAACTTCTCAAGTCATTAATTTATTAAAATTACGTTCTTTGAATCAACAAGATCTATGACTCGCAGATAGTAATATAAACTCCGGTCGACACCTGCTGTCCGGACTGATTGGTTTCGTCTCAGATTTCTTAGTGTTAACCTAGTTACCGGTTGACAGTAAATGTTCAATTTATTTATCATTCATTAAAATATACTTACAATAAAGATAAAAAGCAAAATGAAGATAGTATTTATTTTCCAAGAAAACGCCTTTAATGCCACAACCAATCCAGAACCCGTTGTAAATAGCTTCAAGATTATTTGCATGCTTTTTTAGAAAGTATATATAGTAGATTAACTCATCCAAGAACGAAACGTCCTGTCGCGAAATTCACCGAAGCTTCAGTAGATTGTAGCGGTGAGAGGAGGGGGCTCTTCTTAGTCTACAAGGAAATGCTGGCGGTTGCAAAGAAAGCAGAGAAGAACTGAATCGCTTTACGGAAAAAATCAAGGAAAGCGGGGATAAAGTGGCGTTTTAAGCACGCAATAAAAAGGTATTTTAAACAGACCTTTTTTTAGCCTTGCATGGCCACGTTAAAAAAATATAAAAAAATATTTCAGAAATCGCTATCATATCAAAATCAAAAACACCTTTCTCCTGGGGAAGCCGGTTTTCCTCCATGCCGCCCTCTTAGAGGTAATCTAAATCCTTGGGTAATGTTAATTATTACACTTTTGACTTTATTTTGAATATAAGTTTTTATAAATTGTTAATTATTTTTTACTTATGGAGGAGTATACTATGAAAAATATTTTAAAAGTACTGGAGGAAATTGGGTATATTATTATTTGTTTAATCCTAGGGCCTTTATGGATATTGGCTGGAATTACAAACATATTCAAGCCAATTGCCGATGAAGCATATTCATATAATTTTTATATGGGTATCTTATCAATTGTACTTGGCTTTTTTATTATAAGATTTTGGTTTAAACGGAGAAAAAAGACTGATAATCAAAACTCCTCAATACCTTCCAAAAAAATTGGAGGATGGCTTATTGTTTGGGCGGTAGGCTTATTGGTTAGTATAACAATATTATTGCAAAATTTAAAGGTTTTCGATACTGAAATATTTGGATCAGACAGAATTGATTTATCAACTATACCCTCTAATGTTATTTCCTCGTTAAATTTTACTTACTATTCTTTATATGTAATATTAATATTATTTACTGCTTGTGTTGTACTATTCTTTTTAAAAAAACATTATTTTCCAAGAGCATATATTATCTGTGTTATAACAATAATTTTATATAATATATTGGATTATATACTATCATATCCTCTAATAGAGAATCAACTAATTTCATGGAAAATATCTTACTTAGAGCAGAGTGTATTACAATCTGTTGGTGGAGCAATTATATGGATACCTTATTTAATAAGATCAAAAAGGGTTAAAGAAACGTTTATAAAATAATTATAAGGCTTCTCCTACTTAATCCAATTCACAAACTCCTCAAGCCTCATTACATAAAAATTGATTAATATCGCGATCATATTGCTTCAAAACCTTTTTAGCGCGGCAATTCAAGCATAAGGTAGTGCAATGATTGACCGTGATCGGTCCGGGATACGTACATAATATCCGAAATGGTACTTAAAAGCGATTATATTATTACGTGTGTATCCTTAAAAAATTGAAACAATATGGGAACAATATTATTTTGAAAATGAGAAAAGCCCCTAGATAAGGGCTTATACATACTGAGCGGAGAGGGGGGGATTCGAACCCCCGGTAGCGCTTGAAGCACTACGACGATTTAGCAAACCGTTGCATTCAGCCGCTCTGCCACCTCTCCCTTGCTTTCGAAAAAGCCAGAAAATTTAAAACGCTATAAGGGGAATTACAATAGTTTTTATTGAAATATGATTTTGTATCCATCGGGATATCAGCGCGCTTACAATAATACGTTCAAAATACAGATCTTTTACGCATGCTTAACCTTCCATTCCCACAATTTGATTTTGTTTGATATGAATTTATTTTATATTTCAAAATGGTATCAAAAACGCAAACACCCCTTATGCGGCAATATCTGGAGGTCAAAGGAAAACATCCCGACAAGATCGTGCTCTTCCGTATGGGCGATTTTTACGAGACCTTTGATTCGGATGCCCGAACCGCCAGCAAGGTCCTGGGCATCACGCTCACCAAGCGCAGCAACGGCGCCGCGGCGGATGTGGCGCTGGCGGGGTTTCCCTATCATGCGCTGGACGCGTATTTGCACAAACTGCTGAAAGCGGGACTGAAAGTGGCGATCTGCGAACAGCTGGAAGATCCGAAAAAGGCAAAAGGCATCGTAAAGCGCGGTATCACCGAGATCGTAACGCCCGGTACGGCGGTCAACGATAAATACCTGGAAAGCAATACCAACAA
Source organism: uncultured bacterium (assembly GCA_964535585.1). Classification (GTDB taxonomy): domain Bacteria; phylum Fidelibacterota; class Fidelibacteria; order Fidelibacterales; family Fidelibacteraceae; genus M50B103. The sequence continues at coordinate 80,616 of CAZHTR010000003.1, read as the reverse complement.
TTATCTGGCGGCGCTCATTGTTCGCGATGATATCGCGGGTCTGGCCTATGTGGATATTTCCACCGGTGAGTTCCGCAGTATCTCGGCGGCAAAACAGGCGATCATCGAACTGCTGAGCGCCATGCCCGTTTCCGAACTGCTGCTCCCGGAGGGAGAAGAACAGCAGATCAGGAAAACCTTGCCTTACTATAACGGGATCTGCAGCACCTTGCCGGAATGGGTTTCCGACAGTCACTATGCCGAGGATATGATCCGGGAGCATTTCAGGGTCAGCGGACTGAAAGGGCTGGGCCTGGACGACAAGCCCTTATCCGTGCGAACCATCGGAATGATCCTGCACTATGTGAATGAAAATTTTCGGAAGCAACTTGCGCATATCAATACGATCCGTCCGTTCGAGATAAACAAATATCTTGGTCTGGACCGTTTTACCATCCGCAATCTGGAACTGTTCCAGCGTTTGTCGGGCGAATACGGGGAAGGCACCTTTTTCCATGCCATCAATGAGACCCGGACCTCCATGGGTGCGCGCATGCTGCGTCAGTGGATCTATTATCCTCTGATGGACAAGGAAGCCATCGAAGAACGTCTGGACCATGTGGCCTATTTTACGGAAGAACATACGAAATGTGAAAAGGTCCGCGATATATTGGGGGATATTGCCGATATCGAACGGCTTTGCGCAAAGATCGCATCAGGGAAAGCGGCGCCGCGTGAACTGAATACCCTCAAAGACAGTCTGCGCGCCGTTTTGACGCTTCCGGCAGAGATCGATCCGCAACTCAACTTCCGGCTCGAGGAAGCGGATACAATGCAGGATCTTATCGTATTGATCGAAGAGGCCATCGAAGAACATCCGGCGGTCCTGATCACAAAGGGCGGCGTGTTCCGCAGTGCGTACGATACCAGGATCGGGGAACTCCGGCATATCGCCCACGGCGGGAAAGATTATCTGCTGAAACTGCAGGAAAAAGAACGAAAGCGACTGAGCATACCGACCCTGAAGATCAGTTACAACCGTGTGTTCGGTTATTATATCGATATTACCCATGCGCATAAGGATAAGGTGCCGGAGGATTACATCCGGAAACAGACCCTTACCAACTCGGAACGGTATATCACCCAGGAACTCAAGGAATACGAAGATACCATTCTGCATGCGGAGGAAAACCTGATCGCGCTGGAATGTGAACTCTATGAGCAGCTTCTGGCGAAAATATCGGCCCATATCTCCCTTCTGCAGGTCAATGCGCAGCGGGTGGCACAGATCGACGTGCTGGGCAGTTTCGCGCATTCTGCGCAGCGTGAGCAGTGGATCCGGCCCGATATGGATGATGACGGCGTCCTGGAGGTCAAAAGCGGCCGGCATCCGGTCGTGGAATCGCTGCTGCCGCCCCATGAGTCCTTTATTCCCAATGATATCTACCTGGATATACATTCGGATCAGATCCTGCTGATCACCGGACCGAACATGTCGGGAAAATCGACCTACCTGCGTCAGGTCGCACTGATCACCCTTATGGCGCAAATGGGTTGCTTTGTTCCGGCGGTTTCCGCCCGGATCGGTCTGGTCGATAAAATATTCACGCGCGTGGGTGCCAGCGACAATCTCGCGTTCGGAGAGAGTACCTTCCTTACCGAAATGATCGAAACGGCAAATATCCTGAATACCGCCACGACCCGCAGTCTGGTGCTGCTGGATGAGATCGGGCGGGGGACCAGTACGTATGACGGACTTTCCATCGCCTGGGCGGTGGTGGAATATCTGCATAATAAACCCGATGTGCAGGCGCGGACCATGTTCGCGACCCATTATCATGAACTGACCGACCTGGAAAACATCCTGGAACGGGTAAAGAATTATAATGTCCAGGTAAAGGAATACGGGGACAAGGTCATTTTTATGCGCAAGATCATTCCCGGCAGCACCGATAAGAGTTACGGGATCTATGTGGCACAGATGGCCGGTGTACCGCAGGATGTGGTGAAACGCGCGAACGAGATCCTCTTCCATCTTTCCGGTTCCGATCATACGCTGCCCGACGGGAAGCAGGTCCTGACCCCCGCCGTAAAGCAAGAGTCGGTTGTCCAGCTTGATATTTTTACCGCCAAGGAAAGTTTTTTGCAGAATGCGGTAAAAGATCTGGACCTGGACAATATGACCCCCATGGCTGCGCTGCAGAAGCTCAGTGAACTCAAGAAAAAGGCCAAGACATAGTTTTTCTGTCCCGATTTTCAACCTTAAACGTAAGTCAAAAAACAGATAGATAAAAAAACACCCTGATGAACAGGGTGTTTTTATTGTTAATGCACAGCATGTTTAAAAGTAAGTTGCCCAGTTCAGCATGATCCCCGCACCGCTCAAATGCTCGGTGATGGAGAAGTCAAGATCGTAAACACGGGCCTTGATGCCGAATTCGCTTCTCAGGGAATAGAGCTTGATCCCGGTCTCCCAGTAGCGGGTCGGACCTTTTTGGGTGACCGAGCCATGGAGGCACAGGGATTTGATGGGGTACAGTTCGAGGCCATAGTGCAGATGGGGACCGGCAGTGGCATTGATACCTTCCGTAAGATAGCTGCCCCAGGCAAATTTCAGCAGCAGTTGACTGACCGGTTGATAATTCACCCGGACATCCAGTCGGGCTCCGAGGGGACGTGATACGCTGGAATCGGCGTAGATGAGCCTTTCTTCCAGTACCATGATGGAATCCATGGAGAATTCATCTCCGCCGTTCATAAGGCTTAGAATATCACCGGCTTCCGCTTCGAAACTGATCTCGCGGAGGTAAGCATGGTTCATGGCGATGGAAGCGCCCAGATCACGGACACCGACCTGAACATCAAAATAGTTCTTAATGATCTTCGGCATAAAGGGAAGAACACGGTTCAATTTAAAACGCCAGGCAAAACCGGCATCATAGCCTAACGTGAACTGAGGAATGCCGATATAATCATCGACCAGACCGAACTGAAAACCGTCTTCACCGAAGAGACTGAGTGTGTCGGCGAAGGTCAGGACCTGCATTGTACCCTGCAAACTTGTTTTTTCGGGTGTCGGCACCAATTCCAGATTCGTGATATTTATTCCCGAGAAAGCGCCCGCATAGAGATTAACGGCTCCTCCCACACGAATTTCCCCAAGGAAACTTGGAAGTTGAATGTAGGTACCATATCCGACGGTATTCTTAAGATACGCGTACAAATTAACACCCAGTTCCTCGTTCATCTGGAAAGGATCATCAAAGGTGGCGCCTTTAAAGATGATATTGAAAAACTCTCCGGGGATACGTGACCGTTCATGGACATACAGTCCGGAATTGGCGTAAAGCGTTCCGAAGAAGGGGGACATTTTGAACGAAATGAGCGTTGGCAAGGCAATATCAATGGGCAGTTCAAGACCATTGGGTCCAAGCAAAGCGATCAGACTGTCCTCGGCATCGTCGCTGAGGAGTTCTCCCGTACTGAAGTATTCCTCAAGCAAAAAGAAGGGACGCGTGGAAGTATTGACATTCAGCATGATCGTATTGATCGGAAGGATGGAGATTGAGGAAAAATACTCGCTGCGTACGCCGAGATTGGCGGGATTTTCCAGCGCCGACTCAACGCTGCGGTGTTTGCGACCGAAAATAATGTCAGCCGGATCCAGAGTGATCAGCCGCATCGAACGTTTTGGCGACTTTTCAAGTTTTTTGATATAGTTATGCTGCGCGCGGGATTTGGGATCGGCTTCTTCAATATAGGGAACAATTTCACGTTCTTCTCTGACCCGGGGCTCGCGCTCCTTTTTAGGCTTGGGTTCTTTCTTGGGTTTTGCTTCTTTTGCAGTTGGCGGAGCAGGAGGGGGGATCGGAGTACCCAATTCGGCGGGGGAAGAAGCATCATCGATCGAGGGTGATGAAACGGGCGGAACATGAGCCGGAGAAACGGGCATGGGGTCGGGACCGCTTGGCTGCTCACTTGTTTCGGGAAGTGTCAGGGGTTCGGGAACCGGGAGATCGGGCGCGGGTAAGGGTTGTTCTTCCTTGGGTTTAGCAGTCTCATTATTCTGTTTTGTGGTATCCTGAGACAGGGTTTTGATCAGATCCTTAAAAAAGGTATCGGGTTCGGGAGCCGGAGGCTCTTGCTGTGAAAATACCGATAAAGGGATCAGAATTGCGAATAAAATGATCAGTATACGTTTCATTCTCCACCTCCGGTTGTATCAGCTAAGAAAGAAAAGTCAAGCGTACCTTCCGCCCGGATATTCAAACGCAGGGATACCGAATCCGTACTTAAGAAGGTTGTCGGTTGACCGTCGCTCCTGCCGGTGAGGAAGATCTTCATCGAGATCCAGGTGGAATCCAGGGATCTGGCCAGAAAATCATAGTCTTCTTTGGTCAGGACCAGTAATTGCGTCGATTCGTCAAGGGCCGGTATGGAAATATCGGCGAGTGTACGAACACAGTCCGCATACGCCGTGTTATCGAAATAATTCGTGTCACGGGCGGCCTGGATCAGGAAATCAACCCCGAACTGGAAGGTGTTGTTGACCACGGCCTCCAGGGACCCGCTGAAGTCATCGAGGAAAGGGGGAAGTTCTTCCAGCTTCATGGCGGAGTAACCCGGCGAAAAAGAGAGGGGTTCGGTGATCGTGAACTGGAATGGGACTCCGAACATACCGTCAATGGAAATGACCTGATCAAGAGGAATGTTTCCTGATCCGTTCAGAGAGATCTTTCCGTCAAATATCAGAGAATCGGGTTTAAAGTTGATGAGATCCTCAGCATTTTCGAATACCAGGCGGTTATTGGAACCGGGACCCGTTACCTGCTGCGAAATGGACAGACTGATCGAATCCGCGCCGCCGTTCTTTACTCCGATCAGATCCATATCAACGGTCATGGGTATGGTGATATCCGTATTGATATCTACGCTGAGTTCGATCGAGGCAAGTTCGATACCGCTGAACTCTTCTGGGAACATATCGCCCATGCCGATTTCGATCGTGACATTGTCGAAGATATATTCGGCATTGTTGAAGGTTGCATCAACAGATTTTACCCTGATGGGATCACCGGGGTTTTTACCGTAGAAGGAAAATTCAACTTCAAAATAATCTGTAGCGTAGAGTTCATTGTATTGACCCGGAATATCGATAAAGGTCCGGTACTCAAAATCATCGCCAAGATCGACCGAAGCGGTGTTAAGGGGAAAGCTGTATGTAATACTGCCGTTTTGCGGGATTGCCATAGAACCGGTCGTAAAATGCTGAATTCCCGGTGCCTCCGAAATATCAAGAGACATGACATCCAGGAGTATTGTACCGGTGATATTGGATGTGTTCGTGATCGAGAAAACGATATTGCAGGTATCAAGATTGACCTTTTCAACACTGATGGACGCATCGCTCAGATCGTCCCCGAAACTGATATAACTGGTGTCGGTCAAAACTTGAGGATCCAGATCGCCAAGGACATATTCTCCGACAAGTGATGAAATGGAACCGTCAACCGAAAACGATGATGCCCGCATTTCCGGAGAGGTCGTTAATGTTTCCAGACTATCTCCACAGATCACACCGTTGACAATGACCATCACATATTTTGGTAACTCCACACCGGCCAGTGACAGGTTTTCGGTCGAGCTCCCTCCCGGCGGTATCGTACTGTCCCAGATAAGTCCGACGGGATTACCCAGCGGATCGAGTATGGGAGCCGCCGTAGTTGAATCGTGTAGCATAACGGATACGGGATTACCGAGGGTGGCCGGCATGTCATTCTGAATAGTGACGGCCAGGTTGCCTGACGCAAAACGTTGTATGTCCATCGGGAAACTGATATAGGATGTATCGGGGGGGAAAGAGACGGAATCTACGGGAATATCAGTACCGTCGGGAACAAGCGAAAGATCTATGATCTCATCCATGGTGATAGGGTCGGAGAGGGAGAAGGTGCGTGTTGCAAATTCAACATACTCCATGGATTCGGTGATGGTATTGGTGATGGGATCCGCTTCCATGCTCATATCGAGATCAAAGACGGTATTGAAGGTATCCCGCATAACGAACCAGTCCGCTTGTCCGGAGGGATCATCGGGGTATTTTTCACGGAAGTCATCAAAGGGCGATTCGTCACCCAGGAAGGCGACCAGCGTATCGAAATTGACGGTTATGCTGGTGAGGTAGAACTGATAGGGACCGACCTCGATCTTCGGAGGGACAATGGGTCCGATCCTCGGGATCCGGAATTCAAAACAGCCGGAAAGACCGAGAAGCGCCACGATAACGAAGAGAACACTTTTTATCTTTGCCATGTTTTGGTCCTTTATTTTAAGGGGAATTTTTTGTATGTGTTTTTTATGCATCTATATAAAAATATTTTATATACCCCACAATTGCAAGGATATTATAAGAATTTCTTGATCTCCGGGATAAGATGTTCAGCCGCTTCCTTTCCGGAACGAATAAGTTTGGGAGCGCGATCGAATTCAAACCACATAAGACCTTTGGTATCGGGACGCAGGATAATGTCGGCCTTTTCCAGTGAAAGATCAATGGAGCGGTTCACCGACATGGAATCTGCGATGAACTTAACTTCAACCGCATGTGATATGCGGGGATGCTCGGTGCGTAAAGAGATATCGACCGCGATGACAATATCGGCACCCATTTCGCGGAGATCGCTGACGGGAACGACATCGTGCGTGATCCCGTCCACATAGTAATCACCGTCAATGCGTACCGGTTCCATCCAGAGGGGGAGGCTCATGCTCGCCTGCACCTGTTTCAGGAGATCGCCTTCACGGAAACACACGCCTGTTCCTTTGTTGATATTGCCCGCGACCAAACCGAGAGGGATCTGGAGATTATCGTAACGGATGTCCCCCAGGAGCGTACGTAGAAAGCGTTCTGTCTTTTCTGCTTTGAGAAAACCCATATTATGGCGGAGATAATAATTGGAAAAACTGCCTTTGATGTGTTTGAACCTGGATTCCTTACGGGCATTCCGTGCGATCTTATCCAGATTGAGGTCTTTGAACTCAGGCAGTTCCTGTGCTTCGAAGAACATGCGGCTTATCATTCTGGCATCTTTGTAGCGGGCGTACATTGCAGCGATGAGTGCGCCGATAGAGGTTCCGGCGATCATATCGACGGGGATCGCGTATTTTTCGAACATATAAAGGACACCGAGATGCGCGATCCCGCGCGCACCGCCGCCGCCCAGAGCCAGGCCGATCCTTTTATGTGATGGACTCATTTTTCTTTAACGATCGTAACTCGCATGTAAACGGGTTCAAGTGGATTATCCTGTTTGTCACGCGGTACATTGGCGATCGCTTTGATAATGGATTTACCCTCGAATATCTCACCGAATACCGTATAGTTCCCATCCAGCCAATTGGGCGCACCGTCGCAGATGAAAAACTGCGATCCGGCACTGTTGGGGTCCGACGTGCGTGCCATGGAAACGATCCCGGGTTGATGCGAAATATCATTGAATTCGGCCCGGATGGTATAACCGGGGCCGCCCCTGCCATCGGTAGCGCGCTTACCGTCACGGCTGTTGATATCACCGCCCTGGATCATAAAACCGGGGATGACCCGGTGGAAGGTCACGCCGTCATAATAGCCGCTTTCGGCGAGACGCTTGAAATTAGCACAGTGAATGGGTGCTTTATCGGTAAAGAAACGCATTTTCATGATCCCGTAAGGGGTCTCGATCACTGCGATCTCATTTTTAGCGGGTAGTTCCGCCGGTGTATCGGCCACTTTTTGCAGAACCGCTTCAATTTCATCGGAACTCAGGCGGCGTATCAGCTCCCGGAGTTGCCGCTCCCTGTCCCGGATCACTTCATGATCACGGTATTTTCCCTGCGGATAATTTCTGATGTAATCCGCAACGGCAAAAATACTTGATGTTGCCCGTTCAAAGATCAGATCCTCGAGTTTTTCGTTGACTTTTTCCACGTATATACCCTCCGGATAGTTCGCAAGATAACTGAGGCAGGAAGCCTCGGTATTTGCGCGTTGATAATAAATTTTTTCCAGTTTGTCCGATGCCTTTCCGGCATACAGCTCCGATTTGGTTTCGGCTATATAACGGTTGATCACCCGTGGATTCCCCGTCTTGATGGCTTGCCGGTATTCCCGCCAGTCCTTATAAGAACAGGATGTGAGCAGGAGCAGGGTCAGCAGTATGAGGATGCGGTATGATTTCACGATGTTTCCTCCCTTTTTGTATTGTCATTATGTATTAAAATTTAATATGCATACTGCAATATTACAATATTATTTTGGGTCCGGGAGCATCCTGTCTGGCAAAGGAAAGGGGAAGATCGATGTGATGCGGTGAAAAGATATCGCTAAAGGTCCGGATACATTGTTCCTCGGTATTGTTCTGTTCACTGAGGTGTGCCAGCATAAGGAAATGCAGTTTTCCCTGAAGAATGATATCGCGCGCGAATTCCGCAGCCTGGATATTGGAGAGATGTCCCCGGTTGGAACGGATGCGCTGCTTGACCTTCTCGGGATAGCGGCTATTCATCTTCAGCATGAGCGGATCATGATTGGACTCGAGGATCAGTGCATCAAGCTGCCTGGCATGGGTTTGAATGAGGGTGGATATTTTCCCAAGGTCCGTAAAGATACCGAGGGATGTTTTCCCATTGTCAAGTGTAAAGCATATGGGGTCCGACGTATCATGACTGACACTTAGAGGATGGAGTATAACATCCTGATATTCAACAGAAACACCTGTTTCAAATAAGTGCAGGTTCCGGATCTCTTCCAGCTTGTAATGGTGGTGTGCGGCGGCAAAGCAGGCTGCATTCATAAAAACGGGGATATCGAATTGTTTGGAAAAAACCCGCACTCCGGCGATATGGTCCGCATGTTCATGTGTGACGAAAATCGCATCGATCGTTTCGGGTTGTATCCCGCTGATCGCAAGACGCAGGCAGAGTTGTTTGGCCGAAAGTCCCGCATCGATCAGAATGCTTGTGCGTCCGGAAAGGACCAGATAACTGTTGCCTTTGCTTCCGCTGGCGAGAGGGATGAGTTCCATTTATTGTTTTCCCGCCGCCCGGATGAAAAGTGTAAAGAGCCGGTCACGTTCTTCACGCGGCAGACGTTCGGGATGGAACTGCGTACCCATGATCCATTGTTTGCCTTGATATTCTATGGCTTCGGCGATGCTGTCGGGCGACCAGGCCGTTATGCGGAAATCCGCAGGTAAATAAGCGGGATCAACACATTGGTGATGCCAGGAATTGACCGTTATTTCGCTGCCGTACAGGGATTCCATGCGGGAGGAGGGTAGAATGGATATCGGATGCTGTACATTCCGGTGACCGGGGATATCACGGAAAAGTTTTCCACCGGTCATGATCGCAAGCAATTGCTGACCCGCACAAATGCCAAGGATGGGTTTTCCGCTTTCAAGTGCGAGATGCATGAAGAGACTGTCGAAGCTTCCGCGATGCGGGTCCATGAGCGTCATGCTCGGATGCAGGGTCTTTCCGTACCAGGAGGGTTCATAATCGGCACCGCCGATAAAAATGATGCCATCCACCTCCTTCAGCTCCCGGCGTAAAAGATCGATGTCGTCGGTGCAGGGGATCAGACGAACTCGTCCGCCGTTCTCACGTACCGCATCAAGGTAGGTTTTGTGTATGCTGTATCTCGGACTGCTGTAATCCATCGTGATCCCGATCAGCGGTTCCTTGGGGGAGGAACATGAGCTAAAGAGAACTAACACACTGATAATTAGACTAATATAATATTTCATAACACCTCTTTTATGTTAATAAAAAATATAAGAAAGTAATTTAATTATCCCATGAGTTTTTTTAATTTCATACATGGCGCTGATATGTTTACACAATGGACAGGTTTACGGACCGCAGGGACTGCAGGGGGCGAGTGCGGTGGTGATCGATAATGGTATCATTACCTACGTTGGTGATGAAAGCGGGGTGAGCCGTTTCATTTTTGGGAACATTGACAAGATCGATGTGGGGGGGCGGATCATTTTCCCGGGTTTCATTGATACGCACCTGCATCTGACCGAGTGGGCGCGGCGACGTGAACATCTTGATCTGGGTTCCTTCATTTCCCTGAAAGAAACCTGTGATTTTATCCGGGAAGAAGCCGAGGACCGTGAATGGATCATCGGGGGAGGCTGGAACCAGAATGCATGGAAAGAACAGCGATTTCCTCATCGCAAGGACCTTGATTTTCTCGGTCAGGAAAAGAAGGCGGTTCTGTTCAGTAAGGACCTGCATTCCGCCTGGGTCAATGACGGGATCCTGAATCTCTTTGATTTTGAAGATGTGCTGAAAATGTTGCACAAAGGGTATGTTCAGCGCGATGCGGACGGCCGCTTGACGGGTCTCCTGCACGAAGAAGCACTGGAAGTGCTCCTCGATCCGCTTCTGCGGGTAAGGCCGACCGGTATCTTTCGCGAACCCGAAAGTTATTTTTCGGATTTTTATCGACTCGGGATCACGTCGGTGCATACCATGGAGCACTTTGAGAATTATAAGAAATATCTGACCTTATATCAGCACAGTGCACAGCGCGGGCTGCGTCTGGGCGTTTACATCTACAATTCCGATAGTGAAGAGGTATATGAACGCGGTCTGCGTCACGGCAACGGCGGTGACTGGCTGCGTTTTCTCGGGATCAAGATCTTTGTCGATGGTGCTCTCGGGAGTCAGACAGCCTGGCTGCGTCAACCTTATGAAAATGCCCTGCATTACGGAAAGAAGCAAATGCACGGCGATGAACTGATGCGCGCCATTGCCCGTGCGGAAGGTCACGCCTGTGCCCTAAGCGTACATGCGCTGGGTGATGCCGCCGTGGAACATCTTCTGGATATATTGGATCAATTCGGACGTCCTCTGCGGGTTCCGCTGCGTATCGAACATGCTCAACTGCTTGATCCCGAACTGATCCGCAGGATCGCTGAACACAGCATACCGCTATCCTTAAATCCTGCACATATCATTGATGATAAATCGATCGCGGAACTTCATTGGGGCGACAGGAGTCGCTATGCCTATCCTTTCCATTCCCTGAAAACGGCGGGTATCCCCTTCGGATTTGCCAGCGATGCACCCGTAGAGAGCATTCATCCCTGGAAGGGGATCTATGCGGCAGTACAGCGCACCGGGAAAGATGATACCGAACCCTGGTATCCCGAAGAAAGCATACGGATCAGCGATGCCGTGCGCGCCTACAGTTCCCAGGCAGCGCTTCTTTCCGGGTGGAACGAGAAAAAAGGTCTGATCATGCCCGGATATCTCGGAGATTGTTTTGTCTGCGACCGGGATGTTTTTGAACAGGATCTGGAAGACTGGAAAAATATCCACTCCGTGCTGACCGTGATTGGCGGCAGGATCGTTCATAAAGAAATGTGATCCGGATGAAGCATTATCTAAAGCATACCGCATCCCCTCTGTTCGGCGTAATCATCATCATTCCTCTTGCGATCTATTACGAGATCTCCATGATCCTTGTGCATCGCGGGGCAAGTGCGGAAATTCGCAATGCCGCCGATGTGATGTTCAAGCGCTTGTTCGAGCAGATCGGGTTTGACGGTCCGCTCGCCGGCATTGTCATGTTCGCCTGTCTTTTTATCATTACGGCCATCTTGCAGGGCGCGCATCGTGAAAAAGAGGGTATAAAGATCCATTGGCATTATTATCCGGTCCTGATCGCCGAAAGCACACTTTACGCAATGCTGCTCTTTACCATGATGTCCTTTTCAATGAGCCTGATGCTGCCTCCGGTACTTGCCATTTCGGCTGTCGATGTCGGATATTGCATGGGCGCGGGGGTATACGAAGAGTTGCTTTTCCGGGCTTTTTTACTCCAGGGGTTGCTTTTACTTGCGGACAGATTACCGGGAAAGACTCTTCTCTGGAGGTTGTCGGCCCTCCTCCTGTCTTCCTTGCTCTTTTCCGCTGCACACTATATTGGAACCGCAGGTGATGTGTTTATCTGGAGCACCTTCTTTTCCCGTATGCTCGGGGGTGTTTTTCTGGGTATGATCTATATGTTCCGCGGACTGGGTGCTGCGGCTTATACGCACACGATCTACAATATTTTTACGATCATTCTTTAAATACCGATGCGCGCAAGCGCTGTGAAGCTGCCGGATCAGTCTTCTCCGTGCGGTTCGATCATGATATCTTTTTCGAACTGATACCGCACTTTTCCGGGTGGGGCGTTCTTGATCCTGCTGACATATTTACAGGCGGTCCATACCACACTGACCAGGCCGGCATGTTTTTGGTCGCTGTAGCGGGCGGCAAGGGATGCGGCAAAAGCAAGGACGTTCTTCGGGATTTCTTTTTTTCCTTCCTTCCGGATGATGACGTGGGAGCCGCTGCCGTGACGCACATGCATCCAGATGTCCGACTTCGCAGCATGCCTGAATGTTAGCATATCATTATCCTTTGCCGATCTTCCGACCCATATACGCCAATCCCCTTCGATGATATATTCTTTATAGGGCCGCCGCTGCATTTTTGTGTTATCCCGTGCTTCCGTCCCGGAAATTATTTTATGCATTGACTTCCAGTGCTCGAGTCCCCGAAGATCGCCGATCTCCCGAAAAGCACGGTAGGCTTTTTCAATCTCCTCATACTGCAGCAGATAGGTGCCGTGCCGAAGTTCATTCTCTTCCATTCTTTTCACTGTGGAGCGTGCTTTTTTAAAAAAGTCATCGATATTTTCCGATACGGTCCGATCGGATCTTAATGGAATGCGGTCCGGAAAACGTTCATTGAGGAAGGGCGGCGGTATGGAAAAAAGATCCTGATGCGGCGGGATATCATGGCGGCAGGCAGCCAGTGTTTCGGCAAAATAGCGGTAACGTTCCGCACGCAGTGTTCCGCTTCCCATCGTGCGCGTTTCATTGATCTTCCGGCGCAGATTCTCCAATTCATCCTGAAGCCGCCGCTCGATAAGGTCAAATTCCTTGCGGAATTGCATTTCTTTCAAACGTGTGAAAATAAAGGAGCGATAATGATCAAAGAAGATATCCGGATCATAGGGTTCCGGGCTATTGGTCAGAAGAAAGCGCTGTCCCGTGCCGTCCCCGTTGGATGCGGCAAGAATATCCAGGATCTCACGGTAATCATCTGTTCCCAGAAGTGTGGAGATATTCTTTTTCCAGTAAGGACTGAAACGCGGGTCTTGCTCTAAGGAGTTAAAAAATAACGGGGTTTCATGTGAAATTTCCGGAAGGGATACGTCAAGACGCGCTTTCTTGAAAAGATCCTGTTTTTCGTTCAGTGTATACATCACGTTGCCGCGATTGCTCATGAAAAGCAAATGGAGAGCGGAACCATCCTTCATCCGGATTGTAAGGACGCGGTCATTCGGGTGCATGATAAAGTGTTCAACGCGTGCACCGTCCAGTTCGGGAAAAATGCGGACATGCCGTTGGCGCTCCGAAAGCGGGAAGGAGGCGGGCACAATATAGTGGAACGGAGAGCCGAGATGAATGATCAGGGGCTTCCTGTCATGAAAGATCAAACGGAGTTCGTTCTTCCGGAAGGTAACGCAGCGTTCCAGTACCGCGTCGCGGTAATGTCCGTTGAAATAATCTGCACATTTGCTGAGTGTGAACCAGGAAGTGATCATATCCTAATTTATAAAAAAGCATTTAGGATGTAAATGAATTATACGGTATATTCCCAATAAAGATAAGAGACGTATGATACTGCACAACATCCGATTAGCGCATTTCCCGAACCCTCTTGGAATTTCCGAACTAAGCATCGCAGCGGGACAGACAGTGCTTCTGCTGGGTCCCTCCGGTTGTGGTAAAAGTTCGCTTCTGAAAGCGATCGCCGGATTTTCGGATCCCGCAGAGGGTCATATCGGCGGGGAAGAGAAGGCAGCGATTCTTCTGCAGAACCCACAGCATCAGATCATTATGCAGACGGTGGAAGATGAATTGCTTTTTTCACTGAAAAATGCGGGGAAGTCTGTCGTCGACCCGGGGACGGACTATCTAAAACTGATCGAAACACTGGGCATCGGATCGCTGCTGAACCGGGATATGAATTCGCTATCTTTCGGAGAGGTCCAATTGATCATGATCGCGGCTACCTTTTTGACCGATGCCGGCATATATCTGCTTGATGAACCCACATCGCATCTTGATCCACCGGCCATCCGGGCGTGTTATCAATGTATGCATCGTTTAAAGGAAAGCGGTAAAACCGTCTGTGTCTCGGGTCAGATCGCAGATGAATACCTCTTTTTCGATCGTGTCTGGATCATGGATAAGGGCAGTATCGTTGCCGATCTGCCGTCGGAAGTATTCGGGACAACATACAGGGAATACGGTTTGCTGACGGACAGTGAACTTATTCATGCATCATTGAACAGGATCGGGTCCGCAAAATGAAGATCCATCCTTTTCATTACACGATCAGTCCCGGGTCCTTTCTCAGGAACGAACATCTTATCGACCTGAGCGCTTTTTCCTGTATCGGCATACTGGGTCCGGTCGGAAGCGGGAAGTCTCAGCTGATCAAACTGCTTGCCGATTCCGGCTTGCGCAGCAGCGGGGCTTTTTCGGAATATCCCTTTTGTGCCTATCTGTCGCAGGATCTTACGCGGCTTTTTACCGGGAATACGCCGTCAAGCATATTGGAACTGTACCGGGATACGCGGTATGAGATCGGAAGACATTTTGATGCCGGCATATTTGCCGATGCCTGCAGGGAACTGCAGATCGATGAACTGATCGCGAGAAACCGCAGACTGGCCCATTATTCCGAGGGAGAAAGGCAACGACTGGGTATTTGCCTCGCATCCGCCGTATTGGCGCCTGTGACCATACTGGACGAACCGACGACAGCACTGGATACGCATTGCCGTCAGATACTTTTTTCCATGATCGGTAAGATGCGCGAACGTACGCAAATCTATGTCATATCCCACCGTTTGGCCGATCTGCTTGCCGTGTGCGATTATATGATCCGTATGGAAGATTGTTGCGTCGCAGAACATTTTCCGGTTGAACTAATCATTGAAAAACCGCATATTTTATCCTATTATTCACTGCTGAACGGGGAAAACAATGTACGATAAAATGATAAAAGATAAAAATGTGACCCGCAAGTCGGATACCGACGCTTTCTTCACGCTGGCGAATATGATCAGTTTGTCCCGGATAGTGCTGGCCGTTCCGGCGCTCTATTTGTTCCATATCGACCGCTGGGGATGGGGAATGGTCATTCTGGGGATATGTGTCCTTACCGACTGGCTGGATGGATTCGTGGCGCGGAAGACCCGGAAGGTCTCGGATTTCGGGAAAGTGCTGGATCCTTTTGCGGACAAGGTCGTTGCTGTCAGCATGATGCTGTTGATGGCAATGAAAATGGATTTCCCGGTCAGCTTTATCATTATCCTGATCCTCCGTGATCTGAGTATCTCCATCATCGGGAATATTTTATATCAGCGTCACCGCATCGTAGGCGGTGCGAATATTCTCGGTAAAATATTCATTTTATTCCTTACCGTAAGCGGCGTGCTCTGGATCGTGGAATATTATATGCAGGTACATCTTTATGCGTACCTGTTGCTGCAAATCACCTTCGGATTCATGTTATTGAGCTGGATAGTCTATATCGTACACAATATGATCATGATCAGAAACATGAAAGATACGAACTGAAATATGGCATTATTTAGAAGAAAAAAAGAAAGATCGCATTCTGCGGAAGCTGTTCCCAACCCCGCGGAACGTTATGAGAACGGACTTGGTCCGTCACGAAAACGCTTCAAAGAAGGGCTGTTGAACCTCTTTGGACGCGGGATGAAGATCGATAGCGCTTTTCTTGATAATATCGAGGCGTTTTTATATGAATCGGATCTGGGTGCGGATGTTACGGAAATGATTCTGAAAGAGATCGAGAACGCGTCCCGCAAAAAGGCCATTCTCGATTATGAAGATGTACGTGAACTGATGAGCGGGATATTTACAAAACTGTTCGAAGGGGACGAACTTGAGATCCCTGTCGACCGGCACCGGCCCTGCGTGGTTCTGGTCATCGGCGTGAACGGGGCGGGAAAAACGACGACCATCGGCAAACTGGCCGCCCTGTACCGAAAAAAAGGGAAAAACGTCCTGATTGTCGCAGGGGATACCTACCGTGCCGCCGCGATCGAACAGCTTGAAGTCTGGGCCGAACGAGCCGGAGTGGATATTATCAAGAACATGGATGCCAAGAATCCGTCGGGACTTATTTATGACGGTATTCAGTCGGGGATCTCACGGGGCAGCGATATTATTTTTGTAGACACTGCCGGCCGTCTGCACAATAAAGCACACCTGATGCAGGAACTGGATAAGATCAAACGGGTCATTCAAAAGCTCATTCCCGATGCACCGCATGAAACGCTGCTTGTACTTGATGGATCCATCGGACAGAACAGTGTTGTACAGGCCGCCGAGTTCACAAAGATCACGCCGGTCACCGGCTTGGTCGTTACCAAACTGGACGGGACGGCCAAGGGCGGCAGTATGGTCGCGATACGGCAAAAAATGCATATCCCCGTCAAGTTCATCGGTCTCGGTGAATCCCTCGAAGATCTGCTCACCTTTTCACCGCAGGCCTACGTTCACGCCATGTTCGAGGGTTTTCATGAGCAATAAATATCTGCATATCATCTCCCTGGGATGTTCAAAGAATCTTGTGGATAGTGAAGAGATCAAAGGGCTCTTAGTCCATGGTGGAATGCATTATACGGAGCAACCCGAAAAGGCCGATGTGCTGATCATAAACACCTGCGGATTTATTCTGCCGGCAAAGGAAGAAAGTATCAATACCATTCTTCAGGCATGTAAGCTGAAAGAAAACGGAAATGTTGACAAAGTGATCGTAACCGGCTGTCTGTCTGAACGTTACAAGTCGGAGTTAAGACAGGAGTTGCCCGAGGTCGATGCCTTTTTCGGTGTTCATGAGATAAAAGAAACAGCGAAATATCTCCTGGGTCCGGATCTTATTCCTTCACCGCGATCACTCATGACCCCCGGACATTTTGCTTTTCTGAAAATCTCGGAAGGCTGTGATAACCGCTGTGCCTACTGCGCTATCCCGCTGATACGCGGAAGACAAAAAAGTCTTACCCCCGATCAAATAAGAAAAGAAGCGGCATATCTTGCCGAGAAGGGGATAAAGGAACTGATCGTCATTGCACAGGATACGACGACCTACGGAAGGGACCTTCCCGGCAAACCCTCTTTAACGGATATTCTGACAATGCTGGACAGTGAGGGAGCATTTCCCTGGATCCGCCTGCATTACACACACCCCGCACATTTTACCCCTGATCTGATCGATGTGATCAATCAGAGCGACCATATTTTGCCCTATATCGACATTCCCGTCCAGCACATTCATACGGATGTGCTTCGGGCGATGGGACGCGGTAAGGACGGAGATCACATCCGCGAACTGATCGCCTTGTTAAGGCGTGAGATAAGGGACATTGCGCTTCGTACCACCGTTATGGTGGGATTTCCGGGGGAAACGCGGGAAGCCTTTGATATATTGCTTGATTTTGTTAAAGAAACGCGTTTTGACCGACTTGGCGCTTTTACCTACAGCCGGGAGGAAGGAACACCTGCCGAAGCACTGGGAGATCCCGTGCCGGAAGGGGTCAAACAGCAGCGCCTTGAGGCGATCATGCAGGTTCAACAGGAGATATCCCTTGAGAATAATCGGCGCCTGGAGGGCAGCATGCAGCGTGTTCTGATCGATAGTTATGACAGCAGCGCTCATGACAGCTACGGACGCACCTACCGTGATTCGCCCGATATTGACAATCGGGTGATCGTTCCGGGTGAATTGAAGCCGGGTGAATTCTATGATATCCGTATCAGCGATGCGCTGGATTATGATCTGATCGGTGAAGTAGTCTGATATTATCTTCGGATTTTAAAAAAATTGATTCACAAATGACAAAGCAAAACCTTTTACGGGTTTTGCTTTGCTGTTTATTCGCTATTCTAATATTCTATTTTACCAGTAACATCTTTCGGCTGAGCGTACCGGCGGCATGCTGCAGACGGGCGATATACACCCCGCTGGGCAGGTCCGAAGCGTCAAAATCGATGCTGTGCGTACCGGCGTTCTTTCGTTCGCTGACCAGCGTTCTTACATGACGGCCGTTGACATCGAAGACCGACAGATCGATGCGTCCGGCGCTTGTCAGTTGATAACTGATCGTGGTTGCCGGATTGAAGGGATTCGGATAATTCTGTTCCAGCGCAAATGCCTGCGGAACATCCGTTTCGCCGACACCCACACCGCCGGGGGTCAGGACCATCATATCATCGATATAGATGGTTCCTTCATTATTGCCGAGACTGTCCACATATTCGATCTGGAAACTGTCGAAGTTGAGCGGACCGTTGAATGTGCCGTCGGAAATGCCGTCCCAGACACCCGTTTCGCCGTCGCGCAGATCCCATTTGATCAGCTTCCAACCGGTGAAATCGAGCGGGTACCAGGGACTGACCTCATGATTGGAAGCTCCGCCGGAGGGATCGTCCAGGGCAAAGCGGAGAAGGTTTCCGCTTCCGTCGCCGAAGACCCAAGCCTGCAGAATACTTGCGTCCGTGAACTTGCGCTGTGCCTGTGGACTGGATACGTCCAGATAAATGCGCGCGAGCCCATAATCGGCTTCGGTATCGAATTTATAGTAGATGCGCATGGAGTTGCTGCTGTTGGTATTATGATTCACATAGCGTGAATTTGCTGCGGTTTCGCCATTTAAAAGACCTTCGGTCGTACCGCTGAAACTCGGTTGTTTCCAGCGGCCGGTAAGATCGGAATTAAAATTGTCGATCACAAGCGTATCGGCATACCAGGGAATATCGCCCAGAATTCTCAGATTAGTATACTGGTTACTGGTCGTTTCATTTCCGGCAAGGTCTTTTAGACCTCTAAAGGTATATCGGCGATATGCATATAGACGAACAAGCGGCTCTTTCGGGAAAAGAGAGACAATGCTTTTACCGCCGATATGATATATATCAAAATCGCAGTCGATATCGGCTGTTCCGGAAGTTACCCGCACGAGGGAGAACTTATCGCTGATATCTTCCGAATCGTCAATGATCTCATCATAATGAAAGGAAATGATCGGTTGAAGATCATCGCAATATCCCGTTGTGGGCGGATAATGCATAACGATCTTGGGCGGATAAATGTCCGGAGGGCTTGTAGTGAATACCAGCACGAAATCATCGCCGCCCACACCGTCACCGTTACCGTCCAACTGCTGACCACGGTTTCCCAGTATCATATTTGCCTTCAGAGTAAGCGTAAATTCGGTTTCCACATCCAGCGTATCGTCGGCAGCGTGTATCGTGACCGTCGTAAGTGCATTGTTCCAGCCGATGATCAGTTCCGCATCGGGCGAAAGGATCAGGCCATCGCGAAAGGATGTTGTATCGATCTCATGGGAGAAGGTGATCACGATCGGTTCCCATGCCGGATGCATGTCTTCGTTATTTGCGGGTGATACACTTTTTACATAGGGTGGAACGGAAGAACTTAAAAAGTAATTCTTTGTCCAGAAGAATTTCGAACCGTCGATGGTCACTTCCGTCGTGTCCGGCCAGTACCCCGGCGCGTCATATATCACCGTATAATTGCCGAATGCCAGACTGTCGAAGAGATAAAAGCCGTTCTTTTGATTATAACCGTGATTGTTGTTATATCCGTTCATGTAATAATCATAATTTGAATTGTCATCAATAGCTGCCCAGTTATTTACATTAATCGGCGAACCGCTTGTGATATGAGACCATTGCGGCGTGTATTTATCGACATGCATGGTCGTATTGCCGTAATACTTACGGCTTTCCGCCGGAGAAGCGCTGGGATAGATCGTGATCTCCAGACTATCTATCGGTTTGTACTGATCGTCTGATCCGCTGCGATAGGCGTAATTGACGATCTCCTCGCGGGTCCGTACGATACCTGCGAGATTCCCGAATTCGGGTTTCGGAAGTTCAAAATGTGTCAGAAAAGATATGAAGATCGCCCAGGATTCGTTGATGCGGAAATCCAGGTTCTGCAGACGGTAGGTTTCGGGATAGTAATCGTGGAAGGTTCCTTCGCTCAATGTTCCGGGTACCTGCAGGGTGCGGAATACACCCAGATATGGCCTCATATCGCCGGTGTAGCCCCAACCGTAATAAAAGGACCAGTCCCCGGCAGATTGGGTGCTTGCCGTTTGCAAGGACTGACGGATAAGCGGTCCCATGATCTTTGACAGGTCTTCCTGCTCGGGACATTTGGGATAGCCGGGCAAGCCGTTGATACGTGCGTCACCGGTTATCCCGGGATACAACATCAGGGTGTAATGCGCGTTCGTCCCGCCACCGGCATTACTATGGATAGAGTGCATCCAGTCGCTGTAATTGCTATTGGCCATTTCACAGATACTCGCAAGTGCCATATTGTCGCTACTGCGATTGTTTCTGCGTGTCATAATAACATCGAACTTTGCCCGTGTGGAAGCATCCACATCCACCACGCCGTAACGATTTAATATTGTTTCAAGGACCAGCGCCTTGGTGAGGTTACCTTCCGACTCCCAGAAACCGGCCGGTGTGACCGGCGGTCGATCGCCGGACCTATGTCCGCCGTGACCGGCATTCACGCAGATCTTATAGGTGATCGTGTCAAGCTGCTGGGCGGTCAGAAAGGAACTTATAATGAATAATAGTATGATCAGTCGTTTCATGCGGCACCTCTATTGCATTTCCAGGGTTAAGAGTACCGGGCGGCCGTCCGCCGGATTGTCGCAAATGATCTGCCGGCCGTCCGGCGACCATTGCGGGTACATTTCCATCAGATCCTCCGTCGCCGTCAAACGCGTCAAAGCACTGCCGTCCGCACGTACCACGTATATATCTGAGCCCGTGATCACATGACCGTCGTCCGTATCGCGCATGAACGCGATCCGGCTGCCGTCCGGCGACCACTGCGGCGCCCGGGCGTCCGCGACCGTGAAAAGCACCTTGCCGCTCAGGTCGCTGACGTACATATCGTTGCCGCCCACCACGCACAGCTTGTCGCCCTGCGGAGAGACCGAGGGCCAGATGTGCGGACGGTCACCCGCCGGCTGAAGGATCCGTGAGGTCCCATAGGAATACAGGACTACCGAATTGCCCAATACAAAAGCCACCGGTTTCGAAGGACGTGTCGCACGCAGCGTTTCGCTCTTTATCGTGTTCTTTTCAACATAATATACGCCGTGATCGGTGATCTTCGGCATCGCGTCCGGCCGCACACCTTCCAGAACGTATGCCCGGTCCAGCGTCTTCGTATCGTATAGCGCGATCGTGCTCGTGCGGTGTCCGCGCTCGTAATGGTCGATACGGTAGCGGATCACGCCCGCTTCGTCCATGACGGGATCATACCCGCTCTCCGCAAAACGGGACGATACCGCCGTCTGCCTGTCGTACATATACAGACCGTCCGGTGCACCGTAAAGTATGTATCTGCCGTCCGCGCTGAACTGCGGCAGCAGGGCATCCGTGCCAAGATCAAGAACATCGATCCCGCTCACCCGCACCTCCGCAAAGAGTACCGCTGTCAGCAGGAACAGACATACTGCAAGTCGTTTCATGTAATTCCTCCGAATAGTTATTCTTATTATCAATAATTAAGTTAATCGATGAGCGTTAAAAAAACAACGATTAAAGAGAGTTAATGTTCCGTTTCAGTGCAACGATCGGGGGGGGATAAAGGCATGGGACCCGATAAGAAAAAAGCTCCTGTTACAGGAGCTCTTTATTATGAACATGATCATGCGATCACATTTCATTCAATACTTTACGGATCACCTTAACACCGTGCCGGATCTCGCTCTCTTTCACATTCAGATGCGGACGGAAACGGATGGAATGATCGCCGCAGGGGAGGATCATGACCTTGTTCTCCCACATCTTACTTAAGAAGGTGTTCCTTTTGGCATGATCCGGCAGGTCGAAAGCGCACATCAATCCTTTGCCGCGTACGTTGGAGATCAGGGAGGGATATTCTTCACGAATGCCTTCGAGTTCTTTCAAGAGAACTTTTCCCTTTTCAGCGGCGTTTTTAACAAGGTTCTCTTTTTCAATGATCTCGAGGATATATTTGAAGCGGACCATATCGACCAGGTTGCCGCCCCAGGTGGAGTTGATACGGCTGGATTCGACAAAGACGTTATTCTTGATCTCATCAAGACGCGGACCGGCGAGGATACCGCATACCTGACTTTTCTTACCAAAGCTGATGATATCGGGTTTGATGCCGTAATGTTCATAGGCCCAGAATTTACCGGTCAGACCAACACCGCTTTGTACCTCGTCGAAGACAAGCAGGATCTCATTTTCATCGCAGATCTTACGTAAAGCCTGAATAAAGGATGAACTGAAATGATTGTCGCCGCCCTCGCCCTGAATTGGTTCAAGGATCATGCAGGCGACCTCTTTGGCTTCCTTTGCCACGATGGCATGTATTTCGGCAAGCGCCTTTTCCTCGATCGCTTCATTTTCGGCCCGATGTTTATCAAGCGGAAAGGTCAGTTTCGGGTTTGTTACGCGCGGCCAGTTAAAAATGGGGAAATATTTTGTTTTCCGGGGGTCGGAAGTATTGGTCAGGGATAAGGTGTAACCGGTGCGGCCGTGGAAGGCTTCTTTGAAATGAATGACCTTATAGCCGACCGCTTCGCTTTCACCTTTCTCGAAATTCTTCCGGACCTTCCAGTCAAAAGCCGCTTTCAATGCGTTTTCAACCGCGAGGCCGCCGCCGGATACGAAAAAGGCATGCGGCAGATAATCCGGTATGCCGATGCGCGAAAAAGTATCGACAAAATCGGCCATTTCAACGGAATAGATATCTGAATTGGCGGGTTTGTTGACGGCAATACGTCCCAGTTCTTCTTTTTTGGAAACAAGATAAGGATGATTGAATCCTACGGCCAATGAGGCGAACATGGAAAAGAAATCAAGATATTCCTCACCGCTGCGTTTATCAACGAACCAGGATCCGTGTGATGCGTCCATGTCGAAGATAACATCGAACCCGTCGGTGAGCATGTGTTTGGACAGGACCTTTTTTACGTCTGTTGCTTGGATCATATATGTTCCTTTCATGGTGTGCATAACACCGATTATAGATTATATGTTGAACTTTATCCCTTGAGCCAGCGGCATTTCCTTACTCCAGTTGATCGTATTGGTCTGGCGCCGCATATAGGCCTTCCATGCGTCCGATCCGGATTCCCGTCCGCCGCCGGTCTCTTTTTCACCGCCGAAGGCGCCGCCGATCTCCGCGCCCGATGTTCCGATATTCACATTGGCTATACCACAATCGGAACCCCGGCAGGACAGGAAGATCTCCGCTTCGCGCATATCGCGCGTAAAGATCGCGGAGGAGAGGCCCTGTTTGACGTCGTTCTGAATGAAAATGGCATTCTCGACATCTCCGCTGTATTTCACAAGATAAAGGATGGGCGCGAAGGTCTCTTCCTGGACGATCGGCATGCCGTTATCGGCCTCAACAATGCAGGGCTTTACGTAATTGCCTGATGTATAGCCTTTTCCGGATAACACCTGACCGCCGCAGATCACATTTCCACCGGATTCTTTGGCCTGATGTATGGCTTCTTTGAAATCCTTGACCGCTCCGTTATCAATAAGCGGTCCGACATGATTCTTCTCATCCAGGGGTGAT
Source organism: uncultured bacterium (assembly GCA_964535585.1). Lineage (GTDB taxonomy): Bacteria > Fidelibacterota > Fidelibacteria > Fidelibacterales > Fidelibacteraceae > M50B103. The sequence continues at coordinate 56,874 of CAZHTR010000003.1, read as the reverse complement.
CCTATTTTGAGCGAACGATAGGCTTTGAGCAGAGATTTTTTAACATTTTCATAGATGTCTTCATGAATGATGACGCGGCGCGTGGATGTACAGCGCTGTCCTGCGGTACCGACCGCACCGAAGACAATGGCCGGGATGGCTAACTGCAGATCCGCATTTGGGGTAACGATGATCGCATTGTTTCCGCCCAGTTCGCAGATGACCTTGCCAAAGCGGCGGGAAACCACTTCGTTGGCATGACGGCCGACGCGGGTCGAACCCGTAATGGAGATCAATCCGACATCCTTGTCTTCCAGCATGGCTTCTCCCACATCCCGTCCGCTGCCGACGACAAGATTAAAGATGCCTTCGGGCAATTTGTTCTCTTTCAGGACCTTGCTGATGATCTTTTGCGTGGCGATCGCGCATAAGGGTACCTTGGATGAGGGTTTCCAGATACAGACATCTCCGCAGACCGCTGCAAGCATGGCGTTCCATGCATAGACGGCAACGGGAAAGTTGAACGCGGAAACGATCCCAACGATACCAATGGGATGATATTGATCGTACATACGGTGTTCCGGGCGCTCGGAATGCATGGTAAAGCCGTAGAGCTGTCGGGAAAGACCAACCGCAAAATCGCAGATATCTATCATTTCCTGGACCTCGCCGTAGCCTTCCTGAAGGGATTTTCCCATTTCCAGCGTGACCAGCCTGCCAAGATCTTCCTTGTGTTCACGGAGTTTGAGTCCGATCTGCCGGACGATCTCGCCGCGTTTGGGAGCGGGTATATTGCGCCATATTTCGAAGGCACGGAGTGCCTGTTTTTTCACTTCCACATAGTCATCGTGCGAAGCGGTATGTACACTGGCGATATGTTTTCCGTCAATGGGTGAGGTGATATCGAGCACCTTGGTTTTTTTTGAGGTGATCCAGGATTGACCGGTCGAACAACCGCTGTTCTCCTCCTGGATACCCAGCTTCTGATAAAAAGTAGACTCCATGACTGATAACTCCCAATTAGCTTCGTTTATATGTTACAAAGACAAATTCGTCAAATTCTTCCGACGATTCTTTAGTCCAATGATCAAGGTCGAATATAGGAAAATAAACATCTCCTTCATAGTCTTTTTTTATCCATGAAATATAGAGATAATCGGCATAGGGAAGGGCATGTTCGTAGGTGTATGCACCGCCCATGATAAAGATGGGTCTCCCGAGTTTTTGTCCTTTTTCAAGCGCGGCGTCCAGTGTCCGGAAAACCATGATATGTTCGTTGCTTTCCAGGTTTGGCGAGATCACGATATTGTTACGGTTGGGGAGGGAAGGACGCTGTAACGATAAATACGTGTTATGTCCCATAATGACCGTATTCCCATCCGTTTGCCGCTTGAAATGCTTCAGATCCTCTGAAATATGCCAGGGAAGTTCGTTCCCCTTGCCGATGACACGGTCCTTGGTCATGCCGACGATGATGATGATGGGTTGTTTGTTCATTTCAATTACTCATATGGTTAATAATTGGTTCAATTCATTTCAAATGCTTCAAAGCTCAGTGTTAAGAAGTTTAGAAGTTGAGAAGTTTAGAAGTTTAGTTTACGAAGAGTATGAAAATATTCATTCCCTTTGACTAATCTTCCTAACCTCTTAGCTTCTCATCTTCATATCATCTTCTCAGCGCCCCGCGCTCAGCGCTCAGTGCTCATCACCCAGCGCTCATTGCCCAGTGCTCAGTTCCCCGCGCCCAGTGCTCAGTGCCCAGTGCATCTTATCAAACCGCCACACCAAATTTAATTTTCGGTGCCGCTTCATAATCTCTTAATTCAAAATCTTCAAAGGTCAGTTCAAATATCGGTTTTTTTGCAATTTTCATTGTCGGCAGGGGACCCGGTGTGCGTGTGAGCTGTTCTTTCAATCCATCAATATGGTTTTCATAAATGTGCGCGTCAATGATCGTATGGGCGAATTCACCGGGCGCGTAGCCGCATTCCTGGGCCAGAATGAGGGTCAGCAGGGAATAACAGGCCAGATTGAAGGGAATGCCAAGTGCGATATCGCCGGAACGCTGGGTCAGGTGACAGTTCAGCTTATTGCCACTGACATTGAAACAAAAAGTATAGTGGCAGGGCGGGAGTTTGCTCTCGGCGGCATTGCCGGGATGCCAGGCGGAGACGACCATCCTGCGCAGATTGGGGGTTTCGGGATCGATCCTGATCTCTTTCAGCGTATCAATGACGAAGCGGATCTGATCGAATACCGGGGTCCCGCTCACGGGATCGCGATGGGTCCATTGGGTTTCCCAGTTCTCACCCGGAAGATGTCCCGTCTCGGGTACGGGGAAACGCCGCCAGAAGCGTCCGTATGCCGTTTCAAGTTTACCTTCTTCATCGGCCCAGGCGTCCCAGATCTTTGTTTTTTCGCGTAATGAACGGATATGTTCTTCGCCGCTGAGATACCAGAGCAGTTCATGCAGCATGGACTTAAAATACATCTGCTTCGTCGTGAGCAGGGGATAGCCCTTGGCAAGGTCCACCCTGTAAAAATAGGCAAAAGATGATATTGTCGAAACACCGGTCCGGTTGCTTTTACGGACACCGTTTTCAAGAACATAACGGACCATATCGAGATATTGCTGCATATTTTCCCCGTATAATAATTCAAAAAAAGATTTTACGAAAAATTAAATCAAAAGGCAAAGATTAAGAAGGGACAAAGGACAATTAACAATTAACAAAGGACAAAGGACAAAGGACAATTAAACTTTAAACAATGAACGCCTGCCGGCCGCCGCTCTGTGCATCGTAGCTCCGACGTGTCGTAGCGTAGATGTAAGCCTTGGCATAGGCTGGATGAAGGATGATTGATGAGCTATGTTGTGATGAATATCACATTTTAATGAACAAATTTATTTTATTATTGAAATGTAATAGAGATTATCTTATATTGAAGCGTACGCAAACCCGTACGGGAGTATAAAAAATGAAGACAATAAACGTGACGAACGCCAGAAAAGAATTGTATAAACTCATTGATCAGGTGCAGGAGGAGCATGAACCTGTCTATATTACCGCAAAAAATAATTCTGCCGTGCTTATTTCTCATGATGATTGGCGGGCGATGGAGGAAACCCTGTATCTGACGTCCATACCGGGTATGCGGGAATCCATCATTGAGGGAATGAAAGAAGATCCCGAAGAACTTGATACGGAACTTGAATGGTGAGCATGTACAAGCTCGTTTACACAAAACAAGCTCAAAGGGATGCGAAAAAGGCTGCTTCAGCCGTATTTAAGCTGAAGATTGAAGAATTATTGGAAATTATCAAGAAAGATCCGTTTCAAAATCCACCCTCTTATGAAATATTACTCGGTGAACTGGCGGGAGCATTTTCCAGAAGAATCAATATTCAACATCGGTTGGTCTATCAGGTTTATGAAGAGAAGAAGATCGTGAAAGTGATCAGGATGTGGACGCATTACAATTAAACGATAAACTATAAATGATAAATTAACTTGCATTAATTAATAGGTTTTTCCACCATCGTTTATCGTTTATCGTTTATCGTTTATCGTTCACCCCTTCGTTCCACTCCGCCGGCGCTTCGTTGCGCAACTGTAAGCCGGAGAAGGATTAATGCTCAGGCTCATCGTTTTTCCTTTCTTTGTTTAACGATATATAATTAAATATCGGAAAACCTTGAGCCTTTTTACAGAAGAAAATTTACACTAACGACGGAAATTATTGTTCTACCATGACCAGTAGTTATAATATTCGTTCTCTTCCCATATTTCGTACCAGTAGTTGCCCATTAGTGAATCCGGTTCAACGCCGATCCCAATGAAATACATACGTGCAAGTTCGTATTGGGCATCAGTATTATCAGCCTCGGCACTTTTCTGCATCCAGAGAAAGGCTTCTTTGAAATCTTGTTTTACACCCATTCCATCATAGTACATCGTCGCCATTTTATACATATACTCATCATTATCGCTGTCTTTTTGCAAAAGTTCGTTCAGCAACCGGAAGGCTTCGGGATACGCTTCCGGACCATCATATCCATCGTAAAGGAGTCCAAAAAGATGGTGCTTGGAAGATTCATATCCCTGTGCAACACTTTTCCGAAACCAGAAGATGGCTTTTTGAAGATTCTCTTCGACTCCAAGGCCCTTCATGTACAGATAGCCCAGTGAATGCTGCGCAAAATCTTCCCCGGCTTCAGCACTTTTCTGGTACCAGTATACGGAATTCTCATAACTTTGTTCAACTCCGCTTCCCATATAGTACATAAAAGCAAGTTCTCCCTGCGCCTGAGCGTGTCCTTTCATAGCAGCCCGCCGATACCATTCGACGGCAAGGGCATTGTCGTGAGGCAGGTCCTCGCCGTAGCGATAAAAATACCCCATGATATATTCCGCATGCGCCAGTCCTTGTTTTGCGGCTTTCTCGATCCATGTTTTGGCGACAGCGGCATTTTTTGCGACACCTTTCCCATCATAAAGACTAATACCAAGTTCGAGCTGTGCGTTGGCATCACCTGCATTTGCTTTGCGTTCCAGTTCCGAAATGCTTTGTGCCGGAAGCATTACGCTAAAAATGAAAAACGCAATGAGTATACATCCGAACGATCTTTTCATACAAACCTCCTGTATGTGTTTAAAATTATTAAAAACCCCGCCGTATCCTTTTCTTCAACGGAAAGATCATTATTGGAAGTGTGTAAAGAGAGATTATTGTCAGGTGAAGAAAATTTGCAAATTCGCTTTGCCGTATCGCTTGAAGGAAGCTCAGAATATCCGTTTAGGACCCGTGACATGGAAGGCTCCATATTCCTTCGTAGACATCATTGTACAAAAATTATAATAATATAATAATAAAAATGGGCAAAGGAGCAAGAATTTTTTATGGAGAACATTATTTTTTGAATAAATACATTTCCCTTTTTGAACATTAAATAAACAGAGCCGGGAAGTATGTGCGGACGTCCAAATTGTTATAAAAAATCTCCCGCCAAAGAAATATGTTATTGGAACCCGGGAACATCACCGATCCAAACCTTAAAAAAAGTCAAATAATAATTAATATATTGTTAATTAAATGTAAAATTCATATAATATAATGAAGACACAAGAATGGAGAAATTATTCTGAATCGTCGTAGTATTACATTTTTCCATAAAGGGATTGTTATATCACGATCTTTTTGCTTACTTACGGCGATTATTTTCCTTTTACTCCCCGTATTCATGCATGCACAGGAAGCATGGCCGCTGAACAGCCAGTGGATATCACTGCTGTCCAACGATTGGGCTTCAATTGAGGATGCAAGCGGTGACGGTCCCGCGGGGATCGATTTTGTCACCGACGCTAACGGTTCCGCGGGATATTATTATTCGACACCCACCAGTCTGTATTTTCGAATGTATTTAAGCAGCTCACCCTTGCAGAGTCCAACCAATCTAAGACCATTTGCATGGATGATTGCATTGGACGCGAATCTGGACGGATATCTTGACTGGCTGGTGATGCTCGGTGGAAAAAGTAACCGGCTCTGGAGTTATCCCAATACCACACCTTATCCCGACAATACTCCGGATGCAACTCCGTACTTCACGCTTGTCGGTCCGCTGGCTGCCGGTTATGTCCGTGTTACGGCGTCTCCGTCCCCGATCTATCCCAATGGTACGTATCTGGATATACAGATACCTTACAGCACGTTACAGATAAGTTCTTTTCCCAGGAATGTATATTATACGGGTACATTTGCAATGGCATTTGCATCCAATACCAATGAGGACGCAAATACGGTACGGGATGTTACCGGTAATACAAACAGTTTCGATGAGGCGCTTGCTGTTGTGGTGAATGTTACACCCACATTGCCGGAATCCTACGGGACGATCTACGATACCCGCGATCCGTCTCCTATCAGTAATGCCGGTATATGGTACAGGAACGAGGTATTGACCGTCTCGGGAGCGGGTTGGCCGGCGTCTACGTCAATTTATTATAACGGCGGACAGCGTAATATCCGCATCATAAATAGCGGGCATTCTCTTATCTGGAGCGGGGTTCTGACCACCTCTGCATCCGGTGTTTTTTCGAACTATCCGCTCTGGTCCATCGGTCCGACGGTACCGCCAGATATCTATACCATTCTTGTAGAAGACCCGCGGAACCCCGGTACATACAACAGTTATGACAGCTTTGAAATTCAGGCACCTGAGATATCGGTCGTAAAAACAACCCCCGATCCGCTCGTGCCAAGCGGGTCCAACGTGTCCTATACCATTACGATCTCGAACACGGGGAATAACCCCGGAAATCTATCGACGATCGTTGATCTGCTGCCGGACGGTTTCAGCTATGTCAGCGGTTCGACCGGCGGACTGACAACGGCCGACCCGAACATCAGCGGGAACCAGCTGACCTGGCAGGGAAGCTGGAACGTACCCGTTTCCGGAAGTATAAGTCTGACCTTTACCGCCAAAGCGGCTCTTTCAGGAGAAGATTACGCGAATTATGTGACCATTAACGGAGATAATTTCGCTCTGATGAATACCGGTCCCACGGCTGTTGTGTCGATTTCGGGACCCGCTCTTGTGCTTTCCAAATCGACCGATAAAACTTCGGCGGCTCCGGGAGATACCATAACCTACACGGTAAGTTACGGAAATACGGGCAACGGCGATGCCACGGCGGTATTCATTCTGGAAAACATACCTTCAAATACGCTGTACGTAAACGGATCGGCAGAGGGCGATGGCACCATCATCACCTACAGTCATGACGGCGGTATCAGCTACGATACGGATCCGACGCCGCCGGTCACGAATTTGTCCTTTCAGAGAACAGCCGTGTTACCGCCGGGGGGAAGCGGATCGGTTTCATTTAAAGTTACCGTAAAATAAATATAAAAAAGGAGAGATATTATGAAGCTCAAAAAATTGTTATTCATCATTACAGCCTCTACGCTGACCGTCCTGCTCTGGGCACAGGGAACGCCCCGGCTTGAATTGACGGTAGCGGACCGAAAAGTCAATATGACAAGCGCCGAAGAGGCAGGTCGCGTTGCAATAGCATACCGGCCCGGAGATGTGATCCGTTATGAGATCACTGCAGAAAATAAGGGGGACGGAGTAATGACGGAACCGGTTGTGACAAACCCCGTTCCGGCCGGGACGGTCTATGTCCCCTTGTCCGCGTCCGGGAAAGACGCGCAGCTCGTATTTTCCATTAACAGCGGTTATACCTATCAATCCTGGCCGCCCACCTATACGATACAGGATGCCGAGGGGAATATGATCACGCGGGAAGCAACGGCCGAGATGGTCACCCATATTCGTTGGGAGATCAAGCGGAACCTTGCCCCCGGAGAAAAAAGTATTTTGGAATTTGAATTAAAGGTCAAATAAACAAACAACAAAGAAAACAACAAAAGAAAACAATAACTAAAGGAGGTTCCAACATGAGGAACAAAATGTTGTTGATCGCGGTCCTTGTGCTATGCCTGGCGGTATCGCCGGCATTTGCCGCAGGGACACCCGCCGGTACGGCAATTACCAATTTTGCCACCGGCAACTACCGTGACGCAAACGGCAACGCTTTGCCCAGCGTCACATCGAACACCGTGACGACCATTGTGTCTCAGGTCGCGGGTGTGGACATCAGTCCGTCCATGAACACAGCCAATGTGCTCGGCGGCGAATCGGTTACGATCTCACTTACCGTGACCAATACCGGGAACGGACCCGATACCTTCGATCTTTCGAAGGTGACCGTGGAGACCGGCGGTGTGAACGAGGTGGCGATCTATCACGATGCCAACGGGAACGGCGTCGTTGATCCCGGTGAGGTCATTGTGACGGCAACCACGGAACTGGCCGCGGACGCCAGTTATGCCCTGGTGGTCCTGGTCACGAACATCAGCGGACCGGACGAATCCTATGAGACAACCACCGTCACGGCAACCTCGCGTTTTAATAACGCGGTATCCGATGACGCAGTCATTATCACAACGATCAGTACCTCTGTCCTGCAAGTGACCATGACGGCGGACAATCAGAACCCCAAACCGGGTGATATTGTCACGTATTCCATCTATGGCGAGAACAACGGTACCGCAACGGCAAAGAATGTCGTTATTGTCAGTCCCATTGCCAATAACACCACCTATGTTCCGGGAAGCTTGATGATCATGGATCAGCCGCAGACCGATGCAGGCGATGCCGATGCTGCCGATTACAATGTTTCCAATGCCAATTCAGTGACATTTACCTGGGGAGATGCCCCTCCGGGAGAATCCGGTTATCTTTATTTCCAGGTGGTCGTTAATGATAACGTGCCGGTTGGAACCGTGATCCCCACTTCTGCAACGGTTACTTACAATAATGCGGAAGATACGCCGCAATCACCGGTTTCCGCCGCAGCGGGCGGCGCGACGCTGACAGTTGCACAATTGTACTCCGTAACGGTCGGTCCCAACAAATCCCTTGTCGGGAACCCGGGTGATGTGGTCTATTATGCAATGACCGTAACCAACAGCGGGAACGGACCGGATGTGATCAATATCACATATACCAGTTCGCTGACCAGCTGGCAGTTCTGGTATGACCATAACGGCGACGGCATTCTGAACAACGGCGATGCGCTGCTGGAAGATACCAACGGTGACGGTAAGATCGATTTTGGTGTGATGGCACAGGGCGAGGTGGATCACGTTATCGCCGTAGCGACCATTCCTCCGGGAACCAGTGACGGGTTTGTCGATGTAATGCGCATGACAGCAACATCCGCCGGTGATCCCAGCGTATCCGATTTCGGTGAGGCGACCGTGACGGTCACCGCACCCGCGCTTTCGCTGTCGAAGACCGTTTCGCCGACCGGGAATCAGCCTCCGGGAACGACCCTGACCTATTCAGTGACCGCATTGAACAGCGGCAGCGGTGCTGCAACAACGGTTGTGATCAGCGATCAGATCCCGGAAAATACGACATATGTCCCGGGAAGCATGAAGATAGGTGCTGCTGCAAAGACCGATGCGTCTGACGGTGATGGTGCGTCAAAGTCCGGAAATTCGGTCGTTTTTACACTTCCGCAACTTGGACCCGGCGGATCAACAACGGTTTCTTTTGAAGTAACCATTAACTGATCCGGAAAATGAACGCAGGGCTGAACGGAAAGTATTGATCTTTCAGCCCATTGATCAATAATGACTTATTTGTATTACAGTCATTTAAAAAGCGTTAACGGGATGAAGCAGCGGATGAACAGAACGAGTAAAATATTTACGGGCATTCTTTGGATCCTTTCGATGTGTGTGCACTTATTTGCGCAGACACCCGCGGGAACGGAGATCGAGAACGTCGCGTTCGCGGAATACCGCGATGCGGGCGGATACCTCTTTTCCGTACAAAGTCCGCCGGTGATCACGACCGTGGGACAGGGATATGCCCTGACCATCTCGAAGAGCGTGGAGAAGACCGTTTTCCTGCCTTCGGATACGGTCGTCTACGATATTTCACTCTTTAATTCCGGCAATCTCGCCGCTTCCTCTCTTACGGTCACGGACACCCTGTCCGATGACCTTATTTACTATGCGTCCGAACCGCCCGCGACGGTGAACGGACAAAGCCTTTCATGGAACCTCCCAGAAATACAACCGGGTGCGGCAGACGGCATACGTTTGACCGCTCTTGTCGCGCCCGGTGTTTTATCGGGAAGTACCATTGAAAACGTCGCCGCTTATGAAACACCCGAATTTGTGAGCGGTAAATCTCAACCGGTCGTCATTCACATAGGGTCCATGCCCGATCCGGAACTGGATAAACAGGTCGATCGCGCCACGGCGTCCTCCGGCGACACTCTGAACTACACGATACGTCTGCACAATGCCGGCAATGCGCCCACGAACGGAACCGTGCTCTACGATAATCTGTCCGATAAGACGGAATTCGTCAGCGCATCGGGAAATGCAAACTATGCCTCCGGTATCATCAGTTGGAACATTGGTCTGCTTTCTCCCGGCGAACGCCTGGAACACACCGTTAAAGCGGTGATACGCAGCAGTGCGGCAGCCGGAATGAATGTGACCAATACGGCATCCCTTACGAATACGGAAGGGATCAACGTTTCGGCCGAAGCGACCACCCTGATCACGGAAGCAATCGCGGAACCCGTCCTCACGATCGGAAAAACCGCTGAAAGTGCGCTGCTTGAACCCGGTGACGAACTGACCTATACCATCACATACCGCAACAGCGGCAACGGGACAGCTACGGAGGTCATGATCCTCGATACGCTGTCCGGTGATATCGAGTATGTGAGCTCGACCGGATCCTCCGCGTACGATCCCGCCGAAAGCGTGGTAAGCTGGTATATCGGTACACTGTCCGCGAATATGGCTTCGTCCGATTCCGTGGAACTGGTCGTCCGCCTGAAAACCCCGCTTACAAATGGAAAGGTTATCACCAACAGCGCTTCGATCTTCTGTGAAGAAGGTGTTACGGAAAGCGCATCTGTTGATGTTACCGTAGCATCGGCACCCGTTCTGAGTATCGGCAAATCGACCGATGACACGGCGTATCCCGGCGATACGCTGCTGTATCGCATTGATATCGCGAACAACGGCAATGCCATTGCCACGCAGACCACCGTAAGCGATACGCTCCCGGCGGAAATCGAATTCATCACTGCTTCCGCTACCTACAGTTACCATGCCGCGCAGCATGCAGTGAACTGGAATATCGGCGACTTCTATCCCGGTACCGACTCTGTTCTGACCATTCTGACACGGGTCAAACCAACCTTGACGGGTATCCATGAACTGCACAACAGCGCATGGATCCATGCTCAGGAAGGCAGCGTACGTTCGAATATTACATCCACGAGCGTCCGATCGCTTGATATGAGCATAACGGCGGATCCCGACAGCATTTTTGGGAACGGTGAGAGTTTTACAACCCTGACCGCAACCCTGACAGACGCATCCGGACAGCCGCTTCCCGACGGCACACCCATAGTATTCTCCGCCACGCATGGAACCTTCACGGGTAATAACACAGTCACGACGCTTAGCGGCATCGCATCCGTACAGTTACGCTCCTCCAGGATCGATAAACAATACCTGCCCGTAACGGTCAAAGCACAAATGCAGGATGATTCCGGCGCGTATGTGAGTGATTCAACCACCGTTGTATTCTTTACCCTCGTTGTTTCCGGCATTGTAACCGATACGGACAATAATCCGGTCGATAATGCCGTTGTTATCATCGTACAGGGTGATGAAACGATCGGTACCGATACCACCGGTGCGGACGGACAATATGCGATCCCGGTTTATACAGCAGGTGAATACACCATCATCATTCAGTTCTATGATGAGTTTGGTACCATACAGACCATTACCTACACCGTTGAAGTGACTCCGGGCAGTGGAGAAACACCCTTTATACCTCTGAGATCTGTGCTTTCCGGCCGTATCGTTGATGCAAATACCGGTCAGCCGATCCGGGAATCCGATATTCCCGTGATCATTACGGAGTTGGATACATCCTCGTTCTCAAAGCGTACACTTACTGCGACATACACCGATACAAGTTATACCGACAGCAGCGGCTTCTGGTCTTTCAGTGGTCTTGAACTGGGAACGTACAAGGTGCAAACACCACCGGAGGTATTAAGGCTTTACCGGACAGGATCACGGTTTATCACGATCAGTTCTCCCGGGCAGTATGTCCTTAACGCGAACATTATGCTACAGCAAGTCACCTTGCAGACCTACAAGACGGTTGACAAGTCGCGTGCATTGAGCGGTGATACGCTCACGTACAGGATCCATTACGGTACTCTGGAGCAAACGCTCAGCGACACGATACGCATTGTTGATCCGCTTCCTGCCGAACTGGAATGGGTAAATATCTCACCCGAACATGCTTCCGATCTCATCTTCGACGCCTATGATCCGATATCGCACGAACTGCGTTTCTACCGTGAAGGCATGCCTGCGGCCCGGATCGATTCGATCCTCTTCAGGGTCAGAGTGAAGCAGGACCTTGCGTCCGAAACGCTGACGATCACCAACACGGCGATGGTGCATACCCCGAACGATACGGTATCTACGTCCGATGACCCCCGCTCGGATGCGGCAACACAGCTGATGTCGCCCTTCCTGGCCGTGAAAAAGACGGTCAACCGGCGCGTGATCGAGACCGGCGATATAGTCGGATACAGCGTAACGCTCGAAAACCGCAGCAGCGATCTGAGTCTGAACGAACTTGTTATTACCGATATCCTTCCGCCCGGATTCCGCTACCGCGAAGGCCGCAGCGTATGGAACGGAAAGACCATTGACGATCCCTCGGTCGAAATGTCCGGCAGCAGACAGGTCCTGACCTGGACCCTTCCCGATACCTTGCAAGCCGGCGCATCCCGCGAATTGAAATACCGTGTGATCGCTGGACTGGAAAGTCGATTTGGCGAGAATGTCAACCGCGCATTCGCGGAAGGCAGCACGCCGGACAATTATCGTATAAGCTCCAATGAAGCAAGTGCCGAAGTCATTCTCAAACCGGGCATGCTGCATGAACGCGGGTTCATTTTCGGTAAGGTCTTTTATGATCTGAACGGCAATAATATGCATGATCAAAACGAGCCGACCGTCAAGGGCGTTGAGATCATCACCGAAGAAGGTATACGTGTTACAACCGACGAATACGGCAAATACTCCATTCCGAATGTCCGTTCGGGCAGTCATGTACTGCGCATCAACCGCAGTACGTTGCCGGAAGGTTCCGATGTTAAGCTGTCATCCTCCGATTTTCTCGGCGATACCGGATCAAGACTTGTACGGATGACGCCCAGCGGCATAGCCAAAGCGAATTTTGTTCTCGAAAGTGAAGACGGAGCGGATAAAATACCCGAAACGAAAAAAACGCTTTCCGAACAAAGCGACACCGCATGGCTGCACATTGATCAGTCGGCAGTGATCCCGGCAATGCGTATGCTGGTATACCGGCCTATGAATTTGTCATTGAAACTCGAATTCTCATTGGGCAGCGCCACCCCGACGCACCGGGATGAGTGCATTATCGATGAGATCATCGAATTCCTGAAATGGCAGGATCACCTTTTTGTTGAGATCATCGGACATACGGACAATGTGCCTCTGAAGGCCGGAGGAACATTCAGGGACAATATGCAACTTTCCATTGCACGTGCGGAAACGGTCAGAAAATACATGCTGGAGAACGGAATTAAAGCGGAACGTATCAGCGCGACCGGTTTGGGTGAAACGAAGCCTGTTGCTTCCAATATGACCGTTGCAGGTCGCGACGCCAATCGCCGTGTGGAGATGAACTTCTATACGCAGAAATCGCTCGAACCCTATGGAGAGGATCTTCCGTTTCGTGTGGATATCCGCTATTCGGGAGCGATCGCTCTGAAAAATGTACGTTATATCCTTGGCATACCGGACGGCTTCCGTTCGGATGCGCTTGCTGCCGAATGGAATGGCCGGCAGATACAAGGAAAGCAAATTGATAACGATCATGTGGAGTGGACTTTGGGTGATTGGGTAAGCTCCGCGGAGCATCGCCTGGATCTCCGTATTGTTCCGCTGGATCATCGCCGGATCGGATCATTGAGTGAACTGAATGCCGTACTCGAATATGAAACACCCGACGGCAGGAAGATGCAAACACCGGCATTGGTAAACCGGATCCCTACACAGGTCGAGGAAGTGCTCTTTAAGATCGACCTGCAGGGTGCCCTGTTCGACCTCGGATCAGCGGTACTGAAGCCCGCTGCCGTCAAAGCACTGAAAAGAGTAGGGGAATTTCTGAATTGGCAGGATTGTATGATCGTTTACATCGAAGGTTTTACGGACAGTACAGGTACCTATGAGAGAAATAAAGCATTATCCCTGAGTCGCGCTGAAGCCGCAAGGGATTATCTGATGAGCGAACATGGTATTGCTTCCGATCGCATACATGCAATCGGACATGGTCCCGATTTTCCCATTGCGGATAACCGCAGTGCTGCGGGACGTGCATTGAACCGCAGGATCGAGATCGTCGTCAGTCCCGATTTTGTTCAGAGTACGAATACCGATCCGATCATACTGAACGATTCGCTCAAAGAGAAAATTGAGACACAGAGTGTTCGGAATAAAAGAACAACCTTGAGGAAAACAAAGCCTTGAAACGGATCATGGCACATATTTACCGGACTATTATCATCCTTGCTTTAGGGATGACAAGCCTGTTCTCTCAGGCACTTATTCTGAGTCCGGAAGAAAATGCGGTATCACATCTGAACCGCATTGCCGTTACCGTGATGGGTAAACCTTCCTCAAATGCGACATTATTCCTGAATAACGAACCCGTCGCGCAGGGTGAGATCCGAATTGACGGTATCTACGACTTCCTCAACATCGCGGCGCCCAGCGGTCCCGTCTCGCTGCGCGTTGAATCGATCGGAGCCGGCAACCGACTTTTTGCGGCGGAACGGAACATTCACGTGATCGGCCCCCCGAAAGAATTGCTGCCCTATCAGGATGCGATAGAACTGCAGGCGAACGGCACGGAAGAGAAATCCGTCGCTTTTGAGATCAGGGATGCGTGGGGATATAAGATATCCAATGTAAAGGTCGCGACCGTAAAGATCACGCACGGCAGCATTACTACTGCCGATATCGACAGCATTTCCTTCGGTACCCAGGTGCCGGTGCGTGATGGTGTGCTTGAACTGCAGCTCCGGGCACATAAAGAAGCCGCGCGCGCGATCCTCGAAATAGCGGTATCGGGCGAATATTTCCAGTTCCCGGTACGTTTTGTCACCCCTCAGGAAGCTTTTATCCTGGTCGGTTCCGTCAGTGGCGGCGCATCAAATTATCAGCCCTTCCCGGATGACAGCAACGAACCCGATACCGAAGAATGGCGTCGGAACACGGGTTCTGTCTTTGGCGAACAATTCATGTACGGTGGACGGATAGCCTTTTATGCAAAAGGGAACCTCCTTAATAAATACCGTCTGACCGCATCTTATGATTCGCGCCGGAACTACAGGGATCAGTTCTTCCGGGACATTGATCCTTCCGAACAATATCCCGTCTACGGGGACGCCAGCACGCTCGAATACGACGCACAAAGTCAGTCGCCGCTCTTTATCAAACTGGAACGTAACGAGTCATCGGTCATTTTCGGCGACTTTAATACCGGTCTGGACCGGACGGAATTTACGGCATATAACCGTAGCTTTAACGGACTGGTAAGCAGATTGAACTACAAATCGCATTCCCTTACAGCCTTTGCAACACTTACCGACCGCGAAATGCAGTTGGATGAGATCCGCGGCGAAGGTGTATCGGGGTATTATTATCTCTCCGAGAGCAATGTAACGGAATATTCCGATAAACTGCTTATACAGACCCGGGACCGCTATCATCCCGAGGTGATCCTGAAGTCGGTGGAGCAGATCCGTTATCAGGATTACAGCATCAATTACAACGACGGATCGATCATGTTCAAACAACCGGTCCCGAGCGTGGACGGCGACGGGAATCCGGTCACGATCGTGGTCGCTTATGAACACAAGACAGGGAAGAGGGAGACCGGAATAGCCGGCGCCCGCTATGAAGGGACCGTCTTTAACAGGATGAAGTTCGGAGCAACGGCCGTTATGGAAGAACGGTCAGCATCCCATTATATCCTCTACGGTGTCGATGCCAGTTTACCGCTCTTCAAGTGGCTCTCCATGAAAGGCGAGTTTGCGGGATCCCTGGATCCGCAGAGGATCGGCGATGACGTATCCGGCAATGCGTATAAGGCCGAAGTACTGTTCGCGCCTTCAACATTCCTGAACATTCGTGGATACTACCGGAATGTTGACTCCTCCTTTGTCAATCCCTCACAAAGCGGCAGTTCAAATGAAACCGGTTCCCAAAAATACGGATTTAAGGGAGTGCTTGGAAATGACAAGACCGGAAAGTTGAGTTCCGAATACTACCGTCATCAGAATAAGACCGGGACCGTCAATGAGAATTCTGCGGAAGTCTTCAATCTGGCCTATCAGCGGACATTCGGTACACGGGCGGAACTGAAGGTGGGGTATGAAGATGCGCTGCGCATCCGCCAGACCGCTGCCGATACGACAAGTGAGCGTCATTCCCGATTGATCCGTGCCAATCTTTCATACAAGATCACAAATAAAATATCGGCCATCGTAGAACGCGACCAGAACCTGGAGAGCAATGATCAGTCCAAACCGACCCATACGGCTATCGGTCTGAACTACGCGATCAGCGAAAAACTCGGTATATTTGCCAAGTATCGCCGTCTTGAAGGAGAAAATTCCGGGAATCAGATCGTTTTCGGACTGGATTCCAAAGTCACGGAAAACACACAGCTGACCGGTAAATACGAGATCGGCGGGGCAGTGGGTGAAAGCAGGAACCGTGCAAGCATCGGACTCAAGAATAAGTGGGCGGTCACGAAGGACCTGACCTTCAACTTTGCCTACGAGAACGTCTCCACCTCGGACCATTTTGAAATACCCACGCCGGAAAACCAGGCGTTATCGGTAGCATTTGAATATCTGCCGGAAATCCCGTGGAAAACCAGCGGGAAATGGGAAGTCCGCAGCAACAGTTCCTCGCGGCGTTTCAATTATATGTTCGCTACCGATTTCCGGATCGCGCAGGGTCTGACCGTGATCGCAAAGTCGGTCCACTCCAAGACCGCCTACCATGACGGAGAGAACGACCATGTGATAAAAAGCGATCATCAGTTCGGACTTGCTTACCGGCCGGAACGCAGTGATTACTTCAACAGTCTTGTCAAGATCGCCTATCTGGTCGACGAGAACACGCATGTCCGTCCGCAGATACGTGCCGAACGTTTTATCTTATCATCACATCATTACTGGCAGCCGGCGGAGCGCCTTGAAATTGGTGTGCGCCTGGCCAGACGCGTCGTTGCGGATGAGGAGATCGGACTTTTTGATGACAGGACCACGACCGATTTTCTTGCTCTGCGTATGGAATATGATCTGAGCCTCAGATGGTACACTGCCGCGGATGTCAGATACATAAGGCTGCAGCCCCTCAACGAATCAAAGATCGGCGCATCGGTCGAACTTGGATATCTTTTAATGAAGAACCTTCAGTTGGGTCTCGGTTATGCTTTCCTTAACTTTGAAGATCCCGATTTCTCATCACGCGATTACACGTTCAATAATTTCTTTATTACACTGCAGATGAAATTCAGCGAAGATATTTTTAACTGGAAATAAGCGACGCTTCGTGATCAAAGAACATGTCAAAAAAGACTCTTTTAGTGAATACAAAGAAGACACGTGAATTACGGTCTGCCTTAAGACATGCATATTTTCCTTTACTTTCACTGACTTTCATTGTAGTATATAATGGAACACACAGGAGAATGATATGAAGTACTCTATCAATTACATTAAGACGTTACCGGATATTTTTGCCGATGCCTATCTGCGCGGTCCGGACCGCAAGTTGTATAATTACAAGGAAGACGGTGAATGGAAAAGTTTCACCTACTGTCAGGTCCTAGAAACCTTTGAGCGTCTCGGATTCGGTCTGCGCGCGCTCGGGTGCAAAGAGAAAGACAGGATCGGTATTCTTTCGGAAAATCGACCCGAATGGGGGATGACCGATTGGGCATGCGCGCATTTCAATATGGTATCCGTTCCGATCTATCAGACATCGATACCCGCTCAGATCAAATACATAATCAATCACTCGGGTTGTAAAGTGGTGATCGTCAGCAACAAAGAACAGGCACTGAAGATCATTCCCATGAAAAGCGTGCTGAAATCCCTCGAATACCTCGTTGTGATGAACAATGAGAGGTTTGACGATAACTGGATCCTGGGTTTTGATGAATTGCTTGAAAAAGGCGACATTGAAAAGCAGTCATCCGATATCAGCATGCGCCAAATCGCGGATAAGATCGCACCCGAAGAACTGTGGAGCATTATTTACACATCCGGAACGTCCGGTGTGCCGAAAGGTGTGATGATCTCCCATTTCAATATCGCGGCGAATATTCAGCAGACGCAGGAACATGTCGGGATACAGCATGATAAACGCTGGCTTTCCTTTCTTCCGCTCAGCCACAGTTTCGAACGGGTAGGTTCCTTGTTCAGTCTGTGGATCGGTGCCGAAATATATTACGCCGAAAGCATTGCCAAAATAACGGAAAACCTGAAAGAGGTTAAACCGCACTACATGAGTACCGTACCGCGTCTGCTGGACAAGATCTATGCCGTTGTCCTTGACCAGGTGGTAACGGGTCCGCCGGCAAAACAAAAAATATTCTACTGGGCCGAACGGATCGGACAGGAAGCGGTAGAAAAATATCTGGCCTATAATAAACCGGTGCGCGGACCGCTTGCCGTAAAATATGCACTGGCTAAAAAACTGGTTTTTGGCAAGATATCAAGCGTGTTCGGGGGAGAGATGATCAATTGCATCAGTGGGGGAGCGCCGCTTTCGGCGACAGTCGGCTCCTTTTTTACGGCCGCCGGTATCCGTGTTCTGGAAGGTTACGGACTGACGGAAATGAGCCCCATAACACATTCCAACAATAATGAGCATATCAAGTTCGGCACGGTCGGTCGTGCCTTACCCGATGTCGAGACAAAGATCATGGATGACGGGGAGATATTGCTTCGCGGACCCAACCGCATGCTCGGATATTATAAAGATACCCATGAGACGGAAGAAGCGATTGATCGTGACGGCTGGTTCCATACCGGGGATGTCGGATACATGGATGAAGACGGTTTCCTGAAAATCACGGACAGAAAAAAAGATCTTATCGTGACCTCGGGTGGAAAGAATATCGCTCCCGCGGCAGCCGAAAGGGCCGTCACCGCTTCAAAATATATCGAACAGGCTGTCGTGATCGGTGATCGCCGCAAATATCTGGTCGTTATCCTGGTGCCCTTTCTGGAAACGATCCAGAAATGGGGCAAACGTCAGGATCCGCCGCTGAATTTTATGAGCTATGAAGATATGGCTGCTTCAAAAGAGGTCGAAAAACTCATCAAAGAAGAACTTGAGATCAATCAACAGGGACTGGCGCGTTACGAACAGATAAAATATTTTTTCATCGCTCCGCAGCCATTCACGATAGAAGGCGGCGAACTGACGGCAAGTATGAAGGTCCGGCGCAATAAGATCATGGAACAATACGCCGATGAGATCGAAGCGATGTACAAAGATTGAGATCAATTGACAAAGACAATTGACAAAGGACAATTGACAAAGGACAATTTGATTCGTTCTTAAATTTCTAATATACCAGCAGAGAAGCCACGATCACGGCAAGACCGAAGATACCGACCAGAATATCGATCAGAATGATCTTTTTGCCTTTTTCTTTCTTCAGCATGTCCGCGACCCATTTCTGAAAACGCTGATAATCAAAAATGAACATGATGGCTTTTACCGCTGTCAGGGAAAAGAGGATGGTAATGACCATGGAATAGGGGATATCCGTGGTCAATTCTTTGTACCAGGTAAATCCCACGAGTGCCAGACCGAGGATGGCGACCGGAATGATCCACTTGGGTCGTTTTTCTTTATAGGCTTTTGCGATGAACTTGTTCTCATCCCAGGGCAGAAGATGCATGTAGAATGGTTTCAGAAAAGCGGCGAGTCCGCATACGATACCGAGGATCTTAAAATAACTCATCTTATAACTCCTTATCCTGATTTTTTCTTTAAGATCAAATAAAATCGAAAAAAATATATTATGACAAATTAATTTGAGCAAGATATTTTGATATGAAATAGCTTGAATTACGGACCTTGTAAGAAGTAATTAAACTAGATCTTTCCGGCGATCAGATCGCCCATCTCTTCCGTGCCGACCAATTTACACCCCGCTTGTCTGATATCGGCGGTGCGGTACCCCTCGTTAAGTACGGCTTCGACGGCGCGTGCGATATCACCGTAGGCATCAGTCATATTAAAGCTGTATTTCAGCATCATGGCTGCGCTCATGATCTGGGCAATGGGATTGGCGATGCCTTTTCCCGCGATATCGGGTGCGGAACCGCCGCCGGGCTCGTACATTCCGAATCCGTTTTCCGCCAGGCTGGCACTCGGCAGCATGCCAAGCGAACCGGTAATGGCTGCGGCTTCGTCGGAGAGGATATCGCCAAACATGTTCCCGCAGAGCATCACATCAAATTGCGAGGGTCGGAGCGTCAGTTGCTGGGCGGCGTTATCGACATACATCGGTTCATAGGCAACATCGGGATATGCTTTTGCGACCTCTTCCACCACTTCGCGCCAGAAGACCATGGTGGTCAGCACATTGGCCTTATCGATGGAAGTGACTTTTTTATTTCGCGTTTGCGCGGCTTTGAAGGCAATATGCGCGATGCGGCGTATCTCGCCGCGCGAATAGACCATGGTATCAAAAGCCTCTTCTTCTTCGCCCGATCCCTTGCGGCCTTTCGGCTGACCGAAATAGATGCCGCCGGTGAGTTCGCGTACCACAAGAATATCGAATCCCTTTTCTGCCGTATCGGCACGCAGGGGGGAGGCGGACGCCAGCGCGGGATACAGTTTGGCGGGACGCAGATTCGCGTAAAGTTTGAATGCTTTGCGCAGACCCAGCAGGGAGTTGACCTCCACACCCGCCCATTTTTTGCTGTGCTGCTCCGAGACGGGTCCGCCCACCGAACCGAAGAGAATGGCATCGGAACGTTTGCAGATATCCAGAGTCACCTGCGGCAGATGCGATTGATGTTTATCCCAGGCGGCACCGCCGGCAAGCGCATGTTCATAAATAAATGTGCATTTATATTTTTCTTCGATCCGGGCAAGCACCTTCAGCGCTTCCCGCATCACTTCGGGACCGATACCGTCACCCGGCAAAACCGCTATTATCTTCTTCATATAAATCCTCTTACAACTTCATTATCAAGACATTATGTTTCTATTTCCTGCTCTTCTAATTGTCAATTGCTTGCCAACCGTAGCCTTCTTGACCAACGTAGCTCCGAAGCATCGGAGCGTAGTTGGTGGCGAAGGTTGGTCCTTTGTCAATTGTCAATTATGAATTGATCTTCTCCGGATCCACCCGGTGCAGGAACCAGCTGACACTGTCGGTCAGCGCGTCCCAGCTGGCTTCATCGATATTCTTTGAAACCCCCACGGTATAGATGCGTTCATCGCCGTAGGCGGATTCGATCAGCACCCGTACCTTTGCACCGGTAGCGTCCTTGCCGTTGATCACACGCACTTTATAATCGACCAGGCGCAGCAGTTTGAGTTCGGGATAGAACTTTACCAGCGCTTTCCGGAGCGCACGGTCCAGGGCATGAACCGGTCCGCTTCCCTCATCCGCGGTGTGTTCCTTATGTTTGTTTATGATCATCCGGACCGTAGCTTCCGAGCGGGGTGCACCCGTATCATCCTTTTCAACCAATACACGAAAGCCTTCAAGTGTAAAATAGCTTTCCCATTCGCCCGTGACTTTTTTGATCAGCAGTTTGAGCGAATCTTCCGCGCCTTCGTACTGATATCCTTCATGTTCTTTGCGTTTCAGCGTTTCAATGATCTCGGGGATCTTATCCTTGAATTTTTCAAGGTCAAGACCGAGTTCCTCGGCCTTATATACCAGGTTGCTTCTGCCGGACAGATCGGAAAGCAGGACGTCCCGGCGGTTGCCGACGGATTCGGGTGTGATATGCTCATAGGTCGCCGCATCTTTGATCACAGCGCTGACATGGATCCCGCCTTTATGCGCAAAGGCCGAGGGTCCGACAAATGGCATATTGCTGACCGGCTGCAGATTGGCCAGTTCGGATATAAAACGACTGATGCGTGTGATATGCGGCAATTGATCTTCCGGAATACAGGTATAATCGCGCTTGATCTGCAGATTGGGGATCACGGAACAGAGGTTGGCGTTCCCGCAGCGCTCGCCGTAACCGTTGATGGTGCCCTGTACATGAACACAGCCGGCTTCCACCGCGGCGACGGTGTTTGCCACAGCCATCTCGGAATCATTATGCAGGTGGACGCCCAGGGGGGTATGGATATGCTTAAGCACATCCTTCACGATATCAATGAGTTCCAGGGTCTGTGTGCCGCCGTTCGTATCGCAGAGGACCAGTGCATCCGCGCCGGCTTTTTCCGCCGCGAGCAGTGTTTTCAGTGCATATTCGGGGTTGTCTTTATAGCCGTCGAAAAAGTGCTCCGCATCATAGAGGACCTCTTTTCCGTTCTTCTTAAGGAAGCTTACGGAATCGGAAATAAGTTCAATGTTCTCCTCGAGGGAGATCTGCAGGGCTTTTTTAACATGCAGGGTCCAGGACTTGCCAAAGATCGCTACTGCCGGGGTGCCGGCATCCAGCAGGGCTTTCAGATTCGGATCTTCTTCCGCGGAAAATTTTGCGCGGCGCGTACTGCCGAATGCCACCAGTTTTGCGTGCCGGAAAGCGATCTTTTTCGCCTTATCGAAAAAGAGCTGGTCCTTGGGGTTCGATCCCGGCCAGCCGCCCTCGATATAGTCGATACCGAAGCGGTCAAGTTCCTCCGCAATGCGCAGCTTATCCTCCAGGGAAAACGAGATCGTCGCACTTTGCGTACCGTCGCGTAACAGAGTATCGAATATGTAAATTTTCTTGTTTTTACTCATTATCAACCGCTTTCTTGTTTTTTTATTTTTGTCCGGCCTACCGTCTACTGCCTACTTCTTCATCCACGGTATCATACTCCGGATGGTCTTCCCGACCTTCTCCAGAAGATGCTGCGCGTCTTTTTCCTTGATCGCGTTATAGACCGGTCGTCCGTTCTTATTCTCGTTGATCCATTCTTCGGCGAAGCGGCCGTCCTGTATCTCGGTAAGGATCTTCTTCATCTCTTTGCGTGTCTCATCGGTAATGATCCGCCGTCCGCGGGTCAGATCGCCGTATTCCGCCGTATCGGAGATGGAACTCCGCATATTTGCGATGCCGCCTTCGTAGATCAGGTCAGTAATAAGCTTAACTTCATGCAGACATTCGAAATAGGCCATTTCCGGTTTGTATCCGGCTTCCACCAGCGTATCGAAACCCGCGCGGATCAGTTCGGTCAGTCCGCCGCAGAGCACCACCTGTTCACCGAACAGATCGGTCTCAGTCTCTTCGCGGAAACTCGACTCAATGATCCCCGCACGTCCCGCACCGATCCCGCAGGCGTGTGCCAGCGCCAGTTCCTTTGCCTGTCCGCTGCTGTCCTGATGGATAGCGATCAGGGCAGGAACGCCGGCGCCTTCAACGTACTGGCGGCGTACGAGGTGACCCGGACCTTTGGGCGCGACCATGTAAACGTCCACATCCGCCGGCGGGACGATCTGTTTGTAGTGGATATTGAAGCCGTGTGAGAAGACCAGTGCTTTGCCGGCACTGAGATGTTCCTTGATATCCGCTTCATAGACCTTTTTCTGGATCTCATCGGGCAGCAGGATCTGGATAACATCCGCCTTTGCCGAGGCTTCTTTGGCGGAAACGGGTTTGAAACCGTGTTCTATAGCCAGTTTGTAGTTGTCTGTGCCTTCCAGTTCGGCGATCAGGACATTGTAGCCGCTGTCGCGCAGATTCTGTGCCTGGGCGTGTCCCTGACTCCCGTAGCCAACGATGGCAATGGTCTTTTGCTTCAGGACTTCCGTTTTGCAATCTTTGTCGTAATACATTTTAACTGACATTTTAATACTCCTGTTGTATAATGATGGTTTAAACGTCCAATACCGCGAATTCACCGCTGCGGTCCAGTTCCTGAATACCGTAGGGCTGGATAGCATCAATGAAACGCTTGATCTTGCGCGGGGAACCGGTCAGACTTGCCACCGCATAGTTTTGTGTCAGGTCCAGCATCTTCGCCTCGAAGACATCGAAGAGCTGCAGAATATCGCTGCGATGCTTGCTGGTACTGACACGTACCATGATAAATTCCCGTACAATGTAATTCTTGTTATGTGAAATATCTGTGACCTTTATCACATCCACCAATTTATTCAATTGTTTGGTGATCTGCTCGATCTTTTCTTCACTTTCCTGCAGAACAAGATGGACCGTATAGAAAGAGGGATCCTCGGTGGGTGTGGCAATGATACTGTAGATATTGTATCCGCGCTGGGAGACCAGTCCGGTGATCCTTGCCATAACACCGACGGTGTTGACCACTTTCAAACGGATGGTATGTCTTTCGATTTGATTTTTCATTTTTTCTTCCCCATGATAATTTCATCGATGGCCTTGTTCCCAGGAACCATAGGATAAACATTTTCTTCTTTCTTTACCAGAAATTCCATTACGACCGGTCCGGGATGCGCGAGTCCCTCTTTCAGGACCGCGTCCACCTCAGCGGCAGTCCGGGCACGGAGCCCCATGACGCCGTTAGCTTCCGCAACCTTTACGAAATCAGGCAGATAGGTCCCTTCACATGAACCCGTTGGACCCTGACATTCCGGGGGGCAATCGGGACGTTGCTTAAGGC
Organism: uncultured bacterium; assembly: GCA_964535585.1. Lineage (GTDB taxonomy): Bacteria > Fidelibacterota > Fidelibacteria > Fidelibacterales > Fidelibacteraceae > M50B103. Next base: position 32,373 of record CAZHTR010000003.1, on the reverse strand, counting down.
AAACACTGGAATAGCGCTTATTCCAGAAGAGTTCCTGCCACTGACGGACCATGCCGAGATACTGGTTATTAAGCACGACGGCTTTGACCGGAATGCCGTTCAGCGCGCAGGTGGTAAGTTCTTGTATGTTCATTTGAAATCCGCCGTCTCCGCAGATGGCGACCACCTGACGGCCGGGATGAGCCAGCGCGGCACCCATGGCCGCGGGAAGTCCGAAACCCATGGTCCCGAGTCCGCCCGAACTGATAAAAGCACGTGCTTGCCGGTGACGGTAATACAGGGCGGTGAACATCTGATGCTGACCCACATCCGTGACGATAATGGCATCTTCTTGTGCCAGCGCGTTGAGGCGTTCAATGACATATTGAGGCGGGCAGTCCTCGCCGTTTTCCATCGTGTAGCTCAGTGGCTGTTCTTCCTTCCAGGTCGTGACCGAATCGCACCAGCCGTTCCTCTTTCTCGGTTTGAGCAGTTCGTTCAGTTCAGAAAGAATGTATTTCGCGTCACCCACCACAGGGATATCGGTTTTCACGTTCTTACCGATCTCTGCGGGATCGATATCGATGTGCGCGATGGTCGCATGCGGTGCAAAACGGGAGATATCCCCGGTCACCCGGTCATCAAAACGCGCACCCACCGCGATCATAAGGTCGCACTGCATCATGGCATGGTTTGCTGCATAACGCCCGTGCATGCCGGGCATACCAAGAAAGAGCGGGTGTGCGGCATCAATGCTGCCAAGTCCCATTAAGGTCGTAACAAAGGGAATATTCGTTTTCTCTATGACTGCAAGCAATTCCTTTTCCGCTCCGGCCGCAATGATGCCGCCGCCGGTATAGAAAAGCGGTTTTTCGGCATGTTGTATGGTCTGTGCGAGTTTTTTGATCTGCTTGGGATTTCCCTGAATGGTCGGTTTGTATCCGGGCAGTTTCACATCCTTGGGATACGTATAATTCTTTAAAAGGCTGTTCAGGATATCGACAGGGATATCGATCGAAACGGGTCCGGGGCGGCCGGTACGGGCAATATAAAACGCTTCTTTCATAATACGGGGCAGGTCCTCAATATCCGAAACGAGATAGTTGTGCTTGGAGATCGGTCGCGTAAGTCCGGACATATCAACCTCCTGGAAACCGTCGGTACCGATAAAATCGCGTTTTACCTGTCCGGTAATGACCACGATGGGAATGGAATCGAGTTTGGCCGTGGCAATACCCGTGATGGTATTGGTCGCACCGGGTCCGGAGGTCACGAGCGCCACGCCGACCTTCCCGGTCGCACGTGCATATCCGTCCGCGGCATGAACCGCAGCCTGTTCGTGACGGTTCAATATCACCTTCAGTTCGCTTTCCCCGTACAAAGCGTTGAAGATCGGAATAACAACACCGCCGGGAAAGGCAAAAAGCGTATCCGTTCCTTCTTTTTTGAGTGCGTCAATAATTATTTCTGATCCGTTCATCTGTATAACACCTTTTTTTATTTTAAATTCGTAACCGCACCTTTGGAAGCGCTTTGTGCCATCGTCGCATAGCGGCCCAGTGCACCGTGATCGATCCGCGGACCGGGCGCTTTCCAATGCTTGCGGCGTGTTTCGATCTCTTCATTGCTGAGGCAGACCTGTAATTTCCCTGCCGGAATATCGATAGATATCCTGTCACCGTCCTTCAGCAGAGCGATCAGTCCGCCTGCTGCGGCTTCGGGAGCAACGTGACCGATGCAGGCACCGCGGGTACCGCCGGAAAAACGTCCGTCGGTGATCAGCGCCACGCTTTCCCCGAGTCCGCGCCCCATGATATAGGAAGTGGGGGATAGCATTTCCTGCATACCCGGACCGCCGCGCGGACCCTCATAACGGATCACGACCACATCGCCGGACTTGACCTTGCCTTCGAGAATGCCCTCGCAGGCTTCTTCCTGACTGTCGAAAATAACCGCCGGTCCCTCGAATACGCGCATTTCCGGAGCAACACCGGCAAATTTCACAATGGAGCCTTCTTCGGCCAGATTCCCGTAAAGTACGGACAGTCCGCCGGTTTGACTGTAAGCATTCGCAACGCTGCGGATCACGGCTTCATCCGGTGCGGGAGCAGGGGAGATGTTTTCGCCCAAAGATCTTCCGCTGACAGTCATGCATTCCGTATTGAGCAATCCCCGGACTTCCGAAATACTTTTCAGAATGGCGGAAATGCCCCCGGCACGGTCCACATCTTCAATATGATAATCGCTGGATGGCGATACTTTGCATACGTTCGGTGTTTTTTTCGAGATCTCGTCCATGCGATTGAGACCGTAATCGATCTTTGCTTCGGAACAGAGCGCAAGCGTATGCAAAACGGTATTTGTTGAACCGCCCATAGCCATATCCAGTACGATCGCGTTATCAATGGATGCGGGGGTAATGATATCCAGCGGTTTCAGATCCTCATCGATCATTTCGATAATACGCACGGCAGCCTTTTTAAACAGTTTTTCCCGTTCCGGATCTTCCGCCAGGATGGTCCCGTTGCCCGGCAGCGCGATCCCGATGGCTTCGCAGAGACAGTTCATCGAATTTGCGGTGAACATACCGGAGCAACTGCCCCAGCCGGGACAGGCGTTCGATTCGATATCATGAAGTTCCGCTTCAGAGATCTTTCCTTCTTTATAGGCACCGACACCCTCAAACACGGATATCAGATCGCAGGGTGAACCGTCGGAGCGTTTCCCGGCTTTCATGGGTCCGCCGGAAACAAATATCGTTGGAATATTCAGACGAACACATGCCATCAGCATACCGGGAACTACTTTATCGCAATTCGGCAGACAGACCATACCGTCGAACTGGTGCGCCCGTACCATGGTTTCCACCGCGTCCGCGATGATCTCGCGGGATAAAAGGCTGTAACGCATACCGTTGTGTCCCATGGCAATACCGTCACAGATGGCAATGGTATTGAATACAAAGGGTACGCCGCCGGCCTTCCGGATCTCCGCTTTGAGCATTTCGGCCGTTTTGTCGATATGAACATGCCCCGGAACAATATCGGAATGTGAACTCACCACCGCTATGAACGGTTTTTTCATGTCCTTTTCATCGATCCCGCAGGCACGGAGCAGACTCCGGTGGGGAGCACGTTCAAATCCATTTTTGATCTTATCACTGCGCATATATGTCTTTGCTCCTAAATTGATATCCGAACAAGGATTAACAATATGTGAATGAAGAATTCACGTCGAACTTCGAATATCCTTATTCCTTGTTCATTATTCAAATGCACTCAATTTTCAAAAAAGCTGTCATTTTAAAAAAACCTCCTTCGCTGCGTGCAAAAGGAGGTTTTTATTTTTTTATTTCAAGCTTTCCTATTGCACGCCGGAACATCCAAGAAGAATAATAATGACCACCAGATTTGCAGGAATGCTTTTTATCATAAACTGTCCTTCACTTCAAATAGTGCGAAATTATAAGATTAATATTTTAAAACAACAAGCATTTTTAGAAAAAATATTGCAAAAATAGCGTTTTTTTGTTTTTTTGCTTATGTTCGTTCATGATTTATTATAAGTATCCGCTATTTATGATCTTTAATATCCCGGAACGAAAAAGCCGTTGACAATGCAACGGCTCTCTCACAACGTCGTATACTATATACGCTTTGAACAACGCATCATACTCCGACGATACGTTCCTTATATTTTGCAAGGGCTTCGGTCAATCGTTCCGTAGCGCCTTCTTTTCCGGCATTATGCGAGGGGTGAATATAGAGCTTTACTCCGCGATCTGCAAGTATTTCCGCAACGGTTGCAATGGTCATCCAGACGGTCGTGATAAAGGCCATGGTGGAAACGGGAGCGATCTTGTCGACATGTCCCTTCAGTTCGACTGCCGCATCTTCGATCGGCGCACAGGTATCCACCACGATATCGGCGATATCAAAAATGGTCTTCCCGCAGGAATGGCGGGTCTGTTTGCCCTTGGCTGCAGCGGCAGACCCATAGGCAATGACCTTCATGCCTTTTTCTTTTGAGCGCAGGGCGATATCGATATTCACATTGTTTATCCCTGAATGGGAGAAGACCCACATACAGTCGCGTTTGTCGAAATTGTAGCCCTTCATGATCTGGTCGCCGTAACCTTCCACGCGTTCCAGAAAAACGAACTGATGCACGCCCATATCGCCCACAATATGCGTAAAAAAGGTCAGCGGAAGTTCGCACATGGGATGAAAACCCACAAATCCGCCGATGCGGGGATACATTTCCTCAATGGGCAGGGTAGCGTGTCCGCAGCCGAAGGTGTGGACCCAGCGTTCCGCTTCAATGGTATCCGCCATACATTCGGCGGCTTTTCTGATATTTTCTTTTTGCGTTTCCTGAATATTTGTCATGACCGATTGAACATGCGATAGCCATTCCATTGCCAGTTTCATATGCATTCCTTTATGTTAACGGTTTTTTAATGTTCTCTTTATACGCGATGGAGGCAAGCAGGAACATGATAAATGCCGCCGCGATAAGAACAGTCGTATAATGTGCGATGCCGTAGGTCCGGGAGATAAAACCTACAAGAAGGTTCATCAGAGTATTGCCGATCAATGCGATCACCAGGGTAAAACTGAACGCGATGCCGGACATATCCGCGTAGCGTTCACCTACATAGGCCAGCATCACCGGGAATCCGGCGGCAAGTCCCATACCCAGGAGGGCGTAGGCGGTCCAGACCAGCCATATCCCTGCCGGTATCTGCAGGATGAGCAAACTGAAAGCGATCAGGATACAGGAGAGATAGAAAACGGCGATAGGGCGAAGACTTTTAAGGACAAAGCTCAGTATCAGCCGGCCGGTGGTCATTCCGATCACCAACATGGTCAGAGCGAATAAGGCCTTACTGTCGGGCAGGCCGCGCACTTCTTTAAGATAAAGGGTGGTCCAGTTGTTTGAGATCCCTTCCGAAGCGCTCTGAAAGAAAAGGACAAAGGCAAACAGGATCAGGACCTTGTCACGGAACATCGAGAAAACCTTTTTCAGGGGAATGCCTTGCTGTTGTTTCGGCGGCGGGAAGGGGATAGCGATGAAATAAATAACAGGGATAAGAAGGAAGAGTGCTATGCCGACGATGATCGACCGGTAATCGAAATATTTCGAGAGTAAGCCAGTGATCAATGGAAGGGAAAGTGCGCCGATACCGTAAAAAACACCCAGCAGACTCAATTTGGCACTTTTATTCTCGGTACTTACATCGGAACCCAGGGCGTTGGTTGCACCGTTGATCAGTCCGCCCGTAAAGCCGATCAGGAGGAAACCTGCCTGGATATAGGTAAAACCGCGCGTGTAAACAATAAGCAGGATACTGAAGACGATCAGGAGTGAACTGATGATCAGCAGGAACTTGTACCCGTAGCGGTCAACAATAAAACCGAAAAGCAGGGAGCCGATCAGAATGCCGAAGGGCAGAAGAGAGGCCAGACTGCCTGCGGAAAGTGCATTCAGGTTGAATTTTTCGACCAGATAAGAGTTGATCGTGCCAAGTGAGAGCATAACGATCCCAAAAAGGAACATCCCGAAACAGGCGGCTATGAACGACAGATTGCTTTTTCTCATATGTTTATCCTTTTTCTTGATTGATCATAGCCAGCCGGCCGGCACCGATCAGTCCCGCATGATCACCCAATACGCTTGGAATAAGTGTGACCTGCTTCATCGCGATCGGTTGTGCCCATTTTTCCGCCTCTTCGCGAATACGCGGAATGAACTGAACGGCGGGACCGAACACCCCGCCGCCGAAAATGATCTTTTCCGGATCGAAGAGACTTACATAGTTCGCGGTCGCCATTCCCCAGAATGCGATCACGTGGTCAAAGGTCTTAATGGCAATTGGATCCTTGTCCTCATAGGCCGCGAAGATATCTTTTGCGCTTGAGGCATTATTGATTATGCCTTTATAATCAGATGCTTGCAACAGATACTCTCTGGCTGTTCGCGCAATACCTTCTCCGGAGGCATAATATTCGAAACAACCGCAGGCATCATATTTTTTATCATAGGGAGGCTGCAGTGCCATCCATCCCGTTGCACCCGCGATATCGCCGTGACCGCGCAGGATCCTGCCGTCCATAAGAATACCGGCGCCGATGCCGGTACCGACCGCAACAAAGACTGCGTTTTTTGAACCTTTGGCCGACCCGCGCCAGGTCTCGCCGAGGATACTGCAGGCACGGTCACTGTCGATATATATTTTTATTTCTTTTCCGAGAGCTTCTTTCAACTCCTCGAGCAGTGGATAATCGTCCCAGCCCGGGATATTCGGTGCCCAGACTTTACCGCTTTCATGATAAGCTATACCGGGAACGCAGATACCGACCGGCGGTGTTTCGCTGCAGCAGGTCGTTTTGGCAAACAAGATCAGAGCACGGAGTTCTTTTACGATCAGCGCAAGCACTTCTTTGCCGCGGGCACCTGCGAGAAGTACTTTATCTTCCGCAAGTACATTGCCGGAAATGTCGAACAAGGCGGTGGATATTTTCGTTCCGCCGATATCAAGTCCGATAAAACACTTGTATTCCATGAATGCAATTCCTTCAGGGTTAGTGAATATGAAGATCTGTTTAAAGGTATGTTTTAGTATTGTCGTCTAACTGCAGGACAGAAAGACTGCTTAATTTTATAATAAATATCAGGCATTGTCAAGCAGTGAGTTCGGAATTATTTCTGGAGTTCCTCGGAGGCGATCAGGGCAAGACGTCCCGCTCCGTACAATTCTCCCAGGGTCCCGAGTTCGGAAGCATCGATGGTGACCTCCTGCATGCTGATCGGTTGCGCCCATTTTGCGGCTTCTTCATGGATGCGGTGTTTGAACTGGATCGCGGGGCCGAATACCGTACCGCAGAGGATGATCTTACCCGGATTGAACACACTGATGAGATTGGCGATGGAAATACCCCAGTACGCGATAGCCTTATCAAGAACCTTTATAGCTACGGGATCCTGGTTTTTGTAAGCATTGAAAACATCCTGAACATTGATCTCCGGTATTTTGAGCTCGCCCGCATATCCGTCATCGCCGTGAGCCTCTTCGCATGCCCGCTGCGCTATTCCTTTCGCGGATGCGTAATATTCGAGAAAACCGCATTTCCGGTAATCCTTATCGAAAACGGTATCCATGGACATCCAGCCGATGGCTCCGGCAATATTGCTTTTACCCTGCAGGATCTGTCCGTCGATCATGATACCCGCGTAGATCCCCGTACCTACGGAATAGCAGATGACGTTCTTACAGCCCCTGGCAGAACCTTTCCAGCTTTCACCCAGGATCTGGCAGCAACGGTCGGACATAATGCGGATCGGGATGGAATAATGCTGAAGATCCTCGCCAAGCGGGTAATCCCGCCATCCGGGAATGTTCGGAGCCCAGACCGTTCCGCGTTCTTCATAAAAGATCCCCGGCACGGAAATACCGATCGATCGGACGCGTACGTGATGTTGCGCGGCTTTATTCATGAAATCATCGATCTGGGAACAGATAAAGCGGCCGACCTGGGTGGCACGCAGTTCGCCCAGGGGGCGTTTCTTACTTTCCAGAAGCTCGCCCTCCGTGGTGAATAACGCCGTTGTGATCTTGTTCGTTTTCAGATCTACCGCAATAACGCTCATAGGAATAACTCTGTTTAATTCTGTTTGCCAACCTTAGGAACTTATGAAAAAAAAACCGAAAAACAAATACGTTGACAAAAGAAATAAATTCCATTAAGTTCTAAAGTTTCCGGTAACGGTTACGACCAAAATAAAAAAGCTAATCACATGAAACAGAACGCACTGGCAGAAAAATTGCCTGTGACATAATAATGCAAGGAGATTTATGATGTTCAAACGATCAAAAATCCTTTTGTTGCTTATTGCGCTATCATGCATTCCCGGATCGGTGTTTGCAGCAAGCGGAAAAATTGCCGGTAAGGTCTATGACAGGCAAAACGACCAGCCGCTGCCCGCTGCGAATATCATGATCACCGAACGATGGGAAAATGATGCGGCAGTCAGACTGGATCACATCAGCGGTGGCTTTAGTGATGCTGACGGTTATTTCATTATTCTGAATATAACTCCCGGAAGCTACACCCTTAAGGTCACGATGATGGGATACTCCGAATTTACGATGGAAAGGGTACGGGTCAACCTGGACCGCACAACACAGATCGAGATCCCCATGGTTCAGCAGGCAGTAAGCATGGAACCCGTCACAGTAGTTGCCGAAAAGGAAGTCATTAAGCGCGATCTGGCTTCCAGTCAGGAGATCATCGTCAGAGAACGCATCGAAGGCACACCCGTATTGCGGATGGATGAGTTCATCAGCAGCATTAAAGGTGTTGAACTGGTCTCGAACAACGACGGTTCGGGCCTGAGTGTGCGCGGAGGCAGTGTGCGTGAGACGGATATCCAGGTTGACGGTATATCATCACGGGATTCCCGCTCCGGGAATTCCTATATTTCCATCAATGCATCTTCGGTCGAAGAACTGCAGGTCCTGACGGGTGGTTTTGAGGCAAAACACGGTGGTATCCAGTCGGGACTGGTAAATGTGATCACAAAGGAAGGTTCACGCGAGCGTTTTAATTTTGCGGGACGCTTCAATCTGGTTCCCGCGGGACAGCCGCGCTTCTTTGGCGATAATCCCTGGGGCGAAGATGGTCTGATCTACCGGATTTATGCCGATACCTCGGAGAATGGCTATGCTTTTATTGGAACAAGGAACGATACCACGGGAACGATACCGAATGAATTCTCAAGTTTTCGCGGCTGGCAGGATGCCCGTGAAGGCAGACAGAATTACCAGAACATCGGACTGACGGGCACGGTTCTGACCCCGGAACAAAAACGGCAACTCTGGCTGATCCAGCATCCGACGTATGATGTTGCCGCCCGGCCGGATTTTTATTTTGAAGGGACCCTGACGGGTCCGCTGCCCTTGACAAAGACCGCCACTTTCATGCTCGCCGGCAAACTGGAGCGTTCGGAATTCGCTTTTCCCATCGGTCCGCGGGACAATTATCTCGACTGGAACACACATTTGAAGATCACCCTGCGGCCGTCAGACAAATCAAAACTGTCAATAAGCGGTATGTACGCGAATTTGAAGACAAATACGACCAGCCGGCCCAGTTCGGTCGGCGGGGGATTACTCGACTATTCAAGCCGGTTCGGATATCTGAGCAATTCGGAACAGGCCGTGCGTCAGCAGGCGGCGATCCTTACGAATTATGCCCAGATGTACAATAAGAGTTTCCTGCAATATTTGGATCAGGTATGGTTCATGGGCGGGATAAAGTGGAATCAGACCCTGTCGCCCAGATCGTATTTTACGCTTGAAGCACAGGTGAATTATCAGGATAACAATATTCTTCCAATGTCCGCCGATCCACTGGCGGCATCATCGCTTATCGATCTGGATTCAAACATTCAGATATTGAATTATCCCGTGATCGGGACCCCCAACGGATCGACTAACTACGGAAAGGACCTGACCGATCTGTTCTACATTTACGGCGGCTTGCAGGCGGTTGATTCTTCCTATACCGTCAGTACATCCGTAAAGGGGAACTACACAGCCCAGCTCGGGCGCAATCATCAGCTGGAGGCGGGTTTTAATATGAATTATACCCATTCCTTCGTTTATTCCGGGACCTGGCAGCAGGCACGTCAGATGTATTTTACGGGTGTGCCGGACGCCTGGCAGTATTATACGGCCAAACCCATCGAGGCGGGTATTTACATTCAGGACAAACTGGAATTCCAGGGGATGATCGCCACCATCGGCCTCCGCGGCGATTACTTTAATCCGCAAAAAGACATCTTTCTTCTTGAACATCCCATTGATCAGGCCTATCCCGATTTCTTTAATCTGATATATCAGTATCTGCCGGGAAGTGCGGGTTCGTATGAACGCTGGTTCGTCTTCCGGGATATGCTGTCGGATCCGCCGGACTGGCCGACCGAAAAATACCGGGGTGAGTTTAAGATATCTCCACGCCTCGGCGTATCATTCCCGGTCACCGTGAACAGCAAGATGTATTTCAATTACGGACATTTTTATCAGCGTCCCGATTATACCTACCTCTATAATCTTGCCATTACCGGCGATAAGGCACTTTTACCGACCCCCGAACTGCCGATGGCAAGGACGGTCTCCTATGAATTCGGGTATGAACAACGTTTTCTCCGGGATTTTCTTGCCAATGTGGTGGTCTATTATAAGGATATGTCCAACATGCCTTTGCCCAGAACACATGTGAACTATTGGGAAGAATTCCAGGCGACCAAATACCAGCCCGATGCCTACGCCGATATCCGCGGTGTGGAATTCAGGATCGAAAAAGTTAGCGGACAGTTCTTTACCTTTTGGGCAAATATGGATTACATGCTGCGGAGTTGGGGGCAGAGCGGATTGCGTTATATTTACGAGAACCGTGTTACGGCGATCGGTGAGGAACGCAGTGCCAATATCAGCAGTACGGTGCCTCTGCCCAGCGCCAATGTGAATCTGGCCTTCCATACGCCCACACGTTTTGGAGCACACATCGGGAATATGTATCCTCTGGGCGGATGGCGAATCAATTTCCTCTTCAAGTGGGCGGACGGGGGAGAAGCGATCATAAAAACCGACCCTCTGACAGGCGAACAGTTGAAGGCGGAAGTTGTGGACTATACCAATACGGACATGCGGGCGGTAAAACGCATACAGCTTGGCAATCATTTTGTCGAACTTGGCCTGACGGTCACCAATCTGTTCAATCAAAAACGTTTGTATATCAGCGGTATGAGCACAACGCAGTACAATAACTACCGCGAGTCACTGAAATTCCCCTTCGAGGAAGGCGAGGAGCACGGCAATGATAAATGGGGTGAATGGGACAAGGAACATATCAACACCGGTTGGTTCCAGGCACCCATCTTTCTGAACCCCCGCCGGATCGTGCTCAGTCTTTCCATGGACATATAAGGAGGTCCGACAATGCAAAAAAAAGCAATATTCAAAGCGGGGATCATCCTGCTGATGGTATGTACGGTTCTCTCGGCCCAGAAGAATTACAACGGGCCGCCGATGTTCCTGAATGTCAATGCAATAAACTTTTCATTGAAAAAGACCAACGGAGAAGGGCAGTTCAGTAATCAGTACAGCTGGATGCTGACCGGCACCACGCCCCCCTCTTATCAGACCGAGGAATGGTTCTATCCCGCGGACCGCTGGCATTCCCAGATGCTGTACCAGATCTATAATCCGCTTTGTTTCGACGATGACGGATTCACCAATGAAAAAGGGCAGACCAGGGTCATTGCGCATCAATGTATCAATGGCGGGAAGAATGACTATTCCTGGGAACGCCGGCGCTTTCGGCCGCCTTATGTGACCGTGGACGGCATACCGCAGTATCAGGCCTATACATGGGAGCTTGATCCCGATATTCCTTCCGACATTATTGTGGAATGGGAAGACATTTATGCCGCATACGGCATGCGTGCCCATGTAAAAATGTACGGCTACAGCAATGAGAACCACGATAATTACTTCATTTATCAGGCTACTCTGAAATTTACCGGTGAAACGCGCAGACCGATCGAAATTCCGGACTCATCGGATTTTTTTCCATCACAGACCGTCAATATGTGGTGGCCCATCGCCTTTAGTTTCGGACCCTCGAAAGCCGGAGAATATTTCAGTGCGAATTATTTCCGCTATGAGGGTGAGGACGATTTGGACAGTTGGTTCAGCGGCACTGCCCAACTTCCGGGCGGGACACGTGATTCTTTGAAGATCGCGTATTACTGGGATTATAAGGCTCCGGGCATTGCGGTTTATCCGAATGGGAGTACCGATGACAGCGGGGATCCCGACCGGATCACGGGACATCTGCATTCACCGCAGATCCCGGGCTACGCACTGCTGCATGCCGCAAAGAACAGCTTTGATCCCGCGGATGACGATGTCTCCCAGCCCTATGCCATCCCGCATGCAACCATTCTTAATGATCTTTGGGGACGTATCGATGTCGGCCTGCGTGATACCTATATCGGCGACGACAGCCGGGGCCGCTTTCCGCTGGATCCCGTTACGGAAGGTTTTATAGGTGCAAACGAGTCCCAAAAAGGTCCCATGCGTTTTGTCACAGTGGGACCGTATGAACTGACCCTTGACCATGACGAAGCGGTCTATGATTCCGTTTGTGTGGTGTATGCGATCGGTGTAGGCTCCATCAATTATGAAACAGCCGATTCGGTCGGACGTGCATGGCTGGAAAATGAGATCAGCGATAGCGTAAAGAACGCGATCATTATGACGGGAAAAGACTCCCTGTTCCAGACAATGGATCGTGCCAACTGGGTATGGAACAACAATTTCAGAGTGCCGGCACCACCGCCGTCACCGGATGTTGTGGTCAACAGCGATGCGGACAGGATCATTGTGGAATGGTCCTATCCTTCGGAAGATTACTATCTGGATCCGGAGACCAAAGTGGACGACTGGCAGGCCTGGCGGGTCTATCGCAAAAAAGGCGCCGCCACCGTGAACGATCCGGCGGACAATTACAGCGGAGAACGATGGGAAAGGGTGTTTGAAACGACAGACCGCAATGAACAGATCTATATCGATACGGATGTGGTACGCGGTGTTTCATACTATTATGCGGTAACGGCCATGGATGACGGATCACAGAATACCTACGGACTTATCCCGGGTCAGGCACTCGAAAGTTCCCGTTATGCGAACCGCAGTCAACTGGCGGCGCGTTCATTTAAAGCCGGACTCAACACCTCGAAAAATGTCAGGGTTGTGCCGAATCCCGCGACCCTGAACGCCGGCGCCATGGGGTTCCCGGGAAACGAGAACCAGATCCTGTTCGCGCAACTGCCTTATAAATGTAAACTTATGATCTTTACCGAAACCGGCGATCTGGTCGATCAGATCGATCATATCGGGACCGATCAGCAAGTCTGGTTCCAGAAAACCGATAACAATCAGTATATCGCCAGCGGTATCTATATCCTGTTGGTCCGCGAAGCGGAAGACACCGATGGGAATAAACTGCCGGATCAATTTGAAAAATTTGTAATCATTCGATGAGAAGTGAGGACACTATGAATAAAAGCATACATTACATCATGATCACATTGATCCTTATGTGCCTTCCGCTTTCCGGATTTGGGGTGGAGAAGAAAGCACAGGTGGGTTTCCGCTTTCTCCAGAATCCCGTCAGCGCCGAAGCCATTGCACTGGGCGGCATGGGGGTGGTCGGTATTGAGAATGCGAATACCGTTTTCTGGAATCCCTCCGGACTGGGTTGGGTTCAGAATAAGATCGATGTGGCAGCCAACTATACCCGCGGTATTGCGGACATCAATTACGGCGCGTTCGCGGCGTCATTCAAAGCGGGAAATACCGCTATCCTTGCACTGGATCTGACCTATATGGATTACGGCGTCTTCAATGGCACCATACGTGCGGATAACGATGCGGGTTTTATGGAAACCGGTGAATTTTCACCCACGGCCTATGCGGCAGGCATCAGTTTTGCGCAGCGCGTATCGGACCGCTTTTCCTATGGCGTCAGGGTGAAATACGCTCATCAGAATCTGGGCTTTGTCACTGTCGGCGTCTCCGGAACGGATATCGGCGATTCATCGCTGGTCACCGAAGATGTGGAACATAAACATGGCGAACCGGCCATCGATATCGGGGCGACCTATGATTTTCCGGACAGCGGTGTGCGTTTCGGCGCGGTGATCCAGAATGTCTCCCGCGAGGTTAAGTACGTACGGGAATCCTTCCCCTTACCCTTTGCCGTGAGTTTCAGTCTGCATGCCGATCTGCTGCGTCTGTTCCGCTCCGAAAGCAAGATCCATCGCCTGGTCGCCGGCGTTGAGTCCGTACACCCGCGCGATTACAAGGAAAAGCTCAAATTCGGTGTGGAATACGGCTATCTCAATGTGCTGTTCGTACGCGCGGGCTATCGATTCAATTACGACCAGCGCGGACTGACCTTCGGTATTGGGATCGATCAGATGATAGGAAGCGCACGCATCCGCTTTGATTATGCCTATGAGGATTTCGGTGTATTCCGCGGTGTAAATACCTTTACGGTGGGAACCTCGTTTTAAAAGCGTTGAAAATAACGATGCGATTATGTAAATTGCGTTTATGATAAAGTATCTGACCAACTGCCGTATCTACAGCGAACCCGAAGAGTTGGTGCATCTTGCCCTTGCGGATGGAAAGATCCGCCGCATCAGCAGGGATATTCCGGGAAATGCCACCATCCTTGCGGACGCGGGGGGAAGGATCGTCATTCCCGGACTGATCGATACGCACGTGCACGGTGCCGGCGGGGGAGACCTGTCCGACGGCACGGAACAGGGCTTCCGTACCGCCGCCGAAACGCTCTGCCGCCTGGGAACCACCGCGTTTTTTGCGACCACCTTTTACAAACCCGAAGACGAGAATCAGCATTTAAAACTGCTCGCCGGAAAGAAATCAATGACCAGGGGAGCCGACTGCCTTGGCATCCACCTGGAAGGACCTTTTATCAATCCCGTCAAGAAAGGCGGTATTCCGGAGACATTTATTACTAAGCCGGATATCTTTGTTTTGCTTCGTATCATTAATGAATGTAACGGAAGACGGCTTATTATGACCTGTGCGCCCGAATTGCCGGGCATGGAAGAAATACTCACGGAGTGCGAGATAAGCCTCGTAAAGGCTTCTTTGGGGCATTCGGACGCAAATACGGAAGAAGCCCGGAAGGGATTTGAACGGGGGATAGGGATGGTGACGCACATGGGTAACGCTATGCGTCCCTTTCATCACCGCGATCCCGGTCCCTTGCCGGCGATCCTGGAGTCCGGCGCGTATGTGCAGTTGATAAGCGATGGCGTACACCTGCACCCGGATGCGGTCAAATTTTATTACGATATCTTCGGTGCGGACCGCTGTATCTGCATCACGGACGGCATCGAATGTACCGGACTGCCGGACGGCGAATATCACTTCCGTGAAAAAGCCTATCGTTCGGAGAAGGGTTCCGTGTTCTATTCGGATGGCTCGGGACTTATCGGTACCTCGCTCAGCCTCTTTGAGATCATGCTGCGCTTTAAACGCTTCACCGGCTGCAGTTTAGCGGACGCCGTGGCCGCCGCCAGCACCAATCCCGCGCGCTGCCTTGGGCTCGATGACCGTAAAGGCCATATTCGGCCCGGTTACGATGCCGATCTGCTGTTGGTCGATGAGGATCTCAAATTACATACGGTCATAAAAAACGGCAGTGTGGTTTGATCGCCGTGTCCGGGAAAAAATATACAGAGTAATATTTTTAGTAATCCTCTATTCCTCTTAAAATAATATCAAAATACTGTTTATACAGATATGTTCGGTCACGTTGCTTGCCGGATATTTCCTTTAAAATCCCAAATTGTTCCAAATTTGTAATGGCTTTACGTGCAGTAGGCGGGCTTAATTGTAACTCCCGGGAAACCATCTTCACTGTTACCATCGGTTTTTGAAAGATCAGATCAAATAGCTGCATTGCCGAGACGGCCGCCTTGCCAAGTTGTATAATTTGCTTACGATGCGTTTCCCGCAAGCTAAGAATAGCCCGGGCCGCTTCCACCGCCTGGAGAGAAATTTCATTGACTCCTCTCAGATAAAATTTCAACCAGCCTTCCCAGTCCCCATCCCGGCGAGTGGCATTCAGACGTTCATAATATTCATCCCGATATTTTTTAAAGTATAAACTCAGATAGAGCAATGGCTTTTCCAATACTTTTTCGTGCATGAATATTAATGTAATTAACAGGCGTCCCACCCGACCGTTACCGTCAAGAAATGGATGTATGGTTTCGAATTGAGCATGTGCCAGACCGGCTTTGATCATTGCCGGCATGCGCAGATCTTTATCCTGAAGAAATAATTCCAGGTCCCCCATACACTTTATCACTTCCTGCGGCGGTGGCGGAACAAATCGCGCATCGGACGGCCGCGTCCCACCGATCCAGTTTTGTGATGTGCGGAACTGTCCCGGTGTTTTATTCCCGCCACGCGTTCCCTCCAGCAACTTCGCATGGATTTCCCGGATCAGGCGCAAACTGAGTGGCAAGGTTTTGAGACGGCTAACAGCATAATCCATGGCTTTTACATAATTGGAAACTTCTTGTACATCGTCCGGTTTGCTTTTGGGCATGTCTACATCTTCATATTTTATCAGGTCACTTAATGACGCCTGAGTGCCTTCAATTTGCGAACTGAGAACCGCTTCCTTACGTACGTACATAAACAGGAATAAATCCGGGTTGGGCAATATGGACGTAGCGCCGTCCAGGCGCCCAAGAGCCCCCCGGGCATTATCCAACAATTCCAGTAATTCATCATCATACTGCAGCGGGGGAGAGGGAGGTAATTTTTTTGGAATAAAGGCGCTGAATCCATCCGGACCCGACTGTTGCACGAGCAAACTTCCGGCTCTGCTGTTTTTTTCTTTAAACATCGATCTTGCTCCCAAATAATGAAATGATCCTTTCTTAGTATCGATCACTAAGTAACGATAACTAATAATCCTTTCTTAGTCAAGGAAATTAATAAGGTTTCGTTTTTTAGCGATTGCTATAAATTCTTATGGAACAGTAGCTCAAATTGTTTTTACAGGTAGAAGGTGCGTTCAAGGCAATGCACGTTTTAGGAAACGAGAATAAATGCCGCTCCTTGTCTGAAATTGACGACCGCAAAGGCCATATCCGGCACGGTTACGACGCCGACCTGCTGCTGATCGATGAGGACCTGAAATTACATAGTGTCATAAAAAACGGCAGTCTTGTATGACCGCCGTAAAATATTTTTCCGTATCCGGGATTTTGATTCGAATACTAAAAAAATATCAGACCTGTTATAAAATATTTATATGGCTTCCGTTTCTTAACTAAAATGTGAAAATACCCGAAAAACCGGCCGCAAAGATTCATCTCCAAAGAACATGTAATGGATACCCATATTGTAGTAGGTGAAGGTTTTTTCTTTCCCATCACTGTCTTCAACGATCAGTATATGTATTTCTTCCGGTTCCCCGAGCCCTTTTTTCCCAAAAGTTGTCGATTCTCTGAAATGCTCGTTACCGACTAAAACATCAATGATATTTTGCGGAACATCTTCTTTTTTAAAAGATGTAAAAGCTTTTTTCTCGTCACCCATTTTGTGCATGCATTTTATTAACATTGATAGTTCTCTCAAAATTATTTAAAGTATTTAGATTTCATAAAGTCAGCCATTTTCATAAAGTAATTCATCATGACTCAGAATAAGTTTATCACCCTTTTTGATCGGAAAGGTCTCCGGCAATAATGTCAATATTTCACTCAGGTATGTACCTTTGCTGCTTGATTCTATTTTTACGTCGATAAAGCCGCTGTCAATGCGTTCCGGATATTCCCGAATATTTTTTACAAATAATCTTACGGCATATATCGATCCAATATTTATTTGCTTTATTTCTCCGTAATCAGGAAACGCATTGGGATACATATTTCTTATGGAATAGGATTTCCTGAATATATGAAACCCCTTGTCTTCAATTTCTTCTTCAATATCTTTTGATAGTTTTCCGATCATATTCACCTTCTAATAGCGTGTAACGGTTACTTGTATGTAGTCGGGCGGGATTTCTGGAAGAAATTGTGTCAGACCCGCAGGAAAGTGGGCACAAGGTCTGACTTGTCAGACCGCTAAGACCCCCGCCTGCCATATACAATTTGTTATGGGCTGGGCTTTATAATGCCTTTCTCATACCTTTTATTTCCTTATTTATCTCATTAAATCTTTGAATTTCCTCATTTAAATTTTCCAAAAATGGCTTTTTGTATGAATATTTGTCACTATGGGAATGCCCTTCCATATATCTACAACATTGATAGAAACCATCCAGAACTTTGTCTTTTATTTCTGTACTAAAGACCACGTCTCCTAAACTGTCGACACTAACTCTTTCTTCAAACCGTTGAACAACACCACTAAATAAACCAAAGACTACAAGTGTTTCATAGCTTGTCCGCAAGGCAGCAAATCCATTTTTTATTTTATCTTCTCTTTGTTCAGGTCCGGATTTTCTTGCCTCTTCATAATATTTTTGCGCTTTACCTGATGTTTTGTAATCTTTTTCAAATGAT
Organism: uncultured bacterium; assembly: GCA_964535585.1. Classification (GTDB taxonomy): domain Bacteria; phylum Fidelibacterota; class Fidelibacteria; order Fidelibacterales; family Fidelibacteraceae; genus M50B103. The sequence goes on along the minus strand of CAZHTR010000003.1, from coordinate 14,202 downwards.
GGGGTATTTCTCAGCCAGATTTTACCTGGTTGATTTCCTCCAACGTTTTCAATCCAATGACAGCTATTCGTAATATTCGCTTCTTTACAATGGTTAATCAATGATGAAACGAAGACTAAATCGTGTGTAAAGATGATTACCTGTTTCAGTGAAGCTTCTTTTACAAGACGACTTGCAATTTCACTTTTTCGTTTTTCGTCTAACGAATTAACAGGGTCGTCAAAAATAATTCCTTTGTTTATTTCAGATAAATTCATTTCAGCAAGAAAATCTGCAATGGCAATTACTTTTTGTTCCCCTTCGCTCAGTACTGAATTTGGATTTCTCCCCTTTAATTTTAATTGTCTGTATGATTTTCCAGCCGCACCAGTATGATTTATTTCAATTCCAAATTTTCCATTAAGCTCTTGACATTCTTCATTGAAAGTATCAATATACTTTTGGTTGAAATACTTGTTTGATAATATTTTTTCTTTTTCTGTTATTTTACGTTTTGCAAAATTTGCTTTTCCTGCTTTTTTAATCCATGCTTGATTATTAACGAAAGATTCAAATTTTGAGAAGTGAGTATTAAATTTTTCTTTATGCTCTAAAAGTGTTTTTGCTTTCAATAGCTTTTCTAATTGTTTTGTCTGTTCATCTTCTTTTATAACCTTAATAGATTCATTAATTGCGGTTTCAATTTTAGTATGTTGTTCTGAACCGATTTTTATTTCTATTCTGTTGCTTGCAGTTTTATTTTGAATATCCGAAATGATTTCCAGAGAAAGTGTTTTTTGTTCGGATAGCTTTTGTTTTAATGCAGAGAACTCATTTGGATATTTTTCAGTCAACCAAGCAGTAAGCGTATTATCAGCAGGAAATAAGTCAAAATTTAATTTTTCAAACGCTTTTTTTATCTTTTCAAGAGCTTCTTGCGATTTTCTGGCATTTTCTTCAGTCACGCTTTTAATAAAATTCCAATAATTGGTAATCAGCTTTTCCGCATCATCTGAAAGTGGTTGTTGGCAAAGTAAACAGTTATCTCCATTTTCAGGATATTTATTGTTTTCAGATTTTTGTTTTTTTGCAAATGCTTCGGCTGCAACTATAAAGTTTTTCCATTCTTCGGTTCCGATTCCTTCAATTTTATCGGTCTTGAAATTTTCAATTCCCTCGGATTTTGCTATTGCTTCTTTTATTATGCAATCAGCGATTGCATCTTTGATTTTAGTAAGGTATTCTGACGTAAAGTAATGATTGATTATTTCAATCGTTCCTTTATTTTCTCTTAATAGCTTTTTGATATTTTCAAGGTTTCTCAGTTCTTTTTCTTTTCCTTTTGAAGCCAAAAGGATTTCGTCATATTGTTTCTGTACTGCTTCTTTTTTTGCTTTATCTGCATCGGAAAAAGGCACATATTTTTTCAAGTCTTCAATTCTTGTTTGTGAAGATAAACCTTGAACTATTGTCTTAATTTCAGAATCTCCGTCAAACAAAGCAGAAAGCTCATTTGCTGTGTTTCCAGCATTTTTGATACTTATATTGGAATTTAATTTTTGTTCTACTCTAATTATAGCATTTGTGTAATCGGCAAAAAAACTCAGACCTGCGGGACGGAATTCAAATTCATTTTTTTCCGCCAATTGTTTAAATAAACCTTTGCCATCAAACACAGCAAATTGTCCAAATTCTGTACTATCTTTTTGTGAATATAATAATGAAATATCCGAATTATTGGATTTGAAAGTAAATTTTGCACTTACAGGTTTATGTCCACTTTTAAGATGTATATTCTTTATGATATCTTCTGGGGCTTTTGAGTAAAAAACTTTTTTTAGCAACCTAACATATCCTGATTTTCCTGAACCATTTGCTCCATAAATAATTGTTAGATTTGGAGTAAATTCAATAATTTGACTTTCGGTTAAGGCATTTACTCCTTCAACATTTTCAAGTTTTGTAAAAAGTAAGTCTGATTTATAGTTACTTGAATTTGCTGAATTGTAGTTAATTTTAATATCGGGTTTTTCTGTTTTCTCTTTGAGTTTTAGTTCTTCAAGTAGGTAAGAATATGAAGTGTCAATATCGTTATCAGAAATAGCATTGCCAGACAAAATTTTTTCTGCAAGAAATTTTGTCCAATAGGGGAGTCCATCAGCAAATTTCTTTACTTCCGTTTCAAGTGTTTCTACTTGTTGTTCAACTTTTGATATTTCGTTTGATTCTTCCATTTTTAGCTTGTAGATGGTTTTTGTTCAGCCTTGTCCATAACGTATATATATACGCCATATATCGTTTATTCTTCCCATTTGGGGTAATATGCGCCATAGGACGTTTATTTCTCCCTTATGTTCAGTTTATCCCAAAGACTTATTATTGTTCAGCGCCGGTTTTTCAATAGTAATTGAATGTAAGGAAGATAGGTGGTGTTTGCAAAAATAAACTTTTAAAGAAATATATGATAAAGAAATGTCGAGGTGCCAGCCCTCCGAAGCCTTGGCATAGGAGGGTCTAGTCGTCGAGATGAGAAAGCAAATTATCCAAACCAATCTTCCCATCTTCCTAAGTTCCTAACTTCCTGCTTCTTAAGGGATCAGCTCTCTTTCACAAAAAATGCGATCTCCTTCGGCATCACGTTGACCTCCAGGGGGGTGACGCCGAATATCTCGCCTTCGGGATTGCAGATCTTGGGCGGATCGGTCTCCACCTTGAAATGTTTGCCCCGGAAGACCTTGATATGCGGATTGCTGAGATGTTCGCCGCTGTAGATGGTGGGGAAGGCCTTGATGATCTCTTTCTTCGGGATGTTTTCCAGAACGATCACTTCAATAAGTCCGTCATCAATAATGGAATCGGGGGAGATCTTCATATTCCCGCCAAATAAGGTGGAATTTGAGAAATTTGTCAGCGCGGCATACATTTCGTGCATTACACCGTCCACTTCCAGGCGCATAAAATAGGGTTTGAAGCGCATGATCTCGCCAATCGCGCAGACCGTATATACTGATTTACCGAGTACTTTTTTATATTTGTTTCCCGTAATGCAGACATCCGCGGGCAGACCGAATCCGATGCAGTTCATGGAATAATATGCTTCGCCCTCGGTGACGAATTTCATGATATCGGCACGTTTTATCTGTCCTTTGTGAATGGCGACCACACCGTCCCGCCAGTGGTGCATCCCGAGGTCCTTGGAAAAGGAATTCCCGGTCCCGACCGGGATGATGCCGAAAGGAGGCAGTGTATCGGTTGAGGTGTTCTTCATCAGACCGTTCAGGACTTCGTAGGCCGTTCCGTCTCCGCCGGCCGACACGACGGCATCGCAGGCATTCAGATCGAAATGCCGGGCGATCTCCGTGGCGTGATTGCGGTAAAGGGTGCGGTAGTCGGTAACCGTGTGACCGAGTTTTCTGAGCGCATCGATAACGATGGGAGCAAGTTTTTCCCCGCGCCGACCACCCGAATTGGGATTATAGATCAACTGAATATTCATTTTTGCATTTTCCACTTATTAAACGTCCCGAAAATACTAATTAAAATCAAATTTACAAATTGTTTATCCGTTTTTTCGCTTAAAGAGAAGATCCTGACAGATATTTAACGTGATATCATTATTTAAGATATAAAACGCGTTCGATCTTGCTGTATTCGCTTGTGTGTAAACGGATCAGATACAGACCGGAGGGAAGGTCACGGGGTTCCCAGAAAAAAGTGTGCGTTCCGGATCCAAGGATGTCATTGCAAATGAGGTCAATGCACCGTCCGTCCAAAGTGATGATGCGCAGGTCGATACGTTCGCGCTGCGGAAGGAAAAGCGGAATGGCAATGCGCGGATTGAAGGGATTGGGATATAGGGGACCGAGTTGAATTGTTCCCAGGATAGCATCATCGGGTATGGGGACCGTGATCGTGTGCGATACAGCGGTCTCTCCGGAATAGGAAATATCCTGCAGACGATAAACATAGCTTTTTCCCGGAGATATCCGGCGGTCGGTATGGCGATAGGACATGGACCGCTGGGTCGTTCCCGCGCCTTCCCGGCGCTCGATGGTTTCCCATTCCGATCCGTCCACGCTGCGCTGCAGCAGGAAAAAAGCGTTTTCCACCTGACTTTCGGTCTGCCAGGAGATTTGGATGTGATCCCGGTTGAAGGTCCCGGTGAATTCCGAAAGAACGATGGGGGTTGCGGCATCGGTCACGGTTGAAACGGAGCGGATGTCCGACCAGGGTTCCAATGCGGGATCCTCTCCCTCAAAATGTCCTTTGACACGATAGTAATAGGTTCCGGGCTCAATGTCGTCCATGACATAATAGGAGGTGGATATATGCTCACGCGGGAACCCGTCGAGCGAAGAAGCAAACCCGGGATCCGTCGAAAGATCAAGGGAATAGGAGGCGAACGAAGGGGAGTGGGACCAGTTCAGAGCAATGCGGCGGAACGCGATATCGTTGCAGGGAAGCGTGACAAGATGCGCATACGAACGCTGCCAGGAGGATTCGGACATATTGATCAGCTGACCGTGATTCCGGTAGCTGCTACCGTCGCTGAGTGTATTCCCGCTGCCGTTATTGAAAGGATACCAGGCCATTAAGTTGGTTTTCAGCGTATCCGGCAGCGCATGCATATCGTTTCTGATCTCGGTCTTTGAACGCGCCACGCTCCAGATGCGCAGATCGTCCAGCATGCCCTTAAAATAACGGGCCTCATCGCTATGATGGGAGCGACCCAGAAAGAGCGTGGCGGCTGCACCGGAAGCGGGATATGTAATATTCAGGGAGCAGTCGCTTCGCTCAATCTCATTCCCGTTGAGGTAGACAATCAGATTATCATCCCGCTTATATCTGTTGTATGTGACCGCAAGATGATGCCATGTGTTCGCGGGAATACTGTCAAGCCGTACGCTCTGTTCGGTGATCCCGTTCCCGATACGGATCAGCAGACGATTGCTATCTGCCGTAAATATCCCGTATCCGGAAAAAATACCGTTGTTTTCCGTGCCATTGTTGATCAGGGCTGCAGCGTCGGTGAATGCATCAATAAAGAACCAGAGTTCGATCGTGAAGCGCCCTTGCATCCGAAGGCTATATCCGCTGCCGCCGCCGATGGTATTCTCGATGCGGACATAATTATCGACGCCGTTAAAAGATAAACAATAGGGGAGCGGGTCCGCAAAGAGGGTCAGAAAGGACAAGAGACCGATAAAAAAGAATTTACGAATTTTCATATGACCTTATCGAATAATATCACGATCCATGATGAATATATCAAGATTAGGGATAGCCTGCAATAAAAGAAATCCTGCAGTGAAGGGAGTGTGTGCTTGTATGTATTTTAATGTTAATCAAACATTTGTATCTTGGCTTTTCATTCGCGTTATTATATATTCAGCCTATGAGAAACGCGATCAGGAATTTCAGTATCATTGCCCATATCGATCACGGCAAATCCACGCTGGCGGACCGCCTGCTGGAGATGACCGGTACGCTGAGCAAACTGCAGATGAAAGAGCAGGTGCTGGATGATATGGACCTGGAACGCGAGCGCGGCATTACGATCAAATCGCACCCCATCCGTTTGCAATACAAAGCCAGGGACGGCGAAAAATATATTCTGAACCTTATTGACACACCCGGACATGTGGATTTCAGTTACGAAGTATCCCGCAGTCTGGCAGCCTGCGAAGGCGCGCTGCTGCTGGTGGATGCCTCGCAGGGAATCGAAGCACAGACCGTTTCCAATACCTTTCTGGCGCTGGACAACGATCTGGAGATCATTCCCGTGATCAATAAAGTGGACCTTCCGGGCGCAATGGTGGATGCCGCCAAAGAACAGATCATCGATCTCATCGGGTGTAATGAAGAGGATATTATCCTGACCTCAGCCAAAACGGGCGAAGGCGTGGATACGCTGCTGGAAGCGATCGTCAAACGTGTTCCGCCTCCCGATATGCATGATAATAAGCCGGTTAAGGCACTTATATTCGACAGCGTGTTCGACAGTTACCGCGGCGCGATCCCGTATATCCGTGTGATGGAAGGACAAATAAGGGCCGGACAGAAGTTACGTTCCTTCGCCACGAAGAACGAATACGAGATCACGGAGGTCGGACATTTTCATCTCAAGCGTGTAAAAGCGGATGTTCTGCGTTCCGGCGATGTGGGATACATCGTTGCACAGATCAAGAACATCAAGGACCTGCGGGTCGGCGATACCATCACCACCGTGGATGATCCCGCGAAAGCACCGCTCAAGGGTTATAAGGAAATGAAACCCATGGTCTTTTCGGGGATATATCCGGTGCAGAACGAAGATTTTGACGAATTACGTCAATCCCTTGAAAAACTTCAGCTTAACGATGCTTCTCTGCACTTTGACCCGGAAACATCGGATGCGCTGGGATTCGGGTTCCGCTGCGGATTCCTGGGTATGCTGCATCTGGAGATCGTTAAGGAACGGCTGGAGCGGGAGTTCGACCAGCAGATCGTCAGTACCATGCCAAACGTCGAATATCACGCTTTTTTACGGAACGGACAGATGGTGCGCGTGGATACACCGGCCAAAATGCCACAGGGCGATATCGATCGTATCGAAGAACCTTACGTGCGGGCCGAGATCATCACGCCGGCGGAATTTATCGGCGGTCTGATGACCCTCACGCAGGAAAAGCGTGCTATCTATCAGAATACGCATTATCTGGACAAGACCAAGGTCCAACTGATGTACGAGATCCCGCTGGCGGAGATCGTGTTCGACTTTTACGACAAACTGAAGACCGTGAGCAGGGGATATGCTTCTTTTGATTATGAGTTCATCGGCTACCGTCCGGCGGAACTGGTAAAACTGGATATCCTGATCAACGGCGAGTCCGTTGATGCCCTCTCCGTGATCACGCACCGTGACGATGCGGCGTATCAGGGCAGGGAACTGGTGGTCAAACTTCGCAGTCTGATACCGCGGCACCAGTTCGAAGTACCTATCCAGGCGGCGGTGGGGTCCAAGATACTTGCACGGGAGAACGTTAAAGCACTGCGCAAGAACGTTACCGCCAAGTGCTACGGCGGGGATATCAGTCGCAAGCGCAAACTCCTGGAACGCCAGAAAGAGGGTAAAAAGCGCATGAAAATGGTCGGGGCCGTGCAGGTGCCCCAGGAAGCCTTCCTGGCGGTCCTTGAGATCGATAAAAAACGCTGATCTATAGCGTATTCTTGATTTTTTACAATTTTTATTAAACAAAGAGGCCGTGTTGAGCACAAAACTGGAAAGGCTTCTCTGCGAACACATCCGTACGGCGAACGGGAAATGGGATCTTTTCCACCCGGGAGAACGCCTGATCGTGGGTGTTTCGGGCGGAAAGGACAGCCTCAGCTGTCTGCGTCTGCTTTCTCTGTTCGAACTTAAGCTGATCGCCGTCTATGTTGATCTTTTCGGTATGCACGATGACAATATTGAAGCGTATTGCTCGCAATACGCAGAATATCAACATATTACATCTGATCGTCTTAATGGACTTAACAACCATAAAAACCCGTGTTTTTCATGTTCAAGGGAGCGCAGACGCGTTTTACTGGAAGCCGCGGAACGTCATGATTGTACGAAAATAGTCCTGGGTCACCACAAGAACGACGTTGTGGAAACCTTGTTAATGAATCAGATCTATTCCCGTGAGATCAGCACCATGATGCCGAAACAGCCCTTGTTTGAGGGTAAGTATCATATTATCCGACCCATCTACACGGTACCCGAACCCTTACTTGTTACATATGTCCGTGAGCAAAAGATGCCCGTCACTGACCGATCGTGCAATTATTCCGCCGATATGAAGAGAGATCTTATAAGAGAAGTTTTAAAAACGATCCAGAAGAATTCTCCCGGGATAGACGTGATCGAAAATATCTTTTCATCCATGTCGCAGATCCGGGGATCATTCTTACCGGACACAAGCCCATAAAAACCTCCTATTTGATACTACCCATAATATATATTATGTAAACCCGCAGATGTGATCGCAAGCTGGGTCGGCGGGTAAGCGCATCATTCTGATATTCAGTTGGATATAAAATATAGAAAATGACTGGATTTGTAAAATGATCTTTCCGGGGGAAATAAAAAAGGTGCTCATAAATGAACACCTCTCCCCTCTTTCGGGTCTCTTTATTTTATTTTACGACCAGTGTAATGATGCGTTTGGGGACAATAATGATCTTTACGATGGATTTACCTTCGGTATACTGCGCAAGTCGCTCATGATCAAGCAAAAGCGCACGAATAGCCTCTTCATCCGCCTCCGCGTCGACCGATATTTTGAAACGCACCTTTCCGTTGATCTGCACAGGATACTCCAAGATCTCGTCTTTGACCATTTCGGGATCGTATTCTGGCCAGGGTTCATACGTGAGCACACTGTGATTACCGGTCCTCTCCCACAGTTCTTCGGCCAGATGCGGGGCGAAAACGGACAGGATCTTGATAAAATCGCGCATCATCGGGGCGTTCAGGACCGTTTCTTTGTAACATTCGTTGATAAAGACCATCATTTGGGAGATCCCCGTGTTAAAACGGGCGCGTTCGATGTGCTCTCCGAGGATCTTCACCGTCTTGTGAAAGCATTTTACAAAAGCATCGCCCGATCCTTCGGGTCGTATCTGCGGGTTGAGTTCACCGTTCTCATCGATATAAATGCGCCAGATACGGTTCAGGAAACGAAAAATACCGCCCAAACCTTCGGTGGACCAGGGTTTTGCGCGTTCGATAGGACCCATGAACATTTCGTACATGCGCAGCGTATCGGCGCCGTATTCCCTGATGACGATATCGGGATTGATAACATTTCCGCGGGACTTGCTCATCTTCTCGCCGTCCTCACCGAGGATAAGTCCCTGATTCATAAGTTTTTTGAACGGTTCGCTATGCGAGACCACCCCCAGATCGTACAAGACCTTATGCCAGAATCGCGCATATAAAAGGTGCAGAACGGCATGTTCCGCGCCGCCAATGTAGAAATCGACCTGCCCCCAGTATGTTTCCGCAGCAGGATCGACCGGCGCGTTGTCGCAGTCCGGACTCATATAGCGCAGGTAATACCAGTTGGACCCCGCCCACTGCGGCATTGTGTGGGTTTCCCGGTAGAAGGTCCTGCCCTTCTCATCCGTGAACTCCACCCAGTCCCGTGCGTTTGCCAGCGGACTCTTCCCTGCCCCGCCCGGTTCGAATTTCTCGATCTCCGGCAGGATCAGCGGCAGTTCGTCCTCGGACATGGCATACACATTGCCTTCTTCGTCCTTGTACAGCGGTACGGGCTCTCCCCAGTAACGCTGACGCGAGAACAGCCAGTCGCGGAGTTTATAGTTCACGGCCGGTTTCCCGTATCCCTTCTCTTCCAGCCAGGCGTTCATGCGGCGAATGCCGTCTTCTTTGTTCAAACCGTCAAGAAAGCCGGAATTGATATGGGTTCCGTCGCCCTCAAAGGCTTCCTGCGATATATCGCCGCCCTCCAGGACGGGGATGATCTCCAGTCCGAATGCTTTCGCGAACGCATAATCCCGCTGATCGTGTCCCGGAACGGCCATAATGGCACCGGATCCGTAACTGATCAGTACATAATCCGCGACCCAGACAGGTATTTTTTTACAATTTACGGGGTTAATTGCGTAGGCCCCGGTAAAGACACCGGTTTTCTCTTTTGCGAGCTCTGTGCGGTCCAGATCGCTCTTTACGGCCGCTTTTGCGACATATTCATTCACTTCGGCGCGTTTTTCGGCAAGGGTGATCCGTTCAACCAGCGGATGCTCCGGCGCCAGAACCATATAGGTGGCACCGAAAAGCGTATCGGGGCGTGTCGTATAAACCTCTATCGTATCCGCATGTCCGTCGATCGGAAAAACGACGTCCGCGCCTTCGCTGCGTCCGATCCAGTTGCGCTGCATTTCCTTGACCGATTCCGGCCAGTCCAGATCATCGAGTCCTTCCAGCAGTTTATCGGCATAGGCCGTGATCTTCAACATCCATTGTTTCAGCATGATACGCTTGACGGGATGATCCCCGCGCTCGCTGCGTCCGTTGACCACCTCTTCGTTGGCCAGGACGGATTTGAGTTCTTCGCACCACCAGACCGGGGTTTCCGCTTCGTAAACCAGTCCCTGCTTGTATAACTGCAGAAAGATCCATTGCGTCCATTTGTAATAATCCGGGTCGGTGGTATTGATGGCGCGGTCCCAGTCATAGGAAAATCCGAACATTTTGAGCTGCCGCGTAAAATTCTTCACATTCTTTTCGGTGGTGATCCGCGGATGGGTCCCGGTTTTAAGCGCGTAGGTCTCCGCCGGCAGTCCGAACGCATCGAAGCCCATGGGATGCAGGACATTATAGCCTTTCATGCGTTTATAGCGGGCAATGATGTCGCTGGCAGTATAGCCTTCGGGGTGCCCCACGTGCAGACCGTCGCCCGAAGGATAGGGGAACATATCCAGAATATAGTATTTGGGTTTGGAGGGATCCTCCACTGTGCGGAAAGTCTTATTTTTCTCCCAGTATTGCTGCCATTTCGGTTCGATCGCGGCAAAGGGGTAGGTATGCGTTTTGGATGTTTCGGACATATATTCTCCATTTATTCAGATCAACGTGCTAAAATAAAGAAAGGGAGACGATTTTACAAGAAATGTATTTTACACATACCTGCCCTAAATAAAACGTTTAGATTGAAAAAAGAATAAAAAATCTTTTAATAAAATTCCAACAATGCTCCAATAAAAAGTTTCATCAGGTGAAACCTGTAGTCTACATTCCTAAAAATACCACTCTTGAGGAGTTGAATAAATTTTGACTTCACACTTTCTTTTCTTTGCTTGATCAAAGAAAATCCCAAAGGGATCCCCAGGGGAGAAACAAAAGAAAATCAAGCGCTTCGGCGCTTTGGCTAAAAATCCTCCTCATTCGCTAAAGTTCCCGATCGTCTTCGTCCCGACGTTTCGGGACTCATCCCGGAAACTTTTTAACCCTCTTTCGTCGGATTTTCTATACGCGTCGCACCGGATGCGCCCTTAAATATCTTGTAATGGAAAGATATTGTACTTTTTTCCTCTAATTTGAAGGGATTGTATTTTGTAATATTCTAATAATGATTTTTTACTCACTAAACTCATGCCTTTTTGATATGTTAAACATTATTTTGGACAGCTGTGTATTCTACGAGGATAAGGCTATCGGAGAGGAAAGGATTTATATTCATTCCGCTTTTTATTTTTTTACGATTGCCTTATATTCCGCGTGTAACAATGATAAGGAGTTAAAAATGAAACATTTCAGACCATTTCTACTGCCTTTGCTTGCCGCGCTGTTGCTTTTCTCCTCCTGTTCCGTCAGCCGGCAGTTCACCACACAATTCAATAAAGAAAAGATAGATGATCATGTTCACTGGTATTCGCTGCATACGGACGATCTCAACGGCGCGCCGGCTTTTATCAACGTACTGGATATCGACCTGAAGCGTTATGAAGGCGATATCGTGCTGGCCTGGTACCGGGACACGCTTATCCGTACGTCGGATATCGCGCGCGAACATAAGGCCATTGCCGCGGTCAACGGTTCTTTCTTTGATATGCGCGTCGGGGGATCGGTGCTTTTCCTTCAGGAGAGCGGCGAAGTGATCGCGGAGACGCACGACCGTATTGCGTTCATTAATGAAGGTGCCTACGCAAAAGATACCAGCGGAACGGTCATGATCCTGAAACGCCCGGAAAGCGACTGGACCCACTCCCCCGCTCACGCGGATATCATGGTATCCGGACCGCTGATGATCTACGATCATGCGCTTTGCGAACTTGATTCCGTGCGCTTTAATATTACGCGACATCCGCGTACGGCCATCGGGATCACGGAAGATCGGCGTTTACTGCTGGTGACCGTGGACGGACGCCATGCCGAGGCGGCGGGTATGAGCATGTGGGAACTGCAGGCGCTGATGCGGGAACTCGGCTGCAAGGACGCGCTGAACTTCGACGGCGGCGGTTCCACCACCATGTACATCCGGGGCATGACGGAGACCGGCGTGGTCAATTGTCCCTCGGACAACCGCAAATTTGACAACGAGGGCGAACGCCGCGTCGCAAATGCCATTGTGCTGAAGAAAGATCGTTGATCCCCTGCGCTCCACGAAGCCTTGGCGTAGTAGAGCTTCGGGGATTAAAAGTTGCCAAGACACATATTATTACGGCCCAATAGTATCGTTGTATATTGAAAAAACATGCCTGTCATCTCTCTCAGCAAATAGATACTCGCCGAGATCCCGGACAGATAAGGTGATCATTGTTGTTTTTAGTCAGTCTTTTGCATCAAGCCACAACAAATTTTTTTTGCGTATTTTCAAGCATTCCGTTGTTTTTAGTCAGTCTTTTGCATCAAGCCACAACGTCCTGATCATCAGCAAAAAAAGCTGTCAGGTTGTTTTTAGTCAGTCTTTTGCATCAAGTCACAACGGTTTTGAGCCGAGTAAGCTCCTTTTTTGGTTGTTTTTAGTCAGTCTTTTGCATCAAGTCACAACGCCCGTAACATATGTATTTTCGGCTTCTCAGTTGTTTTTAGTCAGTCTTTTGCATCAAGTCACAACAAAAACCATCGTCAAAACGATTGATTTTGGTTGTTTTTAGTCAGTCTTTTGCATCAAGTCACAACTAACTGATGCTGTATATATTAAAGGTTTTAGTTGTTTTTAGTCAGTCTTTTGCATCAAGTCACAACCGTGGCTTATACATGATAACCAACGATACTGTTGTTTTTAGTCAGTCTTTTGCATCAAGTCACAACCAGGTGATATGTTGAAGGGTGGAAATCAGAGTTGTTTTTAGTCAGTCTTTTGCATCAAGTCACAACAAACGTTCGTCAACGGCTTCATCCGATACTGTTGTTTTTAGTCAGTCTTTTGCATCAAGTCACAACGAACACCTCTTCATTATCTGTGTCATACTTGTTGTTTTTAGTCAGTCTTTTGCATCAAGTCACAACATAAAATCCGTAATGTTGACAAAGACCTTTGTTGTTTTTAGTCAGTCTTTTGCATCAAGTCACAACTAGCTTATCCGCAGATAATGCACGAAGTGTGTTGTTTTTAGTCAGTCTTTTGCATCAAGTCACAACGAGCAATGACAAAAGATGGAAAAGAAGTGTGTTGTTTTTAGTCAGTCTTTTGCATCAAGTCACAACACCCCGATTAACGCCAAGAAAAGAATGATAGTTGTTTTTAGTCAGTCTTTTGCATCAAGTCACAACCTTTGAGCCTTATGTTATGAATCAAAGATGTTGTTTTTAGTCAGTCTTTTGCATCAAGTCACAACTGAACATACAAATGAAACAAGAATAGTAAAGTTGTTTTTAGTCAGTCTTTTGCATCAAGTCACAACATTAGCAAGATCAATTCAAGAGAGATATAAGTTGTTTTTAGTCAGTCTTTTGCATCAAGTCACAACCTCTTGGATCGTTTTAGGTTGAGAAAAAACGTTGTTTTTAGTCAGTCTTTTGCATCAAGTCACAACAGGGTTTCACCAATTGCTTTGGAATGATCTGTTGTTTTTAGTCAGTCTTTTGCATCAAGTCACAACCGCTGTGGCTAGGAAGGTCAAGTGTTGCAGTTGTTTTTAGTCAGTCTTTTGCATCAAGTCACAACAATTTAATAGTATAACCCTTGAAATGTCCTGTTGTTTTTAGTCAGTCTTTTGCATCAAGTCACAACCTCTAGCTCCCGCATTGTAAATAATTAATTGTTGTTTTTAGTCAGTCTTTTGCATCAAGTCACAACGACAAATAGCATAAAACAAGGACAAGTTCCGTTGTTTTTAGTCAGTCTTTTGCATCAAGTCACAACGGAATTACAAAATACATTTCATATATTTTGTTGTTTTTAGTCAGTCTTTTGCATCAAGTCACAACTCAAGATATTCGATCGCCTTATCGAGATTTGTTGTTTTAAGTCAGTCTTTTGCATCAAGTCACAACCAAGGCCGCGCATCGCTTTATTTTATGCGCGTATCGGGGTTTTTCTTGTCAAAAAAACCGCCCTTTATCCCGGGAAGCGGCCCGATGAAGGCCGTTTTTCGCATTCTGTCCGGCTGCCTTATTCGCCGGTCGGCGGACGCATCCTTCCACCCGCTTGTCAAAGAACCCGATCTGCTAAAAGATTTCCAGCTGGGCTTTCGGCGGCGGCAGCGCGGAGGTCTTTTTGCCCCAGAAGT
>CAZHTR010000002.1:0-295903 GCA_964535585.1 uncultured bacterium | reverse complement strand
GCATCAGAGCATTCCAGAGCCACTTAATGAAAAGCCCGAACAAAAATGCCAGTCCAATGCCCAGAATCGTCCAGCATATCCTGACCCGTGCGGTCGAAGCGCGGAGACGCCAGCATGGGATTATTTTGATCCCTGCCGATCACGTCATTCATCGTGGCATAACCCCAGCGGATATCACGAACGGCGTGCCAAATCCAGTTTCTGCGGGTCGATGTGGAACCTTCCCAGGATCCCTGCAGACAGATCGCATTTCTCCACTGCCAGTGGAAATAAACATCTTGCAGGGTCTGAGAATGCACATCTCCTGCGGCATTGTAAATGCCTGTGTTCTCGAATTCATATTCCGAAATATGGATGCGGTCGTAATTCTGTTGTGCAACGGCATAAACGGTCCGTTTCATGGTTATACCGACGGAGGTATTGACTTCCGTATAAACAATGCGGTCGGCCGATATACCCGGATCGACTTCATCTATATCATCATTCTTCGCATCCGAGGCGTTCATCATATCGCTGCCTTCATTACCGTCCACATATACCTCGGGATGGGAATAGCGAGCGATCTGTTTGATCTCTTGCGGCATATATTCCCGCATTTCGATATCGGCAACATTTCTCGGACCGTTATGGGCAACCTTATAATCATAATCCGTTGGAACGGTAGCGTCATGAAAATTGGCTACTCCGATCCACAGCCCCCGTGCCGCCTGCATATCTTTATGGCGATAAAATGCATCCCAGGCAAACCCCCATATTTGCTCGGAAGTGTTGACCGCCACTTCCACTTCATTACCCGTGTCATAATAAAAACTGTGGAGTGAGCCGACGACGACCCATTTATAACGTGTTGCGGCCTGTAGTACACTTAACGAAAGTAAGCATAAAAAAACGATTATTATCAAACCCGATCTTTTCATATTTTCCCCGATTTATAATGAGTGGTCCATCCTTAATTAAATACGCAATTCCCTTACGGCAAATATCATAATTTTTTGAGATCCGATATATATATTTATGCTCTGTAATTTGAAACATCTTGACCTCATTTTCAAGCACTTTATTCTCTGTTTTACATTTATTCCGTTCCGCAGATATTTTTATATGTGAAATGAATTAGATTTTTTTCCGCTCACAAACAGTAGCCGAAATAATCACAATCTGATGCTGTAAATGCCTTATAACTGAAGCGAATTGGCAAAGATAAACTGCAAAGGTATTTGATCTATACGCTAAGCTCCCGAGGGTTAGGGGTCCCGAATAACCGCTCTTCCCTATATCTTGAAAAGCATTTCCACGTAGGTCGGTATCGGCCAGTCCTGTGTGTCGCACAATGTTTCCAAAGTATCTGCGCTCTCACGCAAAGCAGTCATACAGACGGTCACCTTATCTCCGACAAACCGTGCCTGCTTTTCAATGTCCGATATCTTTCGAGCTTCTTCCACTACCGACTTTAGTGCCAGAATATCCTTTTGGAACGTTTTCAAGGCAGCCAGGCTCTGATCCAGCAGAGAACGATGAATATCCGCATCCGCATTCAGTTCCTGCAAACGAAGGGTTGCGCGTGCGAGTTTTTCCTGATATGAAATAAAAGCGGGGCGTATCTGTTGTTCCGCCATCATGATCATGGTCTTGGCTTCGATCATATTTTTAAGGGTATAGTTTTCAAGGAAAATGTGTGCACGTGCCTTAAGTTCGTGTTCCATCAGCACGCCCTGCCGTTCGAATAATTCGACATTTTTCTTATCGCAAAAGACCGGAAACACATCCACACTTTTTGGATAATAGGGAAGTCCGAGCCGGATCGCTTCTTTATGCCAGGCTTCGGAATAACCGTCACCGTTGAAAATTATACGTTTATGATGGGTGTAAACTTCTTTTATGATAGTGGATATTTCCTCCCGCAGATCGGATGCCTTTTCCAGGCGGTCGGCGAAAACCTGAAGCTGATCGGCGAGAATGGTATTGAGGATCATATTCGGGCGTGATAAGGAAGCTTGTGACGATACCATACGAAATTCGAATTTATTTGCTGTAAACGCAAAGGGTGAGGTCCGGTTACGGTCGGTATCATCTTTCGGTATTTCCGGGATAAGCGACATACCCGGCCTGAACACTTCTTTTTTCCTTTCGCCGTTGGGTTTCCCGCTTGCAATATTTTCCAGTATTTGTGTCAGGGTCTTACCCAGATAGATAGAAATGATCGCGGGGGGGGCCTCCTGGCCGCCCAGGCGATGATCATTCCCCGGAGTGGCTGCCGCCAAACGAATGAGATCGGCATGCTGGTCAATGGCCTTGATCGCTGCGGAGAGAAAAAGCAGAAAAACGGCATCTTCTTCGGGAGTTTTCCCGGGACTGAAGAGATTGATACCATCATCGGTGCTAACGGACCAGTTATTATGTTTGCCCGATCCGTTCACTCTGGCAAACGGTTTTTCATGCAACAGGCAGACCAGTTTGTGTTTGCAGGCCACGCGTTTCATAACATCCATGACCAACTGATTTTGATCGATAATAATATTACATTCACCATATACGACCGCTAGTTCGTACTGATTGGGAGCCACTTCATTGTGTTTGGTCTTTGCACAGATCCCGAGTTTCCAAAGTTCGACATCAAGATCATTCATGAATCGTGACACACGTTCTTTGATGCTGCCAAAATAATGATCATCCAGCTCATGTCCCTTGGGAGGTGCCGCACCAAAAAGCGTACGTCCCGTCATTTCAAGGTCCATGCGACGGTTATAATAATTCTCATCGATCAGAAAATATTCCTGTTCGGGTCCCACACTGGGAAAAGCATATTTTGATGTCGTGTTTCCAAGTGCCCGAAGAACACGTATCACTTGCTTTGATAATGCCTCTATCGATCGAAGAATAGGTGTTTTCTTATCAAGCGCTTCTCCGTTATAAGAATAAAAAGCCGTTGGAATATACAATGTTTTACCGTTTTCGTCATCTTTGATAAAAGCCGGAGAGGTTACATCCCAAACGGTATATCCGCGGGCCTCAAACGTTGCGCGCAGTCCCCCGCTCGGGAACGATGAAGCGTCGGGTTCTCCCTGTATCAGTTCTTTTCCCGAGAATTCCATGATAATTCCGCCTTCTCCGTTCGGCGAAATAAAAGATTCATGCTTCTCGGCCGTTATCCCCGTCAGCGGCTGGAACCAATGCGTGTAGTGCGTGGCACCCTTTTCGATCGCCCAGTCTTTCATCGCATTGGCTACGATCTCGGCAATATTGGGCTCAAGTCGGCAATGCCCCTTGATCACATTGTTTAATTCTTCATAAACATTTTTAGGTAAACGCTGACGCATGACCGTATCACCAAAAACATTCACGCCAAACATTTTGATAATATCGGAATCGGAGTTCTTCATTGGGTCCTTCCTTTTTTTGTCATTGATCAAAAATCTGCGCAAAATTAAAACGCTAAATCAATAAAGACAAATTTATTTTTAAAAAAATGAAATATTTTTGCTATTTTATGGTCATTAAGGGATTAATATGAATTATTATAAGACAAATTCCATTTTCATTGTCTATTCTTCAATTTAAGCCTGATATATTGGTCAATATTCCTTGACAAGCGCTTCGCCAGTAAACGTCCGATGGCTGCACCCCCGGCGAGAGCGGCGCATCCGCAGGCAAAACGGACGAGCTCTAAAGGTATTTTTTGTACCGGGACCAATCCGCCGAGGAAGATGCCGCCGATAAAGAATATCAGCGGGATACCATAGACCAGCAAGGAAGTTTTCAAAAGAATGTTATTGGTTTCTTCTACAATAACCGCATCCCCCGGTTCAAAACCGGGACGTTCATCCAGGATCATCAGGTTTTCATCACAGCTGCTTTTACTGCAAAACACACGTGCCGCACAGGCTTCGCAGGCAGTTTTATCCTGCTGTACCAGGATATATATTTTCCCGTCCTTTTTTTCTTTGATAAAGCCGTTTGTTGACATGGGGAAAAGGGTTTAAGGGTTTAAGGGTAAGGATGAAACATTCGCTTCTTGCTTTTCTGCTGCAGGGATTCATGCGTATTATAATTATGATACGGGGTCTGTTTTTTTCTTTTTTTTGATATGCTCGATCGCCTGATTGGGGCAGACCGTGGCGCAGAGTCCGCAATGTTTACATTTTTCATAGTCGATAACGGCAAGATTGTCGATGACATGGATAGCATCGAAGGGGCATTTTTTAACACAGAGTCCGCAAGCGATACAGGAGCGGGTACAGACTTTCATAGCATAGCGGCCGATATCATGATTCTGACAGAGAACGCGTACTTTATAATTTATCGGATGCAGGTGCATAAGATCACGGGGACATACATCAACGCATTTGCCGCAACCGGTACATTTTTCGTTATCCACAATCGGAAGGTGATTTTCGGAAATGATGATCGCATCAAAAGGGCAGGCTGCCGCACAATCGCCAAGGCCCATACAGCCGTATTCACATAATTTTTTCCCGCCGGAGACCAGGCTGGCCGCAATACAGGATTGCGCTCCCATGTATTCGCCTTGATAGGCTATCTCTTCAAGACCCCCCTGGCACATGCAGCGAGCGACTTCGCGTTCACCGCTGCTAACCTCCACACCCATGATCTCAGCGATCTTTTGCGCAACATCCGCACCGCCGACGGGGCATCCGTTAACAGGCGCTTTGCCGTTAACAACGGCCTCGGCAAAAGCGGCACACCCGGGAAGACCGCATCCTCCGCAGTTCGCGCCGGGGATCACTTCCATTACCTGCGTTATCCGGGGATCTTCTTCCACATGTAACTTTTTATTTGCGATCGCCAGCCCGGTTGCAAAAAGCAATCCGAGTCCACCCATACTTCCGGCTGCAATAAGTATTGATTGTAGATCCATAATGTCCCTTATATTAATCCCGCGAAGCCCATGAACGCAAGCGCCAGACTACCCGCAATGATCATCGTTATAGCGGCCCCTTTAAATGAGCCGGGTACATCCACCAGTTCCAGTTCTTCCCGTATCCCCGCCATGATCACCAGAGCAAGCGTGAAACCGGCACCGGCGCCGATGGCGTATACCAGAGTTTGCATAAAATTATATTCATTCAGGACCGAGTACAAAGCCAGTCCGAGAATGGCACAGTTTGTTGTGATCAGAGGTAAAAAGATACCAAGTGCATCATAAAGAGGTTTACTGACCTTTCTTATGAACATTTCCACCAATTGGACCAGGGATGCGATCACCAGAATGAAGGCAACATATTCCAGGATCTCCAGGCGAAAGGGCACAAGGATCATGTGATAGATCAACCAGGTGACCATGGCGGCAATGACCATCACAAAGGTCACGGCCATACCCATACTGAATGCCGAATCGATCTTTTTGGACACGCCGACAAAAGGGCAGATGCCGAGGAATTGGCTTAACACAAAGTTATTGATCAGCGCCGCACTGATAAAAATGACGATCAGATTCATGATTTATTCCTCCTGTTGATCCAGTTCGCGCCTGCGATCATACAGCCGAGGGCAAGAAAAGCACCCGGTGGCAGGATCATCACGGCCCAGGGCGAGAACGAACTCCAAAGAATGTTCATACCGAACCAGGTTCCGGACCCCAGTATTTCGCGGATCGAACTTAATACCAATAACGTCAGGGTGAATCCGACTCCCATGCCCAGCGCATCCAGCAGGGAACGACCCACACCGTTCTTGGAAGCAAATGCCTCCTGGCGCCCCAGGATCATACAATTAACAATGATCAGGGGAATAAAAGCGCCCAGGTTTCTGCTGATGTCCGGAGCAAAAGCTGCCAAAAAACGGTCCACGATCGTTACAAAGGTTGCGATGATAACGATAAAACTCGCTATCCGGACCTGAGCTGGAATGACTTTTCGCAGTAAGGAGACCAGAAAACTGGAACATATCAATACGAAAGTAGCCGCTAGTCCCATCGCCAGGCCATTTTCCGCGGAGACCGTCACAGCCAGAACGGGACAGAGTCCGAGTAATGATACAAGGACCGGGTTCTCATCCCAAAGCCCTTTTAAAAACTCTTGAAAAGCTGTTTTATTTTTCATAGATCACTCATATCTCTTTTCGTTTATGCGCCCCATGCCGCTTTAGCTTTTGCAATATGTTCATTTAGTATCCGCACAATCGCCACAGAGGAGATCGTAGCACCGGTGATAGCTTCGATTTCCGTGTTCTTTGAGGGTTTGGCGTTCTTAATATAGGTGATCTGCGGTTGTGTCTTCAGTCCTTTGAATTGTTCCATGAACCACCCCGGATTTTCTTTTTTTGCGGGGTCATCCTGGATCTTTGTACCCAGTCCCGGCGTTTCGAGTTGGGCCAGGATCTTAGCTCCCGTTATTTCCGAAAAATCGATCGTGACACCGATCATCAGCACCAGTTCGCTTTGATACCCCCCACCCGATGCTTCAAAAGCGAGAGCGACCATATCGTTACCCCGATATGCGACATAGAAAGTGTAATCTCCCTTTTTTACCTCGTTTATCCGGTCATTCCGGGGAAGTACTTCATGCACTGCCGAATTTTTTACTTGTTCTTTGTGCCGCTCGATACGCGGACGTGTAAATGCATCCAGCAGGGCAAGCACGCCACCTGAAATAAGTGTTATAACGGTCAGTACAATGATGATCTTAGGTGTATTTGACATCGCAATATCCTATTGTTTTTTCTTTTCTTCCTGGATCTCACCGAAATATTTCGGACGCGTCCAGCGGTTCAGTAACGGGACCAGTCCGTTCATAAACAGAATGGAATACATAACCCCTTCCGGCAGTCCGCCCCAGAGCCGGATCACAACCAGAATAAGTCCCATGCCGACCCCGTAGATCCAGGTTCCCAAGGGTGTAACGGGCGATGTGACCATATCGGTAGCCATAAAGAAGGCGCCCAATATCAATCCACCCGACAGCAGCATAAAGAGAGGATGGGGATATATGTCCGGATTGATCAACCAGAGCGCGCCGCCGAACAAGAAGACGGTCCCTAAATAACTAAGCGGGATCCGCCAGTCCGCGACACGTAAAATTACCAATATTAATCCGCCGGCCAGCAAAGCGATCGCGGAAGTTTCCCCAATACAGCCGCCGATGTTTCCGATAAGCAGGGGTTTTAACTGTGTGCTGATACCTTCAAATTTCATTAAGCCAAGAGGGGTAGCACCACTGACCGCATCCGCTCCGGCAAATGCCGGCAGTGTCCAGGTCGTCATTTTTACCGGGAAACTCGCCTGCAGGAAAGCTCTCCCGATCAGCGCCGGATTAAAGATATTTGCACCGAGTCCGCCGAAGACCTGCTTTCCGAAAACGATGGCAACTACTGATCCGAGCGCAGTAAGGAGAATGGGAAAGGACGGCGGCAGGGTCAGGGCGATAAGCAAACCGGTAAGGATCGCGGACCCGTCATCGATCGTAAGTCCCGTTTTCATGATCTTATTACAGGCGAATTCCGCAACCATTGCTGAAAAGATCGCAACCATGATGGTGACCATCGCCGCGGTGCCAAAAAAGAAAATGGAGGCGATCACTGCCGGCAGCAGCGCGGCAATGACAATATACATGACCTTAGGTACGGAGCCTTTTCCTTTTGCATGGGGTGCCGGCGCCACAATGGTCATACGGGACGATCTGAAGAGACGTGACCGCGGGTCCTTTTTAGGTGCCGGTGTTTCCGGGTTTTTTACTTCTTTATCTTTTTTTTCGGTGTCAACGGAAGGTGATGTTTGTTGTTTTTCTTCCAGGGGAACAGATCTGTCTTCGGTCATGATACCTCCTTCGCAAGTTTCGCCGTGTAATCCCGGAAGCGTAATTTCCCCACGCGGATCCACTGGACCAGTGGAATATTTGCGGGACAGGCAAATGCACAGCACCCGCATTCGATACAATTGGAAATACCGAAATCTGCAAGCGACTCCGGACGGTTTGCCTGACTCAATGCAGAAAGCCTTAGCGGCATCAGATTCATCGGACAAGCTTTTACACAGGAACCGCAACGGATGCAGGGAAAAGTCGCAAGTTCTTCGACCAGATCACTGCTGACCGCAACAATACCGCTGCTCCCTTTGACAACTGGAGATTCCAGGTGATATTGGGTCATTCCCATCATTGGACCACCCATAAAAACCTCTTTAACGTCATCTTTAAATCCTTCACACGCATTGAATAAATCTTTGAACGGTGTTCCGATCCGCGCCATAAGATTCTTCGGTGTTTTCACTCCGTCTCCGGTTACCGTGATCACCCGCTGAACAAGGGGCTTTGCATCTATGATCGCTTCGGCAACCGCATAGGCCGTTCCGACATTATTAACGACCACCCCCACATCCATTGGGAGTTTACCGGCGGGTACCTTGCGCTTCAACACGGAATAAATGAGCATTTTTTCCGCACCCTGAGGATATTTGACCTTAAGTGGAACAACTTTGAACGGATAACCCTGTTCGACCACGCGTTTCTGCATACGGGCGATGGCCTCGGGTTTATTGTTCTCTATACCGATATATCCCTTATGCACATCCAGTATATGCATCATCATCGCCATTCCCAGAAGGATCCTGTCCGTATGCTCGATCATGAGTCGGTCATCGGCAGTCAGATACGGTTCGCATTCCACACCGTTCAGAATAAAGGAATCAATGGATTTATCATCCGGCGGATCCAGCTTGACATGTGTGGGAAAGGTCGCACCGCCAAGACCAACGATACCTGCGTTCCGGATGATCTCAAGCAGCTTGCTTTTAGGGGTCCATTTCCAATCTTTGACCTTCTCGAGATATTCCCACTCTTCCTCGCCCTCTCGCTGGATATGGATCATTTCGGCCCGGCGTCCGAGGGGATGGTAGTATTTATCGATATCCTTTACGACACCCGTAATACTGGCGTGAACGGGTGCGGAAACATAAGCATTACTGTTGGCAATGATCTGACCTGTCTTAACACGGTCCCCTTTCTGAACAAGCGCTTCGCAGGGTGCACCGATGTGCTGCAATAGCGGTATATAAACATCTTCCGCCGGAGGCAGGACCTCTATTGCACGCCCGGCGCTGAAATGCTTATAATCTTCCGGATGCAGACCTTTTTTAAATGTTGATAGCTTCAATGTTTGTCTCCCATTGGAAAGGCGTCAATACTTCCTAATTTACAATCAGTAAATATAACACATGCACCGGAAAAAACCATTTACTTTTTGGGTATCGGCATAATTTTTTGCCCGAAAATACCCGGCTTCCCTATGATAAACAACCGGGTGATTTTTTGTTTTAAAAAATAAAAAAGGCGGCTCTCCGGCCGCCTTTTTATAGCATGTGTGTGTTTATTTGATAAGTGTCATTCGTTCAACATGAAAGAGGCTTCCGGCGCTGATCTTATAGAAATAGACGCCGGAAACGAATGCGTTCCCGTCAAAGCTCAGTCGGTGTGATCCGGCTTCAAAATGACGGTCTGCGAGAACAGCGACACGCTGACCCTTTGTGTTGAATATCTCAATGCGGATATGTTCGCTCGCGGGAAGATCAAAACGCAGGGTCGTTGCCGGATTGAAGGGATTCGGATAATTCGGATAGACCTTGAATGCTTCCGGAATACCCGCAACGGACGTGTTATGTGTCACGGTCAGATTGAAATAGGTGGTATCCGAAAGCTCTCCGATACCGTTATCGGTAACTGTTACCATGATCCTGCTCACACCCATATAACCCGGTACGGAACGCAGTCGTATCCTCCCCGGTTGTGATGTAAATACCGTGGCCACAACCGCGGATGTGTCCGGAAATGCGCGAAGTGTCAGCTTATCACCCGGGTCGGGATCGCTGTAACTTGCGTATATATTGATCTCCACATCGGACATAACGGTAGTATCCGGTATTGCCTGGATGACCGGCGGATTGTTCGGTTCGGGTAATCCTTCCTGTTTATCGGCCATTCGTATCTGATCGATATAAAAGGTCACGGTTTGCAGCGGATTTTCACTGCCCGGACGCAGTTGTATGGATTCCAGGGTATATTTTGTACCGTCAAGCTTGCCGTTGGTCATGCCGCCCCACTCGCCAAGCTGCGCGGGATCTTTCATATCCCATTCAACCAGTTTCCAGCCGACCCAGTCTACCGGGTACCACTGTGATACTTCGAAAGAATTACCCGCAGGCGCTCCTGCTTCCGCAACACTGATACGGAACTCATATCCGCTGCCGTCACCAAAGACATAGGCCTGCATAACTTTGTTCGTGTCCAAGCCGGTCGCGGCATTGCGATGTGCTGCGGAATAAATACGCGCAAACCATGTTTCCGACGAGGGTTTAACAATAATTCGCATCGCGCGGTTATCGCCAAGTCCGGCAACATAATTTACCGTCTGCAGGGTTGTTGATGATTCTTCATCGACAATACCGGTTGTCGAACCGCTGAATCCGGGACGTTCCCATGCATAGGTTCCGGTAAAATTATCAATGATCGTTTGTTCAACATAGTATGTACTGTCGGTCGTAAAGCTAAGACTGAACCCGTCCATGGCATTGCCGGTCGTATCACTGATGCCGGGAGCGACCTCCAGTGTAACATGCGCATTACTGCCAAGGTAAGTACCGGCTTTTATGTTGACATGCGTTTTGTTTTCCGCATCATTAAAGGCGCGATAAACCGGGGATACGACACTTCCGTTAAAACGGAACGTGAATTTGTCCTCCAGGCTTGAGATATTGAGAAGTTCATTAAAAGCGAGAGAAACAGGGGCATCGACATCGATAAACATATCTTCGTCGGCCGGAATGGTGTGTGTGACCTCGGGAGGTGTTTCATCGGCACCCGACACGGTGAAGCTGAATGAATAGGCATCCCCGCCGGTTCCGTCGCCATCCCCATCGATCTGCATGCCGATCTGGTCGCTGGTCGCACCGGCCAAGGTCAGCGTGTATTGGGTGTCAAAATCCCAGGATGCCGAAACATAGAGGATGAGGTGGTCGTTCTTTACCCAGTCGGGATTTTCCCAGCTTAAGGAAAGGTTCGTCACATCCGGAGAAACACTCAGATGTTCGCTGATGCTTTCCGGATCCATGCTTTTATTGAATTCAATGTGTACGATCTGATTATTCGGGACATTAATTGCTCCATCCGCGGGCACATGCTGTACAACCGTCGGAACAACCGCCGGCAGCACGTCC
Organism: uncultured bacterium; assembly: GCA_964535585.1. Lineage (GTDB taxonomy): Bacteria > Fidelibacterota > Fidelibacteria > Fidelibacterales > Fidelibacteraceae > M50B103. Next base: position 284,742 of record CAZHTR010000002.1, on the reverse strand, counting down.
GTCACAACAACGTTGGATGGGAGTGATTCAACCCAGTAACGGCTGCACATTGTTGCAGCATAATAATATTTATCATTATTTTTCTGCAGTCCGTCATACGTTACCGTATAGGAAAATGCCGAATCCGCATATACCAGTTCGAGGATCTCATCACTGTTAACATCTATCGTTGCGTCTTTGGATTGGTATATTGCAAACCATTGTTTTTCACTGACACCCGGATCGGGGGTGACCGTAACGGTATAGGACAAGTCACTGTTCTTGGTCAGGCTGACGCTGGGTTCCGCCGGGACCGTATTATCAAGAAATGCATAGGAAGGATGTTTTGTTTTAAAGGCAAATATGGAATTTGAACTTTCCTCGGGGTAGCTCGAACTGCTCCAGTTGCCGTATGAAAAGAACTGGAATCCTTTCACCCAGGAAATTTCACGGGATCTCATAACAATACTTCTGTGCGGATCCCAACCGTTGATCAGATAAGAGGCGGGACCTACCGAATAGGGGCGGCCTTCGCTGATAGCCGGACCCAGATAGGGTCCCCAGTCGGTCATTAATTGATTGTACATTGCCGAACCGGTCAGCCAGTGATAACTCATTGCCATAATGATATCGATCCATCCTTCATTCAGCCAGCGCGCGGCATCCTGAAATACCGTAAAGTATCCGTTCCAGCTGGCGGCTCTGTGACGACCGAGTGCTGCGGGAGAAACCTTGACCCACGGTTTGGTTTTTTGAATGGTGTCGTGAAGGGCTTCAACAAAAACATTTGTCGCGCCGCGGCGCCAATCGCCCCAGGAAGCGAATTTAACACCCGGTGTCGCATCGGGGTAAAGGTCTGTACTGTCGGGGATCCCGCCGCTGAGCGGATGTTCAATATCATAAAGGTAACGACTGTCCGAGAGCGGAGCGGCAGGGGCAAAGAGAGCTCCCTGATTGCCGGTTTCGCTTCTGTCGCTTTCAAAAGGATATGTGTAAAGCCATTTTTTCTCATTAAACTGCTGTTCCAGATATGCTTCCATTCCCGGAGGCAGCATCCCGTCAAGCAGCAGCTCTTCTTCCGCAATTTCAGCAAAGGCAACACTGGTTGAGGTACTGCTGTATTCATTCCAGCGAACATAATCCAGATGGATGCCGTCAACATCATAATTTTCCACGATCTCCATGATCATCGCAATGGTATAATCTCTAACCGCTTTCAAACCGGGTGATAAACAACGGTTTGCGGTCATAACATTGCCGTATCCGTCGCGACAGACCCAGTCCGGGTGCTCCGCAGCGGGCGTGCCAGCAACCGTGCTGGCCGTGGCAAAAGTATTAAACCAGGCGTGAAGCTCGAGTCCGCGTTTATGTGCCTCTTCGATCGCATAGGCCAGCGGATCATATCCCGGGTCCGTATGCCCGAGATATGAACCCCAGGGTTCATACGCAGAGGGATAATATGCAGTACCGGCCTGACGCACCTGCCATATAACGGCATTCATGCCCGCTTCCACATGTTTATCAAGTATGTTACGGGTACGGGCCTGCAGTTGATTGACTGTCAATCCGGCCGCAAACTGATGCCAGGTAATGGACCAGGTTGCCCGGAACTCTCGGTTATCGGTCACGGCAAATGCCATGCTGAACACGAGTAACAGTATCAGGATTTTCTGAAATATTTTCATGTTTTCTCCTTACTTATATAAGTAATATTTTTTTGACATTTCACGGAATTCGGCCACATCACGTTCAAAAATAGGTTTAATATCTTCAAAACGGTAGTTTTCTCTGAATGTGGTGCGTATCTCATCCGTTCCGCAAACGATATCGAACATCCGCCAGCGGTGCGGCGCTTTATCGAAAAGATCATGTTCGGGATAGAGTTTGTGATGAACTTCCATAAAGTGGAATTGCAGGTACATCAGTTCGGTTTTTCGGAAATCGGTGATATGGACCTGAACGCCCTGTACGTTTTTTCCTTCATCGCTGCCATAGAAGGGTTTGTAAAAGACCGGACGAAATATGACACCTTCAAGACCCAGATTATTCATTTCTTCCGCAACCTTGTTCGCGTCCATCCATTCAGCCGCATAGGTTTTAAACGGGGTGGTATAGCCAATACCGATATTCATGACATACAATTCACCCAGAATACCTGTCGCAACATAGTACGGCGGTGTAGATCCTTCCGGGATATGCGGTGAGGAGGGTACCCAGGACAGTCCGGTATCCTCAAATGACATCCAGCGTTTCCAGCCTTTCATCGGAACGACGGTAAGATCACATTTTACACCGTCTTTAAGCAGTCCTTCTTCATTATAGACCATAGCCAGTTCACCGATCGTCAGTCCGTGCACATAGGGGATCTTATATGCACTTACTCCGGAAAAGAAGCCGTCCTTTACGGTCGCACCTTCTACAATATTTCCCGTAAGCGGATTCGGTCTGTCAAGAACTACAAATTCCTTGCCGTATTCGGCGGCGGCTTCCATACAATAGCCCATCGTACTGATATAGGTATAAGAGCGGCAGCCAATATCCTGGATATCAATGACCAGTACATCAATGTCGCGCATGTTCTCCTCGGTCGGCCGACGCCGTGCACCGTAAAGAGAGTACATCGGAACACCCGTTGCCGGATCGACCGTATCCTGGACCCGTTCTCCGGCAGCGAAATTACCGCGCACACCGTGTTCGGGGGCGAAGAGTGCCACCAGCTGAACTTCCGGAGCTTCGTGCAGAATATCAATGGTCGATTTGAGATCACGGCTTACACCGGTCGGGTTGGTGATCAGTCCTACGCGTTTACCCTTCAGTACATCGAATCCGTTCTCTTCCAGGACATCTATACCCAGTTTGACATAAGGTTCTTTGTTATACGTACAGCCGATGGAAAACAGTACAACCATGCACAATAAGATCATTCGATGTATATTTTTCATTTTCTCTCTCCTTTAGATTTTTATAAAGATCTTTTTGCGGTAAAGCACCAGCGAGATCGCCCAGAATATTGTAATTGTCATCAAGGCAAAAAGCAGCGATGCATCGATACGGCTGTAATCGGCCAGGGGCATCAGAACCTTGTCGAACAACCAGGTTTTCGTGCTGACCACGGCACCGTTCATCGGTATCCATCGGATATACGCAAGCAGTTTGGCATACAGGGAGGACAAGACAAATATGAATAGCGGATTGGAGCCGAAGACTACAAAAGGTTCCGTTGCGCTCTTCCAGCCTAAAATGTCTATGACCAGAATGGCCAATGCAAGGAACAGGATAGCCCATCCTCCCATAAACACAACATAGGAAGAACTCCAGATAGGTTTGTTGATCGGGAAGAACAGTCCCCAGAGCCATCCGATAGCGATCAGTGCGATCGCCCGGAGCAACATTTTTTTCACCAGCTGTTTCTTGTCGTCCGTTTCAAGGATCATCATACCGATAAAGAAACCCATGATCGTTGTAACAATGGCCGGAAGCGTACTTAATAATCCTTCGGGATCAAAGCGAATCGCTTGCCCCATGCTGTCTCTGTATCCGCCATAAACATGGCCTTCCCCAAGGAGGGCGATATCGATCCTGCGGATCAGGCTATCCTCAATGCCAAAGCCGCCGGTACTTGCCAGTAAGATCCAATAACCGACCAGTATACCTGCGGATATCCAGATCAGGCATTTGCGATCGCATTTCAATACAAGAATGGAAGCAAAGAAATAACACAGCGCAATGCGCGGCAGTACACCAACCAGCCGCCAGGTGCCGAAAAGATTATTGACCACCTCTCCGAAACTCTCACCGGCTACCGGACGCAACAGGTTCAAAAAGAGTCCAAGACCATAGATTATGAGCGTCCGCTTAATGATCTTCATCATGGCGGAACGGTTCAGTTTATAATCATACTTGCGAAAAGCGAATGCCATTGCCACACCGACAATGAACAGAAAAAAAGGAAAGACAAAATCCGTAGGGGTCCAGCCATGCCATGCCGCGTGCTTCAGCGGTGGATAGATCGCACCCCATGTGCCGGGATTATTCACCAATATCATCAGCGCGATCGTCGCGCCCCGGAAGACATCCAGTGCAATAAGCCGTTTTGTTTCTGCCATCGGGATCCTCGTGGTTTAGTATTTTTCCATCTTTTTAATTTAACCATAAAATTCGCGCGTGTCAATTTAATTGAATGAAGCGCATTACCCCAAGCATGAACTGCGAAATAAAAAATACTATGAAGAGCATATTTATATAAAAACTTAAAAAAAGGAGAAAAAGTGTTAAGGAATATTTTTAAATCAATGGTTGGTGTTTTTGCTTATTTAACTATTAACTATCTGACTGCAAAACATCTCCCCTATCCCGATTTATCATGAGATTGAGGTACATTTTTATATTATTTTATGAAATATCTTTATCTGCACACCAAACACTGAAAAAAACCAAAAACATCAATTGGTGCAGTAATCAAATTTCTGCAATTATTTTCTTGACATCCTGAATTGGATGATTTATTTTTATGCTGTAATGGGATTTCTACTTCAAGGGGAGTTCGGATGAAGAGAAGGTTAAAAGACATCGCGAAGGTACAAATGGGGTATCCCTTTCGGTCCCGTCTTGAATTCAGTCTAAACGGAAATCTGCGCGTTATTCAGATGAAAGACCTTGGCACGGATGAACAAGTCGACTGCGAAAGCATTCAAAAAATCGACATGGAATCCTGCGACAAGAAGCATTTTATCCGGAAGGGCGATCTGGTCTTTCGTTCCCGCGGAATGAGGAATACCGTTGCAATTATCAATGATGAAATCAAGAATACCATTGTTGCCGCGCCGCTTTACAGAATTCGCGTCAAAACCGACAATGTCCTGCCGGAATATTTGTGGTGGTACATCAATCTTGAAAGATCTCAGCACTATCTGCGCACACGACTGGAAGGAACCCATGGCGGGATGATCTCCCGGCCGGCTCTCGAAAATCTTCCGGTGGATGTACCCCCGTTGGAAACACAGAAAAAGATTATTGAGATCTTTAAATTACATCATCACAGACAAGAACTTGAAAAAAAGCGTATCGATATGCAGGAACGTGAATTGACCGCGTTGTTAATGTCTTTTATAAAAGGAGGCAACTAAAATGGCCAAGAACAAACCCTATGGCGATAATGCCCGCAAAGGCGCCGTAAAAGGAAGAACGCAGGTTTATAATTCTGCCATCGGAAAATATATTAAGCGCGACAAGGAAACGGGACAATTCATGGATCAAAAATCGGACGGAACGCCATTTAAAGGTGTTACAAAGGAGAAAAAATGAACGATAAGATCAAACAGCGCGATATTAATAATGCGGCCTGGGCGGCCTGCGATACCTTCCGGGGTGTAGTGGATCCGGCACAGTACAAAGATTATATCCTGGTGATGCTGTTCGTGAAGTATATTTCGGACGTCTGGCAGGACCATTATGAAACCTATCAAAAGGAATATGGGAATGATCCCAAGCGCATCGAGCGGCGTTTGGACCGGGAACGTTTCAAGCTGCCCATGATCGAGATCAAGGACCCGGCGGATCCGGATGTTGTGAAAGACAGGTTCAGGGCAAATTATCAAAGCCTGTATGAACGCCGCAATAACACAAATATCGGCGAACTGATCAATATTGTGCTGGACCAGATCGAAGAGACCAATAAGGAAAAACTTGAGAAAGTGTTCCGTAATATCAATTTTAACAGCGAATCCAATCTTGGGCAGACCAAAGACCGGAACCGGCGGCTCAAGCAATTACTCGAAGATTTCAACCGCCCCGAATTGAACATGCGCCCCAGCCGGGTGAGTGAAGATATTATCGGCAACACCTATATTTATCTGATCGAACGCTTTGCTTCCGATTCGGGGAAAAAGGCCGGGGAGTTCTTTACTCCTCTCAATGTCACCAAACTGGTTGCAAAACTCGTTCAGCCCAAGGCGGGAAACAGGATCTGTGACCCCGCTTGCGGGTCCGGCGGGTTGCTGGTACAGACCGCCTATGAGGTGGGATCCGAAAATGTCGCATTGTTCGGACAAGAATCCAACGGCAGCACCTGGGCTTTGTGCAAAATGAACATGTTCCTGCATAAATTTGATGCGGCCCGTATCGAGTGGTGCGACACCCTGAACAGTCCGCTACTGATCGAAGACGATAAGCTGATCAAATATAATTGTGTGGTGGCAAATCCGCCTTTTTCTCTGGATAAATGGGGAGCCGAAAATGCCGAAAGCGACCCTTACCATCGTTTCTGGCGCGGCGTGCCGCCCAAGAGTAAAGGCGACTGGGCCTTTATCACCCACATGATCGAAACGGCGCTGGAAAAAGAGGGACGCGTTTCGGTTGTGGTCCCGCACGGCGTACTGTTCCGGGGTGCCCGCGAGGGGCTTATTCGTAAACACATGATCGACGAGAATCTGCTGGATGCGGTTATCGGCTTGCCGGCAAACCTCTTCCCTACCACCCCCATTCCCGTTGCCATTCTGGTCTTTGACCGCGCGCGGGAAAGCGGCGGCGTGAATGAGCAAATGAAAAATGTGATGTTTATTGATGCCAGCCGTGAATTCATGCCGGGGAAAAATCAGAATCTTTTGACCGAGGAAAATCTTGAAAAGATCGTTGCTACCTATAAAGCCCGGAAAGATGTTGAAAAATACGCGCATGTCGCCACGATTGAGGAGATCCGGGAGAATGATTATAACCTGAACATTCCCCGCTATGTGGACACCTTTGAAGAAGAGGAAGAGATCGACATTGATGCCGTTCAGGCGGAGATCGAAAAACTGGAAAAGGAACTGGCGATCGTTCGTGAGCAAATGAAGGAAAAATTGAAAGAGATACAGCGATAAAGGCGTCGAATTCGATACCTTAAGCATTTTGCGAACGTTCACGTAATGGTTTTAAGCTGGCGTGACATAACTAAAGAGCAACGATCCGGAATTTCCGGAATGCTTAAATCAAACAAAGAGGGTGACGTATGAAAGAGAATACTTTGGAAGAGCAACACAAGAACACATTTGATGACCTAAAGCACATCAATGGAGACGGCCAAGAATTTTGGTATGCACGTCAACTGTCAAAAGTTTTGGAATATGTCGAATACCGCAATTTTCTTCCGGTCATAAAAAAGGCAATGCTGGCCTGTGAAAACAGCGGCCAGGACATAGCAAACCATTTCGTGGAAGTGCACGAGATGGTACCTCTTGGTTCCGGGGCAGAGAGAGAAATGATGTCCTATGCTTTATCCCGCTATGCCTGCTACCTGATCGTTCAAAATGCCGATCCATCCAAACCCGTGATCGCGAACGGGCAGACCTATTTTGCCATGCAGACCCGGCGACAGGAATTGGCGGATGATGAAGCATTCAAGCAATTGAGTGAAGGCCAGAAACGCGTGTTCCTGCGCAACGAATTGCGGGAACACAACAAACAACTGGTTGCAACCGCTCAGGATGCCGGCGTGGAAAGTAATCTGGATTTTGCCATTTTCCAGAACCATGGCTATATGGGGTTGTACGGTGGGCTGGGGGCAAAAGAGATCCATCAGAAAAAGGGATTAAAGAAAAACCAGAAGATTTTGGACCACATGGGTAGCACCGAGCTGGCCGCGAATTTATTCAGAGCCACCCAAACCGAAGAAAAACTGCGCAGGGAAGACATTAAAGGCAAAGAAAAAGCCAATCAAACGCATTTTCAAGTCGGTAAAAAGGTGAGGAAAACCATTGAAGAAATTGGCGGCACCCTGCCGGAAAACCTGCCGACACCGGATAGCTCAGTCAAAAAGCTTGAGAAAGAGATAAAAAAGGATTTACCCCAAATTGAAGAAAATGAATAACAAAATACTCTCACCGGCGGTGAGAGAAATCACCTTAAGTTGTAAGGGGAGTATTTAAGATCTTACCCTATCGAATTCGATAGGGTTGGAGAAGATTAAAGAGGCATAAGATGGATAGACAGAAAAAACACAATAAACATATTATAAATTATTTGAACTGGTATTTGAATTTAGATAATCCGAAATTTGCAGTGATGATCAAAGGTAAATGGGGCTCGGGTAAAACCTATTTTATACAAAAATATCAAGAAGAAAAAACCGAAGAAAAATTTATTAACATTTCCTTAAATGGCATAACAACAATAAAAGAAATAGATCAACAGATTTTTTGTCAAATATATCCGTTGCTTAATAATCGATTGATTGGTCCATTAATAAATTTGGGGAGTAAGGTTTTTGCCGAGAAATTCGGAATTACCGAATCATTAGCAGAACTGGATTCAAAGAAATTAATTGATTTTGACAAAGTAAAATATGTGTTCATATTTGATGATTTTGAGCGGCATTGTTTTGAAAAACCCCATACACTTATGGGATACATTAATTCTTTTATTGAAAAAAATAAACGTCATGTCATTCTGTTATCAAATGAAGATGAATTCTTTAAAAATGATGATGTTCAATATGGGCGTATTAAAGAAAAAGTTATCGGACAAACATTAACGATTGATACACCGGTTAAATATGTTTTTGATTGTTTGCTCACGGATTTATCAAAAAATACAAAACTGGAACAATCCATTTCCGTTCTTCAAAGCAATTATAATGATGTCTTGGAGGTTATTTTACAAAGTGGATATAAAAATTTTCGCGTATTGCGCCAAACAATTCAAAATTTTGCACGAATACAAGAATTAATTGGGCATAAATATTTTGAAAACCGAATGTTTGTAAAAAAATTCGTAAAACTGTTTTTTGCACTTGAAATTGAGCATAGAATGGGAACATTAAACGAAGAAGTTTTTGAGGCTATTAGTTATATCCCTATTCTTAGGTTTGGCGATAAGAACTCTGATAAAGATGAAACGCCAAATGGAAAAATAGCTTCTGAAATAATAGAGAAATATAATATCATCACTCTTTTTGACAATTGGATTTTTGAATTTTCGATATGGGAAAAATGGTTATTCGATTGTAATGTGGACCAAGAAATCATAAAAAACGGTTTAAATGAAAGCTATTTTTTTAAAGAAGAAACCTATATAACAAAAATGATAAATTGGGTGGATTTAACAGACATAGATTTTGAAACCGTAATAAATGATATAATTGATAATCTTAAAGAAAAAAATATTACTAACCCATCAGATATTTTTCTGATTTACGACCGGTTTGTCAATTTTAAAGAACACGGATATGATTTTTCAAAATCATTTGATAAAAGTATTCAAGAGTTTTTTACAGAGTACATTTTTTCTTTAAACGAGCAACATAAACTAGAAGAGGATTATAGGTTCCTACATCAAGGATTTGAACCAATCGGCGATATTGTTGCATATAAAAGATTTAAGTCCGACTTGATCGGTCTTACACAAAGAAAAACAACTGAAAAAGATAGAGAAAGAGCCAAAACGTTTTTGACAATCATGAAAGATTATCCAAAAGAAGCCGGTGAGATGATTTTTAATATTGATGACGAAAACACGAAACAGCCCAAAAGGCTTTTTGAATTTATTGACGCTAAAGAATTTATTGATTGTTTTTATGAAATGGATAATAAGAATAAAAGAATAATATATGTTAATATTCATTATAGATATAAGTTTTTGCCACACAAAGATTGGTTGTTAGAAGAAAAAGTATTTGTTGAAAATGCAATTACGCATATTCAATCGATAATTAAGAATGTAACATTTTCACCATCTGTTTCTCATTTAAAAAATTTATTGAATGTTTTAAAAGATAGTCTTGAAAAAATGAATGCGTCCAAAAACAATAAAAATCAAACAATAGGCTAAATCTTGGAAAACTCATTTAAAAGCTTACCGCGGAATTGGGTAGAAAAAAGAATATCTAATATTGCAAATATTTCTGTGGGAAAAGATGTTAAAGAAGCATCATTCTCAAAAAAAGAAACAGAAACCTACAAATTTCCCGTTTTTTCAAATACTGTAGATAATTATGGTTTATATGGATATTATGATTTCCCTGAGTATAATATAAATGGATTGACAATCGTCGGAAGAGGAGCCGGATTGGGAACTGCCTTTCCCAGAAAAGCAGGTTTTGGAGCAATTGGAAGATTATTAGTTTTATCTCCCAAAAATAATGATTTTGACACGAGATATCTTTCTGAATATATCAATAATAGATTTAGGCTCTTTCACGAAAGTGGTGGTATCCCGCAATTACCCGGGATTACTTTAGGCAAATATAAAGTTGTCCTCCCCCCTCTCCCCGAGCAGCGCGCCATTGCCGACATCCTGGGCACCTGGGATGCGGCGATCGAGAAAATGGAGAGGCTGATTACGGCGAAGGAGAAGAGATTTAAAGCAAAATCAGAACAAATGATTAGTCGTGATTTTCATCATGATGAATTTCTATTAGGTGATATATGTGAAATATTTACTGCAAATTCAAAGACTTCTGAAATAATTCCGGATGGAAAATTTATCATTGCTGATATGGGGGCCGTTTCAGAAAAAGGGGAATTATTAAATCGCAAAAGATCTGTCAATAATAAAGATCAATTAAATATTGGTGATTTGATTATGCCAAAGGATGATATTGGTGGTGGAAATATTATCGGTAAAGTTGCTTATGTTGATAATGATAGAGTTGTCTTGGGTGATCATGTATACGCGCTTAGATTTACAGAGAATATCAATTCAAAATTTCTTTTTTACCAGATTAATGGGCAAAGAATTAATCGTCAATTAAGAAGAATGTCAAATGGAACTTCTCAATTAGGCTTAGGAAAGAAAGATGTAAAAAAACAGAAGATATATTTACCTGATATTGATGAACAGAATAAAGTTGTTGAAATACTCGACAATTTAAAAAAAGAAATAACTTTAATCGAACAAATTAAAGAATACTATAAATCACAAAAACACGGCCTCATGCAGAAACTGCTGACCGGTGTGTGGAGGGTGAAGGTATGAAAATTGATTTTAAGAATTACAGATCTACATGGTTAATAGTAACCATAGGGGGATTATGGATATTATTATCAATGATTCTGGAAAAAGCTTGGGAGAATGGAATATTCTATGGATTAGGACCAGCTGCAGTAATTGGAGTAATATTTTATTGTTATGATAAATGGTGTTGGAAGTGGCCAATTTTTAAATTGCTAAATAAAGTCCCAAACCTCAACGGACTCTATTCTGGTAAAATTACTTATTATTATAATGGAGAAAACAGGGAGAAAAACTGCTTATTAATAATAAAACAAACATGTTCACAAATAAAAGTTACATCAATATTCAATAAAGATGATGAGAATTCAACGCGCTCTAATAGCATTGAAGCATTTATAACGAAAGATGAGATAGGAGATAATAAACTCTATTTTTACTATCAAAACTCAGGTTCTTGTGTTAATGGAGATACTCTTAATCAACATGATGGTGTAAACGTACTAGACATTAATTTTGAGAAAAGAAAAGTAGTCAGCTTAGAAGGTTATTATTTTACAAATCGCAACCCACAAACCAAAGGTTGTATGGAATTTTCAAAGGTAAAAAAGGAGAAATAAGATGAATACACACGATTTATTTCAGAAATTTAATGAGACTATCAAACTTGATACTGTAAAAAAGGAAAGTTTAGAAACAAGTCGAGGGGCATTAAGAAAAAAAATTAATAAGTATTTTGATGATAATAGTTGGAATAAACCGATTTTCAAATCTCAAGGATCATTTGATTTAAATACGATCATTAATCCTCTAAATGGGAAATATGATTTAGATGATGGAGTTTACTATACTTGTTCTTTTCAAGACAGAAAAACAACGGCAACATATCACAATAGAATAGTTAATGCTGTAGATGGTCATGCAAGCAGTGTAGTAGATAAGAATACTTGTGTAAGAGTTGTATTTGCCGATGGACATCATATAGATTTACCATCATATTGGAAAGAGAATAGTTACTCAACACCTCAGCTTGCACATAAAACCGAAGGATTTATTGAGAGTGATCCAGAAGCGTTTAAAAAATGGTTAAATGACAAAATCTCTGTATCGAATAAAACCGGACAGTTAAAAAGATTAATTAGATATTTTAAAGCTTGGAAGGATTACCGTGAGTACTCAAATAGCAGTGTTAAATTACCATCTGGATTTATTCTAACGATCCTCGCTTGTGATAATTTCAAAGAGAATGTACAAGATGATATTTCGTTAAAAGAGACGTTAGAGGCAATATATTATAGTCTTTCATTGTCCTTTGTATGTTATAGACCAACAATACCAATGTATGAAGATTTATTATCTAACTATGATAAAAAAACAGTCTTAGATGAATTTGGAAAGTTCCTTTCTATTGCTGAGGAAGCTTTGGAAGCTGAAAGTAAAAATAAATCATCTGAAAAATGGCGTAAAGTATTTGGGGATCGTTTCCCATTGGCTGATGATAAGAATAAAACCAATATCTTTAATGTCAATACGGGAACAAGGACAGGTATAAATTTTCCATGGAACCAAAATTAACTCTAAAAGATATTGAAGAAATATCTGAAAATTCTTCATCATTAAAATGTGATATTGAGAAAAATACTATTCAAGGTATTTTGGGCTTTTCATGCTTTTATGATAGTGATAGCAAAGAGATAGTATATTCAACAAATCATCCAGATCTAATTGTTGATGAATATGAGGTCTTAATTGATTTTAATAAAAGAGATATATTTGGGTTGCCTAAGGTTTACGAACTTTCAAACAAAATAAGAGAGTTTGCAGAAAGTAAAGGGATTAATTCCTGGGATATTCATATAAACCCTGATAATTCTTTTTGTTTGGGTATTTTTCCTATATATAAATGGACGTCAGCTTATGATTTTATTATCAAAAATGTAATACCCTTCTTTTATTGGCAATCACATTATAGGATTTTTGGTGTTAAACCTTGGGGTGAACTATCGCATGGAAATTTAGGACTTCTTGAACGCTTAACTGTGGCTATTGATTCGATTGAAGATAGTTCTTTAAGAAATAAACCATGTTTGTGTGGAAGTAATAAAAAATATAAAAACTGCTGCTTAAAAAAAGACAGGGCAATAAGAGAATTTCTAATAAAATAGGGGCATTTTTAATTAATGACAAATTTCATCATCAACGAAAAACATCTTTCCCAACTCCCGGCGGTGGAACTGCTGGTCGCCATGGGCTATACCTTTCTTTCTCCGGAGGAGCTTAAGCGGCAGCGTCAGAGCAAGGCATCGCAGGTTCTGCTGGAGGGCATTCTCTACGAACAGCTGAAAAAGATCAACCGCATTCATTATAAAAATCAAAGCTGCCTCTTTTCCGAAGAAAATATCCTAACGGCTATCCAGAAGCTGAAAAACATAAAATACGACGGCCTGCTGAAGACCAACGAAAAGATCTACGATCTGATCACCCTGGGAACGGCCCTGGAACAGAGCTTTGACGGGGACAAGAAGAGCTTTACACTGAATTATATCGACTGGGAACACCCCGAACGCAATGCCTTTCACGTGGCGGTGGAAATGTCGGTGGAACGCAACCGAAATCTTGGTATGGCGCGGCCGGATATCGTGCTTTTTGTCAATGGCATTCCCTTTGCGGTGATCGAATGCAAATCGCCCAAAGAAAAATTGCAGCAGGCGGTGTCGCAGCATATCCGCAATCAGGGAGAAGATTATATTTCCGGTCTGTTCATCTATACGCAATTGCTGATGGGCATCAACAAAAACGACCATCTCTATGCCACCGTGGGATCCCGGGAAAAATTCTGGTCCGAATGGAAAGAGGAGGATCTGGCCGAAGGGAAGCGAAAGTACGAAAAACTGCAAACGCTGGTCAATACCAGCCTGCCGGATACGTTGCTTGCGAAGATCCGGAATGCTCTGGAGATCTACTCGCCGCTTCCCCGGGAAGAGCGCATGACCACCGGACAGGATAAAGCCCTGTTTTCCCTTTGCCGGCCGGAGCGTTTGCTGGAACTGAGCTGGAAATTCACGGTCTTTGACAACGGTGTCAAAAAGATCGCGCGGTATCAGCAGTATTTTGTGATCAAATCCACACTGGAACGTATCCGGCGCTTCGATGCCGACGGCCGGCGGCAGGGCGGCATTATCTGGCACACGCAGGGCTCCGGAAAATCATTAACAATGGTCATGCTGACCCGTTGTCTGGCACTGGATCCCGCGGTGCCGGATCCCCGCATTGTGCTCGTTACGGACCGTGACGATCTGGACAAACAGCTGGAAAATACCTTTATCGCCTGCGGACTTAAGCCCAGCCGGGCAAGCTCCGGCAGAAATCTTTATAAACTGATCAAAACCGAAAAAAAGGGCATTATCACCACATTGGTCCATAAATTTGACAATGCCATCAAGCACGGTAAAGGGATTGAAAATTCTCCGGATATTTTTGTGCTGGCCGACGAAAGCCACCGCACGCAGTACGGCAGTCTGTCCGCCCGCATGCGCCAGATGTTCCCCAACGCCTGCTATATCGGATTTACCGGCACTCCCCTGTTGAAAAAAGAAAAAAGCTCTTTTGAACGTTTCGGTGGTTTGATCAAACCCCATTATTCCATTAAACAGGCCGTCAAGGACAAGGCTGTGGTACCCTTGCTGTACGAAGGCAGAATGGTTGACCTGAAACAGGACAAGGAAGCTATCGACCTTTGGTTCGACCGGCACACCTATGACCTGAGCGAACAACAGAAAGGCGACCTTAAACGTAAATATGCCCGTGCCGAAATGCTGAATAAATCGGACCGCGTGATCTACATGAATGCCTTTGACATTTCGGAACATTATCGCTCCAACTGGCAAGGATCGGGATTCAAGGCCCAGCTGGTCGCGCCCGGAAAAGCTTCGGCGATCAAATACCGGGAATATCTGAATGAGATCGGTATGGTAAGCTCGGAGGTCCTCATTTCCTCTCCGGACGCCCGGGAAGGGTACAACGAAGTAAACGCCGAAACAAAAAAAGAAGAGCTCACATTCTGGAAACAAATGATGGCGCAATTCGGGAATGAAGAAGAATACAACAAACAGTTGATCGGCCGATTCAAAAACGGTCCGGAACCCGAAATTATTATCGTGGTAGATAAGCTTCTGACCGGATTTGATGCACCCAGGAACACGGTTTTATACCTTTGCAAAACCATGAGAGAACATTCTTTGCTTCAGGCCATTGCCCGCGTTAATCGTTTGCATGAAGGCAAAGAATTCGGCTATATCATCGACTATGCCAATGTGCTCGGAGAGCTGGATCAAGCCTTGAATCTTTATGAAGAATTTGAGGGTTACGACGAAAAGGATATCGAAGGAACCCTGACGTCCATCCGGTCCGAGATCGATCAGTTGCCACAGCGCTATTCGCATCTTTGCGATCTTTTTAAGCCGGTCAAGAACAAAAACGACGAAGAAGCATACGAGTTATTCCTGGCGGATGAAGCGATCCGGGATGAATTCTATCAACGCCTGACCGCTTACGCCAAAACCCTCGCAATTGCATTATCTTCGGAGTCCTTTTTTAATGCCACGCCAAAAGAAAAAATTAACTTGTATCGCCGTGAACTGAAAAAATTTGAAGCCCTGAGGGCATCGGTTCGCTTGCGATACGCCGAAAAGATCAACTACTGGGAATACGAGCCTAAGATAAAAAAACTGCTGGATACCCATATCCGCGCCGATGAGGTCATCCAACTGAATAAAGCGGTCGATATTTTTGATGACAAAATGTTTCAGCAGATAATGGATGAACAAAAGGTATTCGGAACACACAAAAGCACCGCGGCACGAGCGGACATTATTGCACATGAAATGAAAAAACGCATAACGGAAAAAATGGAAGAAGACCCTACTTTTTATCAAAAGTTTTCCGTGCTGATACAGCTGGCCATCGATGATTTCAGGGCCAGGCGGATCTCGGACATCGATTATCTGACACGTGTTTCCGGAATCCGGGAGCAGGTCGCCGGGAATCTTCATGAAGATGTTCCTCCCATATTAAGCGACAATGCAAATGCCACTGCCTATTTTGGATCTGTCCGGGATATATTAAAAGATTATCCATTGACCGATCGGGCGCTTGAATCGATATCATCCAAAATAGCCCTTAAGGTCGATCACATTCTTAATAAACACATGAAAGTAAAATTCTGGGATGATAAAGACGCCCAAAATCGGGCCTTCAACGATATTGAAGATTTTCTTCTGGACGAGATCAGGAAAAAGAAAGGGATTGACATTGTATTTGATGATATTGACAAGATCGTTGATACAATTTTTCGAATCGCCCGGCACCGGATCAAATCATGACATCCACAGCACATACATTTTTCTACGGACAGCATAAGATCCCCTTTGTTCTCATTAGAAAAAAAAGGAAAACCATGGAAATATCCGTGCATCCGGATGCTTCCCTTATTGTAAAAGCCCCCCTTGATGCGGATATGTCAGTCATCGAGAATACATTAAAAAAACGTGGCCGTTGGATACTGAAGCAACAGCGATATTTTGAACAATTTCATCCTCGAATGCCACAACGTTATTACCTGAGCGGCGAAACCCATTTATATTTAGGCAGAAAATATCAATTAAAGGTGATCACTGATAATATCCGGGAAGTACAACTTAAGAATGGAACCTTTATCGTCAGAACGAACGATAAATCCCAATCCCTTGTATGTGCCCTTATGCAACAATGGTACAGGGAAAAAGCGAAAGAACAATTTCAATACAGCCTGGAACGATGCTGGAAAGGCGAATTTGAAAAGAAATATGATCAACCGAAAATTCAGGTAAAAAAAATGAAAAAACGCTGGGGTTCGCTCTCCGGCGGGGGCATACTGACCCTGAATATCGAATTGATCAAAGCACCCAAAGAATGTATCGATTATGTCATCACGCATGAATTATGTCATTTAAAGTACGAAAAACACGACAAGGCATTTTTCCAATTACTTGAACAACGCTATCCCAACTGGAAAACCATAAAACATAAGCTCGAAGTGATGATGAGCTAAAAAATTATCACCTTTATCCGCTAAATCCTGTAATCCAATTATAAAAAATCCATCCTGTTGATCCTGTTATCCTGTCATATTAATTATTATCCCCTCTAACACAAAAAAGCCCCGTCGACAAAGGGACAGGGCTTCTGTATTTAAAATGTAATATTGCCGTTTACAACAAGGTCCAGGCTGCGGTCAGACCGGCCATGACAATAGCCACCATGG
Source organism: uncultured bacterium (assembly GCA_964535585.1). Lineage (GTDB taxonomy): Bacteria > Fidelibacterota > Fidelibacteria > Fidelibacterales > Fidelibacteraceae > M50B103. The sequence goes on along the minus strand of CAZHTR010000002.1, from coordinate 267,536 downwards.
TCATCAGCTTGATCAGAATGTTCAGACTGGGACCGGAGGTGTCTTTGAAAGGATCGCCGACCGTATCGCCAACAACTGCGGCTTTATGGGCCTCGGATCCTTTTCCGCCGTGTTCGCCGCCTTCAATGTATTTTTTGGCATTATCCCAGGAACCGCCTGCATTTGCCATAAAGATGGCAAGGACAAATCCCGCGGACAGACCGCCGGTCAGAAGTCCCATAACACCGGGGACGCCCAGTACCAAGCCAACCACAACGGGTACGATGATCGCCAGAAGTGAGGGCAGCATCATTTCACGCTGCGCGCCCTTGGTCGAGATCGCGACGCAACGTTCATAATCCGGCTGTGTTTCGCCGGTAAGAATCCCTTTGATCTCCCGGAACTGGCGACGAACCTCATCCACCATGTTACCGGCGGCACGACCGACGGCTTTCATGGTCAGTCCGCAGAACACGAATGCCATCATGGCACCCACGAACATACTGACCAGCACTTTTGGATTCATAAGGGTCACATCGTAATAAGCCATGAAGTCGGTCAGTGTCGCGGCGGACAACTGGACGATACGGTCCCCGATCTCAAGCGACGAGGTGCCGATACGGATCAATCCGATCTTCAATTCTTCAATATAGGAGGCCAGCAGTGCCAGAGCCGTAAGGGCTGCCGAACCGATGGCAAATCCCTTGCCGGTTGCTGCTGTCGTGTTGCCCAGTGAGTCGAGTGCATCCGTACGGGTACGTACTTCCTCACCCAATCCGGACATTTCGGCATTACCGCCCGCATTATCCGCGATGGGACCGTATGCGTCGGTCGCCAGGGTGATACCCAGCGTGGACAGCATGCCCACAGCGGCAATACCGATACCGTACAGACCCATGGACATATTGGCAAAATTCCAGCTTGCGGCGGAGAGATACGCAAGAAGCGTTCCGATCACGATGGTCATAACCGGAAATGCCGTAGAGAACATGCCGTTCCCGATGCCGTTAATGATCACGGTCGCGGGACCGGTTTCGGCATTATCAGCGATCGTTTTGGTGGGTTTGTAGGCAGCGGATGTAAAATATTCCGTCTCTTTTCCTATCAGCCATCCTGTGAGTAATCCCACAATAATGGATATCCAGAGACCGGTATAATTTTCGAGTTGCAGAAGGCGAAGGGTAAAATATGAAATGATCACGATCAATAATGAACTCAGATTAACACCGCGGCCTAAAGCGCCGAGCAATGTTTTTTGTGTTGCGCTTTCCTTTGTACGCACGGCGTAGATACCGATAATGGAAAGCAGGGTTCCGAGCGCACCGATGATCATCGGAGCAAAGACAGCCTTGACCTGCATGTCGAAATCCTGCATAAAAGCAGCGGCGCCCAGTGCGGCGGTTGCCAGGATCGAACCGCAAAAAGATTCATACAGATCGGCTCCCATACCGGCCACATCACCCACGTTATCACCCACGTTGTCGGCAATGGTAGCGGGGTTACGCGGGTCGTCTTCCGGAATTCCCGCTTCGACCTTACCGACCAGGTCCGCTCCGACATCAGCTGCTTTGGTATAAATACCCCCGCCGACACGCGCAAAGAGCGCCTGCGTGGATGCACCCATTCCGAAGGTCAGCATGGTGGTGGTAATAATTGCCATTTTATGGGTCGGGTCAGCATCTTTGATAAAGATATTCAGAATGATATACCAAACGGAAATATCCAATAAAGCAAGACCTACGACCACAAGTCCCATGACGGCACCGGAACGGAACGCCACTTGCAAACCCTGATTCAATGAATTCCGGCAGGCATTCGCGGTACGGGCAGATGCATAAGTCGCCGTTTTCATGCCGAAGAACCCGGCCAGACCGGAAAAGAAACCTCCGGTCAGGAAAGCAAAAGGCACCCAGGGATTCTGAACTTTAAAAACGTATGCCATCAAGGCAAAGAGGAGGGTCAGCACAATAAATACAATAATAACCACTTTATACTGCTGCCTGAGATAGGCCATCGCGCCTTTGCGCACATGCTGCGCGATCTCAGCCATCCTTACTGTCCCTTCAGACAATTTCATCATTTGCTTGAAGAACACCCAGGCAAAGGCCAGTGCCAGAATAGATGCAGCGGGTACGATCCAGAAAAAACTGTTCTGAACTCCTAACATAGCGTCTCCTTTGTCAATTTATTACCATTTCAATCCGGGAAATAATAAGAATATCAATCGGCTTTTTCAAGCTTTTTCGCTTTTGTCTTAGAGGTAGATGATTTTTTTTCGTACACCTCCGGGTAAAATTTGCTCTGAACCTTCAGCAGGCGGATGACATCGATCAGCATATCTTTACTACCGGTCAGAATACTCATATACAGTACCGCATTCCTTGTGCTGGTTTCGTTATTCTTGATCCGGTCGATCTGTTTTCTCTGATATTCAACGATCTCATCAAGCAGTTTTTGTTGTGCGCGTTTCATGGGTTCCTTTTGTTCAAAGTTCTGTTCCCTGATCATATTGCTTACCGTGTTAAAAATGGCTTTCATTTTTGCATGAAGGTCAATGAGTTCTTCATGCTGGGCGGCGATTGTGCCGCAGTGATTATTGTCAACATGCTCATGGCTGGCCGTGATGAGATTATTTAGACTGTGTGAGAATTCGCGGATATAGTGTAACATCTGGAGGTAGAAATGTCCATATTCCAGATTTTCTTCTTCCAGGCGGGGCAACCGGATGGTAAAGCTGTTTTTGCGGTTTTTTGTCTCAAGTAAAAGCTCGTCTGCCTGATCGGATAAGGATTTCAGTGTTTTACGGTCTTCATTATGAAGGGCCGCAACAGTCTTGCCGTACATTTCGGGGACAAGGTCTAAAATATGGGTCGTATAGTTATTGCATATGGAAAGAATATCGTCTTCTTCCAGTTCCTCTTTCCGGATCTTTTCCTCTCTTTCTTTCTCGTTGAATTTGCGGAATCTTTTAATAAAGAGAAAGACGGCAAACAGGAACAGGGCGGCGATAGCGATAAGCTTTCCGTAAAAAATGATCACGGCAAAGAGCATAGATACCGTAAACGCCATAATTGCCGTTAAGAACCAACCGCCGATCACGGTGAAAACACCGGTTACCCGGTAAACGGCGCTCTCTCTTCCCCATGCACGGTCGGCAAGGGTCGTTCCCATGGAAACCATAAATATAACATATGTCGTTGATAAAGGAAGCCCCAGAGAAGTAGCCATCGCGATCAATGAGCTGGCAACGGTCAGGTTCATAGAGGCACGGATCATATCAAAGGATTGTTCTTCGGCCGCAGAGGCAGTAACCGGCCGCGAGAATCGGGCGTTGACCTTATTTCGTACTTTTACGGGTACCAAACGATGGAAAAACTCACTCGTAAGCAATGCCGCGCGCACCACACTGCGCGATAGTGAACTTGATCCAAAGCGTTCGTCGCCGGTATTATGCCGCGCAATACCGAGTTCTGTTTTACTGACATGCGTCGCTTTTTTCGAGAACCACAGGGTCACGACCATGATAAGCCCGGCAAGCAGCAGCAGGTAAGTTTCGGTCTGGACCTTCCCGGCCAGGAAGGCCATCGATAAAGTGTCGGGATCCGCACCGGGCGTGGCAGCAAATACCTGATAAGATTTAAAACCCGCCAGCGGAACACCGATGAAGTTGACCAGGTCGTTCCCCGCAAAGGCAAAGGCCAGCGCAAAGGTACCGAATAAAATGACCATTCGGGGTATATTTGCCTTGAACAGCCATCGCGCGATCTGCGTTACCAAGGTCCATCCCAGAAACGAGCCTCCGAGGATCAGTCCGGTGTTGGAATTGATCCAGTCCTTTGCTTCGCGGGTCATGAACGAGGAGCCATCCGCACCTTTGATCAGAATAAAATAGGTGATGATCGAGATACACAAACCACCCCAGAGTGCTCCGTAGCGTTTGAGTTTTTTATCGTATTTAAATGTAAAGAACAAGCGTGTCAGGTACTGAACGAGAGCTCCGACCGTAAAAGCGATGATCACCGAAAGTAAAATACCCGAGATGATGACAAGGGCTTTGTCGGAATTAATATATCCCGACAAATTATTGAGCGTTTCCTCCGGACTGTGATATATCTTCAGTAGCGCGATCGCTACGGACGCTCCGAGAAGTTCAAAAACGATCGATACGGTTGTTGATGTTGGCAAACCGAGTGTATTGTAGGTATCCAGTAAAATAATATCCGTCAGCATAACGGCCAGATAAATGATCATGATCTCCGAAAAAACAAATTGTTCGGGGTGAAAGATCCCGCTCCGGGCAACTTCCATCATTCCGCTGGAAAATGTCGCTCCGATAAAAACCCCCAGGCTGGCAATGGTCATGATGATCCACTTTTTTGCCGCCCTTGCGCCACGTGCCGCATTCAGAAAATTTACGGCATCATTGCTTACACCCACAACAAGGTCAGCAGCTGCTAAAAAGAACAACATGATGACCATTATTAAGTATATCGACATATTTTACTCCTATATGACATAGAATTTAATATCCGACAGACCGCAGACAAAGCAGTTTTTTAAAAAAGCGGAGAAGCGTTTTAAAATAAACGCTTCTCGCTATAAAATATTACCGATAAATCTGTTGTCAGAATCTGCCGTTCTCTATGAATCTGAATATACGTTTGCAATAATCAACGGTTCACCTTACGTTCGATCACGTGACCGGTGATGCAACCTTCCTGTTCGGATGCATACAAAAAAGCCGCATATTGCGGCTTGCGTTTTTATTTGATTTTTTTTATTCAGATGGTCAGCTTATAACCCACCCCGCGCACATTCTTTATGAGGCTGCCGTATTTGCCGAGCTTTTCACGCAGATGTTTAACATGCACGTTGACGGTGTGGTCTACAACGATCTTTTCGTTTCCCCATAAATTATATAGGATCTCTTCACGTTTAAGGACATTCCCGTCTTTTTCGGCCAGCATCTTCAGGATGCGGTATTCTGTGGGGGTCAGAGAAACAACCTTGTTGTCAATACGGACTTCATAACGATCAATGTTGATAACGATCTTGTTGTCGACATTGATCTCGTTCTTCGGCTGGGTCGTCTGTACGTTTTTCCTGCGAAGAACGGTTTTAACGCGAACCGCCAGTTCCTTAGGCGAAAAGGGTTTCTTCACATAATCGTCCGCCCCCAGTTCGAGACCAAGGATAGTATCCGACTCATCGATACGTCCGGATAAAATGATAATGGACATATTATCAAAACGCACGTCTCTGCGTAATTCCTTGCAAAGATCCATCCCGTCAACATCCGGCAGCATCAGGTCGAGGATAACGACATCCGGGGTTGTGGTCTTGATAAATTCCATGAATTCATGAGCTGTTGTAAAACTCACAACCTGAAATCCTGATTTTTTCAGATGGATGCTGGTCAACTCCAAAATACTTTTTTCGTCGTCGACTACTGCAATGAGTTCATTCATACTGTCCCTGTTAATTTATTATTAGTGAAATATACCCTTAAAAATAACAAAACAAAAACTTTTTTTATGCCATTTCCAAAAGCGAGGTAATATCCTCGATCGAAAGCGGATCACCGGGCCGGTGACTGTCAAGCGCGGCGGCAACCGCTTCACAGATACCCGTAAAAGGGATCTCTTGATCTAAAAAACGAGCGACCGCACGTTCATTCGCGATATTAAATACAGCCGGATAGGTCTTCCCTGCTTTAAGTGCATTCCGTGCTAATGTAAGTGCGGGGAAACGTCCGGTATCGGGTGACTCAAAATGCAGGGCGCCAACCGATACCAGGTCCAGTCGCGGCCATGAACTTTCAATATGCGCCGGATAGCTCAGTGCGTACTGAATGGGAATTTTCATGTCCGGCAGCCCCAGTTGCGCCTTTACCGAGCCGTCACGGAATTGCACCATGCTGTGGACTATGGACTCCGGATGGATCAAAACATCCATGCGAGAGAGATCCAGATGAAAAAGATAATATGCTTCGATGAGTTCCAGCCCTTTGTTCATCATCGTTGCCGAATCAATACTGATCTTTTTGCCCATCGACCAGTTTGGATGTTTTAGTGCTTCAGCGGGCGTAATGCTGTCAAAAGTAGACAAATCCCTGCGTAAAAAGGGTCCGCCGGAGCCGGTGAGAATGATCTTCTCCACATCTTCCGCCGATTCTCCGTGCAGACATTGCCATATCGCGGAATGTTCACTGTCCACGGGAAATATCCTGGCACCGGTTTGCCGGCAGATATCGTTTATCATGGCTCCCGCCATAACAAGGCTTTCTTTGTTGCTGAGGGCCAGATCGCGTCCTTTTTTTACCGCAGCGATGGACGGGCGCATCCCGGCGGCACCGACGATCGCATTCAGGACAATATCCGCCTCGCCCTCGCCGGCAAGTTCCTCGATGGCGGTATATCCGGCAGCACAGGCAATACCGGTTCCCTTGAGGGCATTTTGCAGGTCCTGATATTTATCCCTGTCACCAATGGCAACCGTATGCGGACGGTATTTGAGAGCCTGCCGGATCAATGTATCTACATTAATATTGGCGGTAAGATATGCCACGGAAAATTCTTCGGGGTGTTCATCCACGACCCGCAGGGCGTTCTTTCCGATAGATCCGGTCGATCCGAGCAGTCCGATCTTTCTCATTCAACCCCCATTTTTAATGTCCATGAAACTCCCAATGCGAATGTTCCCGGCAAGCCGGCCAGAGATAAATTGCCGTACGGGGTCCGGCAAACCAATGTGGGCATCAGAACATAAATGTATTCCGAGTCCATGGGGAATATGTCATTGTTGTTGATGTTATAATGCTGCAGACTCAGATCCAGAAGCGCAAACACTTCGATGTTTTTCCATGTCCTGCCGAGACCTGCACTGAACCCCGTAACAAGATTTTCAAAACCTGTCGCATGGTAATGCCTGAGTATGATATTGAGGACGTAGGAATATTCCGCTGTTTCCGGAAACGGATTTGCATAACTGAATCCAATCTGGAACATGGAACGCGCATCGGAAAATGTATTTTCCTTTGAAACACCAAGGGCTCCCTGTACATGGTAAGCCCCTCCGAACGGAATAGTGACTGCAAGAATGGGCATCCATTGATCCGGGAAGGAGAATGCACTTCCGATATGGATCTCACTGCCATGATACGAAAAAGGTAAGGACAGGGTGTTCTGCTGGCGGATAAAGCGCGCAGCGCGCGGATCTTCTTCTGCGTGAGAAATGCCCACTACCCATAAGGTCATAAGCACTACAGCGATTCTTTTGTTCATATTCGCATCGAAATAAAAAACCGGCTTAAATGAGGGAATTCATTCATGCCGGCGGATTTTGGTAACTGACATTTTATCTGGATTTCTTAAGTTCTTCCAATAATATTTCAGTCAGATTATGCTTTTCGTCAGCGTAGACAATGGTACCCTTGGAGGCATCAAAGATATAGGCATATTTCCTTGCGTCACCAATCTTTTTCAGGGTTTCATTGATCTTTTCAAGGACCGGCCCCAAATATTCTTCTTCTTTTCTGTAGATCTCTCCGTTTTGACCGAATTTTTCGATCTGATATTCCTGCAGCTGGCGTTCCTTATCGAGGATCTCTCTTTGTTTCTGGTTCTTCCATGCATCTGAACTGACCAGTTTGCGTTTTTCGTAATCTTCGATCAGTTTCTGATAATCAGTCTGCATCTCCTGATAGATACGTTGCAATTCGCGTGCTTCCGCCTCTAATTTGCGCATGGCATCAATGGCTTCCTGATATTCCAGCATGATCTGTTCCGAGTAAATAAAACCAACCTTTAGTTCCTGTGCGGAAACAGCGGCGGCAAGCATCAGTGCCAATAATACAAACAATACTTTTCTGTTCTTCACTATAAATTCTCCTTTACTAGCAATTAAAAAGGCATTCCGAAAACAAAGTGGGTTTCCCATCCCGGGGACTTATATACGACCTTTCCGTTACTCCCATAATAGAACAGTTCGTCAAAGCCGTACCCGAAGTCAACACCCAGCATACCCATCATCGGCATGTACACCCGGGCGCCAACCCCGGCAGAACGAGCCATTTCGGGTATCTTTATATCGCGGACATCCGACCAGATGCGCCCTGCCTCTGCAAAAGCCAGCAGGTACAATGTCGGATTCGGAGACAGGAGCACACGTAACTCACATGAATATTTCAAGAGCGCATTCCCGCTTTCATAGGAAGAGTTCGGTGGCGTAATGCTCCCATCGGAATAACCCCGCAAGGGTGTAATATAACTGATTGCATTTGCACCGCCAAGATGAAAAAGTTTGTCATAGGGAATGACACCATACCGGCCGTAGGGAACGACCAGGCCTAAATTAAAATTCTGATAAAAAACGACTTTATCGATAATGGGTGTAAATGTTTCAAAATTGATGGCACCCTTTACGAATTCTTCCTTCCCACCCAGAATACCACCGGAAAGCTGGGCATCCAGAACGAACTTGGATCCCCGGCTGGGAAATTCCGGTTTATCCCTGCTGTCGCGGGTGATCACCTGGCTCAGACTGTTGCCCCAGAGCACCTGAATACCGGAGGGATTGTATTTCAGAAAATACCCCTCATCACGGATATTAAAATATTCCTTATATGCAAAGGTCAGCGCCCAGCTGCCGCTGAAGTAACTGTCCGGCCAGCGGAAACGCCGTCCAAAATAGCTTGTCGCACCGATGGTTTTGCGGTCATAGGGTTCCCAGTAATAACTTCTGTCCGTCATTTCACGTTTGGAATAATAAAGGCTTACGCCAACCGTATTCGGTCTTCCCATCAGCCAGGGTTCCGTAAAGCCGAGACTGACGTAGTCCGTTCCGGCACTTTTTTGATAACTGACGGAAAGACGCTGGCCACGTCCGCCAAGATTATTGATATCTACACCCACGCTGCCGGTCAGTCCGTCGTATTCGCTATATCCGATCGAGGCATTGGCACGGTCGCTGGATTTTTCTTCAACCATGATCTCAAGGTCGATGGTTTCATCATCAACCGGTATGATGTCGGGAACAACATCGGCAAAATAATTCAACATGAATATTTCACGTTGTGAACGCATCAGGCGTTCCCGGTTGAAAACATCCCCGGGCATGAGCTTCATTTCGCGGCGAAGCACGTATTCCCTTGTGCGGGTATTGCCGGTAAATTTTATACGGCGTAGCTGGACTTTATGATTCTCTTCAACCTTGATAAGTATGTCCAGCGAATCTTCCCCGAACGGTGTTATTTCGGGAGTTACTCTCGCGTAGAGATAACCCGTATCCATATACAGACTGCGTATCTTTGCGTCAACAGCCATTTCAAAATACTTTTCTTTGAACGGTTCGCCTTTTTTCACACCGGTCAATGCCAGATTATTCAGAAAAAAGGTCTCCGGGTAGACCTGCGGTCCCTGGATGGTGATGTTACGGTAAATATATTGCGGACCTTCGTCTATGTGGACATGCAGGATCATTTTTCTTCCGAGCGAGTCCAGCTCTATTTCTTCTTTTGTCACGCGTGCATCGCGGTATCCATGATCACGGTAAAACTGGATCAGCTTGTTCTTGTCGTCCAAAAATTTTTCAGGGTCATATTTTGCACTTCTGAAAAACGTATACCAGTCGCGTTGTTTTGTATCTTTCAACTGCATACGCAAGCGCCATTGCGGGAACAGGTCCTCCCGGGCATGGAAACGGATCTCATTAATGAAAACACGCTGGCCTTCTTCAACAATAAAAGTTATATCCACACGTCCTTCGACCTCCGCAGAGGGTTCGGCCGTCACATCCACGAATACGTTATAATATCCGGCTTCCCGGTATTTTTTCTCTATGGCCAGCTTTGCCTTATTGACAAGATGGGGCGTAAAGACCTGTCCCCGGATCAGGGTAATCTCTTCCTGTAATTTCTGGTCTTTATAGCGTTTATTGCCATCAAACAGGATCTCGTTGATCCTTGGATATTCCGTAACGTGTATCACAACATGTAAACCTGCCGCCGTTTCATCGCTCGCAATAACATTGATGTCGCTGAACAAACGCAGATTGTAAAGTTTTTTTATTCCCTCCTGAATGTCCGCAGAAGTGACCTCGGCACCCTCTACAAGTCCCAGGGAAAGCTGAATGATCCTGTCGGATGCGGTTTCGTTCCCCATGATCGTAACGCTTGCAATACGCAGGGTTTGCTGCTGGGCAAGCAGAATACCGGACATGGAGATGGAAATGAGAAATAAAAGGAGGAGTCGTATTGTTTTTTTCATAAATTATTCTGTAACCTGTTCACTTGTTTTTCCAAAACGTCGCTCCCGTTGCGTATAGGTCATAATGGCCTGATAATATTTCGGGCGGTGAAAATCCGGCCATAATTCGGGGGCAAAATAGTACTCCGCATATGCCGACTGCCACAGCAGATAATTGCTTATCCGGTATTCCCCGCTGGTGCGGATGATCAGATCCGGATCGGGAATGCCATTCGTATCGAGGCGGGATTCAAATAACGCTTCGTCAATTTCATCCGGTGCAATTTTGCCATCCCGGGCATCCTCCGCGAGCAGGCGCGCGGCACGCAGGATCTCGTCGCGACTTCCGTAACTAAGGGCCACAACAAGTGTTAACAGCGTGTTGTCTTTTGTGAGCTTCTCACCGCGGTCAAGAACGGTTTGCGCCTCGTTCGGTAAATCGTTCTTGTCTCCTATGATCTTCAGGCGGACATTGTTCCTGTGTAATTCGTTAATTTCATTTTCTGCCGAGTTGATCAACATGGACATGATCGCGCCCACCTCATCTTCCGGCCGGTTCCAGTTCTGTTTGGAAAAAGCATATATCGTCAAAAAAGGGATACCGGCCTCGGCAGTTGCTCTCACGATCTCCTTTATTGTGTTGAGACCCTCTTTATGTCCCATCATGCGGGGTAAACCGCGTTTCTTCGCCCAACGACCGTTCCCATCGAGTATCAGCGCGATATGCCGGGGTTTGTTCGGATTATTTTTAATATCTTCTGCACTTATTTTCATCTGTCACCTTCATTTAAAATATATAGCCTGTAAAAATAGCTTTTCGCCTTGCTAAAGTCAAGCAAGTTAATGCATTGCCGTCGTTCGGGATAATTTAACGTTCCCACATAACAATATGCCGCGAACGGTTTTTATTTCTGCTTCCTTCTTCGCGGTTTTCATTATACATTTAGACATGAATACCACCATAGAGATACTATCCCCGGCGGGCGATATGGAAAAACTCAGGATCGCGCTCGCCTACGGAGCCGATGCCGTCTATGCGGGGATACCGAAATTTTCGCTGCGAACACGGGAAACGGGGTTTACGCCCGCCAATTTACCCGAAGCGATCGAATATACCCACCGGCTGGGCAAAAAAATATATCTTACACTCAATATTTACCCGCATAATATGAAAGTGGATTCTTTTTTAAGAGAGTTGGATATTGCGGCGTCTCTGGGTCCGGATGCCCTTATCATGGCGGATCCGGGTATGATCGCTCTTGCCCGCAGACGCCATCCCGAAATGCCAATTCATTTATCCACACAAGCAAACACCGTTAACTGGGCTTCGGTCGCATTCTGGCATGAACTTGGATTGCGGCGGGTTATCCTCAGTCGTGAATTGCATCTGGATGAGATCGCGGAGATGCACGCGCGGGTCCCGGACATTGAACTGGAGGCCTTTATTCATGGAGCCATTTGTATCGCATATTCGGGACGCTGCCTTATCTCAAATTATCTTCATTTCCGCGACGCCAATCAGGGCACCTGCACGAACAGTTGTCGCTGGGAATACAAACTCGCCTTTGAAAAAGGATCGATCCTGGAAACGGAAAAGGCGCAACAGCCTTATCCTTATTCCACCCCGCCGCCCGAAGGATTTTATCTCAGAGAGCATAAACGTCCCGATTTGCAGTTCCCGATCGCCGAGGACGAACATGGTACTTATCTGATGAATGCCCGCGATCTTTGTGCGGTCGAACTGATCCCTGATTTTATCCGTGCCGGCATACGCAGTCTTAAGATCGAAGGAAGAACAAAGTCGGCTTATTATACGGCGATCACCACACGTGCATACCGGCGCGCGCTGGATGATCATGTGCAGGGACGTGCTTTAAATCCCGAAAATCTGCGTGACCTGATGCGCCTTAGCAATCGTACGTATACAACGGGGTTCTATACACGCAATCCGCGTCAGTTTGGCGAGAATACCCAGGACGGATATTCGGCAGGCATGAATGAGCCGGTAGCGGGAAGGGTCCGTGCTTACGATCCGCAAAGCGGTCTGGCAGATATCGAAGTCAAAAATCGCTTCTTCCCGGGAGATGAACTTGCGATCATTACGCCGGAAAAGGATATATCCTTTAAGGTGGAAAGTATTTTGGATAAACACGGGAAGCCTTGTGATGCCGCACATGGCGGTGCCGAGAATATCCGGATCATGCTCCCGGAAGACCCCGGACCGTTTGCGTTCTTGCGTAAAGCAGACAATCAAAAAAATCGTTAAAAAAACAAAAGATCCCTGCGCGCGGGGATCCTTTGCCTGCAATAAGGGGTTTGCAAGATCTATTCGTAACGGAGAGCCTCGATCGGGTCCAGTCCTGCGGCTTTGTAGGCAGGATAAGATCCAAATATTAGCGCGATCGCCGAACATACGATCAGTCCGATCAAAGCCCAGTCCCAGGGGAATACAACGGACGTTTTCATCAGCAATGCAACAACATTACCCCCGACAACACCCAGAAGAATACCGATAACACCTCCGATTTCGGTCAGGATCACAGCTTCTAGCATAAACTGCAGCAGAATATCTTTTCGTCTTGCACCCAGGCTCTTACGGACCCCGATCTCCCGGGTACGTTCGGTGACCGTAACCAGCATAATATTCATGATACCAATACCCGAGGCGACCAGCGCGATGGAACTTATGATGATCGCAGCGATCTTTATTGCCGCAGTCATATTGTTAAAACTGTCGATCAGTGACGCGTTGGTCCATACTTCAAAATCATTTGCCTCTCCGGCTTTCACACCCCGGATCATGCGTAATTCATGAATGACCTCCTGCATGGCGTCATCGAATTTATCCTGGTCCACCACGCTGAAACAATAGTTCAGGCTGGTGTAGTGTGAACCGCCGTAATATTTAAAGTAGGTTGTCAGGGGAATATAGACACGGTTGTCAAGCGACTCCCCAAATCGCTTACCCTTTCGTTCAGCCACACCGATCACCCGGTATTTGATCCCGTCGATCTTGATATCTTCACCGATCGGATCGCGGTTGGGCATAAGCATATCAACGACATCATATCCGATGACTATCACATGGGCGGCAGCCGTTTCGTCGATCTCGGCGATCATACGTCCCTGATCAATATTTAAATTATTAGTAAACTCCCAGTTGTTTGTAATACCGGCCAGCACAATATTTGATTTTGTTTCTTTATCCTTGTAGCGGATGACTTTTCCATAGCTCCAGTCCTCTGCCGTCGCATAGTCAACAATTTTTAACTTTGACATAAGACGTTTAAAATCGCGGTAATCCAGATTTTTCCTGTTATGGTATTGCCAGCGTGTATTTCCTATATTGATATTGGGGTATTTTTGTACTTGAAATGTGCTTGACCCGAGACCTTCGAGACTCTCTTTGACGGTATGCTGAAGGACATTGATCGCAGTCATGACACCGATAATGGAAAATATCCCGATAACCACTCCCAAAAGGGTCAAAAACGAACGCAATTTATTCTGCCGGATGGATGCGCGGGCCGAAAGTAATATTTCTTTAAAGTTCACCGTTTCTCCTTATTCATATCGCATTGCTTCGATCGGATCCAATTTAGCAGCCTGACTCGCCGGGACGATCCCGGAAACGATCCCGACCCCGATCGAGACCATTAGGGCGATCAGCACCAATCCGAACGACATGCTGGCAACAAAGATCTTATTTACAAGTCCTACAAGCAACGCAGTCAATATAAGACCGATCACACCACCGATCAGAGCAATGATGATCGCTTCGAAAAGGAATTGCATCATGATCACCCAGCGTTTTGCCCCCAGTGCCTTTCGAATGCCGATCTCTTTGGTGCGTTCTTTCACGCTTACGAACATAATGTTCATGATGCCGATACCGCCGACAAGCAGTGCCAGTGCGGCGATACCGATACCCACCAATCCGATGGCAGTTTTGATCTTTCCCAGTTGATCTTCCATCATTTCCTGCTGATTAATGGCAAAATTATCCGGATCCGTTGCGCGAAGTCCCCGTAATCCGCGTGTTATATGCCGCACTTCCTCAAGCGCAAAATTATTATCATAACCATCACGTGTCTTCAAGGAGATCGAAAGCCACCAGCTGCGACCAAACACCGATTTGGAAGTTACATAAGGGATAACGGCCATATTGTCGACACTGAACATGCCGAATATTTTCCCTTGTTCCGCAAAAACCCCGATGACCCTGAAGTTTAGGCCATTTACTTTCACCTGCATACCGACGGGATCTTCGATCTCCGGGAAAAGTACTTTCTTAACCTCGGATCCGATCACGATCACACGAGAAGCATGCTCATCCTCTACCTGTGTAAAATACCGACCGGTCTCAATTTTTGCCGCATCGATATATGCCGATTGCCAGCCGGTACATTTAACTTCCACTCCTTCCGATGAGCGCTCCTTATAGGTAATATTCACCCTTCGGCTTGTTTCAATGCTGGCAAAGGAAACGGACTCAGCCCGGTCCGCGATCTTGCGGGCATAATCTTCCTGGATGCGCGGACGATTGCGGAATTCCCACCATTCCGTATTTCCCATAAACCACGGGAACTGCTGCAGGTATAACACATCTTCTCCGAACATTCCCAGGGTCTCATCGAACACGTTATCGATACCGTTGATGGCGGTACCCATCAGGCTGACCGACAGAATGCCGATAATGATCCCGAGCATGGTCAGAAAGGCTCTTCCCTTACTGAGGAATACCGACTTAAAACTGATGACGAAACTTTCATAAAGTTGATTGAACATGGTCTGTTTTACCTTTAGTTACTGTCATCGCTGATCTTGCCGTCAAGCATGTGGATCACGCGGTGCGCGCGGGCTGCAATATCCTGCTCGTGCGTAACGAGAATGATCGTGTTCCCCTGCCGGTGAAGCTCTCCGATCAGATCCATGATATCATTACTTGTTTTGCTGTCGAGATTTCCGGTCGGTTCATCTGCCAGAATGATCGACGGATTATTGACCAATGCGCGCGCAACGGCAACCCTCTGACGCTGTCCGCCGGACAGTTCATTGGGCCGATGGTACATACGGTCGGCCAACTGCACTTTTTCCAGGGCGGATTTGGCACGCTCAAGGCGTTCATGCCGGGAAACACCGGCATAGATCAGTGGCAGTTCCACATTATGTAGTGCCGTCATCCGGGGAAGCAGATTGAAGGTCTGGAATACGAATCCGATATTCCGGTTTCGTATGCTCGCCAATTGGTCATCGTTGGCGATCTCGGATATATCGTGACTTTCCTTATGGATGGTTATACCATCCAGTTCATACGTGCCGCGGGTCGGGGTATCCAGACATCCGATAATGTTCATAAGCGTGGATTTCCCGCTTCCGGACGGACCCATAACGGAAAGATACTCGTTCTTTTTCACATCCAGGTCCACTCCGTTCAATGCGTGCACATCCACTTTGCCAATATGATATGTGCGATATATATTTCGTAATTTCAGCAGCGCCATGACGCTTCCTTTCGGGTTTTTAGCTTACTTACTTTTTATTCTCTTTTGTTTTCTTTTTTACCGTTGTAATGTCTTTTACCCGGGTACCGTTCTGAAGATCAAAGGTAAGCGCCTGATGGTTTCCGATAACGATGACCTGACCCGTATCCAATCCTTCCAAAACCTCGAAAAAATCTTCACTGTTGATACCCAGCTTGAGCGGAACGGCGCGGACGGTATCGTTTTCAACCGCAAAAACGACCTCCAGCAGGTCAAATTTTGTTTTATCTTTCGGTATATCTTTGAGGATCTTGTTCTCGGGACGCACCGTTACGGCCCGGATCGGTACCGCGACAACATTTTCGTGGCGGGCGGTAAGGATCTCTACCGTGGCGTTCATGCCGGAACGAATTTCCGGGGGAATGCTGAGCATCTTGACATTGACCTTGAAATTGGTAATGGCACTTTGTGTACCCGCGCCGGTCGTGGAAGCAAGCTGAGATATCTCCGTGACAACCCCGGGGAACTTTTTACCGGAGATGGCATCGATCTCGATGTCCACCGGATCGTCGATCGAAACACGTACGATATCATTTTCGTTGACATCCACTTCCACTTCCATGCCGGACAGATCGGCAACGGTCATTACCACATCCGCCTGGAAAGTCGAACCCATAACGATCTCTCCCTGTTCTTTTTTCAAACCGATGACGGTTCCGTCGATGGGCGCTACCAGGGTTGTCTTTCGCAGGTTGTCCTGTGCCTGTTCCAAGCGTGCGACTGCCTGTTCAAGCGTCCCGATCGATTGAATATATTGCGTTCTTGCCTGGTCGTATTGCGATTCGCTGAAATTGTTCTCCTTGTACAATATCTCAACCCGGCGGTATTCTTTTTCGGCAAACTCCTTTGCAGCCAAACTTGAACGGTAGTAAGATCTTGCCTGGTCCACTTCGGCTTCATAGATCACCTTATCCAGCTGAGCCAGGATATCTCCTTTGTTCACCATCTGACCCTCCCGGACATGAAGGGATATGATCTCACCGGAAACATTTGCCGAAATATTGATCTTTATGACCGGCTGAACATAGCCGGCGGCAAAGACCTTCGATTCAATGGTATGAAGCCGGATCTTTTCCATCTGTACGGCAACCGCTTTTTTGTTGTCTTGTTTCAGCGAGAAGAACAAGAACACGCCCAAAGCAACCAGCATAACAATGACAATGATGAGTTTCTTTTTCATATTTTTCCTACCTATATGTTATTTATCAGTTTCAGGATCTCGGATTCAACGATCTTACGCGAATACTGCGCTTCCAGCAATGTGCTCTCGGCACTCAGAACGGAAATCTGTGCCTGCATCCTGTCCAGAATGGTCACGCGACCGATCTGATACTGCTGGTTGACGATCTCAAAATCCCGGCGAGCGGATTGCAGCCGCCGTTTATTGATATCGATCATGCTTGTGTAAGTGTCGAACTGCGTATACAGATCGCGTAATTGTTGTTCCAAAACCCTGGTTGTACCCGCAATATCAATGCGTGTCTGTTCCAGTTGCAATTTACGTTGCTGAACCTGTTCGCGCCGGGATAAACCGTTGAAAAGGGTCCAACTGGCGGTAAGATGTACGCTGTTAGCGGGGTCTATCAGGGGATCGAACTGATTTGTGTAACTGTACGATCCCGTCAGACTCGGTAAATAAGCCTCTTTGGATGATTGCAAGAGTATCTTACTTATTTCTTCCTGAAGCCGGAGAGCTTCATAATCCGGATTTTGTTTCAGCATCAAGTCAAGCGCAACGTCGAATGCGGGAATATCGATAGTATCCACATCCACATCAGCGACTTGAAAAACGGTGTTGACATCACGGTTGAACAGAACATTCATTGTACGTTGATAATTGAGATAAAGCTGTTTCTGCAATAGTAATTGCGATTCAAAATCGCCTTTTTGCGCTTCCGATTTCAATACATCCGATTCCGTAACTACCCGTTGCTGATACATTGAGCGGGTTTTCCGGAGATTTTCCTCGGCAAGTTCAATATTTGCTTCATAGACCTTTATCATCTTACGTGTGCCCAATAATTTGTAGTAGATCTGACAAACCTGGCTGATCACATCATTTTCCGCTCCTATGACCGAAATTTCCTGAATATCACGATTGATCTTTGAAGATCTTATCCCGGAATAAAGACCCGGAGTGTACAGGGTAAGCCCTGCGCTTAAACCGACATTGGCATGGGGTTCCCAGCCGCCCGCATCGCCGGAGCCGAGGCCTGATGAAACCGAGATATGTGGCATCAGCGGACTAAAGGATTCACGCGAGCGGGATGCGGCAATGTCTGCGGATAACTGTTTTGAGCGGATCGAGGTATTACCCGAACACGCGAGATCAATGCATTCCTCCAGGGTCAGGACTTCTTCCGACATCAGCATGCCGGTCATCAAGAGAGGAATGCACATAAGTATGGACCGTATTTTCATTTAACCCTCATTACTGTTTACGTTTACAGGTTGGCAGCTTTCGGAAGATCAGATTCAACGTATGCATGATATGATCTTTCTGCTAACCTTTTAACTGCATTTTTCAATTCAATCCATCATCGCAAACGGCTGCGGTAATTCGACTATTCCGTTCTGATCTATAAAGTGATAGTTTGCATCCTCGGGATAAGTGAGACTGAGTTCTTCCCATGCGGTTCCGCGAATTCCTTCAAGGTAAAGTCCTTCTTCCGTTTGCATTAGCGAGATCTGAAAATCGGCAAGTCCTTCCTTTGGGATACCCTTTGTTGAAAATCTTACTAAGGTAACTTTGCCGTATTGATCAACGGACCTTCTGACGGAATCCCTTAAGGTAAAATCCAATCCCTTAAAGGCACAACCCTCCCGGCCGGTCAATCTGATCCCCTTATCCGTCTTTTCAAGCCGGATCAGAAATTCTTCAAGATCGGAAACCGTTTGGGAGAACAGCCTATCGGATGTTCCCAGCAGCAGTATTGCGAAAAGCAATATTCCGATCATATTCTTCACGTTGCGTCTTGTCATTTGTATTTCCTTTAACATGTTCTTTGTCTTTGATCTATACGATCTGAAGTTTTAAATGTCAATGCGTTCACTTTCAATCTGCCGGATCCTGCCAAATCCGGCCCGTTCAAAATCAACCCGGGACGGATTGCCCTTATATTTAATATTTCCCACGCCGGCAATATCGGCACGGATGCTTTCCCGCGCGTAAACATTGGCATTACACATACCGGCAATATCCATGCTGACATGATCGGAGATAAACTCAAACGCCTTGACGGTTCCTGCGCCGGCACATTCGAGATTGAATGTAACTGCCCGTCCGCGAAGATCAAGATTAGCCGCACCGGCAATGGCGGCGGTGAATTCGTCAAGCACCATCTCCGCGTTAAAGTAAAGCGCGCCCGCCACTTCAAGGTCCAGTGTGTTTGCCCTTAATATACCGTCCGTTCTTATTTCGCTTTCTCCCACAATGCGTATCTTTTCCAGCTCGCTGAAGGAAAGACGGATGTTCAGTACTTTCTTGTTTTGCGGCCACTTGATCCGGCTTCCGCTCAGCAAGGCGTGACGGCTTATTTCCTCAAGATCGGAATCGTACAGGTCAACACCGTATTCCGATGCGGTATCCGGCACGAACAGCACCAGCGTTTCATTGATCACCCGTACATAAAGAAGGTCCATCATACTTTCATAGGTTTCTATTTCGGCGCGGCTGTTGCCGTTTTGCACCAGTGTGATCTGTATGGGACCGGCAACAAAAATATTTTGATAGTCATCGAGGTCTATACTGCGTGTAACGATATTCCCACTGACCTCCATACGCTTGATCTTGCTTGTATCGACATCTTCACATCCACACAAGAAAAGAAAGACTAGCGGTAAAATCAACAATGTTTTTTTCATGGTTTTCCCCTTATTGATAATGTATTACTTTCCACTCCGGATAGATGATACACCGCTGATCCGGAATGAGGTTTCTCTGGGTTCGCCAGTATAATAAATGGATGCAGTTCCCGAGCTTTCGGCTTTGAGATACCCTGTTACATATACCCGGCTCTCCGAGGTTCCGGACGTTGAAATATCGACATCCTCTGTATGCAGGGCTTCCGCCTGCAGCATAGAGCTTCCGCTAATGCTGGCCAAAAGCCGGGTTGCCCTCCCCCGCACATCAAAGTCGGAAGACCCGGATGATTTTAACATCAGTATCCCGGCCTGTACGGCCAGGTCGAAGTCGGAGGATCCCGACGAAATGACCTCGATTTCCGGTGCGTTCAATGATAAAAACGCATCACAGGCACCGCTGGCGTTAATGTATATCTTTTTATCCGCGATCAGTTCTCCGTGCTTGATATCGCTGGCACCGGAGGTCAGTACGCGAATTTCTTTAGCGTTAATCTTTTTCAGAAAAAGATCGCTGGCACCGCTTGCACGGATCTGGATTTGGTCTGCCTGCAGATCGTTCAACATATGCATGTCGCAAGCTCCGGACAAACGGATCTCGTCAAGATCCTTAACAGTAATATATACATTCAATATTTTATCATGGTTCATCCAGCGGATATTCCGGAGTTTGCGGTCCAGGGACACGACAAGTCCGTACGCGTTTTTTCGGACTGTCACATAAGGCATGATGCTTTTATAGGTTTCAACGGTAATCTGTTCCCGGTCACCTTGTTTCAGGTATACATTATATTGTGTCTGCACATCAATTTTTTTAAATGCACCAAGCTTAAATTCTTTTTTTTCTACAGGCCCCTGTACAGCGATACCGAAACCGTAACACAGCATGCCGGCCAGTAAGCCACATAGCAGAAATAATATTTTTTTATTCATGGTATTCTCTACGCCTCCGTTGTTTTATATCGGTAGATCAATGTTGCTCCCGCATAACAGGCTCCTGCGAACAGGAGTGCTATCAGTAAGCGGTAATCCGCGATCATATAACGCATGGTCAGTTCACCTTCCACGTTCAGATCTCCAAGCATGGCGAACAGATTCGTAAATATATTCGGAAGCGAGATCGTATTTCTGAACAATGTTTCAATAATAAAGAACACCAGTTCGATGATCCCCAGCAGAACCGTGCCTTTGATAAAGGCATTGTTCTTGAACACGGAAGAAAAGAAAAAGTACAGACTGCCGAACACCAGGCATATCTTAACATACATGACCGATCCCAGCAGTACTCCTTTCATGGCATATCCGGGATAAAACCCTCCGAATGTGAATGCGGATACAATGGAAACCACCAATGCAAAGATCAAACCGATACCGAAAAGAAGGATAATTCCGGAATAAATGTGCATCAGGTATTTGGCGATCGTGCATGTCCATATATTTACGGGCTGACAGCGGTAAAACAGTTCACAGCCAAGTTGTTTTTCTTTTGACAGACTGTTCTCCGCATTCACGACCATAAAAAGCCCGAAAATAAAGGCAGCCGACATCATGAAGCTGTAAACGGCTATCTTAACACCGTCCTGCAGATCCCCGTAATCCATAAAGGAAAATGGCCCGAAATGTATATTTATATCGCTCCAATTCGCAATGAGCGCCGTAAGGGCCATTATCAGGATCAGGGTCGCGATACCGGCAATAACCCATACGGGGAGCCAGTAGGAATTTTTTCTTTTAAAGTATTCGGTTTTAATTAAGGTTGTAAAATGTGACATATTAACCCCTGTTCTTTTTCTGAGTTAAAGCGACAAATATATCCGACAAGCCCGGGATCTGTGCTTCCGCACCGGGTATGCCGCATTCTCCTTCCACAAGTCCGCGGACCCGGCCGAGTGTCTTCGTCATGATCCGGGGATGACATGCTGTCAATGCTTCCGCTTTGTCCTGTGGAACTTCATAGATGTTCCATTTTTCTTTTAGGGTCTTTACGGATTCGTGCAGGATCACCTTCCCTTCATCAATGAAAATGACCTCGTCGAGGATATTCTCCACTTCCGCAACCTGATGGGTGGAAATGATAACCGTTTTACTTTCATCAAAAAATTCTCCGAGTAAAAGGTCATAGAATTCCTTCCTGAAAATGATATCCAGACCCAGTGTCGGCTCGTCAAGCAAAAGGATGTCAACGTCTTTTGATAATGTCAGTAAAAGGTACAGCTTCGTTTTCATTCCTTTTGAAAGCGTACCGACTTTCTGATCGATCGGAAGATCGCTTTCGGCAAAAAGTCGTTTCGCCTTATCCCAGTTCCAGGTTTCATTCACTGCTGCCGAATAGTTGATCGTCTGCTCAACACTCAGACGCGGATCCAACCCGCTCACATCGGGAATAAAAGCGACATGTTTATAGAGTTCGTGTTTCCATTCGCTCAAAGGCTTGCCCATGACGGCGATCTCACCTTCATAGCGTAACAGGCCAAGTATGCATTTCATCATAGTTGATTTACCGGCCCCGTTTTTCCCAAGCAGACCGATAATGCTTCCCTTGGGAATACTCAGGTCAACGTTTTTCAGGGCCTGGACCTGTTTGTAGTTCTTTGAGAGATCGTTAATGGTAATATAGTGTTCCATGTTTCCCTTCTTTCATTCATTATAAATAATAAATTGACTGATTCTTATCTGTTGTTGATCTTCTGCGTGCAAGTGTGCGGCAATAAGGGCAAACACTCCGTCTGCGAACATTCCCCTCTTCGCTTAAGGAGGGCTGCCGGCAAAGGATAACCACGGAAGTGCGCTTGTTCCTTTGCGTCCGTATGCTAACTATTTCCGGTATGTCTGTGTGCTTGTTCTCTACAGAGAAAGTCATGACCGCTTTCATCCTCTGTTCATTTCGCCGGTTTTACGATGCGGATCGATAGTGTCTGAAGATATGGGACCGTATTCGTCCGCCGATGGTAAAGATATTTTTTGCTAAACATTTTTTTCCTTTCATTCCCCCGTTTCAGTTCCGATTATTTCGCGGATTTGATAATCCGTATCGGCATGCTCTGCAGGTATGCAGTTGACTGCGAGTATCTTCTGATCAAATTGTTCTTGCTAAACATGGTTTCCCCTTTTTTATTGCTTGTTGTAATGCTTTTTAATCATTTCGAGCAGTGTCGTCTGGTCAATATTCAACATCTTGGCCTGCTTGATCATGTCCGGGACAATGGTGTCTTCAAACTGAATGATACCGGATTCCTTCAACACATCCTGCGCGGGGGCGGTTACGAAGTACCCTTTACCGCGTTCTTTTTCCAGCAAGCCTTCATTGACAAGAAGCTGGGTCGCGTTCAGAATGGTCTGGGGATTCAGGCGGTATTCGGCAGACAACTGCCGTACGGATGGAACCGCTTCTCCGCTTTTCAATGCACCGGACATGATCGACTCTCTGATGAGATCGGCCAATTGGAGGTATATGGGTTTACTACTGTCGAAGTTTATGCTCATGGTGCGCTCTCTCTTGGTTTCAATTGAACACGTGTACTCTGGTGTTCTACATAAGTATAACACCATTACACGAGAAGTGCAAGAAAAAAAATCATTTTTTTTAATTTTTTTTTATAACGGGCGTTATGCCCTTTATCTATGTGGGTATTATAAAATAATATTTTTACAGAATTCTTACGATCGGGTGTTTTTCAGGAGTCAATGTACGGGATAAACCGCAGCATTAATCAGTCGGAACACTTTTGACCTTTCTGCATTGCGATGCTTCTTATTTTTATAATGATGGTCTCAGTTTTTTCTTTCCCTCTTCGATCACCGGGCCGGTATCCGAACGCATGATTTCCCGATCCCGATGAGGGTGCATAAAAAAGTAGCCCCGGTCCATCATCCGGATTAGGTGTGTGCAAAAATTTTGTGTAAATGATCTTTCAATCAACGTTCCCCATATTACCCGGATCCTGCCAATACCGATGATTGCTCCCTGTTTCGCCCCATTATATTTATTATTGAGCATTAAAACACACTGAATACAGCAAGTACTGAGGGTGTAAAATATTTCGTGTAAATGGTGATCGGTGAACGGTAAAACGTCTGTTCGCTTAAGCGTATAATTCTTTAACCCCTGACGGGGTTGTGATTAAGGTGAAGAACTGACTGTATTCTTCTTGAATCCCTTGGCAACAGATATTTCAATCTGATGAGAAGTCCATTTTTTTCGTGATTATAGTGGTAATAAGAAAAGAGACGGAGCGATGCTCCGTCTCTTTTACCTTGAAATTAGTCGTTCACAACTAATTTGGTCACTTTTCCATCCATGCCTGTTATTACCGCAGTCTTGTCATGGATAACCGGCGTATTCAGAAGATTCCCGCCTATTCGATGTATCCATCGCAATTCGCCGTCCCCAGCGTTCACGGCATACACAAAACCGAACTGTGTGGTGAAATAGACCACTCCTTCATGTTCGACGGGATAGGATGGATCAATCTCAAAACCGTAGCCCAGATCATTGCTCCATCGGGTTTGCGGTTTATCTCCCCTTGTCGAGATCGCACAAAGCACATCCCACATGGTTTTGGCATATACGGTGGAAGCATCCTTCGAAATACCGATATTTTCACGCACCCTGAATGTATCGGATCGCCAGACGGTCCGGCCATTGTTGATATCTATGGCGGTCATGACACGGTCGGGCGCAACAATGAACACCTTCCCGTTCGCATATACGGGATGTACCACTGCGGGTGAATACAGGCGACCGGTATTGTCCCCCCGCCAGCGCCATATCAGATTCCCGCTGCTGGCATCCAATGCATACAGATAGGTGTCCCATGCTCCGAAAATAACCTTTCCGTTTGCAATAAGGGGTTTGGTCTCCACGTAGGTCTCAATGCGCATAAAATCCCAGACCAGTTGACCGGTAAGGGCATTCAGTGCACGGAATTTCCCGTCACTGGCACCAAAATACACTTTATTGTCGTGTACAACAGGATGTGCCACAATGGGTGCGTTCGTTTTATAGCTCCACACTTTTTTACCCGTTCGGTAATCCAGGCAATACAGTGAGGAATCGGTGGATGTCACATACACATGATCGCCGGCCACTTCGGGTTCGGTAAAGACGGGACCGCCGGTTTTAAATGTCCATACTGGCGAACCGTCCCCAAGGGACAGTGCCCGGACCTTTCCGGAGCGGTTGCCAAAGATCACCAGGTCGTCCACAACCGCCGCTGCAGCCGTGATGGAATACTCCGAATCGTGTGACCATGCTATTTTTACATTGGGATACTTCTGATTGATCGACATATCCGGTTTCAATGCTTTATGTGAATCGGTATAGCTGTTCTCTTTCAGTTCGAGTACCAGCCAGGGTTCGAGACTTTTTTTCTCAAGCGGTAAACGTTCAACCCAGGTCATGCGATCATTTTCGATCGTAACGATATTATACCCCCCGGGTCCGCCGCGGCTTAGATTGGAACGTCCCATTATCCCCGGCACATCCGAATAATCGTTCAGGCGGTTACGGTGTCCGTGTCCGTGCATAATTGCCTGCGCATTATAATGTTTGATGATCTCAAGAAAGTCGTATGCATTGGTCACGGTATGATCAATGGGATAGTGGGTGACGAAAAAAACCGGCTGATTTCTGCGTGGCCACATGTTTCTCAGTTGCTTACGGGTCCAGTTAAGGTCTTCCCGTGCAATGAATCCCTCTCCCATGCGCATCAGTGGTCCCTGGTTCACACCGATAAAACGGTAACCCTTATAACTGACATTGAATTTATCGTCCCCATACAATTTCCTGAATTTTTCCCCGCCGGACGCGGACCATTTCAATTCATGATTTCCGGGAATGAGGTGGTAGGGCACGTTCAGTTCATCCAGAATAGCTTTAACGGTATCAAGCTCGTCGTCAAAGTCATATTCCGTAACATCTCCGGCCAAAATAACAAATTCGATATCGGGTATGGTATTAATATCCCGAACGGAATTCCGAAGATCATTTGCGCCGATCGCCGTACCGATATGGGTGTCGGCCAAAAAGGCGAATGTCAGCGTTTGTCCTTTTTGTTCGCCGCAGGAAAACATCAGCAGGACAAGGATCAAGCTGAAAAAAAGATTTGTGAAACGTCGCATATTATGCTCCTTTGAAAATATTATCTTAGAAACGCACAATTCCCAAACTTGTTTCCATCATCGGCAGACAGCGTCGTATGGTCGTTGTTCTGCTCTGCGCGAAATGGGTTAGGGCATTTTTGGCCAGATACGGTCTGCGAAGACTGTCCAAACTCAGCGTGCCTCCTCCGGATTCCAGAAAATACAAGTGACCGTTTATCTCGACCAGTATTCCCATGTGGCCGGACTTCAGAACGACATCTCCTGCCTGCATCTGGGCTATTTGTGCATCGCTGGGCGTACCTCCTGCCGGAATGGTGGCAATCAGTTCTCCAACCTTATACATGTCCGATACTTCCATCCGATAGTTGTTGGTTGTGCCCCCGCGGCCGCCCCCATCCGATATGGCGGGATCATTTTCACAGATATATTTGAACCCGAAGGAAGAAAAGGCGGATTCGTTCAAGGTCGAATCAAGGATCCCCAGAAGAACTGCCGCTTCATAGGCCGATGCGCCAAAGCCCGAACAGTCCATACCGTAGCGTTTCCTTGCGGTGGAGTGGGATGTGGCCTTCTGTGGCTGATCACGATCGGTGATATCACCGCCCCAACGGTAGTAACCAAGATCAACCCCAAAGAAATCCCTGAAACTTTCATGAATGAACAGGATCAGCGCGTTCACCGCTTCATGCTTCTGAAGTGACTTAAGTGAATCAAGACAGGGTTCGATCGAAGGAAAAAGAATTTGCGAATAAAAAGTATAATTATCCGTTATATAACCGTTCAATGTGTCCGTCATATCTTCTTGCTGATATCCCTCGATAAAATCCCCAATGGCGTCTGCATTGAATATGGCCGCACGTTCGGGTGTGACATCCGGTATTGGAATGGCCCGGCGAAACTCGTCAAACCCGATGCGCTCAGGAATACTAAGAAGGGAGAGGGGATCTCCGGGGGAAGGGATGGTTTCCTCCGGACCGTCGTCGACAGAAAAGATCGCCGACATGACAGATTCCTGACATCCGCTTATGAGAAAAAAAACAATAACAATAACAATCAGATTCCGTTTCATTGATAGATGATCCTTCCTTCGATATGCGATGAAATATTCGGATATTGCTCCACTCTCCGGATCAGGACATCCCTGTCCACAAGACCCGTTTCGGTCATCGCCGGGATATCCAGTCCGAAATATCTGTGCGTTTGGCTGACGGTATAATCGTTTGCGGCGATGGTATAATATTTTGACGGCTCGACAGGTTTTCCGTTGATCTTGACGTCCAAAGCGCCTTTTTGCCTGTCAAGGATCATGTTGATGCCTGAAAACTGCATCGACATACCTTCTTTTACCATATGGTTCAATGCCTGTATGAGCTGTTCTCCGGTCCAGGTAAATGTCACGAGCGTATTGCCGAAAGGGGCAATTTCCCATATATCACGGACCGTGATCTTTCCGGCTGGCATATCTTTGCGAATACCACCGTTATTCATGATGGCGATATCCGTTCCCGCTGTCTGGCGAAAGGCATCGGCGATCCAGTTCCCGATATTTGACTCCCCGCTGCTCCGGATCCAGGGTGTTTTCAGTTCTCCGATCACCCTGTTCATTTCTTCCGCAAGTTTTTCTTCGTATTTATTGACGATCTTCGCCACATCCGGAGATGGTTTGATGTTCGCCGTGAGGGTTTCCACATATTGCATTTCAAGAGATCTTATCCCTTCCTTCCCGGCAATAAAGCGCGTTATGCCCACATAGCGACCGCGATCACCGGCCTGTACGATCCAAACGCCGTTCACCTGTTCCGCTTCCCGCATATAGGTATGGCTGTGCCCCCCGACGATCAGGTCGATATCCGGTACGGCGCGGGCAAGTTCACGGTCATATTCAATACCCATGTGGGAAACGATAATGAAACAGCGGACGCCGCGGCGTTTAAGATAGTGAATAATATCGCGCGTTGCCGTAATATGATCAGAGACCTGTATGCCTTCAAGGTTTTGCGGCATGGTAAGGAAATCAAGCTCCGGATGGGTCAGGCCGATAAGGGCAAAGCGATAGCGGTTGCGGGAAAATATTTTATATTGCGGCAGAGCGCTTTCTCCGTTTCTGGTATCGATCAGATTTGCGGCATACATTTGAAAACGTGCCAGATGGCGGCGCAGGGAATCCAGGTGATGCCAGGAATAATCCAGTTCATGATTGCCGACGGTAAAGAAATCGGGTTTTACAAGATTCAGTATTTCGATCTGTGATACGCCTTTTGTTACGGCACAGACCGGGGAGCCCTGAAACTCATCTCCGGCATGAACCCGTAAAGCACCGGGGTAAACGCCCTGCAGGCTGTCGAGATATGCATCAAAAACGGCATAACCCCCAACCTCATGGCCTTTCGGATTATTCCGGGCCGGTACCCAGGGAATATTCTGACTGTGAAAATCGTTCCAGTGTAAGATCGTTATTTCCGCAGAACGTTCAGAACAGGCACCCAGAATGAGGATCAATGACAAGAAGATGACATATTTATACTTCATGAAGATCTCCCTATATGCTTCCTGATAGGATTTGAGCGAAACATATTAAAAAGGAATATTTCTTTAATCTTGTAAAAATGCACAAAAAGCCCGGTACATCATCCAAATGTCCGACTTGGATGTGATCTCAAAGGGCGAATGCATATCCAGAACCGAGACACCGGCATCAATAACCTTCATGCAGTAATAAGACATGAATTTCGCAATGGTACCGCCGCCGCCCTCGTCCGTTTTGCCCAGTTCGGCAACCCGCCAGATGATCCCGTGTTTATCAAAAAGATCACGAAGTCGCGCAACATATTCCGCCGGGGCCTCATTTGATCCGCCTTTTCCGCGGACTCCGGTAAACTTTGAAAGCACAAGACCCCCGTTCATGTAACCGGCATTGCGCAGTTCGTGCACTTCTTTCCAATCCGGATGTACACCCGCATTCACGTCCGCAGAAAGGCACTCGGCGTTGGCAAGCAGGCGTCGGATCACGGCATATTGATCAAGTCCGTGGCGGGCGAGGATATACCCCAGCACCAGTTCGGCGATCCAAGTGTTCGCGCCTGCGGCACCTTCACTGCCAATCTCTTCCTTATCTAAAAGCAAGACTAGGGAGGATATTTCAGGATCTTCTTCATCAATGATCGCTCGCAGGGCCGCGTAAGCGCAGACACGATCATCCTGACCGTATCCCCCGATGAACGCGCGGTCAAGTCCAACCTCCCGGGATTTCCCCGCCGGTACGATCTCAATATCCGCAGAAATAAAATCATCTTCTGTAATGCCATGTGCATCGTTCAGCAAGGACAGAATATTCAGTTTGACCCGGTCTTTCAGTTCGGGGTCGTTGGTGAAGGGCTTGCCGCCGAAGAGAATGTTCAGTTTTTCGGCGGGAATGAATTCGTTGGCTTTTTTATCCATTTGCACCTTTCCGGCAAGATGCGGCAGAAGGTCGGAAACGGTAAAAACGGGATCTTCTTCATCTTCACCGATAATGATGGGATCCACACTTCCGTCCGGGAATGCGATCACACCATGCAACGCCAGGGGACGTGAAACCCATTGATACTTTTTGATCCCTCCGTAATAATGCGTTTTCAGCATTGCCATCTCTTCATCTTCATATAAAGGGTACTGCTTGAGATCAAGCCGGGGAGAATCCACATGCGCAACAAGGATGCGCAGGTCTTTATGGATCGGCGCTTTCCCTTGACGAAAAACCGCCAGCGCACGGTCGTTATGATTATAATATATCTTATTGGTGTCCTTTGTTTTCCGCATATCCGCGAAACCGGATTTTTCAAGTATCTCTATCGCTGTCTCCACGGATTCGCGTTCCGTCTTTCCGTAATCCAGAAAAGCGCGATAGGTTTTCATGTAATTTTCCATGTGCTTAAGCTGAGCTTCCGGGATATGGTCCCAGGCATTCTTCCTTTCCCAGAAAAGCGCTTTTTTAAGTTCTGCGGGATCGTTCTTTTTACCTAACATATATGACTCCTTTTTTCAGTTTAGAATATAGCCATTTCACTCACAAATCAAAAAAGAAAATCCCGCCGTATAAAACGGCGGGATCATATAAGCTTCACTCTGTTGAAATCCGGACTCTTTGCCATATCGACCGGCTTTTCGGACCGGGATTTAAATATTACCGGTAATTTTCAATATAAAGGCGTATTCAAAAGCGATCTCCCGATAAATACGGAAACGTCCGGACGCACCGCCATGACCATAGTCCATTTCGGTTTTCAGCAGCAGAAGATTGTCATCCGTCTTCATGGTGCGCAGTCTTGCGGTCCATTTGGCCGGTTCCCAGTACTGTACTTGCGAATCATGCAATCCGGTTGTGATCAGCATATGCGGATATGCCCTGGCCTCAACATTATCATAGGGAGAATAACGCAGCATATAATCATAGTATGTTCTATCGTTCGGATTCCCCCATTCATCGTATTCATTGGTTGTGAGGGGAATGCTTTCGTCCAGCATCGTAGTGACGATGTCTACAAAAGGCACCTGTGCGACGATGCCGGCAAATTTTTCCGGGGCCATATTGGCTACCGCACCCACAAGCAGTCCACCGGCACTTCCGCCGACCGCGATCATTTTATCATAATCCGTATACCGTTCTTTGACAAGATGATCGGCACAATCTATGAAATCGGTGAAGGTGTTCATCTTGTTCAACAGTTTCCCGTCTTCATACCAGTGGCGGCCCATTTCCTGCCCCCCGCGCACATGAGCGATCGCATACACAAAACCGCGATCAAGCAGGCTCAGCCGCACGGAACTGAACCAGGGGGTCATGCTGTTGCCGTATGCGCCATAGCCATAAAGGATCAAAGGAGCACGTCCGTCCAGCGGGGTGTCTTTCCGGAACACAATTGACATCGGGACCTTCGCTCCGTCGCGTGCTTCAGCCCAGATGCGGCGGGTTTCATAATCCTTTGGACTGAATTTCCCAAGGACTTCCTGCTGTTTCATCAGTTTCTTTTCATCACGCAGCAAATGATAATCATAGATCGTCCGGGGGGTTGTCATGGATTCATAACCAAAACGCAGGATATCGGTATCATATTCACGATTGACATCGATCCACACGTCATAAGCTTCTTCGTCGAAGTGAATATATTGGTCTGTTTTCCCGTCATAACCGACCACACGAAGACGAGGAAGGGCGTTGCCGCGCTCCTGAAGTACGTAACGGTCCTTAAAAAAGACAACGTTTTCCAGTAATATGTCCTCGCGATGCGGGACGATCTCTTTCCAGTTCTTTTGCCGGGGTGCGTGTACGGGTGCAACGACCAGCTTAAAGTTACGTGCTTTGTCATTGGTCAGGATATAAAATACATTCCCGACATCCACCGGATGATACTCGAGTCCGCGGATACGTTCCTGGACCACCCGGGGTTCCGTATCAGGCTGATCGGCGGAAATAAAGCGGTATTCCGTGGTTAGTGTGGATTGAGATACCAACATAATGAACGCACCGCTTTTTGAACGGTAAACACCATGATAGAAGGTATTCTCTTTTTCATCGTAAACCAGTTCCGCCTCCCCTTCCGAAGCACCGAGAACCCGGCGGAAGGTCCGGGAAGGCCGGAGCGTCTCGTCTTTTGTATTATAGAAGAAGGTTCTGCTGTCATTTGCCCATGCGACTCCACCCGGAGTGTTCTCGATCCTGTCTTCCAGAAATTCTCCCGTGCTCAGATCAATAAAACGCAAGGTGTATTTACGTCGACTTTGGGTGTCTTCACCAAAAGCCAATACCCGGTTGTCCGGAGAAACATAGATGCCCGAAACATGGTAATACGCATATCCCTTTGCAAGGCGGTTTACATCCAGCAGGATCTCTTCCTTGGCGTTCTCATGCTCCTTTCGGCAATAAATGGGGTACTCTTTCCCTTTTTCGTAACGCTGATAATAGAGATAACCGTTCATTCTGTACGGCACGGACGCATCATCCTGTTTGATACGTCCCACCATTTCCTTATATAATGTGTTCTGCAGCTTGCGCGTATCTTTCATCCGGACTTCCGTGTACGCGTTCTCTGCCTCCAGGTAGGCCAGGACCTGCGGATCCTCGCGTTCACGCAACCAGTAATAGGGATCCGTCCGCGTATGACCATGGGTCGTAAGCTGTTGATCGATCCTTGCGGCTTTCGGTGCTTCTGTCATTTTTTCTCCACATGCAAATAAGAATAGAACCGTAATAAACATTATCACGGTATGATATGTTTTTGGTCTCATGCTTGTCCGTCCTTTTATTTTCTTTTTATTGAAAAAAGCATTTTTCTCATAAAGGTATTTTTACTGGTGGTCCGTGGCGGAAGGTGTGTTGCGCTGAGAGTTCGCACATCTTCTACGGAAACGTATGCTTTGGGATTATAGTTTTTAACGATCTTCAGAAAATAGGGTATATCCTTGCGTTTGATGACCGCAAATACCAATTGCGCTTCGCCGTGTACGCCCCGGGCATTGATACTGGTAACACCGTGATATTCTTGTTTAAGATGTTCGATCAGTTCATCGCCGGGTTTATTCGTGATGACCCGCATGGCCACCATCCCGATGGCTAGACGGTTCTCAAGAGTAATACCCACATAATTACCGATCGCGAATCCCGCGGCATAGGCAACGTAATTGACCCATCCGCCAATATCCTTTATAATGTGCGACACAACGATGATCCAGATAAGCACTTCAACAAAGCCGATGAACGAAGCCAGCAGACGCTCCCCGCGTGAAACCAGAATGATGCGTACGGTACCAATACTCACATCACATATCCGTGCCGTCATGATCAGAAAAGGGATGACCAGATAGTACATAATATGTGGAGGAATTGACGCAAAGAGTTCCATGTATGACACCTTTCTGTTTAATCACGTAATTTACAATAAGAAGTTCCGCAAGTAAACGAGAAATCCACTATCCGCTACGATTTTTCCGGGCGCTTTTTTTCGCCATACCATCGCGTATATTTCTTTTTTTATTATTCGCGGGATAATGTATATTAGCAATGAGGATAAAGGAAAATGGATATACAACCCCCCATATTGCATGCAGGCGATCCCGTACATATTATCTGGAACGGGGAACCCTATCTTTTTTTCGGCGGTTATGATTATTATCGTCTGTCCCGCCACCCCCTTGTTCTTGCCGCAGCCGCGGATACCCTTGGACGTTTTGGTCTGAATTGCGGCGGCTCGCGTGTAACGACAGGCAATCATCCTCTTCATATTGAAC
Source organism: uncultured bacterium (assembly GCA_964535585.1). Taxonomy (GTDB): domain Bacteria; phylum Fidelibacterota; class Fidelibacteria; order Fidelibacterales; family Fidelibacteraceae; genus M50B103. The sequence continues at coordinate 234,544 of CAZHTR010000002.1, read as the reverse complement.
TGGAAGCAGCCTTATCGGAATTTCTTTCAACCGAGGACGCGGCACTGCTGCCTGCAGGATACATGGCCAATCTGGCCCTGTTCGAATTGTTCAACGAAGACCGTCCCGTGTGTGTTTTTCACCCCGACGCTCATCCCAGCCTTAAAAAGGCCCTGTTCACAAGTGGCTTACCGGGTACTGCGATCCCATCGGAAACAACAATATTTGAAGAACATCTCCGTGCAAAAGGCGGCAATCCGCTTATTATCACGGACGGTATTTATGCCGACCTTCCACCGCTCGATCTTTATTTCCATCTTGCAGAAAAATATGACGGACTTCTGCTGATCGATGAAGCGCATTCGCTCGGTATTTTGGGTGAATACGGACGGGGCGCCGCAGAATATTTTAATATCAACGGCAAGCGCATTATACTAAGCGGGTCACTGAGCAAAGCGATCGGCACGTCCGGCGGATTTGTCGCCGGTCCGAAAGAACTGATAGACCGCGTCCGGAATACCTGTGCTTATGCCACAACTTCCGCGCTTTCTCTGCCGATCGCGGCAGCGAGCACGGCATCGCTGAACTGGCTTCGCGATCATCCGGAGATGATCCGGGGTTTTCAGGAACGTTGTCTGAAAGCAAAAGAACGCCTTATCGCTGCCGGTTATGATATGCCCGCGATACCTGCGCCGGTCATCAGTATCCACATATCGGACCGGAAGCGGGTGAACGCCCTGAAGAACGCGCTGATCACCGACCGCATTTATCCCTCACTTATTCGATATCCCGGGAAACCCGACTATTTCCGCTTTGCCCTGTCTGCGGTTCATTCGGAAGCGGATATTGACCGGCTGATCCGGATTTTAACGGATGAGGTATCTGCCTGAAAACAGGATGGACACCTTTCCTGTTTATGTGAATTTTTTATGGGCATTTTAGCTTTGAATTTGTATTTTCGTCCTGAAACAGAAGGGAATCTATGTTAGACATCAAACAGATAAGAGAGAATCCGGAACTTATCCGCCGGCAGGTCGCAACCAAGAATGTTCAGGTTGATATTGAAGCCCTGCTGCAACTCGATAACCGGAGGCGGGAACTCAGTAAAGAGACCGACGATATGAAATACCGCCGCAATACGGTCAGTGAAGAGATCAGCCGGAAAAAACGCAATAAGGAAAGCGCGGATGCTGAAATACGGGACATGCAGTCACTGAGCTCACAGATCAAACAAAACGATGCGGAACTGTCCTTGATCCAGCAAGAGCTCCTGACCCGGCTGCTGGCCATTCCCAATTGTCCGAGCCCGGAGACACCGGTCGGCAGTAGTGAGGCGGATAACAAGGTCGTCTCCGAACATGGAAAATTGCCCGTTTTTGATTTTGAACCGCGGGACCATCTGGATATTGCAGAGGGATTGAACATGCTTGACATGAAACGCGGCGCAAAGATATCCGGTAGCGGATTCCCCTTATATACCGGTTGGGGTGCACGGCTTGAACGGGCACTCATTAATTTCATGCTTGATCTGCATGTTAACGAACATCACTATACGGAAATATTCCCCCCTTTTCTTGTGCATTCCGATTCCATGACGGGAACCGGGCAGTTGCCGAAAATGGCGGATGACATGTACCATCTCAAGGAAGATGATCTTTGGCTGATCCCCACCGCGGAAGTCCCGGTCACCAACATTCACCGGGAAGAGGTCCTGTCTTCGTCCGATCTTCCGATAAAATATGTGGCGTTTTCCGGTTGCTTCCGCCGCGAGGCCGGTTCCTACGGCAAAGATACGCGCGGACTCCAGCGCCTGCATCAGTTCAATAAAGTTGAAATGGTACGTTTTGTGCATCCGGATACATCCTATGCGGAATGGGAATCCCTGATCAGCAATGCGGAAACCGTACTGCAAAGGCTGGAACTTCCTTACCGTATCGTGGAATTGTGTACGGCCGATCTGAGTTTTGCGGCCGCACGATGCCGTGATATCGAACTTTGGGCACCCGGCAGTAAAAAATGGCTGGAAGTCTCCAGCTGCAGCAATTTTGAGGATTTTCAGGCCAGACGCGCAAATATTCGTTTCAAAGATGAAAGCGGGATGCGTTTTATCCATACACTGAACGGATCGGGAGTCGCCACCCCCCGTCTTCTGATCGCCGTGATCGAACATTATCAACAGGTCGACGGCAGTCTGCGTATACCCGAAGTTTTACAGCCCTATATGGGAGTCGCCGAGATCGGGAAGTGATTTATGATCAAATTCATCAGGACCGTTTATATTTATATCCATATTTATCTGGGAAATTTTATTTTCGGGGGAGCAATTATCCTTTTCTCCTTTTTTATTCGCCGGATCTCTTTTTATAACGGAATAATTACAGCGTGGGCAAAATGGGCATGCCTGCCCCTGCCGGGGAAATGCACCATACGCGGTAAGGAAAACATTGAACCCGGTAAATCCTATGTGATTATTTCAAATCATGAAAGCACCGTCGATGTGTTTTATCTTCTGGGCAAACTTAATATACCCATGCGGATGGTGGCTAAGATCGAACTTGAAAAATCCTTTATTCTGGGTAAAGCCATGGACCGTTCCGGATTCATCTTTGTGGACAATAAGATCAAGGGCAAATCCATCGATCATCTGAACGAACGCTTTGAACGTATTAAAAAAGAAGGTATTTCCCTGATGGTCTTTCCGGAAGGCAGTCGCTTTAAGGATCAGCTTCTGTCACCCTTTCGATCCGGCGCATTCGTGATCGCGATCAAGCACGACCTGCCTATCCTTCAGGTCGTAATGAAAGGTCCGCGTGAAATGATGCCCCCCGATAAGAAATCGTTCAGCCGCAGTGATATTGAGATCGAGATCTTAGCTCCCATCGATACAAGCGGCTATGCCTACGAAGACCGCCATGCCCTGATGGAATTATGCCATAAACAAATGCACGATCGACTGAAAAAGATGCATGCCTAGGACATCGGCAGCAGAATGCTCTCCTATCCTTAGTATTTGCTTCCGGACGCAGACTTTGCTAATTTAAGTGTTGAAAAACGGGAAATATATGAACAAAAAACAAAAAATCCTTTTACTCATAATGTGTCTGCTGCTTTTTATCGGTATGATCGGTCTTGATATGTGGAGCAAACACTGGATCAGGACCAACTTGCCGATCGATGACTACTATTCCTGGCTGGACGTTCCCATTGCCGGTGAGTGGCTGGCCTTTACGCATGTTGAGAATACGGGTGTAGCCTTCAGCATACCGATACCTATGCTAAAATGGGTCTCGGTCTTTGCTTTTCTTTTTATTCTTTACTTTTTTTACCGCATCATCAAAGAGAACCCCAATGCCTGGGTCAATTTCATCGCATTCACGCTTATTCTCGCCGGCGCCGTCGGCAATAATATCGATCGTTTTACACGAGGACCCGTAACGGATTTCATCAAGGTCGATTTTGGTTTTTGGCCTTTTAATCCTTTTGCAATATTCAATGTTGCCGATTCCTGTATAACCGTGGGTGTTTTTCTGTACATCATTTATATGATCGTAACTGAAATAAAGCTTAAGAGAAAAGAAAAGAACAACACCTGACCGGATGGTTTATGAACGACACCTTATATACCGAAACGGATGGCTTTGACACGTATTGCATCGCGGTACGCGCGGCACAAAAACCCACCCGTATCGATACCTTTATTGCCGAATCCATTAAAGATATTTCCCGAACGAAAGTACAGGAGCTTATCGCGCGGGGATTGATCAGCGTAAACCAACAGGTTGAAGACAAATCCTCCTATAAGGTCTCACCCGGCGATATGATCAATGTGCGCATTCCCCGGTTTGTACCCTTACTGGTTGAAGCGGAAAATATTCCGCTGGATGTTATCTACGAAGACAATGATCTGATCGTGATCAATAAACCTCCGGGGCTGGTCGTTCACCCCGCTGCCGGTAACCGGACGGGGACCCTGGTCAATGCCCTTGCTCACCGCTGTACAACACTCTCAAGCGCAGGGGGAGAATATCGTCCCGGGATCGTGCACCGTCTTGATAAAGACACCTCCGGTGCCATCATCGCAGCAAAGAACAATCCAGCTCACAATAACATGGCCCGCACCTTTGAAAACCGGCGGATCGAAAAATTCTATCTAACCCTCGTCTGGGGACTGTTCAAGGAGAGTAAAGGCGTAACGACCCGCTTTATCGGCCGTCATAAGAGTGAGCGGCAAAAATATGCCGCCTATGATGATGAACGGCTTGGCAAACCGGCAGAAACCCGCTATGAGGTGCTGGAGTCTTTTGAGTTCATCAGCCTGGTCCGCGTACAGATCCTCAGCGGCCGCACCCATCAGATCCGGGTCCATTTAAGCGATCTGGGACATCCCGTATTGGGTGATGTGAGCTATGGCGGCCGCACACAGAAACTCGGCGGATTGTCGCCCCGCCACCGCACGATCGCGGTTCGTTTGCTTGACATGATAGATCGACAGGCCTTGCATTGCGCCGAAATGCGTTTTGAACATCCTGTTTCGCGCATGCCCATGCAGGTTGTCGCCCCGCTCCCGGATGACATGCAGGCGGTCCTGCAATACCTTCGCGATACAAAAACCTGGAACAATGAAGCCTGACGGGAGGTTATCCGGGAATGAGCTTTTTACAAGCGATCGATGACTTTCTTGCCTATATGCAGGGCGTACGTTCCTGTTCGCCGCATACCATACAGGCATATAAACGCGATCTGCAGCAATTTTATAATTTTTGTCAAACCTATTTCGGCAGAGATACGGTTGCGCTTGAAGAGATCGACAAAGTCACTATCCGTCATTTTCTCGGCATGATGACAGAAACACATTATGCCTCCCGCTCGGCAGCCCGCAAGCTTGCAGCACTGAAATCGTTCTTCCGTTACAGTCTCCGCAGAAAATGGCTTGAAAAAAATCCGGCGTATGCCGTCAAATCCCCGCGTGTTCCGCGGAATCTTCCAACTGTTCTGAGCAAGGAACAAACCAAAAGACTGTTCCGCAACATGGAGATAAACGATTTTGTCAGTGCCAGGGATGCGGCCATGATCGAATTGTTCTATGCCTGCGGTATTCGTTTGAGCGAACTGATTGATCTTCAATTCCGGGACATTCAATTCAGGAAAATGCTGATCTCGGTAACGGGAAAAGGCAACAAACAGCGGATCCTTCCCCTGGGTGAAAGCAGCCGGAAAGCACTGGAACTATATTTAGCATATTATGAAAAAGAGTTCAACCGCATAAACCCGGATGATCCGCTCTTTCTTTCGCTGCGCGGAAAAAGAATCTCCGCGAGGAACGTGCGCATACGGATCGAGAAATATCTGCAGGCCGTTTCCGACGGTGCGAAAAAGAACAGCCCCCATGTCCTGCGGCACAGCTTTGCCACCCATCTGCTTGATGAGGGCGCCGATCTTGAATCCGTACGTATGATGCTGGGGCATGAAAGCCTTTCCACAACACAGGTTTATACTCATGTTAAAATGGACCGGCTTAAAAATACCTATGCTATGGCCCATCCGCGCGCCGATAAAAAAAAGAAAGACGATTGATTCCCTTTTAGAAAATATTATTGTATATTTGAGCATGGCAGTATAAAAAGAACAAAAAGGAGACCGCTATGAAAGTTTTGATCACAGCAAGGCATTTTACTATCTCCGAAGAAACACGCCTTTATGCCGAAAATGAGATAAAACAAATATTAAAGATCTTTGATCGTGTCATCTCCGCTCATATTATCCTTGAAAAAATAAAGGATTATGAGTACAACGCACAGATCATCGTACAGGCTCCCTTGAAAACACTGACCATCCGTGAGAAGGATGAGGAACTGCTGAAGACCATTGATCTTGGTGTTGAAAAAATGAAACGTCAACTTCAAAAATATAAGGCACAATTTGAGTCAAAACACGAAAGAATTAACGATCAGGGAATTGATACTTGAAACGAAGACGAATCTCTTCCTAAAGCAAATCAATCCGGTTATCGGAGAAGATAATATTGTCCGTTCTTCCACACTTAATATTCCTGGTTTGGAACTGGCAGGTTTTTGGCAGGATTTTCCGAAACACAAACTGCAAATATTCAGCAAAAAGGAAATGCAGTTCATTTCCACGCTTTCACCCTCTGCAATGGAAAATTGTTTTCAAAAAATGTTCTCCTATAAAATACCCGGCGTGATCTTTGTGGATATTCCCGAAGTACAACCGATGATCATCGATCTGGCCAATGCCGCGGGTGTGCCTATCCTGAACACCGAGATCAATATCATGCAATTCCTTCAGGATATGGGAACCTATCTTTACAAGCGCTTTGCGCCAACCACTATTATTCACGGAGGACTTGTCGATCTTTACGGGATCGGTATTCTGCTTACGGGAAAGAGCGGTATCGGGAAGAGCGAGATCGCTCTTGATATCATAGAGCGCGGGCATCGCCTGATCGCGGATGATGTGGTCAATATTCACCGCACGGCAAAGAACGTGTTGATCGGTAAACCCGAAGAACTTCTGCAGGATACGATCGAAGTGCGCGGACTTGGTATCGTGAACGTCCGTAAGATCTTCGGTGCACGGGCGGTGCGGTTTCAAAAACGCGTTGAATTGATGATCGAACTGACACGCTGGGATCCGGGAATGGCGTACGAACGCTTTGGTCTGAACGAAGAATATACCGATATTCTCGGCGTAAAAATACCGCATATCCGGCTACCCATCAACCCCGGAAAGAATATTTCCGTTATCGTGGAAACCATCGCCATGACCTATCTGCTTAAACTGCACGGAGAGGATCCGGCCAAAGAAATGCAGGAAAAACTCCTTAAAGAGCTGAAGCAGAAATCGGTTAATCTCTATGATGATATTGATCCGGACGCGGAATAGGCGGCGGGTATAAGTCTGCTCTTTCGCCTTTGCGTCAAATGTTTAACCCGGCATATTTTTTGTAGACACATTACCTTTTAATAAAGCAAACTCATCCGGTTTTATATAACAGGTTTACTTTTATATTTCCGGAATATCCTCAACCGGGATCGGACCGAGGTCAGAGGCCTTTATATTATCCAATACCTGCTTTTCCGTTTTAGCTCCGGGTATGGCTACATGCGCGGCGGGATGCGTTATGCAAAAACGTAACGCAAGCTGGGCCTTTGTTTGATCGGGATATTTTTCATACAACGGTTGCATTTTCTCGATCTGCTGGAGATATGTTTCAAGCTTTTCGGGCGAAAGATTCATATTGCGATGATCTTCTTCACCGAAGCGGGTGTTCCGGTCAAATTTCCCTGTCAGAAAACCAAATAAAAGTGGAATGCGCACGATCACACCGATCCCGTATTGCTGTGATTTTTTGAACAGTACTTCTTCCGCTTCACGTTCCAGCAGATTGTACCTTACCTGAATAACGTCCAGAAGATCATGATGGTCATCAAGCAGGAAGGCCTGCGATGTTTCCCCGAACGACTGCACGCTCCAGCCGGCATGTTTGATCTTGCCGTCTTTCTTCAGTTTTTCAAGGGCACGCCAGGGATCATCGCGCTGCAGTTTTTCCGTATCCGGGCTATGCAACTGAAGAATATCCAGCGCTTCCACATTCAGGCGTTTCAGACTTTTTTCAGCTGCTGAGATAATATAATCGTAATCGGCATTCTGCCGTATGGGACCATATCCCGCATCATCTTCTTTGGAGGTATTATAAAAATCATTTCCGGCCTTTGTCGCGATCACAATGTCATCTTTAACGCCCATTTCTTCGATCACTTCACGAATAAGTGTCTCGGAATGACCGAATCCGTACACATCGGCGGTATCAATAAATGTCACACCATGTTCAATGGCTTTACGCAAAGCGCTCTTTGACACTTCGTCATCCGTTTTGCCCCAGTTCATGCCGCCGATGGCCCAGGCGCCAAAACCGATGGTGGACACCCTGGGTCCGCGGGCTCCCAGTTTTGTATATTTCATAATATCCTCCTTTTCGTTTTAAGCATGTTCATCGAACCATTCAAGTATTAATTCCAGTCGTCTGACCCTGCGGTCGGGCCGACCGCCGCGACTGAGTCCATGCGAGGATTCGGGAAAACGTACCAACCGCACATCTTTGCCCAAATATTTTAACGGCGCATACAGTCGTTCCGCCTGTTCCATGGGAGCGCGAAGATCATTCTCCGAATGAATGAACATCAGCGGAGTTTCGATCTTTTTCATATAAGTAAGGGGTGACCACTTTGCATAGTTCTCCGGATTGTCCCAGGGCGTTCCCTTGAATTCGCTGACCAGGTCCCAGCCGATATCCGATGTCCCGAAAAAGGTCCCCAGATCGGAAATGGAACGCTGGGTCACAGCCGCCCGGAAACGTTGGGTTTGGGTAACGATCCAGTTGGTCAGGTATCCGCCGTAACTCCCGCCGGTCACATACAGCCGCTTCTCATTAACATAGGGTCGTCTGCTCATGGCATCCACCACGGCCATTACATCATCATAGGCAGGCTGACCCCATTTACCGGTAATGGCATCGGCAAAGTTTTTTCCGTATCCCTGTGATCCGCGGGGGTTGGAATAGACTACAATATATCCGCGGGCGGCAAATACGTGCATTTCATGAAACCAGGTATAACCGTACTGCGTGCGCGGTCCGCCGTGAATATTAAGGATAAGCGGATACTTCTTTTCCTCATTGAAATCGGGCGGATACTGAATGAACATATCAATTTCGGTATTTTTCATTTTGACCGTTTCCGCCCGGGCTATACGGAAGTCCGTATCGTCAAGATACTTATCATTATTAAAACTGAGACGTGTCAGATGTTTTTCTTCATGCAGCCGTAAATGCCATATTTCATCGGGTCGCTCCATTTGCGCAAGATGCAAGGCTATATCTTTTCCCTCTTCCGAGGCGCTGTAGGCGATAATACATTCGGGACCCTCCAATACGGTCTCAAGATCACCGCTATTGAGATCCAATACATAAAGGGGGTTTGTACCTTTAGAGGAAACTGTAAAATACATCAATCCATCACTGATCACAGGGTACTGCGGTACGAACGACGGGGTGATATCGCCAAGGGTCAGCATATCCGTTGTACGGTCCAGCTTTTCTGTCAGGTTCTTTATTTTACCGCTGTTCAGATCCAGGGCATGTATATCCATATTGTCCGCCCCCCAACTGTAATTGGGATTGAAGTGACCGCTGAAATAGAGTATGCGGTCATCCGGCGAAAAACGCAGAAAACCGACGGGACCTGCGGGTTTAATAAGTTTGGTGGTCTTGCCGTCCGCAATATTCAGAAGAAAAATATCTTCTTCTTCCATATGCAGTTCCGGCTCGGCATGATCGATAGTGGTGTATGCAATGGTCTGGCCGTCACCGGACCAGGCAAAAGATGTAATATCAAAGGCACAGTCCGTTAGCTTTTTGGGCGTGCCGCCCGAAGAGCGCAGCAGATAGATCCCCGCGGGTTCTTCGTCAATAAAACCATGTCCGTCCAGCCGGTAATACAAACGATTTATATCGCGGCAGACCGGTTCTTTGGGTTTATCTTTTTCATAGGGAATCTCTTCTTTACGTTTTGAAAAAAGGACCGCGATCTGTCTGCCGTCCGGAGAATAGCGGATGTTACGGATATCTCCGTTCGGAAAATCAGCCAGTTTCCGCGACTCCCCGCCGTACATACTGATGCCGCGCAGTTCCGGGACACCGTCTTTGATCCGCAGAAAGACCACCTGCTTGCCGTTCGGATTGATGCGTGGCATCATGTCCTGATGTTTGCCTTCTTCGGTAAAGAGATGGTCGTTTTTGCTCTGGACATGAATACTCTGCAGATTGGAGTAGTAGCACTGGTCTTTTTTATCGCTGCGTTTTTTAACATAGATGATCCGGTCGCCTTTGGGGCTCATTTGCGGTTCCGATACAAAGATCAGGCGATAGATATCTTCGCTTTTTACGTTTTTTTTCATATTGACTCCTTTATTACATCCGCAGGTGTGAGATCAGGATGTGTATCCCGATCAATATCAGGATCACACCGCCCAGCACCTCGATCTTCCGTCCGAAGATCTTCTGTAGAATGTGTCCGGCTTTGACACCGAGCATTGAGAAAACAAGCGTAACGCCCGCAATGATCAGCGCGGCCAAAAATATTTTCACATCCAGCAATGCCAAACTGATACCCACTGCCAGTGCATCGATGCTGGTTGCCACCGACAGGACAAGCAATCGCCCGATATTCATCGAATCCGGATCTACCGTTTCACAGCGATCGCCGGCAGAAAAAGCCTCCCACATCATCTTCCCACCGATAAGCGCAAGCAAGGCGAAAGCCACATAATGGTCCACCGCTTCAATATAACCCGCAAACAGTCCGCCGACTGTCCAACCGATAATCGCCATACCCCCCTGAAAAAGGGCAAAAGACCCGGCAACAAGGAACATGACCTTCGTACTGAACCTATGAAGTCCGCACCCGTAAGATATGGATACGGCAAAGGCATCCATCGCCAGCGCGACCGCAATACCCAAAATGGTCAGAAAGGACAACATGAAAATCGTTCCCTGATCGTTATTGTAATAATATATATGTGTGCCGGAGCATTTTTTTAAAAAACCGCTATAGCTTCTTTTGGTGTTCCCGTTCCGTCCCGATCACTTGTTCTTTGTCTCCGGTGTTCAGCGCACCTTTAACATCCTTTATGCGGGCATATTCACCGATGAGCGAATCGTGCAATTCGGAACATTCCACCGTTGCCCCCCGGAAGATCATCGAGTTGACGATCTTTGAATCGCTGATCGTCACGTTCTTTCCGATCGCGACATCCGGACCGATCTCGGAATTCTCAATGCGGCTGCCGGCGCCGATATAAACCGGTTCGTGTATCGTGCAGCCGGTACACTGACCATGATTTTCTCCGTGTGTCCTTAACAGGAAGCGGTTGGTCGATAAAAGGGTTTCCGGTTTGCCGCAGTCATACCAATCGTTGATCGGCATGGCTTTAAAACGATCGCCCCGCTCCATCATGAGCGCAAGCGCGTCCGTCAATTGAAATTCACCGCGTGTTTTAATCTTCCTGCTGATCAGTTCTTCGATCGCCAGCTTAAGCTTACGCTGATCGCGGATAAAATAGGCACCCGCAATGGCAAGATCGCTTTGCGGTTTCTCGGGTTTTTCAACCATCCCGGTGATAAAACCTTCTTTATCCGTTTCAACAATGCCGAAGCGGCTTGGGTCATCCACCCGAACAACCGCGATGATGTTCTCCCGGCTTCCCTTAAAACGACTGAAATCCATATCAATAATGGTGTCACCGAGAATGATCAGGGCCGGTTCGTCCGTATCCTCCAGTCCGTACAGCACCGCATGGGCCAGACCCTTCATTTCTTCCTGGACCGGAAAGGAAAAGCGGCCCGGATACTCCTTATTGAAATAATCCGTTACGGCTTCCTTTTTATATCCGACGATCACGCAAAGGCGGTCAAAACCGGAATCGAACATAGAAACGGCAATATGTTCGAGAATGGGCTTGCCCGCAACCGGTACCATGACCTTCGGCCGGTTAAATGTATGCGGCTGTAAGCGTTTTCCGATGCCCGCGGCAGGAATAATAGCTTTCATTCGATCCCTGTGACCTCATAACCCAATTGTTTAATGCTTCCAATTATTTGCTTCGTATCGACCTGTCCGCTCACCCGGGCAGATCCCGTGGTCAAATCTACAACAACTTTCGTTACTCCGTCAAGGGAAGAAAGGCTTTTTTCAACATTTGCCACACAATGACTGCATGTCATACCTTTAATGTGAACAAGTAATTCTTTCTGTTTCTTATTGTCCGGTAAATCGCAAGCAGCACCGGCAATATCTTTCCCGCGGAATTTCTTTATCATTTTATTGATCAAGCTATAAAGGACCAGGATGCTGAGGATCAGGGCGGATCCGATCATTAACCAGTCCGGAAGCAAATGATGATGATGATGGCCACTGCCGATCATTACCCTGAACCAGGATGCCGGCATGAAGTTGTCCAGAATGATCCCTCCGGCAAAAGATCCGATAATGATGGTGCTTAAATATACGAAAAGTGATCTTTTCCCAAGCGTATTCCCGATCACGGAGATCGTGGCGGCATTGGTTGCGGGACCGGCCATCAGGAACACCAGTGCAGCTCCCGGTGAAAGTCCCTTCATGATCAGGACCGCCGCAATGGGCACGGAGCTGGTCGCGCAGACGTACAGGGGAATGGAGGCTACCAGCATGACCAGCATGGAAAGGTAGGGATTGGACAGATATTGCAGAAAAAAATCGTCCGGAATAATAAGGGCCATCAGGGCGGCGATCAGTATACCTATTACCAGCCATTTTGCAATATCGGCCATAAAGTCAATAAATGCGTATTTCAGGATCGCGGGGATCTTCTTCCAGCCCCGCGGAATGTCCGCTTCCCCGTTCCCGTTGGCATATTCGTGCGCTTTTTCTCCTTCAACCTTATTGGTCACAAGTCCGCCGAATATCCCGGTAAGAAAAGCCGCAATGGGACGAATGATGGCAAAGGGCAATCCCAGCAGGGAATAGGTTACCATAATGGAATCCACGCCCGTCTGCGGGGTTGAGATCAGGAACGACTGCGCGGCACCTTTGGACGCTCCGTTCCTGTACAAGCCGATACCCGTGGGGATCACGCCGCAGGAACATAGCGGCATGGGAACACCCAGCAGGGAGGCATAGAATACCGACCGGAAATCCGCGCCCCCGAGGTAGTATTTGAGCCTGCCGGGACGGAAACTGTATTTTAAAATGCCGGCAATGAGAAATCCCAGCAGCAGATACGGTGCCATTTCAAGCAGCAAATGATATATTTCAATTATATAGTCCTGTAAAAATTGCATTCCTCTCTCCATGTTGAATAACTGTCTTAAACGAACATAGCTCTTAATGTTCCTTTATTGTCCCGGTATATTTTTCTCCACGATCTTGATCTCCTTCCATTTCCCGCCCTTATATCGCAGATAAAACACTCCGCTGAAAACCATGAATATCAGAACGACCAGCAACCAGGCGATCTCGGCGGATAAGTTTAAAACTCTCAGGATAAAAATTGACCCGATGACCATCAGATAATGTAGTATGATCGAGGCAAACATCGCCCAGCGCGTATCGCCCGCACCGCGGAGGACCCCGATAAATGCTATCAGGGCGGCTTCGACGATCACGTACAGCGATGCGACCCGCAGCATGAAAACCGCCGTAGGAACCGCCAATTCAAATACCGCGTTGCTTCCAGCCGGCCGGAAAACGCCCACCAACTGCTGGGGAAAGAACACAAAAAGCACAAATATGATCAATGAGTACAGTGTGCCCATTTTCAGACCGGAGCCCAGGGTTTTCTTTACCGTTTCAATATCACCGGCCCCCATATAGCGTCCGGTCAGGCTGGTGACGGCGACCTGAATACCGATCAGGGGCACATAGGACACCATATCCCAGTTGAACATGATGGTCGTTGCCGTGGAGGTTACAATTCCCTTCGATTGAAAAATAAGGATCATCAGTCCGAAGGCAAAGAAGGTCAGAACGAACTCCAGTCCCGCCGGATATCCGTAATGCCAGAGCTTCTTCATGATCTGCGGATAAAAGCGGAAAGAACTCATAACATGGAATTCACTGCGGTTCCGCTTGTTGAAATATGCCGCGAAAAGGATCAATACGCCGAACACGCCCCCGATGATGGTACCGTATGCCGCACCGCGAATACCCATGGCAGGAAAACCCATCTTGCCGAAGATCAGAATATAATTAACCCCGATATTGACGACCATTGACGCAATTCCGGCGATCATGACGATACGTGTCCGACCGATACCCGAGAAATAGGAACTCAGAGCCGAGCGCAGCAAACTGAAAACGGCACCATAGATAAGAATATTGAAATAGATCATCTGCGGACCCAGTTGTTCCGCAGGGACCTGCACAAGTGCAAAGAATTTACCGGCCAGGGGTTTTAGGATCAGAATAAGCGGATAGGCGATCAAAATGAGCAGGAATGTCTGCGTTGTGACCAACGGACAGGTATTTTCCCTGTTCGCACCGAGATACTGCGCCACTAGGGCGGTTGAATATCCGATCAGTCCCAGAAAAAAAGCTGTCATCATCATAACGGTCATTCCGCCGCTCATGGCCGCGTTCATGATCTCGGGTCCCAGACGGGAAAGGAACATCCTGTCGGTAAAGGTCATCACCGTATCGCTGGCATAAGAGATCACCATGGGAAGTGCTATGAACAGCATTTCCCGTATCCCGCCGGGACGATGCTCCCTGATCTTTTCCATTGTCTGTTTCATACATTCTCATCCTAAAAATCGACCACAAATATTAAGTCCAAACTTTTTAGAAAGAAAGAACAAATTCCAGTCTCGGTAAACATGAATATGTTAAAAATACATCACGTAAAAAAGGTCTCCGGTTTTGAACAAAGGAGACCTTCTTAAACTGTATTCGACTAAAAGATCAGATCCATTTCAATATACCGGCAAATACAATAAGCAGCAGTACGTTCAGAATGAACAGACCGCCGATAAATGTCCGCTGTTTTTTTGGTTCCCAGTAATAGGCGTAGTTTGCCGCCAGAAAGAACGGGATATAGACCGTAACAAAGACCGGCAGCGATCCCCACCAGGGGTAAACCCAGATAAAGGCGGGTGTTCTTGCCAGAAATATTTCGATCACCGCAAACAGGGCAGCGTTGGCAATGGCAAAGAACCATCTGCAGTTCAGACCCAAGATCTTTGTTTTGGGATCGGCGGGCAGGATCTTGGTCAACACCAGACCGGCAACGGAGAACATCAGGCTCAGTTCGATACCGACGCCCACCAGCAGCAGGAACGAGGTTCCCGTCGGGACCGTCCACAGGGCATGACCCGAAAACTTGCAGATCAGCGCATTAACGATCTCAAAGGCCCAGTGTGTCATATACAATGCCAGACCGGCCGCTACGCCTTTCCAGTTCTTTTTACTAATCTCATTGAAGTAGATATATATAACAAATGCGAGAACGGGAATAACGATCCACTGAAAATTCTCTCCCGAACGTAATATACTTAAAGCCTGTTCCGTTGCTTCCGGATGAAATAGCTTCATCGTATGACCTCCTTATATGACGTGTTCCTATTCGTTTGGACCTTCGAGAATTACCAGTTTTGACTCAACGCCCGGGATCACGCCGATCTTCCGTGCCAGTTCGGCATTATCGGTATCCGATCCGCATAATTCAAGAAAAAGCAAACCGGTTTCCGAGCAATTTTCCATCACCCCGGCATGCAGGCCCAGGCGGGTCTTGATCAGGCAGCCCCAGGCGGTCAGGACCTGCTGCAGTTTGACGGCGGATTCTTTGCGCTTTCCCACTAAAACCAACAATACGGTCTTTTTCATGAATGTCTCCTATAATTTGTTTTTAATATTTTCATATAATAATTGCGCGCCGGATTTCATGCTCTCAAGAAATATTTTATTGCTTTCTTCGTTTGCATGGTCGGCTGTTATTTTTACCGCTGACATTTTGATGCCTCTTTGTTTTGCTGCCAAAGCCAGTGTATAGCATTCCATATCCACCAGCTGTGCGCCGGTCCGAAAACGCAGTTCGTTCTTTTCCATTTCGCTGACAACGGGATGGGACATGCTGACGCAGGATGCGGAATGTGCGAGATCCAGAAGATGCAGGCCTTCGCGCTGAAGGGTTCTTCCCGAATAAACATTCGATATATGCAGTATCTGATTCAGCGACAGGGCGGGATCCAGGATGCCGGCACCGCCGATATTCAGTATTTCCGTTGAGGTGTGTTTCTCAAAATAATGTCCCAACGTACGTCCCGCCATAATGGGTCCCACACCCGTAACAAGCAGGTGATGATGTTCGGAATGATATAAAGCGGTTTTCTTACTGTATTTTTCGATCTCTTGCGCCTGCAGTGCCGAAATGAACGGCTGCATTTCAATCAACAGTGCGCTTATTATTAACATGATACAATTTAATATGAGCAAAGAATAAAAGGAAGAAATAACTGCTGATTTCATGTTTGGTATTTTTACTTTCTTCCCATAAATTTTAAGATGAGATCAATCCGCTGTATTTTCCTTTTGCTGGTCCTTACGGCACTTCCCCTGCTAAGTGCCGATACGCTATTCATTATGCCGTGTGATGAAGCCGCTATCAATTATTTTGGTGATGTCATCACCCTTTCCCGCCAGGAAGGGATACTGCGGCGTTACGCCGACGGACAACTGAAACAGGTTTTTTCGGGTAAAAGCTTCAGCAGTAAGCTCATTCTGCAGAACCCCTTGCGACCCGTACATGACGAACCGGATAAGATATATGTCATGGACGCGGCAGCCGGAACGATCATTGCCTGGGATCGTTTTCTTAACGTGCATGCGGCCACCCCTCTGCATCGGGATATTGTTTCCCCGGCAGATTTTATGGTTACCTCCGAACACGACTGGCTGATCTATGACCGCTTTCAGGACCAGATACATCAAATACATCCCAATCAGCATTTTCTTCATCGTTGGGGAGATCGGCCGGTATCGGGCGATATCCGCATGTATAATGTGGACCGCCATGTTTTTATACATTTGATCGATCATCAGCGCTTACGCATAAGCGATGATAACGGCAGAACATTGCATGAATACGATCTGCCAGATTCGCTTCTGGTCCGCCGTCTCATCCCTCTGGATATGCAGCGGTCCGCCTTGATCGTAAAAGAGGGCGTATATATCTGGGAACCTAAAGAAGAAACCTGCCGTTTTCTTAGTCCCCTGGAGGATGTGATCTACCTGCAAGCCCGAAATTCCTCCTACACATTAATCAGCAGCCGTGGTATGCTCATTACCGTCCCATGATCCGAATCAAACCCCAAAAACCTTTCTTGCGCTTATGTTCCTTCATGTTCGTATTGAGTATAAGCATGGGATTTGCGGGCGAATACCGGGAGCAGATCATGATAAAACCCGGGCAGACCCTCTATCCCCTCAGTCATGCTCTGATCGTTGTTGATTCCCTGGCCGGAGCGGAAAGATATAATTATCTTATCGACGCATTATACGGCCGTCTGATCCTCCTGCAGGCGCCGCAAACGAACGATACCCTGGAAATATTCTACCAATACAGCAATATCAATGCACCGAAAAAAGTGGATCTGGGTATCGCTAAGATCACTTCCTGGTTCCCAGAAGAGCGCCCGCGCGGCGGCACCGCCTTAGACGATCCTTCCAGGGTGCGGACCACCGGATCCATCTCGCGGCAGATCGAGGTGGGCTCCACCGGACAAAGTATGCTCAGCGGAGGCCTGGACCTGAGGATAAGCGGTGAACTGGCACCCGGTATCTATATAAAAGGTGTGATATCGGATAATGATGCTCCCTTTCAGGATTATGCTTCGACTCAGTCCGTAAGAGATGTTGATAATGTTCTTATACAGGTGTACTCCGAGCGCCTGCATGCAGAGATCGGTGATATTTACGTTGATCATGCCCGGGATTACTGGAGCCGTTTCAACCGGAAACTGATTGGAGCGCAGGCACGTTTCCGGAATGAGACCTTTTCCGGCAGCGCTTTTGTGGGCAGCGCGCGGGGACGTTTCCGGCGCCAGGAAGTCACAGCCCGGGACGGGGATCAGGGTCCCTATCGCCTTGTGAGCGAAAGCGGCGATAATGCCATCATGATCGTGCCGCAGTCCGAGCATGTCTACCTGGATGGTGTGCTACTCGAAAAATCACTGTATACAATGTATTATACCGATGCCGAATTGTTCTTTTCGTCGGAGATCATGATCTCGGAAGCATCCAGGATCGTGGTCGAATACAATTTTGTGAATGAATTTTATTCCCGTTCATCCCTGGGAGCCTCCACCTCCTGGCGTTTTGGCAAGCATATCCGCCTTCAGGCGGGACTGGTCCGCGAAAAGGACGATGAGAACAATCCGACCGATATTCATCTTATGAAAATGCCTTCCGACTCTTTAACACAGATCGTTTCTTCGGATGGGTATTTTACCATAACAACCGCGGTCCCCGATACTGCCGGTGACTATTCCATGGAAGGCGCTATCTGGGTTTACCGGGGAGAGGGACAGGGAAGCCATTTTGTTTATTTTTATCGCGAGAATACCAACGGGGGATATATCCGCACCTACACTTCCGAAGGCCGGATGGTTTATGAATACGCGCCGCTTGATCCCTTATCTCAGTACTTTCCACGTCGCCGGGTAACACTTCCCACCACGCAATGGATGGGAACCATGCAGCTGGAACTGGGGCAAAAAGGGAAAGCACACGCTCTGATCGACGGTGCCTACGCTTCCTTTGACGCGAATAATTACAGTCCTCTGCGCCCGACCCGGAAACCCGCGCTCAAATGGGATGCACAGATCCCGCTGTCGGCATGGTTCGTTCTCGGAACGCAGGGCTGGCTGAAAGATCCCGCATTCATGAGTTTCAGTAATTTGAATGAACCCGAATTCGAGCGTACGCTCGGTTTTACATCGCACGATACCGTTACCAGGAGCGCTTCCGTTTCCGCTCAGGTCAGCCGGCCGGCACTGCGGGCAAATACATCCCTGGAATATGCCTACGATACAAAAGAGAACACCCGCTTACGTCTTCTCTCAAACGGAAATGTTAATTTAGGGGGCATTGACCTGCAGTACAGATGGTCGCATTTGCTGGATGATGGATTCCTCCCCTATTACTCCCTGAATGCCAGTGTCCGGATCCCGCTGAAAAATGACCTTTCCCTGACGTCTTCCTGGATGCAGGATCATTTTGAACCCGTGTTCGCATCCTCACATGCTTATCGCAGCGAAACCCTGCGAACCGGTTTTATCTGGCAGCAATGGAGTATGGACTATATTTACCGCTGTGACTATAACTGGGATGCCGCCGATACATCGTTTTCCGCTTATTCCCGTAAGCAGGATCTCGCCCTGAAGTTCAACCGCGCTTTCTGGGATAAGCGGATCAGTCTGAATACGACCGCCACTTATCGTTATGACCGGCGGGAAGAAAGCAACAATCATTACATCCTCACCAGCGGTCAAATGGGACTTCAATTCGGAAAGATCGGGATCAGCGGCAACCTGAAGGCAAATATCAACCGCACATCCGAAACAAAACGCGAGGCTGTTTTTATCTTTGTCGGGGATGGACTGGGCAATTACCGGCTGGATGATTATGGAAATTATGTGCCGGATGATATGGGAAATTTTATTTTGCGGTCCGAACTGACGAATGAACGCCGGGACCAATACGTTTCCAATATGGGGACATCGCTGAACTGGAGAAAAAACTATAAAAAGCTTAACGTTCAGATCTCACATATCGGCAACAGCGATTATCGAACTCCGGACCTCGTATTATTCGCCCCCTTCAATATCGATCAACCCGATACAAGTATCCTTTTTGCCAATCTGCGTTTCAGGCACGAAGCCGTTTTGGGCAGTGTAAGCGGCAAACACCGGGTTTCCTTTGTGTTCGAAGATCTGCGCAACCAGAACTTCCAAACCGCATATAATGAAAATATTTATTCACAGATGTCGCGCCGGATCCGTTACAGGTATAAACCCAATAAACTCATTCTCGACCTGTATTACACCTATGCCGTTAAAGAGCAGCATCGCCTGCCCTTAAACAGCTATCGGGTCAAGGCTTCCTCCAACGGAACGGGACTGGAGTGCGAGTATCTCTTTTCTCAAAAACTCCGTGCCGGCGGGGGCGTAAAATATGAACATATCATAACACAGTTCAACGGCGTTTTCCCGAGTCATTGGCTTACCATGAATACGGAGTGGATCTGGTATCGTATCGCCGGAGAACGTTTATTTCTTTCGGGAACGATCGACAGGGTGATCAGTGATTACAGCGGCAGCCTGCCGTATGAAACAGCCAACGGACTGCCGGTTGGCTGGAGCTGGTCGGGTGCAGTGCGTTACGAAAAACGCATTAATCAGTTCGTCTCCGCGGGCGGGTTCGTCCAGTTCCGCAAACGTGCCGAACAAAGAGGGATCGTAACCGCCAATCTCGAAGTAAAGGCCTATTTCTGATGAAGCGCAGCATATACATCTTATGCCTTGCGGCAATACTGTTCCTGATCCCGGACCTGCGGGCCCAATCGGATGTATATTGTATCATGGAAGGGGATACGCTGAAACTGGATAAGGCAAGCGACCTTCGGGCTGTCGTTGGCGGATATATCGTCGATTATTTCGGTGACCGCGGATATCCCTTTGCCGAAGCGGTGCTGGACGGATATACGCGTACCGCGGAAGCGGAATATTTTCGTTACCGCATCGCGAGAGGTGAAAGCATTCAGATCGATACGGTGGTTTTCGGTGATTATTCTCCCCGGGAGATCTCCTTGCTTTCGCGTTATATCACACTTCCGGAATCCGGTGATTTTCATTATACGCAAGTCCGTTCCATGATCGCGGAACTGAAGACAAATCCCTTGCTGAACGTGGAAGAACGCGCGGACATGTACGGTAACGGACTCCGGCTGTACACAGAAGCAAAGCAGGATATCCGTTTTGACGCGATCCTTGCCTATAAGGAAGAAAACGAACGGCGGGGTGTTGTGGGAGACGTTTCATGTGAGTTGATCAATCTTCTCGGACTCGGCCGTGTCGCGAGCTTTTACTGGTCCCGGCCCACACTTGGCGTAAATGCCTTCGATATTGCCTATACCGAACCCTATATCCTGAACAAACCTTTTTCCGTGCAGGGCTCATTTTCGCAACGTTACCAGGATAGTCTCTATGTCAAGCGCGATCTTGATCTGGGTGTGATGTACCACATTAATACACGTTCCCATTTTATGATCACGTACCGCAACGAACGCATCAGCACCACCGAAGCCGGAAGTGACTCCGGTTTTGTCACGCAGGTGCGTTCCGGCTCCCAGCTTTCTCTGGCATGGCATTCCCGACCCGGAACCTTATCGACCTACGGAAGGGTCCAGACATCTGTACATGTAAACACGGGGACCTTGCTTTCGCGGTCTGAACTGAACAGCCGTTTATCCTTACAGATATCCCGCTTCGGGACACGTGTCCATTTACTGGGCGCTTACGTTGCCTCGGATCGTCCGATCGCCCTGTATGATAAGTTCAAACTGGGCGGTGCTTTATTCCTGCGTGGCGCATTTTTTGAACAATATATCACCAATGCATTTATCGGATGGAAGATCGAAAGCGGATATTTTCACGAACAACTGCGTCTTTTCGCTTTTTATGACGGTGCCTGGATGGATCATCCGCAGCCCCTCACACATCATGTGGGTATCGGCTTAACACTGCCGGCAGGGAAAAACAGCGTTACGATCGGCATCGGGACCAATCTTGCCGAAAGCATTCAGCAGGCAAAATTCCATCTTTCATGGAATATGCAGGACAAATGACCGCCTGTTCTATAAAATCAAAAGGGGGATGTTCTCATCCCCCTTTCACACCATCCCGTTTAAAACGGGACGTCGTCCCCCGTCTTTTCGTTCGGATCGGCTTCAGCGCCTTCTTCCTTTTCTTTCATTTTTCCCAGCGGGGTTAACATCTCGGCATAGACCTCCGTAATGTAATGCTTTTTCTTGTTCTCGTCGGTCCATTCGCGGGTCCGCAGACTGCCTTCGACATATACCTGCTGACCTTTTGCCAAACGCGCACTGTATTCCGCCAGGTTGCCCCAGCAAACAATGCGATGCCAATCCGTCCGGTCCTTGTACTCTCCTCCGGCATCCCGCCAGCCATAATTGCTCGCGAGTGTGAAACTGGAGTATTTGCGATCGCTTTTGGTCGTTTTAACCTCCGGCGCCGCTCCGGTGTGCCCCACCAGAATAACCCGGTTCGCTGAATTCCTATTCATTTCCCCCTCCTTTCTCGTTTGGGTTTACAGGAATTTCTTAGTTGGTTTTGATTGCATTTCTCGGGTAAATGTATGATTTTCATGATTGGAGTGCAAGCAACGCCATGAAAACTGTGACCGACATCATTGAATCGAAACTAAAAAATCTTCCCGACAGACCCGGGGTTTATATTTTCCATGATATTGACCGGAATGTCATCTATGTCGGAAAAGCAAAATCCCTGAAAAAACGTGTTACGGGTTATTTCCGCGGAATAAAACCGGACCCGAAAACACGGGTCATGGTCTCGAAGATCACGGATATCGAATGGATCATCACGGATTCCGAGGTGGAAGCCCTGCTGCTGGAAAATAATCTGATCAAGCAATATGCCCCGCGTTATAATATGATGCTGAAAGATGATAAAAGTTATCCTTATATCAGCATCACGCATGAACCCTTTCCCCGTGTTTTTTCCACACGCAATATCATTGCGGGTGAAGCACGTTATTACGGTCCGTATACGGATGCGGGTCATTTGAAAAATCTTTTACGGGTCATTTACAAGACCTTTCCGGTACGCACCTGCAGAAAAAAGATCAGCGATGGCGGCAACCCTGGCGATGAACCCTGTCTGCAGTATCATCTGAAGAATTGCGACGCGCCTTGTATCGGAAATATCTCGCAAAAAGATTATTCACTGATCATTGACGAGATCGAACGTTTCCTTAACGGCAATACCCGGCCGGTGATCGAGCGCCTGACCCGCGAAATGCGGGAAGCGTCCGAAACAATGCGCTATGAAGATGCCGCCCGACTGCGGGACCGCCTGCACGTTTTGAAAAAATATACCAATCGTCAGTCGGTGGTACAAACCGACTTTAAAAGCCGGGATGTCATCGCACTCAGCATCGGTGAACATGATGCCATCGTGGTGATCTTCCGGTTGCGTGAAGGTCTGTTGATCGGACGCGAACGCTTTCATCTGAAGCAGATCGAACAACAGGATCCTCAGGAACTGCTGGAGGATTTTCTGCGGACCTATTATGCCGAAACCCAGCTCTATCCCCAGGAAGTGTTTGTTGATCTTGAAAACAATATCCCCTTATTTGAAAATTATCTGAAGACCCTGTCCGGGAGCAGCATTCGCATCATCCGTCCGGAACGCGGCAAAAAAGCGCAGCTGTTCACGCTGGCCAAAAAGAACGCCGACATGCTGCTGAAGGATGTGCTGCTGCAGAAAATGAAACTCAGCATCAAACCCGGAAAAATGGTGGAGTCCCTGCAGCAGGCGCTGAACCTTGCCGCCCCGCCCCTGCGCATCGAGGGCTTTGATATTTCACACATGCAGGGAAAAGAAACGGTGGCTTCGATGGTCTATTTCGAGAACGGCGCCGCCAAGCGCTCCGAATACCGTAAATACACGATCCGTTCGGTGGACAAGCCGGACGATTTTGAAAGCATGCGAGAGGTCGTCGGCCGCCGCTACCGCCGGCGTCTGGAAGAGAACGCGCTGCTGCCGGACCTCATTCTGATCGACGGCGGCAAGGGACAGCTGAGCGCGGCCAAGGGCGTGCTGGATGAACTGGGACTGAACAATATTCCCGTGATCGGACTCGCAAAACGCCTGGAAGAGGTGTTTATTCCGGGCTATTCCCAGGCGCAGAATATTCCCAAAACCTCTCCTGCCGTCATCCTGCTGCGCCGTGTGCGTGACGAGGCGCATCGTTTTGCCATCACGTACCATCGCAGCAAGCGGAATAAAAATATCACGAAAAGCATTTTGGATGATATCCCCGGCATCGGCGAAGTCCGCCGGAAAAAGCTCCTGACAACATTCGGTTCCGTAAAAGACATCCTGAAAGAAGATGCCGCCGGCATCGCGGAAAAAACGGGTATTCCGCTTAAAACGGCGGAACGCATTCTGGAACATCTGCAAAAGAAAGGTAGGGATGAAACACACCGGTAAACTTCATCTGCATCATGAAGGAAGAGATATCGTTGTAGAGCTGGAATACAGTCCCCGCAAGAACCTGGTGCTGGCCGTACTTCCTTCTGCGGTCGTAAAAGCGAAGATCCCGCCGGGATTCGGATATGAGCGGGCGGAACAGTTCATTCGCAAGCGCGCGGCATGGATCGATAAACATCTGCGAAGGATCGAAAACGATGTTTTTTTACAACAAAAATATTTCGTTGACGGAGAAAAGCATCCGTATCTTGGCGACATGCTTACGCTTCGACTGCATCCGCATGCAGCACGCAATGCCGTAAAAAAAGAACTTAATGAACTGCACGTATACCTGAGGGGTGAGAATGGATCCGAAGAAATTGAAAACCTGCTGCGGAAATGGTATCGCAAAGAAGCACAACGTGTGCTTGCCCCGCGTTTTCAGGCACTTTCGGCATCCTTGTCCGGCATGAAACTCAGACCGCATTCCCTGCGTTTTTACCGCATGAAACGCCGCTGGGGAAGCTGCAGCTCCAAGGGTGTTATCACCCTGAACACGGAATTGATCAAAAAAGCGCCGGAGCTCATCGAGTACGTGATCCTGCATGAACTCTGCCATCTGAAGATATCGGCACACAACAAAGCGTTTTATAACTTGCTGGAAGGCGTGTTGCCCGACTGGAAAACCCGGCGCAGGGAACTGAATGGACGATAGTGATTTCTGGGGCTGTTTTATAAAATATCTTCACTTGCCGCATCAGCGACGACGCGTTTAAAAAATCCGATGAGTGAACGTGAAAAAATACTTAGGTTGAGCAAAGCGAGACCATTTAAGTATTTTAGTGAACGAAGAGGATTTTTAGCCAAAGTCGCTTTAGCGGCTGACTTTCTTTTGCTACTTTTCTTTGGTTAGCAAAGAAAAGTAGAGGTCTGTTTAGTTCAAAAGAGATATTATTTTACGATAGTTTTGGTGCCAAAGATTACATTTATAACTAGGTTTGTTCTTTTTATTTTGATTCTTTTTCCTATTGAATAAAGCCGGACTTTGAATAAGATTATTATCATTTTTTAGCTAAAATTTTAGACTCTATGTAATATCCTGATATTCAATTATTAATAGAATATTTAGCCTTATGTTTTTATCATTAGCCACGGTTTTATGATTTCATTCACGTAGCGAATGATTTAAATTCAGAATGGAAACCGATAGGTTAAAAAATCGACATGACAGATATCAAAAAAAACGACACTCTGGAACTGACAATCGAAAGCATCGCCTTCGGCGGAAAAGGCATCGCACGGAAAAACAATTTTGTGATCTTTGTCCGCGACGCCCTTCCCGGACAAACCGTTAAAGCCCTGATCATTAAAAAGAAGTCCGGCTTTGCCGAAGCGATCATCACGGAAGTCCTTCAGTCCTCTCCGGATGAAATTCCCGCGCCCTGTCCTTATTTTGGCGACTGCGGCGGATGCCGTTTCCAGAACCTGGCATATCCCGCACAACTTGCGATGAAAACCGCACAGGTCCGGGAACTCTACGCCCATCTTGCCGGTATGCCGGACATTCCCATCCTGTCTGCTCTGCCCGCACCGCAGATCTATGCTTACCGCAACAAAATGGATTTTTCCACCGGTGTGTCGCGATGGATCATGAAAGAGAACGACCCAGGCGGCGACCGGGATTTCGCCATCGGACTGCATGCGCCGGGACGCTTTGATAAGATCCTTGATATCGACGCCTGTTTGCTGCAGGACGAGGAATGCAATGCCTTGCTTCGATTGGTGCGCGACCGGGTAAAAAAAGAAAGAATCCCGCTGAACGACCAGCGCACATACCAAGGTTTCTTACGGAATATTATTATTCGAAAAGGTCAACATAGCGGCGAACTCATGCTGAACCTTGTGACCCGCCATGAAAATACGAACATACTGAAACCGCTGGTACAAACAGTTTTGGCGGTATTTCCGCAGATCACATCCATTGTCAATAATATCACGGATTCGAAGGGCGATCATTCCGTCGGCGAGCGGGAGATCCTTCTGCACGGCATGCCCGTGATCCACGACAGTCTGGGCGGTAAAAATTACGAGATCGCGGCGAATGCCTTTTTTCAGACCAATACCCGCGCGGCGGAACAGCTGTACGGAGTGATCCGGGACTTCGCATCACCGAAAGCAAAGGACGTTGTTTGGGACTTTTACTGCGGCACCGGGTCCATCGCGCTCTATCTTGCGGACGCAGTGAAAAAGGTGTACGGATTCGAGCTGGTGGAAGACGCGGTGAACAACGCGAAACGGAACGCGCTGCGGAACGGCGTGGAGAACTGCGCATTTTTTACGGCGGATCTGGACCGTTTTCTGCAGCGGAACCCGGAAATGATCGCCGGACTCGAAAAGCCGGATCTGGCTATCGTCGACCCCCCGCGCTCGGGACTCAATCCGAAATTTCTGCAGCAGCTCATTGCGCTGCGGCCCCCGCGCATCGTCTATGTCAGCTGCAACCCCGCCACCCAGGCCCGGGATATTGTGCAATTATCGGAGGCGGGATACGGCGCGAAAAAGATCCAGGCGGTGGACATGTTCCCCCACACCGCGCATATCGAAACCGTGGCGCTGCTTGAAAAGGAAACAGGAAGTAAGAGATGTTTGAATTTAACAACGTAAAATATAAAAATATTCTTCATGTACCTTCCCTCATAATTGAAAGCGGAAAGATCACGGCATTTACGGGGAGCAGCGGCGGCGGAAAGACCACATTGCTGAAAATGCTGAATAAGATGCTGTCTCCGACAGAAGGTAGCATCTTGTTCAAGGGTACCGATCTAAAGGACATTGACCCTGTTTCGCACCGGAGAAAAGTGGCGATGCTTTCTCAGACACCCGCCATTTTTGAAGGAAGCATCCGTGATAACCTTCAGATAGGTGCAATATTTCAAGAAAGAGATCGCTTTTCCGATACGGCGCTCGAAGAAGTTCTGGAACGTGTACATTTGAATAAGGATCCGGATAACCCGGCCGGAAAGCTGTCGGGCGGAGAAAAACAGCGGCTTTCGCTGGCAAGGATCCTGCTTCTGGATCCGGATGTCTTTCTGCTGGACGAACCGTCTTCCTCGCAGGACGACGCGACCGAAGACCTGCTGATCCAAATGCTGGTAGAGATCGCCCGGAAGGAGAATAAAAGCATGATCATGGTCACGCACGCCAGAGAGATCGCCCGGAAATATGCCGATGTGATCATTGAAGTACAAAACGGAACCGTCAGGAGGCTGTAAGATGAGCGGGATCATTGAATTATCGGTATGGCAGGTTGCTTTTGCTTATATCTTTGTGCTGATCCTGCTTCTCATTGTCAGGATCAGAAAGGTCCGCAGAGAAAAGACCATTGTAATCGCCTCGATCAGGATGACCCTTCAGCTTATCCTGGTTGGATATGTGCTGGATTACATTTTTCAAAATCCCAGTCCCTGGATCACAGCCGGCATTATTCTGTTAATGGAAACCTTTGCCATCTACACCGTTTACAGAAAATTTAAAGGACGGCTCTCGATGCCGATGAAAAGGATCATAGCACTTTCCATGAGCGCAGGGACCCTGCTTTGCCTAAGCTATTTTTTGTTCATGGTGATCAGGATCTCTCCCTGGTATTCTCCGCAATACTTTATTCCCATTGCCGGTATGTTGATCGGAAATTCAATGACCGGTGTTACGCTGGGTGTTAAAATGTTGCTTGACGGGATGTCCACAGAGAAACATCTTATCGAAGAGGCGCTCATTCTTGGCGCCACACCCCAAAAAGCATCGGCGAATATGATAAACAGCGCCTTTGATGCGGCGATCATGCCAACCATAAATTCGATGCTTGGAATGGGGATCGTATTTCTTCCCGGAATGATGACAGGCCAGATCTTGTCCGGCACATCCCCCACGACTGCTATCGCCTATCAGATCGCGATCATGCTCGGCATCCTCGGTGCGGTGGCACTGACCGTGATCATGCTGCTTCAGCTTGGATACCGGACCTTTTTTAACCGGGAAGCGCAACTGATATAAATACTTTACTTTTTCATACCTTATCAGGCATTTTTTTGATTATTATATTGCCTGGAATAAAATTCGGCTTAGTTTACGGGCCGGATCGATACCGGGGCATTAGCTCAGCTGGGAGAGCGCCGCGTTCGCAATGCGGAGGTCAGGAGTTCGAGCCTCCTATGCTCCACTTCAAACGCCGTAGTCCCGCCCTCAGGCGGACGAAGGCGGTTAACATTTGTCTGTCATCTGATAGGCTACGGCCAGCAGGCATAAGAAAGCAAATAAGCCAAGAAGCAAACAAGCGAATAAGCAAAATCAATAGAGCTCCTGTTTTCGGATGGGAGCTTTTTTATGTTAATGCGTTGATTTGTCAATCTGATGGGCCACGGCGCCGTGCGAGTCCGTAGTCCGCCGACTGGCGGACGAAGGCTGGAAGTCTTGACGAAGGGGGATCTAGGCGTTGAGGCGAGGTGCTGTAACCCCCGTGTGTCATTCCGAGCGAAGTCCGCCGAAGGTGGGCGTAGTCGAGGGATCCCATCTATTTGAGAATATGCAAGGATCCATGGGATCCCTCCACTGCGGTCGGGATGACAATTTTTATTGTACCCTGCGCTCGGGCGAATTGCCATTCGCCCTCGCCGTCTCCCGTCTACTTAAAATATCTTCTTCAGCATCCGCAATTTATTCCCGTAGGGCGCGAATTTGACCGGGATATCGAACAGGGTCGGCGAGATCACGCAGGCGCGTTCTCGGCTGAAGGTATCGAAACTGTATTTGCCGTGATAGCGTCCCGTGCCGCTGTTGCCCACACCGCCGAAGGGAAGGCGCGGATTGCCGTAATGGATCACGACATCGTTGATGCAAACCCCGCCGGAATCCATTTGACGGATCCGTTTTGTTGCGCCGCGGACATCTTTGGTAAAATAATACAGCGCCAGCGGTTTTTCGCGGGACGATACAAAACGAACCGCATCATCGATATGTTCAAAGGTCAGCACCGGCAGGATCGGACCGAAGATCTCGTCCCGCATCACCGGCGCGTCCGGCGAAACCTCGTCCAGCAGCGTGGGCGCGATATAGCGGTCTGCCTCCCGGATCCTGCCACCGCAAATGATCTTCCCGTCCTGCAGATAGGCGCTGACCCGCGTAAAGGCGTCCCCGTTGATCATTCTGCCGAAGTCCGGACTTTCGTAAGGGTCCGCGCCGAACTGGCGTTCGATCTCGGCACACAGGTGTTTCAGCAGCGCGTCCTTGATTTCCCGGTGCACCAGCAGATGATCGGGCGCGATGCAGGTCTGACCGGCATTCAGGAATTTTCCCCACACGATGCGCCGGGCGGCTTTCGACAGATCGGCATCTTTGTCCACAATGCAGGGACTCTTCCCGCCGAGCTCCAGGGTGCAGGGTGTCAATTTTTCCGCGGCGGCATGTGCGACGATCTTGCCCAGCGTGGGACTGCCTATAAAGAAAATATAGTCGAAACACTCCTGCAGCAGCGCCTGATTCTCTTCCCTGCCTCCCTGAATAACGGTGATGTATTCTCCCTTAAAGGTTTCTGAGATCATTTTATTCAGCAACGCGGAGGTATGGACCGAATAATGCGCCGGCTTCAGCAAAACACAATTTCCCGCTGATATCGCTCCGATAAGCGGGGTCATCATCAGATTAAAGGGATAATTCCACGGCGCGATGATCAGCACGTTACCGTAGGGTTCTTTGAGGATGTAGCTTCGGGAGGGAAAAATGACAAGCGGTGATGCTTTGCGTTCGGTTTTCGACCAGCACTTTAACCGTCGCAGATGCAGATCGATCTCTTTCAGCACCTGACCGATCTCGCTGGCATAACTTTCAAACGGCGATTTGTTCAAGTCCGCCTTTAATGCCTCCATAATGGCGGTTTCGTTCTCCCGGATCATGCGTTTCAACTTTAGCAGGGCATCATGGCGAAACGCTGTATCCCGGGTGCTTCCCGAAGTGTAAAAGCTTCGCTGTGCATCTACAGTGTTCTTTATATTACTTTTTTCCATACATTTACCTCTGTGATCGTTAGTTTCGTGTAAATTACAATGATCTTTCTTTTTCAACAAGGACCAAGATTACGGAAAATTTACATTTATAATAACAGAACAATTGGAAATATTTAACTTTTGCAGGTAGCAAACGGATTATTTGCTTTTTTCACTTGCAAGATACAAGTTTGAAAAATCTTCCGGATTGCGTATGTTTATCCCTTGATAACATATCGCCCGGGGCGAACCGAAAGGAAAAGAATGTCAGATTTCAAAGCACATTTACATAAATTACTGGGGCGGGAGGCAAGTAAACAGGAATTAAGGACTTTCAGTTGCTTTGATCCCGAAATGGCCGACCGCAGAAAACGTTTTTCACGCTACAGCGAATCAAAACCTTTATTTCTGAACATTGACGATGAGAATTACGTCTATATCAGCAATCACAGCAACGCCTTACGCTGCGAACTGGATATGGCGACCCGTCATCTGGACACCT
This sequence comes from uncultured bacterium, assembly GCA_964535585.1. GTDB lineage: Bacteria > Fidelibacterota > Fidelibacteria > Fidelibacterales > Fidelibacteraceae > M50B103. The sequence continues at coordinate 204,189 of CAZHTR010000002.1, read as the reverse complement.
CTTTTTGCTACAGACACCCTTACGGTAATATTATGCTGGGTATCGTGCATCCCGGTAAGGAGCGGCATCTGCGGGCGCGCTTCACGGATTATCATATCTATGTGCAGCCCGCCGCGGCAAAAGCCGCAGCACAGTCGCTTAACAGAGTTGCCGATAATGCTGACCATATTGCAATGATCAACGAAGAAACACCCTGGGAGCGACTGTGCCGTGTTTGTGTTGCCACAAACACCGGCGGGCATATTACCACTTCTCATCAGCGCCTGTTCACTCCGCTTGATAACGGCTTATTGTATTTTGTACCGCAATACGGTGAAAAAGCATTTAAAAAAGCAGTGTCGGCATTTGATCATCCGCCTTATTTTATCGGAAAAACCGTTTCCCATCCGATCCTGAGTCTGGATAATGAGGACGGACTGCTTGAAATTCCCCTGAATACGCTGCGGGTATTGCAACAGCTGCAACAGAAAGCATTGCCCACTAAAAATTACATTCCTGCCGGCGCCAATGAAACACCGGTCAATGACGAAACACCGGTCGCTCCCGAAGAAATAACTGGTCTGCTCTCATTCCTTGAGGCAGAGAATAAAGAATACGCCTCGGAGACCTATCATATTTCTGAGGCATTGCCCGAACTGCGTATTGATCCCTATCCTTTAAGAGGCCTCGCTTTCAGTGAGAACGGAGTGCAGTTGCATACCCTGTCCGCCATTACTGACCTGTTCATCCGCGGTCTGCGTCCCCTGGCATTGACATGGTATATGGAAACTTCGGCGGAATCACCGCAGGATACCGAAACGCTGATCGGAGCGATCACCAAGAGTGCCGGTCTGTTTGATATTCCGGTTGCAAATTATTTACTGGTTCCTTCCGATACGGACCGCCTCCATTTGTTTTTTGTTTCACGCGGCGACAATCGTCCTTCTAACGGTTTATTCCGCGAAGCGGGAGAGTTCATCTGCCTGTTGGGTGATCCGAACGGCACCTTGTGTGGCTCAGCCTATGCGATGGCAACGGGAAACGACACCATCTGTCATCCCCCCAATGTTATGACCGGTACGCTGGCTTCACTGGTGGATGTGGTTGATAGCTGTTTTAAAAAGAATATCATCACTTCCGCTATCCCGGTGCGCCGCGGGGGACTGACCGCCGCATTGCACCGTGCATGTTCGGCAGGAAAAGGTGCCGCGATCTATGCGGAACGTAAAAGTCCGGAACGTGAATTTATGTTCGGCGAACCCCAGGCTGCCGTTATGGTAAGTTTAAAAGAAAAAAACCTCATAGATCTTGCCCGTATCACCTCACACTATAACCTGACATCCACGACGATCGGACGTGTAACGGAAAAACCGGAGATCAGTATTAATAATGTGATCTCTATTCCCCTGACGTCCGGTTCAGCATGAAATGCGATCGTTAATTAACGTATATTGTCGTTGACACACAGCATTTTATCATGTAAATTGCGCGGAAGTATGGAGTATAACATGAATACATTTGAAAACGTTAAAGGCAAACTTAGTCAGTGGTGGGAAAGCATCAGTCCCAAGATCGATGATGCCTACCAGGCGACCAAGGAAAAAGCCGGCGATTTCGGCCGTATCGGAAAACTTAAGTATGAGATCTTTCAAACACGCCGTGTCTTGTTGAAATGTTATCAGGAACTGGGAGAAAAGGTCGTTCAGCGTATTGAAGAACAACAGAATTACGATATGCTGGAACTGGAACATATGGATGAAATGCTTTCTCAGGTCCGCGAATTGAAAAACAAAATTGCATCGCTTGAGAATGAGATCATTCGTCTTCAGGCGGAAGAAAAGATCAAATAAAACTTCTTTGATAATGCCCGGGTGGCGAAATTGGCAGACGCGCTAGGTTCAGGGTCTAGTGTCCATCGGACATGCGGGTTCAAATCCCGCCCCGGGTACGATAACGGCAACGGAAACGGTGCCGTTTTTTATTGCAGACGGTTTTTTGACATGATGCATTCTTTAGACGGGATCACAGGATGTACAGGATATGTTTTAGAGAGGATAACCCCACTACGTCCGCCAGCCGGCGGATTACGCGGAGCACGGCAGGATATACGGGATTGATTTAAACCCCCTAAAAAGTATATCAATAAATCAACAGAACTCGACAGCTAGACACCTCGACACCTCGACAACTCGACATTCTTTTAGACAGGATAACAGGATGTACCGGTTAATCTTTTTAGATAGGATAATCCCATCGGGATCCCCATGGGACGGGATAAACAGGTTTGTCTTAGAATCTCGACAACTCAACCCGCCTTCGTTCCGATTGCTCGGTTCTTCGGCGGCCATGCACCTGGACACTTCGACATTCATAATTATCAACAAATTAACAGATCAACAAATCAACAGATATCAACAACTCGACGACTCGACAACTCTACAGCTTGTCATCGCAAACGAAATTGCGCAGTGACCGGCCGGTGATCGGAAGCGACTTTTTCGGGGATGACCTTAATGGAGCGGCACGTCAGTCCACGGTCTTTGCTGTAGAAAACATGATCGATGATACGATCGGGTTCATCCGCGGGATAGGTCTTTTCCTCCGATACGCAGCGTGTCAATACACGATCAATGATCTTGAATTCTTCGCTGCCGGGTTCGCAATTGAGATCCCCCAGCAGAATGATCGGCTGACTGTCCGCACGGATTACATCCGCGATCTTTTGCATCTGCGCGGGTCGGTCGGAGTCGGTCCCGTGATGATCGAGATGCGTATTATAGAAGCTGAGCGTGTCGCCGCGATCGCTCAGGACCGACACCTTCATCAAAAGACGGGGCTCATAATTTTCCCTGGAGGGCAGACGGATCTCTTCTTTCGCGATGACCGGGAAACGCGAAAGGATCATGTTCCCGTATTCGCCGCCCTGGTAATCCATGGTCTTCATATAAATAACATGCATACCGGTATATTCTTTGAAAAAAGTGATCGCATCGAATTTTTCACTGCGGGCGGTGAGTTGGTCCACCTCCTGCAGTCCCACCAGGTCGGGTTTTTCCGCCAGGATAACATCCGCGATTCGCTGTGCATCCAGCACCCGGTCCATACCCCGGAACGCATGTACGTTATAACTCACGACCGTGATCTTCTGGCAGCCTGCCAGCAGAAGCAGGGCAAACAAGAACGTGATAAATCTTTTCATATCGGCCTCCGTTTATCTTTGCGGAAGATAAAGATTTTTCCGAACAAATCAAAACAGGGAAAACAATTGACAAAGGACAATTGACAAAGGACAATTGACAATTTTTCGCTTTGAACTTTTTACATCGGAATTGTGAAGGCCGGACAGGGGAATTCCATTCGTAGACGGTAGGGAGCGAATTACCATTCGCCTGAAAATAGCGGTGGCGGGATGGGGCACAGCACCTCGCCTCAACGCCGAGACCCTTCTTCGTCAAGACTACGCGGAACGCGATAGACGAGAAGAGAAGATAAAAGATAAAAGTAAAAAGATAAAAGGAAGACCGGCTTCGCTCCAATAAATCGGAACTACGGACTGGTACAGCGCCGTGGCAGGCACCTCGACGAATCGACGTCTCGACATCTCGATAATAAAAAAGCCCCCATCCGAAGACGAGAGCTCTTTTGATTTTGCTTCTTAGCTTATTTGCTTATCAGCTTCTTAGCCTATTTCATCAACGCGATCTTCTGTACGTGCATCGCATCATTCACAGCAACACGTAAAATATAGATCCCCGTACTCAGACCCTCGCCGTTGATCTTCAGTGCGTGCGAGCCTGCGGCCAGATCGCAGTTTATTAATTCTTTCACCACATAACCACGGACGTCATACAACACCGCCCGCACCGGCGCATCCTTCGCCAGGTTCAGCGGCACGAGGGCCACGGGATTGAAGGGATTGGGATAAGCATTGCCGATGGTATAATCCAGACCTAAATCCTCAACCTTAACCTCAACCTCAATCTCAGGATGTTTGGTCTCTTTTCCCTGCAGATCCACATCCGCCAGCACATAGCGGTAGGTCCTGCCCGGGATCACATAATTATCCCGCCAGCTGTAGCTTTTCGGTTCCGTTGTGGTGCCCGCACCTTCGACTTCCGCGATCATTTCGTCATCGCGATAGATACGGAAGGCCGCATTCTCGGTCTCGGAAGCGGTCTGCCATGTGAGGAGGATGCTGCCGTTGTGGCAAACAGCCGAAAAATCACGGAGCCGGATCGGCAGGGCCATATCGCCACCGTTATCGCTGGCAAATTCAATGACACCGGAGCCGCTTTCATCATAAGTCAGCTGAGTGGCATCGATAGTATAGGAAACGCTTCCGGGCGCTGCCTTTTTTCCAAATCCGCCGCTGTAGGAAGGTACCACCTGCCATTCCCCGTCGGGCTGACGGTACCAGATATCGTTTGGAATATACGGGAGATCAAGATCATAGGAAAGTCCGTTAGTCATCACATCATCGTTATCAAACTCAAACCGGTAATAGGCGCCAATATCCTCCGGATTTACAAAAAGCTGAACCGAGGAAATATTCGAATCTTCAGCGTATTTAAAACTCAAAGATGTTTCCGGAGAACCGTCGCCGGCAGTAAATGATACATTAATATCCGGTATTTCATCATCGTTCATATCAATACTTGCGCTGTAGGTCCCGGAATTATAACTCATGCTACGGACGGGAATAAGCCCGTCGAGCGTCACGCCCTCCCATTCCCAGGAAAGGAATGGCCGTATCTGTCCCTCCAGAATACCCCATACACTGCTGAAATTCCATCCGGAAAAGGTGGCCTGCTGACGCATCTGCGCACTTGTTCTTGCATTTGCGGCTGCCGGTACGGCCTGTGTGGCATTTGTCTGACCGGAAGATGTCAGATCAAAGTAATTCACGGAAAATGAATTGGATCCGGAAGCACTTCCCAGAAAACCTTTATTATCCGGATCACTTGTCCCGTCGTAAGTCACGCTTCCGCTGCTGTAACAGCGCTGTATGGTTGAGCCGTCACTCAGGCCGCAAAACCCGCCAAAATCTTCGGATTCACCGCTGATGCGGGAAACGGCACCGGTACTGAAAGCGTTATTGATCGTTCCTGTGTTCTTACCCGTAAATCCGCCGGCTTCCAGAACACCGCTTACGGCAGTATTCGTATATGTTTCAGATACGTTTCCGTTATTCAGTCCAAATAATGAACCCACCGATTGGTTTCCGGTTACCATACCCGCACCGCCGACATAACATTTCTCAATGCTGCCATGATTTTGCCCGGCCAGGCTGCCGACATGATCATTTCCGCTTACGGATGCGGATTCAACCACTTCAACACCAAGATTACTGATCGTCGCCCCCGATCCGATATATGCAAACAGACCCACATTATCGCTTGCCGGCCGGTTAATCTGCAATCCGGTGACTTTAAATTTGTTTCCGTTAAAATGGCCCTTGAACTGATCGGTATTATCTCCGATAGGCTCCCACAGAGCGCCATCGTTATTGCCATCGGCCAGCAGATATGCGGTAAGATCGATATCGTTATTCAATATAAAATATTTATCCGAATGATCATCTCCGAGGAAACTGCGGACATTGTTCAAATGTGAAATTGTCTCGATTTCCCAGGGTGATGGAGATGTGCCGGCACCATCGGCAAAATACTGGATAAACCCAGGTGCCGGAGATTGAATATTATCCTGAAGATAAGGATATGAAATGGCCCCGGTCCCGGCTGAAGTTGTCCAAGTGTCCGTAAAATCCCAGCTGACAAATGTGCTTTGTTGTTTCATTTCATCTGTAGTCTTTCCAAATTCAGCACTTGATCCGGCACTGGTTGGCTGCCCGCTGGTGGAAATATTCCAATAAGAGCGGGTCATCGTACCGCCATTATCGGATCCGACAAGACCGCCAAGATTCTGAGTACCGCTAACACCACCGACCGCATAACAGTCTGTTATACTGCCGGAATTCGTCCCAATAAGTCCGCCGATCTTTTCATAACCCGAACACGAACCGGTCGCATAACATGAAGTTACGGTACCCCACATATTACTTCCGGCCAATCCGCCAATGTCATAACTGCCGCCGCCGCTACCGCTGACATTACCGGTTGCATAACTGTATGTTAAAGTGCCTGCATTCTCGCCTGCAAGTCCGCCGAGGCCGTTCGGACCGCTAACATTCACATCCGCATAACACAGGGTCATTGTTGTATTGTTGGTACCAACCAACCCGCCAACGTTCCCGGCGCCGCTTACCGTACCGCTTGCATAACAGCCGGAGATCGTTGACCCGGAATGAACACCAGCAAGACTGCCGGTTGCGAAATTTCCTGTAATAGAAACAGATTCAAACCCAAGATCACTGATGACCGCCCCGCTTCCAAGCCAGCCGAAAAGACCGACATAGGATGTTCCACTTCGGTTGATGCTTAAACCTGTGATGGTCTTTCCATTTCCGTTAAAATTCCCCCTGAAAGGATCGTTCCAGTCCGTCCCGATCGGCGGCCAGCCGGACGCTCCCCATGCGTCATAGCCGGCGCCGCCTTCGGCCAGATAGGCAGACAGATCAACATTATCAATCAATTTAAAATACTTATCCGTATGTGCGGAACCCACATAGTTTCTTACCAGGTTCAGCTGCGCGGCATCCTCGATCTCCCAGGGAGATCCGCTGCTGCCATCCCCGCCGGAAAAGGCCAGTACATAACCGGGAGGTGGGTCCTGGACTATGTTTGTCAGATAGGGATAGGAACGTCCTCCCGAAACAATAGACCAGACAGTGCTGAAATTCCACCCCGAAAATGTGGATGCCGTTTTCATTTGTGTTGTTGTTTTGCCTGTACCGCTCACACTGCTTTCTTGGACTGATGTTTGCGTATCCCAGTAGCAGGATGAAACATTATAATTGCCGCCTACCGTTTCCCCGCCGCAAAATCCTCCTACATCGGAATTGCCGCTTACGGTTCCCGTAGAATAACAATTCGTTAATGAGCCCTGATAGTTCTGGCCAATAAAACCGCCGATATATTGACTAGAACCCGGAACGCCCGTGACATTCCCAGAAGCATAGTTATCTTCTAAAGCAATCAGACCATATGGCCCCCATATGCGGCCAACAAAACCACCAAAATATTCATTTCCGACAGATGAACTATACGTTTGAACATTTCCGATTGCATAGTTTTTCTGAACGGTACTGCTGTTTTCCATTAACCCAATGAGACCGCCAACCGAGGACCAGCCGTATACATTTCCTGTCGCATAATTGAGTGTAATATTATCATAACCATACGCATAACCGATCAAACCACCGACCTCCGTCCATGCGAATACGGTCCCGGTAGCGTAATTCCCCGTAATCGTTGACGAAGAACTTAAGCCGATCAAACCACCAACATTGGATTCTCCAGTCACAGAACAATTGGAATAACAATTAATCACGTTTCCATCACTTAAATAACCAACAAGAGCTCCGATTTTGTTGGTTCCAGTAATCGAACCGGATTCCAGCCCGAGATTTTTAATCGTTCCACCAATTCCCATACTAGATGTAACATGACCAAAAAGACCCTGGTAATCCCAAGGTGTTTCAGGGTCAATGGTGAGATTTGTAATGACATGACCATCACCGTCGAAAACACCCCGAAAAGAAGAAGAAGAATTCCCAATAGGTTGCCAGGAAACATATCCGAGCTCATAGGGATCGTATCCGCTGAGGTCAATGTCATTCATCAATTTAAAGTATTTCGGGGGATTCCAGTATCCCAGATAATTCCGCACATTATCTAAATGAGCCGCCGTTGTGATCTGCCAGGGATCAGCTTCCGTTCCGCTCCCGCCGGCAAATTGCCCCCATACCAAACTACCCCCAAACAACAAACAAACTACCCATATCCGTCTTCTCATGATCTTCTCCTCCAAAATATTCAGGCAATACAACAATCCCTTATGTAAAACATCCCTTAATGCAATACATGTATTCGGACAATTTAAATGTGTTATCTTCCTATGATTTCTTGAGTTCAGTAAATTTTACGATAAAATGCCGCGACTGTCAATCATTTATTTTCATGTATTATTTTTAATATTGTAATAAAAAACTGTTTTGCCTTTTGGTCGCCGTGTGCCCCTTCCTTCCACGGGCCTGGGCACTAAAATATTTCTCTTCTCTTATTATGGGTTTTTCAGTATATTTGTTTGTTAGAAATTTATTTATGCTCGGAATGAACGGCATTAAAACAATAAAAGTCTTTTTTATTTTATCTTTTATTTTAAAGCTTAAAGGGAGTTGAAGCCGTATTTTAGCCTTACCCTGATAAAATAATTGATTGGTGACCATATGAAAATTTCTCGTATCCTGCTATTATGTCTGTTATTTGCGACATTAAACGCGCAAGTTACCTCGTCCCTTCGGGTCGGAGCCTATGAGAACGCCCCCCGTATTTATACGGGGGCGGACGGACAGCTCCGGGGGTTCTGGTATGAACTGACGGAGCACATTTCGGAAAAGGAAGGATGGAAGCTTACATGGGTGCCGGGCACATGGGGGGAGTGTCTCGACCGCCTTGAAAGGAACGAGATCGATATCATGGTCGATGTGGCCTATACGCCGGAACGTGCCGGACGTGTCCTTTTCCAGAATGAGATCGTGATTTTAAGCTGGACACGCATTTATATCCGTAAGGGTACGGCAATGGAGAACATCCTCGATCTGGACGGAAAAGATGTTGCGGTGATGAAGGGAAGCTTTAATGTGGAAGGACCCGAGGGACTGAAGCATCTGATGCGGCAGTTCGGGATAGATTGCCACCTGATCGAACTGACCGATTACCGGGAGGTCTTTGAGCATGTCGACCGGGGAGCAGCCTTTGCCGGGGTTGTGAACAAAGATTTCGGTGCACTGATGGAAAATGAATATGATGTTAGCCGGACCCCGGTGATCTTTCAGGCGGCACAACTGAAATATGCATGTGCCCCAGACTCCCCGCGTTCGCCGGGATTGATAAACACACTTGATCATCACATTCGTCTGCTAAAGAGCGATAATAATTCTACGTATTATATGTTGATGGATAAATATTTCGGGGAGAGCGAGAGGAATCTGACTTTCCCGCTTTGGTTAAAGATAACCCTTCCCCTTCTTATTTTCTTTGTGCTCTTGTTCCTTACCTTCACCTGGCTACTGAGAAAACAGGTGAAAAATAAGATCTTGAATCTGAAAAAAGAAATACGGGAAAGAAAAGAAGCTGAAAACGATCTGTTATACACTAAACATTTTCTGAATAATGTTCTTGAGAGTGTACAGGACGGTATTTCCGTGCTGGATACCGATCTGACCGTTCGCCACGTCAACAGCGTGATGAAAAAGTGGTATGACTTAAATACCCCGCTGGAAGGTAAAAAATGTTACGAGGTATATCATAATAAAAAAGAACCCTGCGATCCTTGTCCCACAATGCGCTGTATCACGTCCGGCAAAACCGAACATCTTGTTCATCGCGGCTTGCCCGGTTCTTCCGCTGTCTGGATCGAGTTGTATTCCTATCCGATGAAAGATCCGGTATCCGGGAAAGTGACCGGCGTGGTGGAGTTTGTGCGTGATATTACACATCAGAAGAAAGCGGAAGAACAATTGCATGAAGCGCTTGAGAAAGCAACGGAATCGGACCGCCTGAAATCGGCTTTTCTGGCCAATATAAGCCACGAGATACGCACCCCGATGAACGGTATTTTGGGTTTTACCCATCTTCTTCAAAAGGAGACGGACAATCCCGAAACGCGATCCGAATATCTCCGCATTATAGAGAATAGTAGTGTGCGTCTGATGGATATTATCAACGATCTGGTCGATATCGCCAAGATCGAATCGGGTCAAATGCCTTTACATATGGAGAAGATCGACATCCACCAAAAGATGAAGGACCTCTATGCCTTTTTCCAACCCCAGGCGGAAGATAAAGGATTACACTTGGGTTTTGACTGTCACATCGACGGTCCCGAACGGTATTTTGAATGCGATCGCGATAAACTGTATTCTATATTGGCAAATCTCATCAGGAACGCGATCAAGTATACGGTAAAAGGATATGTTGAGTTCACTTGCGAAAAAAAGGGAGAAAATGTCGAATTTTATGTAAAGGACAGCGGAAAAGGCATCCCCGAAGAAAAGCAAAAACATATTTTCGAGCGTTTTATCCGGCTGGATCAGGAAGAATCGGAATTCGATGAGGGTGTCGGTCTGGGCTTGCCCATCACAAAAGCTTACGTTGAAATGCTCGGGGGAGAAATCGGCGTTACTTCAACACCCGGCGAAGGATCCTGTTTCCGTTTTACGATACCCTGCAAGGAAATCGGGGTGGATGTTTCCGATACTCCGCTAGAAAACAAGCATCAAAGCGATGAGGATAAGAAACAAATTCCAAAATTAGATATTCTGATAGCGGAAGATGATGATTTTTCTTTTCTGTATCTTCAGACCCTTTTACGGGATCATGCCGGGCAAATATTACAGGCAAGGACCGGCAGGGAGGCGGTCGATCTCTGCCGTGAACATCCGGAGCTCGATCTCTTGCTGCTGGATGTACGCATGCCAGTGATGGACGGTTACGAGGCCGCCCAAAAGATACGGGAATTCAATAAGGATATTATTATCATCGCGCAGACCGCCCATGCTTTTACGGAAGACCGTGACAAAGTGATCGATGCGGGATGTAACGATTATATCAGCAAGCCCATTTTGGATGAAAAACTTTTCAGTTTGCTGGAACGTTATTTTTCTTCCGATCCGCACAAAATAAAAAAAGGAAGCTGATATTCCGGCTTCCTTTTATGTGCTCGTTCTTTATATTGTTTACAGTATTACACCGTAATCCTTTCCGTATTTCGCTGCAACAAAATCAATATCCTTATCGCCGCGCCCGGAAAGATTGATCAACATGGTCGTTTCTTTTGGAAGTTGCGGCGCAAGTTTGATGGCATGTGCAATGGCATGCGCACTTTCCAGAGCGGGAATGATCCCTTCGACCCGGGATATTTCAAAGAAAGCATCAATGGCTTCCTTATCGCTGGCGGTGACGTATTGTACGCGTTTGATGTCCTTCAGGTAACTGTGCTGCGGACCCACGCCCGGATAATCCAGTCCGGATGCTACCGAATAGACCGGCAGCGGTTCGCCCTTTTCATCCTGTATCAGATAGCAGCGGAATCCGTGAATAATCCCGGGCGTACCCATGGTCATGGTCGCGGCATGTTCGCCGGGTTTGAAACTCAGTCCGGAAGGTTCCACGCCGTACATATCGACATTCTCGTCCTGCAGGAATGCGGTGAACAGACCAATGGCGTTCGATCCGCCGCCCACGCAGGCGATCAGATTGTCCGGCAGTTTACCGGTCATGACCCGGAATTGCTCACGCGCTTCCCTACCGACCACGGATTGAAAATCGCGCACCATGGATGGAAAGGGATGTGGGCCGACGACCGATCCGATGCAGTACAACTGTGTTTCCGGGTCTTCAAGATATGCCATAAAGCAGGCATCCACGGCATCTTTGAGTGTCTTAGTGCCTATACTTACGGGCACGACCTTTGCACCGAGTATTTTCATGCGTACCACATTCGGATGTTCTTTTTCAATATCCACATCACCCATATAGATATCACATTCAAGACCGAGCAGGGCAGCTGCCGTGGCCAGCGCAACACCGTGCTGACCCGCACCGGTCTCGGCAATGACTTTTTTCTTGCCGAGTTTTTTTGCCAGCAATACCTCACCCAGGCAATGATTGATCTTATGCGCGCCGGTATGGTTCAGATCTTCGCGCTTCAAATATATCTGTGCCCCGCCGAGCTTTTCCGATAAGCGCCGGGCATGAAATATCGGACTCGGGCGTCCGACATAATGTGTATACAGGTCATACAACTCTTCCTGGAATGCCGTAGTATTCTTAATATTTTCATATTTTTCGGCAACATCCTTCATCACATCCACGAGTTGGGGCGGTAAAAAGGCTCCGCCGTATTCGCCGAAGTTCCCTTGTGCATCCGGCATTTGTCCTAAATTCAACATTGTTATTTCTCCATTTCTTTTAACAGTTTTAAACTGATCGATTTCTCGTCTTTAAGTATTTTCGAACCCCGCGTGATCTTGCACAAACTGATATGATGTTTCTCCGCGATCCGCCGCTGGGTCTCTCCGCGATACAGGTCCTTCATCAGCCGCCATCGGAAGATCAGCGCCTCCAGTTCGCTTTCGGTCAGGATCTCCGAGAGGAATTTTGCCATATCCTTCTCATTATCGATTCGGCAAAACGCTTTAACCACTTCATCATACGAATGCATACTGATTCCTTTTTGTTACTACGGACAGAAACATACGTTACGCATTTTTAATTTGCAAGTGTTTTTTGTTCTTTTTTATAGAAACAGTAGTCAGTAGTTAGTAGTCAGAATCCAGAAGCCAGAAGCCAGAAGCTATTTTATTTTTTTAAAATTATCCGTTTTTTTATTTAATGATTTTCTTAGGGGCGTTCAAAAAAAAGTAAAAGACCCTCTCCTGAGTGCATTGTGCTTTATGTCACACGCTTCTATCTTAAACGTATTTTCTATTGAAAAGGAAGAGGAATTCGGGTAACTTTAAAAATGTTTTGCTCAGTCGCTTTCCCCGGCGAAATATATCAGACATTCACGTATCGTGTACCCGAACACCTGGAAGCATCTTTGCAGCCGGGCATGCGCGTAAAAGCACCTTTCGGTGCCCGATCCCAACTGGGTTATTGCACGGAGTGCTATTCCGTTCTCCCGCCCAAACCTCCCTATGCAATTAAAAGCATCGAAAGTGTCTTTGACACGAAGGTGCTGTTCTCCGATGCATTGATAAGGCTGATCCGCTGGATATCGGATTATTATCTGGCACCGCCGGGTTTATGTTTCCGTGCGGCGCATCCTTCCGAGATCGGCTATAAGCGCCAGCAGTACTGTTTCGTTTCTCCCGGCGAAGACCCCGACAAGTGGCCCGAAATACCCCAAAGCGGTTTGTCCGTAAACGATTTTTTCGATCTGTCCGAAGCGCGGCGCAAGGAACTCAAATGCGCTCTGGCAGATGGCCGCCTGTATATCGATAATATTTTCCCGAAAATCCGGCATGCCCGAAAGGTCAATGCGGTAAAACTTCTTCCGGGTGATAACGAACTCACCGATAAACAACAGTCCGTTGTGAATTTGCTTGCTTCACTGGATACGCCCATTGAAGAAACACGGGTCATTCAGAAAAAACTTCATGTTTCCTTAAGCGTGATCAATGCGCTGATCGAAAAAAACCGTTTACAAAAGTGTGAAATGGAAGTCCCGTCGGATCCGTTTGATTATCTTCCCGTGACAACCCGACGGGAGATCCGCTTATCGGAAGATCAGGAAGACATTATACGGCATCTCAGGGAGCATGGAAAAGAGTTTTATCCTGTCTTGCTGCACGGCATTACCGGCAGCGGCAAAACGGAGATCTATATCCGTCTGGCCCTGGAACAACTGGAACAGGACCAGAGTGTTTTGATGCTGGTTCCGGAGATCGCGATCACACCGCAGATCGCCGCACGCTTCCGCGCTTCCTTCGGGGAAAAGGTCGCTATCTGGCATAGTCAGATGAGCGATGCGGAACGTCTCTGGACCTGGAATCAGATGCTGCGCGGTACGATCCGTATCGTAGTGGGTGCGCGTTCCGCGTTATTCGCACCGCTCCCGGATATCGGATTGATCATCGTTGACGAAGAGCAGGAAGGTACCTATAAGCAGGATGACCCGGCACCGCGCTACCACGCACGTGATGCGGCGGTGATGTATGCCCACATTCTGAATATCCCGGTCATCCTCGGTTCGGCGACCCCAAGTCTGGAATCCTATTACCTTTCCGCCCTTGGGCGCTACAAGCGACTGGAACTCAATGCCCGTTTCGGAGAGGCGCGATTACCTCGGGTCAAACTGATCGACATGAATACCGTAGAACGTAAAGGGTTGTTCAGCGAAGAACTGTTACAGGCGATCTATAGCACACTGGAAAAAGGGAAGCAGGCGATCATTCTCCAAAACCGGCGCGGCTACAACACGGTAATGATCTGCAGCGAATGCCGGCGGATATTGCAATGTCCCACATGTTCGGTTTCCCTCACATACCACAAGCGTCTCGATAAACTCATGTGTCATGTATGTAACACGAGTTATGCGACCAGTAAAATCTGTCCGCATTGCAACACGAATACTCTGCAGGCGGCAGGTAGCGGCACTCAGCGTATCGAGGAAGAGCTGCAGACCTTCTTTCCGGACGCCCGCATTGCGCGTATGGACCTGGACACCACCCGGACCCGGCATGCGCATGCGCGTATCCTGACGGAATTTGAGGAACACAAACACGATATTCTGCTCGGCACGCAGATGATCGCAAAAGGACTGGATTTCCCTGATGTTACACTCGTCGGTATTATCAATGCCGATATGGGCATCAGTATACCCGATTATCGTGCCGGAGAACGTCTTTTTCATCTGATCTATCAGGTCAGCGGACGCAGCGGACGCGGGAAACATCCGGGAGAAGTTCTAATTCAGACTTTTTCACCGGAAGAACCCTTTATCCGCATGGCCGCTGATCTGCAATTGCGCACATATTACAATCTTGAATTATTTCAGCGAAAATCCCTGCATTACCCTCCCTTCAGCCGTCTTTTTCTGATCCGTATCAGCGGCAAACAGACAGCTGAGGTCGAGGCTGCGGCAAATCGCATCTATGCCTCACTGACATCTAAATTGCCGCGGAGCAATTGTCTTGGGCCGGCACCCGCGCCCATTGAACGGGTGCAGAATAAAACCCGCTGGCAAATTCTGGTAAAAGCCGGGCGGCAAAAGGATCCGAATGGAAATCAGACTGCGGCTATCCTGATGCATATCTTTAAACAGGTGCGGCAGAATGAAAAAAAAGTACTGATCATGATCAACCGCGATCCGGTTTCGCTGATGTAGGTAACAAAATGGAAAAACTTTACCGACAACTTGGATTTGATCTGGTTCGTGAAAAACTCGCGACATATGCACTGACCGAAAACGCAAAAATGCGGGCGTTATCTCTTGAGGGATTTCTTCCGCGCACGCGCTTCAGGACCGAGCAGGAACAGGCGCTTGAAATGCGGGACCTGGTTATGACCGACACATCCCTGCCCCTGATATCTTTCCCTTCACAGCTGGAATTACTCAGGGAGGTCCGGCCGGCAGGAAGCATTCTGGGCGAACAGGAACTATGGCCGCTGGCGGGGATATTGAAAAGTGCCCGGCAAGTTAATGATTATTTTCATAAACGCGACGGCAAGTATCCGGAACTAAAGAAATGTCTCGCCATGTACGACCCCTCACTGGAAGACCTTGAACGGAAACTTTATGCAAGTTTCGATGAAGAGGGTAAAATTGCCGACCATGCCTCTCCCGCTTTGCGTAAAATTCGCCAGGAGATATCGAGAATAGAACAAAAGATACTGACCAAGGTAAATGGTATCGCTTCGCAATGGCTGGCGGAAGGGATCGCTACCGAGGATGCCGTTGCTTTCCGTAACGGCAGGCAGGTCATTCCGATCCGTGCTTCAAGAAAATCCAAAGCGCCGGGGATAATCCATGATCAGTCCCAGACCGGGCAAACCATATATGTCGAACCGATGGTCATTGTGGAAATGAACAACGCGCTATACGGGGCGCGTCAGGAAGAACGCAATGAGATACGCCGTATTTTGCTTGATCTGAGCGCGCATGTGCGAGATCATCTTCCTGCGCTTGCTTCCGCCATCGCAATACTGGAAGACCTGGACCTGATCCGCGCCAAGGGACGTCTCGCAGCCGATTACCGATGTGACAAACCCGACAGTACGGAAGACCTTCTGCATATAAGTAACGGGCGTAACCTGGAACTGCATTTTTCCCGCGAACCCGTGCCCCTGGATCTTCGACTTCCTCCCGAAAAACGCGGCATCATCATCACGGGTCCGAATGCCGGCGGAAAGACCGTGACACTTAAAACCATCGGCCTTCTTGCCGTCATGAACCAGGCAGGATTATTGATACCTGCCGAGGCTTCATCCTCTCTGCCGGAATATGATCATATTTTTGTTGATATCGGCGATGGACAATCGATTGACGGCGGCCTTTCCACTTTTTCTTCTCGTATCCTTTCCCTTAAAAATATTTTAGAGAACGCAACCTCCCGCAGTCTTGTTTTGATCGATGAACTCGGATCCGGCACCGATCCGGACGAAGGAGCCGCACTGGCAGAGGGTATTCTTACGGTACTGAGCGAACGGGGTACCACCGTGATCGCAACCACACATCATGGCGCATTAAAAACCCTGGCTTTTGAAAATCCGTTATTCGAGAACGGCAGTATGAGTTTCAATGACCGGAACCTGGAACCCGGATATGTTTTTATTCCCGATATTCCAGGCAGTTCCTATGCCATCGAGATCGCAAAACGTTACGCACTGGATGAAAGGGTTATCACCTATGCGCGTGAACGGGTCGGAAAACAGCGTGAAAAACTGGAGCGACTTATCGTCGATCTTCAACGTAAGATCAACCGCTACGATCACCAGCTTAAAGCCGCAAAGGAAAAAGAACATAACTATACAGCCTTACTGCAGGAGATAAAAGAGAAGAAGCAGGACATAGATCACAGATTCAAGCGCGCGGAAAAGGACGCAATGAAACATGCCGAAACAATGATTGTGAATATGCGGAAGGAGCTGGAATCCGGTATCCGCGAGATCCGGGAACGACAGGCATCCAAAGAAGCCATTCGCGAAGTGCAGTCCCTTTTCCGGAATGTTCAGGATACAATAAAACAAAAAACAAAAGACAATACAGAAACACCCGGACAAAAATTACAGCTCGGCGACCTTGAAGCCGGAATGACGGTCTATGTCAGCAGCATGCGTCAAAATGGTAAAATACTTGAGATCAATCCCAAAACCGGAAAAATCTGGGTCGATGTCGACGGTTCCCGATTTCGCCTTGGGGCCGACTGGCTTGAAGCGGCGCGGCAGATCGAACAAAAAATATCGACCACGCTAACCCGAAGTACGGACGAAACTGCCGGTTACCTGCTTGATCTCCGGGGAAAGCGTGCGGAAGTCGCCCTTGAAGAAACGGATAAGTTCATAGACAATGCGGTATTGGCGGGCTTACATAGCATTGAGATACTGCACGGCACCGGACATGGGATCCTGCAAAAGGTCATACACGATTTTCTTTCCCGGGACAGCCGTGTGCGGGAATATGCGTTTGCTCCGCCCGAACAGGGAGGCGTTGGCCTAACTGTTGTGATATTACGTGAATAAGCACGATCCTGCCTGTGATATTCTGTTCACAATCTACAGGGTTTTCTTTTTCACTTTTGAAAATTTTATTTCATATATTATGCGGAAGGTAAATGATAGGAGTGAACATGAACCGCAACATCAAACTGACCGACGATATATATTATGTGGGTGTGAATGACCGGCGCACACATCTGTTCGAAAATCTCTGGCCGCTTCCGGAAGGCATTGCATACAATGCCTATCTTATCAGAGATGATATAAACGTTCTTATCGATACGGTTGAAATCTCAAAAACCGGCCATCTCATAGAAGAAATAAAGTCAATTCTCGTGGATAAGCCGTTGCACTATCTTGTCGTAAACCACACGGAACCCGATCACTCGGGTGCTATTGCAGCGCTTCTGCAGACCTGGCCCGATCTTTGCGTAATCGGCAATAAGGTCACATTCCGTTTTCTGGATGGTTTTTACGGCACGATAAAAAATCAAAAGATCGTTGAGCACAACGATGTCCTGGAAACAGGAAAACATATTTTGCGTTTTTATTCCACACCCATGATACACTGGCCGGAGACCATGATGAGTTTAGAGGAAACCAACGGGATCCTGTTTTCCGGGGATGCCTTTGGAAGTTTCAAGACCCTTGACGGCGGTATCTTTGATGATGAAATCGATCTCTGTCAGTTCGAGGATGAAATGCGCAGATATTATTCGAATATTGTCGGCAAATACGGTAAAAATGTTCAGCGCGCCTTTGAACTTTTGAAAGATGTACCGTTAAAGATGATCGCATCAACGCACGGTCCGGTTTTCCGTAATAACCTTGACTGGGTCCTTTCCCGTTATGATATCTGGAGCAGAGAGGAAACCCTGCCCGGAGTTGTGGTGATCTATGGTTCCATGTATGGTCATACGGAGGAAATGGCCGATTACACCGCGCGCTGCCTTAAAGAAGCGGGTGTAAAAGACGTGTTGGTTTTTGATGCTTCTAAAACACACGCTTCCTATATCTTAAGTGCGGTCTGGAAATATAAGGGTGTTGTACTTGCCTCTCCTGCTTACAACAACGATCTCTTTCCGTCCATGAAAACCGTGATCGAAAAATTCCTTGAACGTAAAATGGCTCCCCGTGATGTTGCTGTGATCGGTACGGCAACATGGAGCGGCGGCGGGGTCAAAGGTCTTCATCAGCTAACAGGGGTTTTGGGCTGGGATCTGATCGAAAACCCGGTGGAAGCAAAATATTCGGCAGGGGAAGAAGACATGAAAGCCTGTTGTTCACTTGCCCGAAAGCTTGCAAAAAAGATCAATATCTGATTTTTACTGTATACAATATAAAAGCCCCGCTTCATACAAAGCGGGGCTTTTACGTATCGATGGATCAATGATCATTTTTTGTTGCGATAATATCTGTTGTTGCCTGTCTTTTTATAATACGGGCAATCTTCCTGGTAATTGCGACCTTTATTGTCTTGTCTCATCATGCGCGGACCATCTGCGTTCCGGCTGCCCGCATAACGCTGATATCTTCCCATCTGGAGGTATTTCTCTTCTCCGAGAATCTTGCGCATCTCAATTTGATGTGCGATACGTTCGGAATTTTGTTTGCTCTTCAGAGCATTCAATTTATCAACATGACCCTGCAGATCTTTAGCTGATTTCCCGGCCGCGATCATCTGGTTGATCTCAAGATTCAGAACGCGGATCTCTGCGCGCAGAGGAATGAGTATTTTTTGATATTCCATCTTGGACTCATAGAGTTTCTTCTGTTCCTCTTCGCTAAGCTCGACCATTTTTGAATACATGGCCTTACCCGGCGGCGGTGAATACGGTTTGCTTTGTCTGGACTTGCCGCTGGCGGCAGAGGCAATACCGGATACAAACACAAGGGTGATGACAAACAGTGTTGCGATGCGTTTCATAATTATTCTCCTTTGTTATTTTTTTCTGTTAGGCCGGCTGGTTCTTTTATCCTTTTGCTCATCCGGTTCGCGATAGCGATTCTTTAATTCACGAGAAAGTTCACGCCGGAAATGCTGGTCAAAGAACATAAAGCGAACAACCTGACCGGGGTCTAAGAACGTCTCGATATCAGCATAGAACACGGAATCAAGTTCCTGTTCCGCTTTTCTTAAACGATCCGCTTCATTTTTGTAGCGATTCAGGTCGGATCTTGAAATATTTTTCTTCTCATATGCTTCTTTCCCGAGTATGGTCATTTCATAATGGAGTTGATGTTTCTTCTGTTGATATGTCCGGTGCATCGGAAAAAATTTTTCCGCCTGCTGCTCGGTCAAAGCAAGTTCCTCGGTCATGCGAAAGATCATAAATTGGAAATATTGGGGGTTGGGGAAAGTTTCATCCTGCATTCTGCCTTTTGCAGATAAGATGCCTGCGCTCATGGTCAGGATCAGTAAGATAATAATACTTCTTTTCATTTTCAGCCTCCTTCGGACTGTTAAAACAAGCTGCCCAGTACGTCAATATATTCGTATTGAGCCAGGTATTCTATTATAACTTCTCTTTCGATCGAGGGTTCGGGAATGATCGCCGCATCGGAAGTGAGGTATAAGACCTCATTCGGAATGTCGGCCAATGAAGGATCAAAACCCGTATTATAGTTAAAGACCGAAAGGAAAATAAGTGTCAGTACTGCCGCAATACTTGTTATGCGGCGTGTCAGCACAAAATGATCGTGCCGTTTCATACCCCGGTAAATATTACGGCAATTCTCTTCTCTGCGAAACGGTGAAAGCGTGACGTTTTGTTCATTACACATGTTCAAAAAAACGTGATAAAGTCGCCGGCAGGAAGCACATTGTTCAAGATGTGCCATTGCTTCCGGATAATGATCCGATCGGTCCTGCAATTCGGGAAAGCGTTCTTGTACATGTTCACATTTCATTTTACGACCTGCTGTAATTTTTTTATTGCTTTGTGGTATAAGACTTTTGCACTGTTCTCAGTTGTTTTTAACATCTCGGCCACTTCGCGAAAGGATCTTTTTTCAAACACCCTTATCTCCACTACGCGGCGTTCCATTTTCGACAAGTGCTGCAGCCATTCTTTCTGGAACTCACGTTCGTTTTTCTTTTCGGGTGGAGCGGCGTGTTCATAATCGTGATATTCCGACCAGACGGATGTTTTATTCCGCGTCACGAAATTAATGGCATGATGCGCAGCAATGCTGCGAAGCCAGGTATAGGGTGAAGCATCCCCGCGAAAAGATGCGCGTTTCTTATATGCTTTCAGAAAGACCTCCTGCGTACAATCCAGAGCATCATCTTCATTTCCCACAATATGAAAGATCGTTGCGTAGATCCGGTCATGGTAATCTTTAACCCATAATTCAAATTCTTTCTTTTTTACCATGTCCTAACCTGTTACCTAATAGTAAGACCCGAAACAAGAAACAATGTTAACGTTTTTTTACCGAATATTTCAGGATGAGGGCAGCTGTTTGCTGGTCCGGGCTCCAAGTTCCTGGATCTCTTTTGCGCGGTTCAGGAGATTGCCGCGACCGGTCTTGAGTTTGTTCATTGCATCGTCATACGTTTTTTGTGTCGTCTGCAATTGATTCCCAACCTTTTCAAGATCTTCATAGAAGGAAATGAACTTGTCTAAAAGAGCACCGCTTTTAATTGCGATCTCATTTGCATTTTTTGCCTGGTTCTCCTGCTGCCATATAAAGGATACTGTGCGTAATGACGCAAGCAGTGAGGATGGTCCGATCATGATCACGTTTTTTTTAATGGCATATTGGTAGAGCGACATATTCTCTTCCATAACCGTCGCAAATGCTCCTTCTACGGGGATAAACATAAAAACATAGTCCGGGGCGTGGATGTTTTCCAGGTTTTGATAATGTTTTTCATGCAAGCCGTCAATATGCCGTTTCATGGAAAGGATAAGCGCTTTTTTGAACTTTTGTGTGTCCTGTTCGTTTTCCGAATGAATATATCGCTCATAATCAAGGAAAGATACCTTTGAGTCGATGATAAGGTGTTTTTCATCCGGAAGCTTTACGAGCACGTCCGGCTGAAGGCGGTTCCCCTCCTGGGTAAAAGAAGACTGCGTTTCATATTCAATCCCTTTCCGTAATCCGGACATTTCCAGTAGCCGTTCAAGGATCAACTCACCCCAGCTTCCCTGTTTTTTCATGTCCCCTTTCAAAGCACGGGTCAAATTACTTGTCTCTTCGGTGATGAGTTGATTTAATTTCTGAAGATCTTCGATCTTCGTGGTCAAGACGGTCATTCTGTCAGTGGTACCGGTGTGCAGTTCTTCGATCTTCTTTCTGAATTGTTCGATATCCTTTTCTATGGGCTGAAGGACCAGTTTGATCTTTTCCGTGCTTTTCTGATCTTTTTCATCAAATATTTTATTTGCAAGATTCTCAAATTTTTCGCTGAGGGTTTTCTGAACGGTTTCAAATTCTTCGTCTTTTTCTTTCAGAAAACGATTTTCCGTCTCCAGGCGCATCAGCTGATTAAGTGCTTCCTGTTTGGCGTTCTTCTCTTCATCGATAACACATTTATCCTTTTTTCGTGCGTTTCGCATAAATAAATAAACGAGGCCAGCTCCGATCAGGATACCGGCGAATAACAAAATATACTCCATGATGAAACCTCTTATTTTATAACTTCCCCATCCGAGAAAATACGAACGGGAGCCGCTATTCTCTTTTTGCAGCGTTCAAGCATCAGATAACTTGCCTTATCTTCACTGATCTGGCTAAAACATCGTATCGCTTCGTCCCAATTCTCCTGAAAATAATATTCAAGTCCTTGTTCGTATGTTGCTTTCTGCTGCATTGTTTCGGGTTGTTGATCCGAATGTAAAAAGAGCACCTCGTATATATCTAAAGAACTACTGCATCCTTCCAGATGCACAGCATCCAGCCTGCGCGTTACAATCTCATCTTTAATATACGTATTTACCGACGCATCTATCAAGATATTCGTGTCATAGCACTTATTAATTTTCTGAAGCCGCGAAGCGATGTTTATGGTCTTGCCGGCAAGTGTATATTCGATCTTTCCGGAAACATCTGAAAAAGCGGCAAATAACAGTCCGCTGCAAATACCATTTCTTGCCGCAAGAGGTATCTTATAATGTTTGATGGTTACGGGATTCATTTCTCCAATCATAGCCTGTTGCTCTAGCGCACAGAACGCGGCCCGCTTGGCATGATCGTTTTGTGTTTGAACATGATGACCAAAGATCGCTATAATGGCATCTCCCTGGATCTGGCAGATGTGCCCTTCGTGCCGCAAAACAATATCTGCAAGCGGCCTCATAACTTTTTGAGTAAAATGATATGTTTCGGCCGGCGTTAAAATATCCGATACGCCAAGATAGTTCTTAATATCGAGAAAAAGGACACTGCCAATAAAATTATCGATGTGATAAGCATTCTCAATGGGCTTGTCTTTCATTCTTATCCCCTCAATTCAACTTTTTATTTCTCCTTTTATCCACGTAATAAAGAACTTTTACATGGAAATGATCTTTCATTTAATATCCTATTTATTCGATAAAAACAAATGATCCGAAACAGTCCGGACGGTGAAAGTTTAATACGTCGATCGGATTCCATGCCGCCCAGTGAGGATGGGACGTTTTGTCCCCGCATTTATATAGATTTCCGCGGGCAACGGCACCTGTAATATTGCCCAGAGGTGTATAATGATCGAAAAAAGACAATGGAATAAAGACGGCCAGGCGCCATTCGATCTCACTTTCAATTTCGGGATCGACTATCGCCGGCAGGGAACTTTCAATCAATATTTTTTTGGCGATCCCTGCGGGAACGGGGCGAATATTTTTACGTTTTCCGTTCTCGTCACGTTCGGGATCAATGATATAATTGACATGCAATGTACCGCCGGCATTGATCTCGAAGTTATAATACCCCTCCGCTCCCGGGGGTTGGAAAAACCATTCCACGCAACTGTCTTCATGCACTTTCGTGTTGTATTCCGTATAAACGGAACGTACATAGCGATCTTTAACACGAAACAAAACAAATATACCTTCGTGGTTGTATGCTATCTTTGTTTCCGTTTGCGGATGATGCGAACTGCCTGCCGGATGGAAATGATCAATACTTGCTATTTTGGCTTTTTCCCAGGCAGGGTCATTCCAGTTGAGCGTGTTTTTCCTAATCTTTGCATTATAATAAATCGGATATTCGCCGTTCATATGCTATAATAATATTTATTTTGGTATTTATCAATATGAAATGTGATTTTTTTCTACTGCCGGGATAGCCAGACCAGTAATACATTGCCGATATATTCCAGGCTCTGCGGTGAGCAGAATGCGGGAAGATCGCGTGTGGTATGCCACAGGTTGCGCCCCTGATGTACATAATGAAAGTCGATCAGATTGATCGTGGGGATCTTCGCGATCATATTCAGAGGAACGTGATCATCATATACCGCCGGACCGATCTTCCTGGGGAATATTTTTTGATACCCAAGTTCGTACGCGATATCCCATACTTCAGCGACAAGCCCGGGTGCGAATCGCATACTGTTTTCTTCGATCGGTATCTGCAGATCATAATCACCGATCATATCAATCAATATCCCTTTTTGCGGAAGAGGGTATATGGGATTATGAGAGTAATGGACAGACCCCTGACAAAAATAGGTATTGCTTCGTGCAAGGCCCATATCTTCCGCATCCCAAAAAACAACATCAACACCTATCCCGTCATTCGTCTTTTTGATGTGTTTTAACAATTCTATAAGAACAGCCGTACCGCTGGCGCCATCGTTCGCTCCGGGTACGGGTCGATCGGGATAATGGGGGTCCAGATCGGCAAACGGCCGTGTATCCCAATGCGTACTGAACATCACACGTTGTTCTTTTTCAGGATAAAAACGCGCAATGATATTATAGGCGTCAACCGTATCCCTTGTCACAGGCCGGTATGCCTTAAATGGCTGAATAATGACCGTATCCGCTTCTTCCATGCATTTACCAATGATCCAGTCCCTGCAGATAAGATGATCTTCGGTACCCGGAACCCGATAGCCCATATTTACCTGTTCTTCAAGATATCCAAAAGCCCGGTAAGGGTCGAAATCCGTTGGTCCGGCCATGAGCATACCGCTAATAATGATGTAGATCCATCGGTGCTTCATATGATGTTATCCGCTGATACGAATGGTTACCGTCACGCCGAAATCTTTATAATCGTCCATTTTGTTCTTACCGTCAACTTCCTGTGTTCTGTCTATACGCTGCCCGTATTTAAAGAAAAGCCTTCCGTCGATATTTCTGCTGAAACGATAGCTGACCTGTGGTTCGATCTCCCAGTTCACGCGAAAATTGGTCGGTTCCCCGAAAGTCATGTGACCGCTTGGCTTTACGATCCGCTTATCCAATCCATATCGCCCCTGCAATGAAAATGTGAGCTCGTTTTGTAATTGGAGGGTCTCGATATTCTTCAGGAAAGGAACCGGTATATTGAGTCCTTTATTATACGAATAGGACACACTCAGCGTCATATTATCCTGGAAGGTCCTTGTTATACTCGAATTGATAAAATCATATTCAACATCGCCTCTGTTTTCCGTTCGCATCGTCTTGTTGAACCCGATATCCATCCTTAGATTTCCCGTAAAAACGAAACCTGCACGAATAAGGGGGTTAAAACTGATCGTATAGGTAGAAGATTCTTCTCTGAGATAATATTGATCCGTCTGTTTGTTGAAGCGGTAACGCACGCTTTCGCTAGAAGACATTTGGTGCTGGAGATTTATCCTTCGAATGAAATCCAGCTTTCCTTTTGTCCATGCATATTGACCTGGATTGATCTGCCATTGTAATGAATATTCCGGAAAGACAAAACCCTCTTTCCCGGTATCGCCGATAGGTAAAAAGCTGCGTGTGGCAGATGAATCATAAGGCAATAGTTCAAGCGTATCCTCAAATGCGATTATATGGATGATCTCGTCAAAATATTCCCCGGATGTTGTTTTAAACTGATATTGCCGGCCCGTATTGGTATTTTGTTTATACTCCAGGCGCATACTCAGAGAAGGGGTCAATTTGAGTCCGCTTGAAATTCCCATCGAACGCTGCAGTGTATTGGACAGGGGGCCCGTCACGGAGCCTTCAAAAGCGTTTGTCGGTAAATAGATAAATTCTCCCAATCCGTATCTGTATTTATAATGAACGTTTTTATATATCTTTAATGTATCATCTCCGCTAACACCACTGTTCGCCCTCGTAAAAGTTTCCGAAAAGTTCATACGTACCGGATCGATCTTATCCAGCAATTTCGGAATGGTAAATTTTTCCCAGGGGATCCTGATGTTCAGGCTTAATCCGGGAGCTTTCTCCTGTGTTTTGTCCTGTGGTTGTTCCTGCGGCCTTTCTCCCGGCCGTGGTTCGGATGTTTTTGGTGCCGGTCTGCCGTCGTCTTCCCGTGCTACGGTCTTTTTCGGCGGTGGCGGAGTATTTATCGGTTCGTCTTTTTTCTGTTCTGCCTCTTTGCGTTTTTTGTTTTCCTTGAATTTTTTATCATATTCGTCCCAAATTTGTTTTAACGACAGGGTAAGCGAGCCGGAAAACCTTCGATTCATTGAAACGTTCGCATAATTCCAATTGCTCTGAGTATTGTAGTTATACGTTGTTCCATAGGAAAAACGGGGTTTTAGCCAGTTGGTTATATCGGGATTGAAGGCGATATTCAGGTTTTCATTCATCCTCAGAACATTTCCGACATTGACACCATTCATCAGACTGTCATAAGTCATGTCCGTAAAGATGCGCCATGTGTCATAGCGGTAATCCCGGAGATCACTGTTGCTTGAACGGGCGTAGGACAATTTGAGAGCATCAAATGGATCATAAGCAAAGCTCATGTTCTTTGTAAGTGTGAAGGCATAGCTGCTGATCGTATCCTGTGTACTGCGGGTTATCCGTTCATCTTCGGTTTCGGCAACATTCATATTCCAACTGAAAGAACTGGGTTTCCAGTAAAATTTTTTGTTCCGGGTCTTTTCGTTCAAGAACGGGATCCAGGAAAGATAGTTTATGCCATTGTCACGTTTAAAAGACACAGAATACGACAAACTGCTGTTAAATGTTCGCCTGCGTTGATCCAGGATCTCAAGGCTGCTGTTCTGTGTATTGGCGGCTGAGATGTTAGCTTGCACCGGATTTATCAGAAAGCGTGTCAAGAGAGGGTCATCAGCTGTTCCCGTACGCCGAAAAGAACTGCTGATCGATTGTGTTTTTGAAATGCTCTTTAAACTATCGTTGGGGTCGGATGTCATCAGGATATCGGACCCGGGATAATATTTTGGAGTTGAAATACTTCTGGTCTGTGAAATATTGACCGGCAGGTCGATCTTCCATTTTTCGGGAAGCAGCTTATTTGCCCGGACGGTCATCATAAGGTTATAGGCTTCGACTGTGGATTGCCCTGTGGACATTTGCTGGTTGACCTGATGAAAATCCGCGTCCGTTTTACGTGCGTTGGCATTAAAACTGATCAGACCGCCCAAACGCAGATCAAAGGATCCGCGCATGGCCATACCGGGATCATTGTTTGTTTCAACCACCCGCATTTCATTCACCCAAATTTCACCCGTATAGTCCCTGAAATTATCAATATTGACAACTCCCAGCTGCATTTTTTCAATTCGGGACAAGGTAGGGTTTCCAACAACACGGAAAATTTTTCCGGTGTATTCCCCGTTTTCTTTGGGACGGTATTCGCGTACTCTCCCATCGTCATAGATGAAATACTGATCATTGTCAAATTCCGTGTGTATCTTTAAGCTCGTAATTATATCAAATACCATCTCGATATGGTTCCGATTGTCCCATCCCGGATATACTTCGGTAACGGCCTCATAATACTCGCTCATATCACCGCGTCCGATTCGCAGAAAAAGATTGACCGATGATTCTGTGGGGGAATCATAGACATTCCCATGAATGAACATTTTTAATTTTCTATACATCAATAAGGTCTTACTGTCCAGCATGATCTTCTCGGCCATCGCGGTTTCTCCGGGCTTCAGGCCTTCAAAGTTCATTACCAGGGCTTGTTCTTTTTCCCGGATCGTCGAGCCACCGATAGTATTCAGCATCTCACGTCCGCTGACACCGGGTGGCGAAACATAATCTGCATCTTCATCCGTATTCTTTACGGTGATAAAAAAGCGGTCATCGTCCGGAATATAAAAAGGCTGATCCCCACTTGCGATTCCCGCTTCCTGCCATTCGTTTCCCACAATGGAGATCGATGCAAATTGCAGAGTATCCTGTTTTTCCACACCGAACATGGATAATCGCATAGTACGTATCGACATAAAATTCGGAAGACCCACGCTGTCGATCATGGCGGTGAGCGGTATACGATACTGTTTCCATCCGGTAGGCTCACCTCCCGTAAAATAGGTGCGTGAAGCAAGCCACTGATCCGAGCTCAGATCCAGCGTATAGGAATAATAATTATTTGCCTGGTCCAGCTTGCCGTCGCGATCGATATCTTCCGTGTCCGGATATGGCTGGATGCCGTCATTCCCGGCATTCCCCTGGGTTCCGTTCACATAACGGACCTCTCCTCTTTTATACCCTTCCTTATCAAAGTTATCTATGATCGGATTCCAGCCCCGCATGATCTCTTCTTCGTCAGTTAAACCGTTTATACCTGTATCTTCATTATAACCCGTTGAAATATCGAGGATACCGTTATTGTTCCTGTCTTCGGTTTGCAGCTTTCCGTCTCCGAATTCCGTGTGTGGAAATGCAGGATTGTAATTTTCATTATACCAGTCCTCGGTGATTTCACCGATATCAATTTGCAACTGCCCTCTTTCGCCACGGACCCAGACTTCGATATATTTGCTTTTACTTTGATCATACATATAGACCGGCTGCATGATCCCACCCCATATCTGGCGTGCGTCATGCATGGTTGAATTACCGGTAATACCATTGACTTCCGGATCCAGCACAACATTCAGTACGTTCGTATACTGGTCTGTTTCTGTCGTTTCTTTTTGTGGCCAAATATGTTTGGTATAAATGCCAAAAACCTTCCCGCCGCTTCGATCGACATAGAAAGGATTATACCAGAACATGAATCCGCGCTCGGGAAAACTTGCGCCAAAAAAGTTATTATTCGGTTTGCTGGCATGGGTCCAGCGTTGAAAGTTGAGATTCATGGGTGATTTCTGACTGGCTGATTCAAAATCATCCAATTTTGCCACGCCATCAAAATCCCCGCTTTCCTTATTTTCGATCGTATTGGGATTGGGCAGTATCTGTGCGACCTCCCCGACAAACTTAACTGAACTTGCCTGTTTTACATGGATCATGGGTAGCGCATTCATGGCTCTGTCAAGCCAGTTGAGGTCATATTCAAATTCACCGTTCACGTCCCATATAAAATTCTTAAAAGGTTCATCGCCGATATTCACATTCTTATTATCCAGAACGTTACGACTGTAATACATCATTGTCGCGCCTAAAAATGCTTTTTCACTGATACGGTATTCCGCGCGGAGACCGGCAAGTAATTTCTGCTCTCCAATACCCCCGAAAAGCTGCTCGGTTTCATAGTTTATATCGATTTTAGCGTTCTTGTTCAGAGCTTCCGCACTTTTCAGGGTTATTGTCCCGGAAAAATAGTCTATATCATAATCGATCCCTCTGCTCATTTTTTTTCCGTTGACCAGGATCTCTTCGCTGCCTTCAATGATGAACATTTCGCCCAATTCAATAGTTGAACTGCGGTTTGCATATTGCACTTCGATATAATATTTACGTACCAACCGTTCGGGATCGTTGTATGAACTTGTATATATCTTTTCGGCAGAAGGCAATTTGTCGTCGTCGGAGGAACTTAAATTATTATTGTATATACCTTCTGTTGTGTTATCCTCGGGAGGCGCTTGAAAAGGAAGGATGTATGGCATCCATAGTTCACCGCGTGAAAGATCGACAACAAGCTTTTCCGGTACAACATCAATTTTACCGTCATTCCCCGGCGTACCGTTTTGATCATAGTTATCAAGATTAAAATATCTCAAATAGGGAACCCCGTCGACAAGTTCAACCGGTTGGTTGGAACCGTTATAAAAGATCTTTAGGTCAAATCCCTGTTTGTCAATATTTCGTGCCTTCAGGTCATAAACGTTTTTCATTTCAAGATCCCAAGTCTGATAATTCGGTTTGGGATTTTCAGCCTTAATGATCTTCAGATACCGGCCGTTCGCAAGATCACCGTATCGTTTTCCACTGCTTGTTCTATAGGCAATAGCTAAAATATGATTATCGCTTAAACCGATATTCAGACGAATATATCCCTGATAGGGGTTAATGTCATATTCTCCGAATTGCTCGGTGGTTGATTTTGTCAGTTTTCGAAAATAGATCGAATCGGCAATATCTTCTTCGGGGCGTGATGTAACAATCGAAGGTGTTCCGTCGGCAGACAGTTCAACGAAAGCGACCGCCCGGATCCTTGAATCGTCACGTTCATTGGTGCTGATATAGACATCATAATCCTCGATCATATCCGTATAGGTGAATTTGCCGGTTTGCAGATCATAGGGATACATATTTGAACGAAAAAAACCGTCAACGAAAAAATACACATTCCTTTTATATTCATAATCAAAGATCTGAACGACAGAGCCGCCACCGTCCGCAGAACCGCCCCATGCTTTTTTCTTACTGTCTTTTTTTTCATAAGAAGCAATTGCTGTCATATTGATCGGGCCAAGTTTAAGATCGGCTTTACCGCCAAACAAACCACTGGAAGAGGCGGAACCGGTGATGAATTGTGTTCCCGGGAGGGAAAGCCGGATATTACCGAAATTTGCGCTTTGAACAATTTCATCGGGCTTCCCTTTATAATCGATCTTGATCGCATTTTCAAATTCGAAATCTCGCTCACTGTCCTCGTCAATGGAAATGGTGATCCTGTCACCAATGGTTCCTTCAATTGTAAATTGCTGTGTCTGATCCATCAGAAAATTACGTTGTTCCGTATCCATATTCCCGGTGGCCATGATCGAGTTGTTTTGCTGATTATATTTTCCGGTA
This sequence comes from uncultured bacterium, assembly GCA_964535585.1. Classification (GTDB taxonomy): domain Bacteria; phylum Fidelibacterota; class Fidelibacteria; order Fidelibacterales; family Fidelibacteraceae; genus M50B103. The sequence continues at coordinate 173,780 of CAZHTR010000002.1, read as the reverse complement.
ATAGAGATCAATCCGCGGATGCGCAAGGCCACGCGCTGACCTGCGATATCCGCACCTATGATCTCCAGCGATTGCCCCCCGGTCGTTTCACTTACGGGATCAATAAAATACGAAGCGTCCGTCATTGCCACGTCGCGGTACCACAGCATATCACGGTTGAAGCGGATCTTTGTCTGAAAATAATCCTGAAACGACATATACTGCGGAATCCCAAGGTCCTTGTCCCCTATTTTTTCGCTGATAAGCAGAAGATCCCCGTCAGCGCTTGTGCTTTCTTTCAGCTTGATCATGGAAAATATTTCCGGGAAATTAATGCTTACGGGATGATAGGGTTGATGATACGCTCTTGAGAAACCTACCGGCGACGAGACAAACGGAGATGCAAGTCCCGGAAAATGGTAGCGATAAGAAAATTTTGGGGAATAAGAAAAATTGTTTTCCGCTTTTAGGGAAAACAGCATAATCATGGCCAGACCAAAAACTATTGTTCGCGTCGGGTTCAATGCTTTAATACATGCCTCTTTTCATTTTCAAACATCAGCTCTTTATCAATCTGGTCCGGACATATCCTCCCATATTACATGTGTTTTTTTTCTCTCAGTGTATGAATAAAGGCATCTATTGCCTTCCCTCGATGACTGATTTTATTTTTTTCGTTAATATCCAGCTCGGAAAACGTTTGTTGCAGCGGTTCATAAAAAAAGACCGGATCATAACCGAAACCGCCTTCGCCTTTTTCAGATTCGGAAATGCTTCCTTCAACAACTCCTTCTACATCCCAGGCGTCCTCATGATCAACGTAAGCGATGATTGTACGGAAACGGGCCGTGCGTTGTTCCGCAGGAATGGTTTTTAGTTCATCGAGCAATTTAAGGACATTATCTCGATAGCTTGCATTCACACCGGCATAGCGGCTGGAATAGACTCCCGGGGCACCATTAAGCACATCCACTTCAAGTCCGGTATCATCTGCGATCGCCGGCAATCCGGTGAAAGCATGGATCTCGCGTGCTTTTTTATATGCATTTTCTCTGAGATCCAGGCCGTCCTCGATCGTTTCCGGCATATCCGGAAAATCATCCAAAGTTTTCAATTGTATAGCGTATCCCAATTTATGCCTAAACTCTTTAATTTTATCTCTGTTGTGCGTTGCCAAAATAAATGTTTTCATAAGGATTTCCGCATTCGAAACTGAATTTAGCATGTACAAGAGTATTATTCAACTTTTTTCCTTTTAAAATCAAGTTGCAGGGCAATGGGAAAATGATCCGAATAGCCACCGAGTATATCCACACCTTTATAAGAACGCAAGGGTCCGTTCGTTCTTTCTTCTCTTATCCAGGGGGGCGCAACAACACGAACATTTTTTACGATCCCGGGTGCCGGGGCATTGCAGATCAAAAAATGATCAAAATGGATCCATTCACCATCGTAATAGTAGGTGCCGCCCACACCGCGGGGTAAATGCTTGGTAAGGTAGCTAATATCCGTTTTTTTATACAGGCGTGTCAGACAGGTATCATGAGCATCATCATTGAAATCACCGGTAATAAGAATGATGTGGGAGGGGTGTTCTTTAAGGGTTTGATCAACAGAGTTTAAAAGAACCTCTGCGGCAAACAGGCGAAAATTGTCGGTCGTTCCCTTGCCGCCGCGCCGAGAGGGCCAATGATTTATAAATACCGACACTGTGTCGTTCGTGTTCTTTACGGCAAGGTCCACCCGCATGATCGGTCGGCTATGGTAACCTCGTTCTACAATGAACACGGGATAATACAGATACCGGATTAACGCAAGTCGATCACGCCGGTACATCAGGGCCGGGTCGATACCGCGTATATCTTTCCCTTGATCAATAAGAATTTCCCATTCTGCATAATGATACAAGTGGCGACGTACTTCCTCAAGCGCTTCGCGATTTTCCACTTCCACCATACCAAGAATATCCGGATTCACATGATTGATGACGTCAGCCAGGTGGCGGCATTTCAGATCATAGGCCCTGTAGGTATAGCGTTTTGATCCGCCGGGCATAAAATCACCGTCCCGGGTCTTGGGGTCGTCAAAAATATCAAATAGATTTTCCACATTATAGAACATGACGGTAATACCAAAGGCAAAACAAAAATATGTTACAAACAGGATCATTATCCTTTTCATTTCCCCCTCCGAAATATCTTATATAAGGATCGCTTTCAGTTCCTTAAGTGAATCAATAAAATGATCAGCACCCGCGTCTCTTAAAACGGAGACATCATTATAACCATAACGAACGGCAATATTTTTCAATCCGGCGACCTTCCCGAACGCTATATCCGGCAGGCTATCGCCTACCATTATGCCATGCACATCATTGGGAAGTTTCATTGTTCGGGTAACATGATGCCACACCGCCGGATCCGGCTTATATACGGGAAGCGTGTCCCCGCCAACGACCAGATCAAAATAGGACTCTATCTTAAAATGTCTTAACATGCTTCGGACCATGTTTTCCGGTTTGTTGGAAACAATGATCTGTGGTATGGATGAAAAATGTTTCAACACCTCTTCACAATCGTCATATAAATAAGAACGGTCCGTTAAATGATTTGAATAGTATTCTGCCATTTCTTCGCCGATCTCGTGTATTCTTTGAGGGAAAACCGAAGGATCTCTCCTCTCTGACAGCACATAGGAAATTGAACGTTCCACCAATTTTGTAATACCGCTCCCAATAAAATTGCGGACCTGTTCTTCGGGTATTTCGTTAAGCCCATGACGCTGTAAGACCACATTCATGCTGGCTGCAATATCCGGAAGCGTATTGCATAACGTGCCGTCGAAATCGTAACATATCAATTCAATATTTTTCATGTTTTCTCTACGAATTTTTCTGCTATTGTTTTATTGACACCGTTGTCAAACTCTATGCGTAACAAAGTGCTGGGTGACGAGCGGGCGATACTTCTTACTTTGCCTTTCCCAAACAATTTATGGCTTACCCTGTCACCCACTGCGATCGATCCCGGTTGCGGTGGTTTCAGAGGAATGATCCTGTGTGCTTTTTCTTTGTTATCACTCACAATCTCAATATGCTCTGAATCATATGCTCTTTTGCGGGTATGTTCTTGTTGCTCAATGGGACTTGCCGGTTCTTTGATCACATATTCCTGAGGTATTTCATCAATGAAGCTGGATGCGGATGCCCCCTGTATCAGACCGTAACGCATGCGTTGCCGGCAGGATGTAATATAGACCCGTTCCTTTGCGCGTGTCAGGGCAACATAGAACAAACGCCGTTCCTCCTCCAGTTCTTTTGGTTCCATCCGCGCCCGTTCGATCGGGAATAAACCCTCTTCAGCACCGGCTATGAATACCTGACCGAACTCTAAACCTTTTGCGCTGTGAATGGTCATCAGTGTAACGGCATCCGATGTATCTTCCCATTGATCGATATCCGACTGCAATGAAACATCCTGTAAGAAATCCCTTATATCCGCTCCCGGATTATAGGATTCGAACATTTGTACGCTATTGATGAATTCTTCCTGGTTTCGCAATCGTTCGTCCGCTTCGGGATCTTTCTTGTCTTTGTATTGCTGATATAAGCCGCCATGCTCAAGAAGATAACGGCATAAATCGGCCGGACCGAGCTGTTTGCTTTTTAATTGCAGATCGTTCATGAGCGTCATAAAACTTTTTAATTCCCGGATGGCCGAAGAATGCAGTCCGGCTTCTTCCGGATACTGGAATGCTTCAAAAAGAGTGCGGCGTGTTTCCGCTGCAAAAACATTCATTTTTTTTATACTGACATCGCCGACCCCCCTGGCCGGAACATTGATGATGCGATGAAGATTGACAGTATCATTTGGATTGATCAGGACATTCAGGTAAGCCAATATGTCCTTGATCTCTTTCCGTTCATAAAACTTTACACCTCCTACAAGCACATAGCGTACTCCACGATTTCGCAAGGCTTCTTCTAAAAGACGTGACTGTGCATTGGTCCTGTATAATATCGCAAAATCACCCGGTTTGCTCCCCGAGGACAAGATCCTTTTTGCTATATAGTTCGCTTCATCATAATCCCGTATACATTCTTTATATAGAATCTTTTCTCCGTCCGCCTGATCGGTCCAGAGATCTTTATCCGCCCTCCGGGAATTCGATTTGATCATGGCGGAAGCAGCCTCAATAATGTTTTTAGTGCTGCGATAGTTCTGTTCCAGTTTGATGACCTTTGCGTTTGGAAATATCCTTTCGAATTCCAGAATATTCCTGATGTCCGCACCGCGCCATCCATATATGGATTGGTCGTCATCACCCACAACACAAATGTTCTTTGATCGTTCGCTGAGATATGTCAGCAATTCAAACTGCGCAGGATTGGTGTCCTGGTATTCATCAACCAACACATAATCCCAGCGATTGCGGTACTTTTCCGCAAGTTCGGGATAATCGCGGAACATAAGAATGGGACGCATCAAAAGATCATCAAAATCATAGGCGCCATTCTCCCGCATCTGGTTTTCGTATGTTTTATAGATATGTGCAAGTTTTTCCTGCAGATATTTGCCGAATGCTTTTGCGTTTGACTGTTCGGGAAGCAGCAACATCTGTTTTTGCATACTGATATAATGAAGAGCTAAAGTGGGCTGAATATCCTTCGGGTCCGTGCTGGTTATCTTATAAACCTGATGCATGATCTTTTTACAGTCACTTGTATCATAGATCGTAAAATCCGCGGGGTATCCCGGGATGTTTTTCTCATTACGCAGGATCCGTGCACAAATACTGTGAAAGGTACCTATATTTACGTAATTTCCCACCCCAAGCAATTGATTGATACGTTCCTTCATTTCATTCGCTGCTTTGTTGGTAAATGTCACCGCAAGGATGCGATGGGGCGTCGTTTTCTTTTGATAGATCAAATGTGCGATCTTTCGGGTGAGTACGCGTGTTTTTCCCGATCCCGCTCCCGCAAAGATCAGAATGGGTCCGTCAGTTGTCAATACGGCTTCAATTTGATGTTTATTTAAACCCGATAAAATGTCCGGCATATGCTTCCTTTATACTCAGCGGAAAAATAGCGCATAAATAAAAAAAGGAGAACATAATTCTCCTTTATTTGTCAATTTGTGACATTAGTAACGATATTCGTCAGACTTATAGGGTCCTTCCTTGGGAATACCAATATATTCGGACTGTTTATCGGTCATTTCTGTCAGCTTTGCTCCGACACGTCCAAGATGCAGACGCGCGATCTCTTCGTCGAGTCTCTTGGGTAATGTATAGACGCCTATCGCATGTTCATTTTGCCACAGTTCGATCTGTGCCATGACCTGATTTGAAAATGAATTGCTCATTACAAAGGATGGGTGACCGGTCGCATTCCCGAGGTTCACCAAACGTCCTTCCGAAAGAAGGATAATGGCATGTTGATCAGGGAAAATGATCTGATCGACCTGAGGTTTTATATTTATCTTCTTAATTCCCGGTAAGGCATAGAGGTCGTCGACCTGAATTTCATTGTCAAAATGGCCAATATTGCAAACGATGGCTTTATCTTTCATTTTTTTCATGTGATCCACGGTGATCACATCGCAATTTCCGGTAGCCGTAACAAAAATATCCCCCTTTTCAACAACATCATCCAGGCGATTGACTTCATAACCTTCCATAGCTGCCTGCAATGCGCAAATCGGATCAATTTCCGTAATGATAACTCTTGCACCGAGCCCGCGCATGGATTGAGCGCAGCCCTTTCCTACATCACCATAACCACAGACAACCACGGTTTTTCCGGCGATCATAATATCAGTCCCCCGTTTTATACCGTCGGCAAGTGATTCGCGGCAACCATAAAGATTGTCAAATTTTGATTTTGTGACGGAGTTGTTGACATTGATAGCAGGAAACAGCAGTTCCCCTTTTTCCATCATTTGGTATAAGCGGTGTACTCCGGTAGTGGTTTCTTCGCTAACACCGCGAAGATTTTCCGCTATCTTATGCCAACGTTGCGGATGTGTCTTAAGGTCTTCAATTATAAGTTTTCTGACAAGCCGCAATTCTTTATTCGCTGAATCTGCAAGAGGTATCTTACCGCTTTGCGCGTATTGTTTTTCCAAGTGGACACCCTCGTGCACAAAAAGGGTTGCATCTCCGCCGTCATCCACGATACAGTCCGGTCCGAGATCGCCAAATAACAGTGCCTGTTTGGTGCACCACCAGTATTCTTCCAGGGTCTCACCTTTCCAGGCAAACACCGGGATGCCAAGTTCTGCGATCGCCGCGGCTGCGTGATCCTGTGTAGAGTATATATTACAACTTGCCCATCGAATATCGGCACCCAGTTCGTGTAAGGTTTTAATAAGCACGGCAGTCTGGATGGTCATATGCAAACTGCCTGTAATACGTGCACCTTTCAATGGTTTGTTCTGACCGTATTTTTCACGCAGGGCCATTAAGCCCGGCATTTCGGCCTCTGCCAGTTCAATTTCACGGTGTCCAAATGAAGCCAGTGATAAATCCTTAATTTTGTAGTTCATATTATTCCGTCACCCTATCAATATAATATGCCATAATAACAATGGACTGCGCTATGGCTAATATGGCAGCCAGGTTTCTTACAAAGTTCTTTCCAAATTTTGGGGGCACCATAATGGTGTCGCCTCTTCGGATCTCCGGTATAAGATCTTCATTCCCTGTATCTATATACTGCTGAAGATCCACATACACAACGATCGGTTCATCTTTGTATATGCGCTGTCCTCTTAACACTTTAACATTGGTAAGTTTTGCAGTATTTTCCGGACCGCCCGCAACCGACAAAACCGCAAGCAGATCGTATTCGATCGGCACATCATAGATGCCGGGGCGAACGACCTCACCCCATACTTTCACGGGAATGATAAGTCCGCTTTCTCCTATAGAGCGCGGTGATAATGCGGGACCGCCACTGTCCTGTGCTGGACTTACAGCTATCAGTAACAAAAATACAAGTGTTAGTGCGATCATTCTTTTCATCTATGGTCTTCTCCTTATTTAACGGTAAAATACATCCAATTGCTTTTTGAACCTACGGTCTCGGGACCGCCACCCAATTCTCCGGATACGGCATCAACACGCCAGCGGTAATTACCCTTTTCAAGATATTTACCGGTACTGGGGGTTTCCCATAAGCTATCCAATAATACGGTTGTATACGCATCGGTATTGTTGAGATATAAAAAATACTGGCTTTTTGACAGGTCAAAACGATGGGTTTTTGTAAAGTATTTAATACTGTATCCCCCGCTTCCAAAATGATATAAGCGAAAATACAGATAACTTATCCGGTCAACGATCAATGTGGGATATCTAAATTCAAAGCGGGGTTTGTTTTCATAGATATCTCCGGACGGAGCTATCAGACTTGCTTTCCTGGCAAGTTTATAAAATACCGTATCGGAGGTTGTTTTGCTGATCGTAAAATCATTATATGATCTTAAATAATAATAATACGTGGTATCCAGATGGACAGTATTATCCGTGTATTTATCACTATCATACAATAAACTCGCATCCCTTCTTACAGTTGCAATGCGTTTAAAATCATATTCATCACCCGATAGAATACCGCGGTAAACATAATATCCGAGGATGCCTTCCGATTCTGCCGTAGCCGGCTCTTCCCATTCAATATAGATCGCATTATCCGGGTGTGCATCGATTCCCCGCTCAATAACACTGTCCGGAGGACTCTGTGGAATAAAATACGGAACAGAGATGTCCGGGGGATTGAAACATCCCATGATAAAAAACACAACCGCCGGCAATATACATATTGTGATGGATCTGCTATTTCGACATGTTCTTTTGCTTTTCATTTCTATTCCGAACTTCCCCAATAATATGATAAAGAAATCAGATGACTCCAATTAATTTCGTGGTGTTGTATGGAATAATCAACCTTTAACTTACCGGCGGGAATATCCAGCTTCAGACCCACACCTCCGGTAAAGCTGCTAAAGTCTTTGCCGAAGCGAATATCCAGAAAATCTTTTACCTTCCATTGCATGCCAAAGCGAATGCCGCTATAAGGGAAAAAGCGGCTTTCATATACATACCCATCTATGGCTAACCGTAATTCACTGGACATGGCAGGAAGCGGCTGATGAAGTGCTATACCACCCGTAATCCGCATAAAACCGTAATCATTTAATTTATCAAACCAAATGATCGGTGTGCGAATAATATTTTCCATGTTCAGAGCAAGCGAAATTGTCCCAAGGCGTCTTATATAAAATATCTCGTTCCCGGGAACAAGGAAACGAATTCCCGCGTCCATCCCCGCACCCAATGCGCTGCTGCCGTCAAGTGTTTTGTAGATAAACTTAACATTTGCTCCGTATTGCATATAAATAATAAAACGGTCATAAGACCAACCCAGCTTAATATCGAGTGGTTTTTCGGCTGCCGCAGAAAGTAAAAGCGCACTTTCGAGATCGTAAAATGTTTCTGTGGCAAGAAAGTCCCTTACATAATCTCTGCGCTGGTTGATGCTCGGAATGGTTGATATGATATCATCACGGCGGTAAAGTTGAACACCCACCGTATTCATGATCGCACCGATCTGGTAGTCACCGTAAGGAACGGATATTCCCATGCTGTTTTGGAATGCCAAACCAAATAAATTATTAAATTGCAGAAAAGCTTCTTTTCCCCTGAAACCTACCAAACCGGCCGGATTGGAAATAACGGAAGAAATGCCGTCAAGAGAGGTTAAGCCGGTACCACCCATGGCTGTGGATTGAGAGGATTTGCCGGCCAATAGGAAGGCGTCGCCGTAATAGCCATAGTCCGCAAAGGCGTTGACGCTTAGCATAAGCAATATAACAATATATATGGATATTTTTTTCATCGCAGTTTCGCTATTTTACCTTTGGATTTGACCTTTCTGCCATCAACGGTACCTTCAATTACATAAAAGTAAACACCATTTGCTACCGTGTTGCCAAATTCATCCCGTCCATACCATGGGATCTCATGATAACCAATGCTTTGCAAAGGCAGATCGGTGATCGCATTTTCAGTCAGGGACATCGTATAGATCTTCTGTCCCGAGACAGTAAATATTTTGATCACAAGATCGTCAAACTGTTCCGTCAGTTCATAAATGAACGTGGTGCGCGTTGTGAATGGATTTGGGAAATTCCCGTAATTGATCAGTTGAGACTCACCGGTATATACGATCTGAAATTCCTCGGTTTCTGCTCGGTTACCAACCAAATCATGCGCGATAAGCTGCAGTGTGTGTTCACCTGCATCCATGCTGAGTTTGAAGTTAATACCCATTTCACGTATGTTCTCATTTGGCACTCTGGATATATTTTCATCCGGTATCGGTTCACCGTCCAATAATATCTCCCAGAACTCTTCCAGGGGATTGACACCGTAGTTGTCGCGAATGATAGCCGAAAAATCGGAACGTTCCGACACATAGCCGCGCACAAGTATTTGTCTTGCGTTAAGGTTGACCTCAATATCGGGTGGCGTTGTCTCGTTTGAATAGGCAAAAAGATAATATCCGTTCTCACGTATCGGAAAGTAAACAAGTGTGTCTGTCATCGTTATCGGCAAAGTATAAAAACGTTTCAAATCCGAACTCAAATAACAGATCAATTTATCATTTCCAAGCGCCGATTGAGCGACACTTGCCATAAAATCAATATTGTTTTTTTCACTATTGATATATAATACTTCCTGAAGCGCCTGTGTTGCACCAAATTGTGACAAAGTATAGCTTCTGTTGTAGGTATTTATATAGATCGCCTGCCGGGATCTGTCTTTAACGCCGGGGGTAAGATGTATGAAATTCGTACCGGGAAGCGCAACCGTATCGCCGGGAACATTCACCAATTCCCCGTTCTCTGACAATAACCATTTATTATCAAGTAGTTTTTGGAGTGTGTTATTTGAGGTATCACTATCAACGATCTCGATGGGATCAATATGGATGTTGACGGTCGCATTCCCGTAAGCAGGTAAAAAATCGAGATAAAATGTATTTATTTTATCCGTTCCGCTTTCATATTTCGCATCCACATCATGCATTGTCAGTAGTGTGTCGTAATAGGCGTAATCAAGGTCGGTATTCTGAAGTGTCATGCTCAAAGCAACATGAACACTGGTATCGGCCTGATTGAACAATACCAACTTACTTTTACCTCTTTCTACTCCATAATCGAGAACCGCAATATCTCTTGTTGATGGAGCATGGGGGTTTAACTTATAGTAGTCCCCTGTCAGGCTGTCTCCGCCAATATGAAAAACCGGCATAAAATAAATACCCGAATAATAAGCCAGAGCTTCAGATGTGTCGTTCCCGGCAGTATAAAAGGTATTGTGGCTTGTATAATAAAGCTTCAGGATCGTTTCGTAGGTATTGTCGTTAACGGCCTGCAATGCAAGTTTACGATATGAACTATTCAAGGCCATACTGGAATAAACACGTAAATATGCCTGCTCTATCGTTCTGCTGGAATTCACCTGCATGCGAATGACAACTCCGGAATCGCTAATCTCGGGTTGACGCGGATAATAGGTAAAAGAAGCAATATAGGGTGCATCAAAGGCGATATGTTCTGCACCGGTAAAGACATTCCCCGCATCATCCCAGTAGATCAATTGTATCTTTCCGTCCGACATGCTTTCATCATATTCCGGCATGGTAAATGAGGCTCTGTTGTTGATAAAATCCAAGGCGATCTTCTGCTTTACCGGAAATTTTCTGCTCTGGCCGCGCGCCCCGACAATATCTGCTACACCTTTCTTAATATTGGACTGCAGTGGTTCAATTGTAACAAGCTGTCCGCTGGTAACGCTCTTGGGGGAAATATCGATCGTTTCACTTTTTTGGGTTTGCGGGAATCGTGCCGAAGGATCTCCAAGGATACACATTTGATAGAACATTGATTTACGGAAATATTTATAAACGGTTTGTCCGTCTACCTGATCAATAAAGTTTGCGTTCCTTCCGAATGTTGAAAAAAAGTAATCAGTCATTGCAAAACGGAAAGCCTGCCCGTGCGACATATTATCGCGGAACATGCGCTGCATGATTTTCTCAAATATGTAATAATTTGAATTTATCCAACCATATCCGGTGGTGGACAATATAGATACCGCTCCGCGCGGATGACGAATGAACATCTCTCCAAGCGCATTATCATTAGAAAAAGTATTTGTGAAGCAGGTCATTGAGTTGACAATAAATGCATTATTCGTCATAAATCTATTAAAAGCCGAATAGGGCAATACATAGTTGTCCCAAGTATATCCTCCGCCATGACCGATATAGTTCAGGCAGAAAATTCCGTCATTTATCATTTTTACTAAGGTGTCCGTAGCATGCACTCCGGCATCAAAATCACCCGTGCGGTTTGCATCATACAAATAAAGCCGGTCAGTCTGAATATGATCCGGAGAAACAATATTTAAGTAATTCTGCATTTGTGTCTTAAACACGGCCTGAGGACCTGCCAGCAAACCCACCCGGTTCATTTTTTGTGAGGGCACACCACCAAAAAGATCAAAATTGATAATTTTGGTTATAACGCTGTCCAGTTCTTCCTCTGTGGTAACCGGAAGACGTCCGAGCGCCATGTCCATAACAAAATCATCGTCGATATCCACAAACCAGCTTTCCGCAAGAATCGCGCCGATCGCACCCGTAGATTGATATTTTATGGTGGGAAGCGCATTCTTAGTGCCGGTATCACCGATAAAGAGCACATAACGGGGCAATATGTGCCAATTGTTATATGCGTCGGTCAAGAATGCCTTTATGGCATAAGGACTTTCATTCGAATGATTATATTCATCGTAGATGCGCTCCAGTTCATAAATCACGGGTGTAAAACCCATAGTACGTTTGTGCTCAATAAGATCGTTTGCCTTTTCATAAAAATCTTTATGCGTGACAATAATATAGTCACCATGCATGTTTGTATTGTAATACTCGTTCGTCAGTCTGTTCACATAACGCAGGGAATCGATGGTCACAATGCCATATGCGGAATCATCCTTTTTTCCGGGTCCGGCAACAATGTATGTTTCATCACCTACACACTCATCTTCGAAATAGATGGAATATGTGACTACTCCCCTGACCGTATCTTCCGGAATAACATGATATCCCCGGATCCAGTTTATACTGTTCTTAATGATCATTATGTCAGATGCGGATGATAATCCCTGAACGCGAAAAAGATATCTTCCCGGTCCGTGCTGGGGTGAGAACTGCAAGACGTTATTATGTGCTATCATATAGCGGTCATAACTCACCTTCAACCAGTCAAAAAGAACTTTATCGTCCAAATAGGGATTGTTTTCAAATCCTTTAACGGATATACCGATCTTGTTCTCTCCGTGCGCGAGATACTGGTGTCCGTAAAACATATTTATATTAGAAGATACTCTTGGAAGTTGTCCGTCCCATTCGTCTTCCAGTAAATACCGGTCATTGACCGTCACATAGATCTGATGATCCATTTCATCGTCAACGGAATACGTTAATCCCTGCATGCGAAGTGTAAACTCTACATTATAGGGCGAATCCAGCACGGGGTCCCAAAGTTCAAAAGGGAAGGACACGCTGCGGCCGACGCTGATCGGCGGAGAAAAAAAGCGGTGTTCATATTTATGAGATAATTCGTCTTCATGTAAGCGGGCAAGGGGTTCATATCTCTGATTCTTTTCAATATGTACGGTTGATCGGAATTTTTGATTATCCTGAGGCAAAAAGATAGCTGTACCGGTTATTTCACTGTTCTCTTGAATGAAGCGCATGCCATTGCCTTCCGACCAATTGAGATGGATCACGTCGTAATCTGTAAAGGGATTATAGACATAATCGCCATATGGGTTCTTGAGCTCAGGTATATAAAACTGTAAAATGTCATGGTACTGGAAAGTTTCAATGCCAAGTTCATAGGTTGTGGTAACGCGACAGGGAATTTCTTCTCCCCACCAAAAAAGCTTGAGCTGCCTGGGTTTGACCGTACGAAGATCAACGCCCCGGTCTGCCAGGTCGCGTCCGGTGATCTGATATACCCCGGGTTCCTGAATGTACAAGGCCATAAATTCATTCGGTAATTGCGTTTTCAGAGAGGTCGTTTTGGCCAGTCCGGTTTTTTCTTTTTTTAAATTGGACGTTTGAAGTCGTTTGTCTGAGGTTGGCAACAAATTGATCTCGGCTTTTTTCAGGCAGCGGATATGACCATCTTCCGTAGGTAAAACCGGCATGATCTCTAAAAGCGTGCCGATACCGGGTATAAATTGCAGTCGAACAAAATCTTTCAGATCACGTATATCAACATCGTCAATTGCTACCGGATCAAGGTGTTCCCGGTCTGTCGCAAAACCCGGCGCAGATATCAGGACCTCTTCTTTTTCTTTTATGTGGAAGGTAAGCTCATCCGGTGTGTTGGATAAAATGTGTGTATGCAGGGGATAATATCTGCCTTTATAATAAAAACTTCCGGATATGCCGCTTTCGGGCATCTGACCCGTTTTAATGAATTGCGATAGATCCGTTTCGCTGATTTCCCAGCTATATGAAAATTGTGTGCTTGCCTCTTTATACTCCCATGCCGCAGCAAAGAGTATCCCCGTAATCGCAACAAGGACCAACAGTATCCTGTTAACGATTGGAAAGATATGTATAAAGGGATGTACGGAGTTCGTCCTCATTTAAGTCCCGTTTTAATTTGCCTTTCAGTGCAACGGATATCCTTCCCGTTTCTTCCGAAACGACAATGACCATTGCATCGCTTTCTTCCGATAAGCCCAATGCCGCCAGGTGCCGCGTACCGATAGTGGGATCAAGCTCGATATTTTCACTTAAAGGTAAAATACATTTTGCGGCCAATATATTTTCTTCATAGATCACGATTGCACCATCGTGTAATGGAGAACTTGTATTAAAAATGGAAAGAATAAGTTCATGATTGACTACTGCATTGATCTGAACACCGCGGTCAATGATCGACTTTAACCCACTGTCGCGCATGACTACGAGCAATGCACCCAACTCGGCTTTTTTAAGTTCAAAAACCGATGTTATAATTTCTTCTGTTTTTGTGTTGTCCGTTTTGGACATCCATCGTAAAAGAGGATTTTGCCCTATATATAAGAGTATGCGTCGCAATTCGGGTTGGAATAGAATAATGAACAAGATCACCCATACTGTCGCTAATTTCTCAAAAAGCCAGGCTGTTGCACGCAAATTTAAAAGTTGCGCGATAAAACCGATCAGAGCGATCGCGATCATACCATATAGCATTTGACTTGCGCGGGTATCGCGAAATAATAAATAGGTGCCATAAAAAATGAACCCAACAACAACGATGTCGATAATATCGATGAGCGAAACGGTCAATAACCCAATGTTAAACAGTTCTACCATATATAATCCAATACGCGAAGTGCCTGTACGGTTTCGGCGACATCGTGCACCCGAATAAAATCCGCACCCCGGATCGCGGCAACACAAGCGATCGCAAGGGAACCGGGTAAACGATCATGAACACCGGCCTGTGTGATATCACCGATCATCGACTTGCGCGATGCTCCGATCATGATAGGATACTTTAAATTACGAAAAGTATCAAGATTTTTCAAAATAACCGCATTGTCTTCTAAGCGCTTTCCAAAACCGATCCCGGGATCAAGAATAATCCTGTCATGTTTTACACCGGCATCAAGTGCGATCTTTGCCTGCTTTTTCAGAAAATCGCAGATCTCCTGAACAAGATCAGTGTACTCGGGATTTTCCTGCATGGTCTGCGGAACACCTTTCATGTGCATGATCACTAACCCGGCATCATATCTCGCCACATAATGCGCGATTTGCGGGTCAAAGCGAAGACCCGAAATATCATTGATCATACACGCACCCAAACGAAGCGCCTCATTGGCAACAACAGATTTACTCGTATCAACGGAAACGCTTGTATCCAACCGGAGAACACGCTCCAGAACGGGGAGAATGCGGTCTAATTCTTCCTGCGGTGACACCGGGAGCGATCCGGGGCGGCTTGATTCTCCGCCGATATCTATCATATCCGCTCCTTCTTCCAGCATGTGTTCCGCATGCCGGTATGCGGTGTCGGGATCAAGATACAAACCGCCGTCACTGAAGGAATTCGGGGTGATATTCAAAATACCCATGATCTTTGTTGTCATACGGCCACTTTCATCTAATCAAATAATCAAAGAACTAGGGTTGATTTTTTATTTCAACACTTTTTTTAATTTCTATTCCTTCTTCCGAAACAATCTTCTCCAGTTCTTCCCTGTCAAGCGATTCTTTTTCCAATAACTGGTCAGCGATCTTTTTCAGGGTTTTGAAGTGGTTTTTCAATAGGAGCATTGCACCTTCATAGGCGGTATTAACAATATGATGTACTTCCTGATCGATCTTCTGCGCTGTTGCTTCGCTGTAATTTTTGGTTGTACCGAAATCACGCCCAATAAATAATTCATGTGTTTTATTCCCAAATGCTGTCACACCCAAAGCATCGCTCATACCCCATTCGCATACCATGCGCCGTGCCATATCGGTTGCACGCTCAATATCATTGCTTGCACCGGTTGAAATATCATCACAGGCCAATGCTTCCGCTACGCGGCCGCCCATCATGACCTGCAATTGGGCGTTAATATATTTTTTTGTGTAATTATATTTATCCGCTTCCGGAAGCATGTGGGTTACACCCAGAGCGCGCCCGCGGGGAATGATACTAACTTTATGGACCGGATCAGATTCCGGCAATAATAGTCCGACCAAAGCATGCCCGGCTTCATGTATTGCCGTTATCTTTTTATCGTTCTCGCTTAGCAACAGTGAACGACGTTCCGTTCCCATCATGACCTTATCTTTGGCTTCTTCCAAATCTTTGGCGGTAACATTCTTATGGTTTTTTCGCGCAGCCAATAATGCGGCTTCATTGACCAAATTCGCCAAATCCGCCCCAACCATACCCGGCGTTCCCTTGGCAAGGGTCTTTAAATTCACATCCGAAGAAAGTTTGATATTCTTTGTATGCACTTTCAGAATGCCTTCGCGCCCTACGGCATCCGGAACATCTACCACGATCTGACGATCAAAACGACCCGGACGCAGCAATGCGGAATCCAGAATGTCAGGGCGATTGGTCGCCGCGATGACAATAACGCTTGCATCGGAATCAAATCCATCCATCTGTACAAGGAGTTGATTCAGGGTTTGCTCCCGTTCATCGTGTCCGCCACCCAGACCGGCGCCACGCTGTCTTCCAACAGCGTCAATCTCATCAATAAATACGATGGCAGGAGAGTTTTTTAATGCCTGATCAAAAAGCCCGCGGACCCGGCTCGCACCGACTCCCACGAACATTTCGACAAAGTCCGCACCCGATATACTGTAGAAAGGTACTTTCGCTTCACCCGCTACTGCTTTTGCCAGTAATGTTTTACCGGTACCCGGAGGTCCCAGTAAAAGTGCACCTCGTGGAATACGTCCGCCCAGTCGCTGAAATCGTTCGGGGTTTTTCAAGAATTCAATGATCTCTTCCAGTTCCTGTTTGGCTTCAGTACAACCCGCTACATCCTTAAAGGTGATCTTCGAATTCTCGGAGTTGAACTTTTTAGCGGGATTGGTATTCCCGAAGGAAAAAAGGCCCCCCGCTCCGCCGCCGCCACGGTTACCGGACATTCTGCGCATAAGAATGATCCAAACCCCGATAATGATGATCCAGGGAAGAATATTCAGCAGGATATCCTTAAATCCGATAGTTTGCTGTTTGAATTCATATTCCAGACCGGCCTCGTCCCATTGGTTCAGCAATTCCGTGTCCAGATGAAGGATCGTAACATGATATCGCAGGTATTCCACTTCTTTGCCGTTCACGAATTCAATCTGCGGATCTTTAAATTCTCCGGATAATGCATTTCCTTCAAGAACGCCATTCCTGATCTTTTCTTCTTTAAGATATCTGTTAAATTCGGTATAGCTTAGTTTTTTTTCGTTTGAACTTGAGGCATTCCCGAAAATCTGAGCAAGGATAAGCAGTATGATCACCAAAGCGATCCATATCAGAGGGGTCTTGGGAACTTTTACGGGACCTTGAAAATCGGGGCCTTTGCCCGGACCCGGTTTTTGCGGCGGTTTGTTATTGGGATTTTCCTCGGGACTATTATAAAAAACAGTGAACATGTCATCTCCTTTACAGTCTTTTAATATACAAAACAAATACGAGAGAATGTTCCTTTTTTATTCCTTTTTCTCGCTGTTCATGGCAAATATATCCCGTAACCGCCGGTATTGCTGTTCTATATCCAGTCCGTAACCAACAACAAATTTATCCGGTATCTCAAAACCGATGTATTCCGGAGGGACTTTGACCTTTGTTATTTCTTTTTTATAAAGCAATGTGGCAACCCGAACGGAGGCGGGGTGACTGTTGCGGAAGTGATTACGAAGGTAGTTGATGGAAAGCCCGGTATCGACAATATCTTCGACCAGTATAAGATCTCTGTTATGAATGTCCGCACTGATATCTTTGATCAAGCGTATGGTACCGGTAGAGCCGGTTTTGACATATGAGGATATTTTAATAAAGTCCATCTCGGCCTCAATGGTCATTGCGCGTAGCAGATCGGCCATAAAATAAAAGCTCCCGTTCAATACGCCGATCATGATCGGAGGTTTACCCTTGCCCGAATAATCTGCAGATATCTGTCTTGCAATTTGCTTGACGCGTTCCTGGATCTCTTCCTCTGATATCAGAAGATCTAATATCTCGCCGTCAAATTGCCCTCCGTAGTTCAGTGTCAGTGTTTTTTTGATCATTATTTCTCTCCGTTGATATATTGAATTCTTACGACCTGCTTTTCATTTATGTCAGCAATGTATTCATTCCCGCGCTTCACACCCGGTATCCAAAGGATGTTGTTCCCGGCAAGAACAACGATCTGTGTTCTTTTCCTTCTCGCAGTTATTTTCTCATCTTTCAATACATCGCTGACCTTTTTAAGTTTTCCGTTTCCAAATAGACGCAGCCTGTCACCTGCTTTCCATGGTCTGCAAATAAGTTTTTCACCGATAAGACTTCCGGAAAAATATGCTGTTGAGGGATCGTCGGTTCGCAGAGAAACGGGGGTATCCTGAAAGTTGATCTTTAATAGGCCGCCCTTCGAATCTGTAAGAAATTCCCCTTCTGTACAAGATATCTCAAGCGTGTGGCTTTCGCTTTCGGATATTGACCAAACAACATGTTCCCGCTCTTTATTTATCCGCGTATCCATGATCTCCATGCTTTGGCCGGTCTCCGACCGAAGAACAAAATCAAGGATCTGCTCCAGTTGCTTTTCCGTAATATGTCTTTGGACCAGGAGTGATTCACGGTAAACATATTTAAACAATGCCTTTTGAAAATAGACGGGCAGCTTATCCAAGTCTTTCATTTTCAACATGATGGTATCATCGGTGAAAGATATATATTCCTTCACGAGAGATCCGGTAAAATATTGCAAAGCGTCCCCGGCTTCATCCAGAGAGCGTGCGGATCGTGCCAGCAATCTTTCAACCTGATCAAATCCCATTGTTTTCAGTGCCGGGAGGAGCGTGTGGCGGATCCGGTTCCGGACATAGTTCTCATTTTGATTACTCAGATCTTCGCAAAATACCAGGTCGTTCGTGTGAACATATGTTTCCAGTTCCGCCCGTAAGATCTCTTTAAGGGGTCGGCGATAGATGCCGCGACTTTCGGGGATACCCGCAAGACCTTTTATACCCGAACCGGTAAGCACGCGATAGAGTACCGTTTCTGCCTGATCGTTGGCATGATGCGCGGTAAAGATCGCATTGCAATGCAATTCTTCGGCCCAGGCATCAAAGGCTTTGTAGCGCGCAATACGAGCCAACGATTCTGTACCGGGATGATTTTTTGTTGCTGCCAAGTACTGCTCTTTTTTCTCCGGGATTGATAGTTCCAGTTTTTTTTCAAAATATGGCAGACCATATCTCGCTGCCAGTTCCCGGCAAAAATCCGACTCCTTTGGATCACTCTCCGGGCGCAAACCATGATCAATGTGAACGATCACAATGTTCCAGCGCCATTTGGACCGCAGCTCAAGGATCACGTGTAAAAGAGCAACACTGTCCAATCCGCCGGATAAAGCAAGCGCTATTGTGTCACCGGTATCTGCCAGGGAATGGCGGATAATATAGTGATGTACTTTTTCCGCCAAGGGAGACCATTTCATGTCAACCTCTAAATAATGATGCGGTGTTTTATTGATCTTTCAGCAATTTCAGGAATTTTCGTTTTCCCACTTTCAAAACATCACCGTCTTTTACGAACAAGGGCGCCGCGTACGTTGTAATACGTTCTCCATTAAGATAGATCCCACCCTGAGCAATAAGTCGTTTTACTTCACCACCCGATTGACAAAGCCCGCTTTCAACCAGGACTTTTGCAAGCAATACCTCTTCATTACCAACGCGTATTCCGGGTATGTCATCGGGAATATCTTTGTCGATAAATACCTTCTGGAAGTGTTCTTTTGCCTGCTTTACCCCCGCTTTTTGATGATATTTCTCAACAATGCGTTCCGCAAGAAGATGTTTAATGTCTCTGGGGTTTTCTCCCGATTCCATTCTTGTTTTGTATTTTTCCAGTTCTTCCCCGGTGGCATTGGTTGCCAGTTCAAAGTAACGCATGATCATATCGTCATTGATCGACAGGGTTTTTCCGAACATTTCTTCAGGAGATTCGGTCAGACCAATATAATTATCCAGAGATTTTGACATTTTTTCTTTTCCATCCAGTCCTTCCAGGATGGGCATGGTAAGAATAACCTGGGGTTCCTGATCATATTCGCGCTGGATATCACGTCCCACAAGAAGATTGAACTTCTGATCGGTGCCCCCGAGTTCAATATCCGAGCGGATCGCGACACTGTCATAAGCCTGTGCAAGCGGATACAGAAGTTCATGTATCGATATGGCAATACCTTTTTCAAAACGTTTTGAAAAATCATCCCGCTCCAGCATGCGCGCAACCGTATAATGTGCCGAAAGGGAAATAATATCTTTAAAGTGCATTCCGTCGAGCCATTCGGAATTATAATGTATTTCCAGATGTTCTCGGTCCAGAACGATACCGGCCTGATCGAAATACGAACGTGCGTTATGTTTGGTTTCTTCCAATGTCAGAGCGGGGCGTGTTTTACTGCGTCCTGTGGGGTCGCCGATCATAGCTGTAAAATCTCCTATGATCAGGACCGCCTTATGTCCCAGATCTTGAAATTCACGCATCTTACCAAGGACCACAGCATGACCGATGTGCAGGTCCGGTCTGCTTGGGTCGGCCCCCAGTTTTATCCTGAGCGGCTGACGGGTCTTTATGCTTTTCTCGATCTTTTTTACAAGCTCTTCTTCAGGAATAATTTCTTCAACGCCTCTGCGAATGATATCCATTTGTTCATTCAGTGAGGGAAATCGTTCCATGTATTCTCCTTTTATCTCAGTTTTTGATGGCGCTCCAGGCTGCGCTCGGTCTCCCGTTTAGCTATATCCTGTCGCTTATCATAAAGTTTTTTCCCTTTGACCAGTCCCAGTTCAATTTTGATATGATTACCCAACCAATATAGCGACAACGGTATCAGCGTTAGATGCTGTTCATCGCGTTTTTGTTTTAATTTCCGTATTTCTTTCTGATGAAGCAAGAGTTTACGCGGACGTACCGGATCATACGGTTCGGCATCCGCGTGCGAATAGGGTGAAATATGCGCCTGCATTAAAAAGAGTTCATTTTCATGAAAACTGCAGTAAGCTTCTTTGATGTTCATTTTCCCTTCGCGGATCGCTTTTACTTCCATTCCGTGAAGTATTATCCCCGCTTCGATCTTTTCAAGGATATGAAAATCATGATATGCTTTTTTGTTTTTTAAGATCAGCTTTTCCACGCGATTAATATAATCAACTTATGCAGGAATAAGAAGTTAGAAATTCAAGGATTTTTATGAACGTACCGGTCTTCTTCATTTGTTGCGCTGCTGAGCGTTTATTCTGCATTCCCGTTATGGACTAAACCCACAAGTCCGAAACAGGTCATTAAAAAGCTGCCGCCGTAACTGATAAAGGGAAGCGGCTTCCCGGTTACGGGTAACAGTCCGATCGTCATACCTACATTGATAAAAATATGTGCCAACAGCGCGGTCGTACCCCCAATGATGAGCATCGCGCTGAATGTACTTTTCGCCGTCATCGCCATGCGGTACCAGCGAAGGATCAAAAAACAGTATATGAACAGAATTACGATTATACCGAAAAAACCGAATTCTTCGGAAATAACGGAAAAAATAAAGTCCGTATGCTGTTCGGGAAGAAAACGCAGGTGTGACTGGGTGCCTTGCAAAAAGCCTTTTCCGCTCAGTCCGCCTGATCCGATAGCGATCTGTGACTGTATGACCTGATAACCCGCTCCCATCGGATCCAGGCGCGGATTTAGCATGGTCAGTATTCTCTGTTGCTGATACGGCTTGATTGCATTCCAGAAAAAGGGTGTTAGAACACCTACAAGGATATTCATAATAAACATTGCGGCAGAAAAAAGGATGTTCTTATTATTAATAAAAATAATGATCGCAACGATTATCCCCCAGGCAAGAAAAACCCAACTATTGAAAGCCGCCAGCATCGTGATGAACGGTGCACATATCAAAAAAATATAATATAACTTATATCCGCTGGCAAAAAGCATGACCGCAAAGATAACAACATAAACAAACGTGGTACCCAGATCGGGCTGAATAAAGACAAGGGCGCTTGGGATGGCCAGCACGCCCAACGGATAGAGAACGTACCCGGGATTGAGCGGTGACCGGCGGTTTTCACTGAAACATTTTGCCAGCATGATGATCAGTATGAATTTCATGAATTCGGAAGGCTGGACCTGAAATATTCCCAGATTGATCCAGCGGTTCGAACTTGCTGTGGCAATGGATATGATAAAGGGGACAAGGATCAGGCCCAGACCGATCAAATACAGAACCTCTGCGTAACTGAGTAAAAAACTTTTTCGTATGGAGAACAGTAATATGAACATAATAAGTCCGCCGACAATACCAAGAACCTGTTTCCAAAAATACTGCAAGTTCACTTCCGCTCCCACATAGGTCGTTGCGCTGTATATCGCTATCAGCCCACATCCCGTTAACAGCAGAACAAGTATCAGCGAGGGAACGTCTATTTCAGAGATTTTCAGATTAAAAAAGTCTTTGAATTTCATTGTCTTCTCATATGGTAATAGGTCCTTAACATCTGACCGGCAAAGGGAGCTGCGGTCTCGCTGCCGGAAGAGCCGTGCTCAATAAAGACGACCACCGCATACGGAAAATCTTTTCGAGCGGAATAACCCATGAACCATCCGTGTGATTCGCCGTGGGGGTTCTGTGCCGTTCCGGTTTTCCCGTACATGTCCAACCCCGGTACATTTGCCGTTCGCCCGGTACCCCAGCTGCTTTGAACGGCATTGCGCATTCCCGATTGGATTTCTTTCCATGTTGCATCCGAGATATTTGTAATATGGTTGACCGGATACTCTATTTCTTCCTTGCGCATATCTTCGGTGTATTGAACCGATTTCAATAAATGCGGCGTGATGATTTTTCCGTTCGTTGCCAGAATCCCCGTATAGCGGGCAACCTGCATGGGTGTGACCAGAACATCGCCCTGGCCGATGACCATGTTGAGCCATGTTCCCCGCCACCATTTACGCCGGCCATACTGACGATCGAGAAAATCGCGGTCCGGATTGATACCCGCCAGTTCTCCGGGCAGATCGATCCCGGTCACTTCGCCGAAGGTCATTATTCTGGCATAATTGCTCCAATCATCAATTCCAAGGTCCAGGATCACATTATAAAAATAAACGTTACAGGAATGCGCAATGGCATCGTTCAGGTTTTCCATTCCGTGCACGTGTGAGCATTTGTAATTACGGCCACCGAGCGTATAAACACCCGTACATTCATATTCCACCGTGGGGTTAATGATCTTTTTTTCCAATCCGGCAATTGCTCCGACCATTTTATAGATGGACCCCGGTGGGTATTGTCCGCGGATCACACGATTAAAAAGCGGAACGCGTTTGTCCTGTACGATGGAGTCCCATTCCGCCTGTGTCAAGCCGTCTACAAATATCAGGGGATCATAGGATGGTGAAGTGACGCAGGCAATAATTTCCCCGTTTTCATAATTCATTAAAATGGCAGCTCCGTTATGATTTGCCAATAATGTTTCCGTATATGCCTGCATGCGATGATCCAGCGTTAAAAACAATGCATTCCCCGGAACGGGATTGATCTGTTCGTAGGCCTGGTCGCTCAATGGTTGGCCAACGGCATTCACTTGTTTATAGCGGTAACCTCGTGTTCCCTTCAGAAGGTCCTCGTATTGCTTTTCGATCCCGTCATATCCGATAATATCGCCAAGCTTATATCCCATCTGCCGGTATTGCTGAATATCACGCTGACGGATCTGAGCAGTGTATCCGAGAATATTACCGCTTTTTATTTCCGGAGCATAGGCGCGGATGGGGCTAAATACAACCTCCGCTCCCGGGAATTCCTGGATATCCTCATTAATGCGCGTATTGACCTTAAAATCAATATTTCTCAGCACAACGGCCGGCCGGTATGCCCCGATTTGATTGCGCTGCATACTGCGCCGCAACTGTGCGGCGGGAACTCCCGTTATTGTCTCCAGCTTTTCCCATGTTTCGGGATTTTGTCTAATAATATCAGGATAAACAACAATATTGTAGCAGGGCACATTATAGATGAGTTTTTTTCCGTTCCGGTCGTAAACCAGTCCCCGGGGCGCTGCAATATCAACACGATTCAACATGTTGCCGATCGCCTGATTGCGGTATATCGCATGATTAACGATCTGTAGATCATAAAACCGCATGATCAATATTAAAAAAAGCACAACAGCAAACACAAGCAGCGTAATGATGCGGTATGCGCCGATGCGGTTTTTGACTTCCTGTGACATAGTTACCTGTTGGTTTTCTGATAAAGCGGAAATATCGCGCTGAGGACGAGAAAGATCAAAAAGGTATAAGCGGTCTCCGGAAGTGTATAACGATACAAAATGACAAAAGGTTTTGCAAATCCCGAATAATATAAAAGATTATACAGCAGATAATATACAAACATGGTGCCGAACATGCTTACATGGAAAGCAACGCCTCGCATACGGCGGACCAAGGGTAACATTTTTAATAAAACATAAATGAGAAGTGTCTTTATAAGAGATGAAAGTCCCCAGAAATGCAAGCTTCCCGGATAAACGATATCCTGAAGTATGCCAAAAACAAATGCGGCGATAATAACAAAGACCGGCCTTTCATTCATGGCCAGAATGATCAGAAAGATCAAAAGAATATCCGGATGAATGCCGGCAATACCGATAAAATCGTTAAAGATCATTCCAATAACGAACAGGATGACCAGTACAATATAGGAAATAAGCGTGTTTTTTTTATTATTTTCCATTTCCGCTCAGAATAAATACTTCATGAAGGTTCTTGAATAAAACCGAATAATCACCCTTGATAATATATGTAAAACCATTATCCGATGAACTTACTTCCGTAATAACGCCAATGGGAATATCTGCCGGATAAACCTCCGACAGACCGGATGTGGTTACGGTCCATCCCGGCTGAATGTCAAAACTGACCGGAATATCATCTATAATAAAAGTATTTCCGTGATGCCATTTCAAGATACCGTAAACCCGGACCGGATTGATCCGCGCACTGACCCGAACATCCGGTTCAATGATCATGCTCACAATACAACTGCGTTCCCCTGCTGAAAGCACTCGCCCGACCAATCCGTTCTTATCGACAATAATATCGTTCTTTTTTACATTATCCTTCTTGCCTTTATCCAGCATAATAATGTCAGACCCGTCTTTAAAGCCTTTGTAAACGATCAATGCGGGCAGCATTTCGTAATGTGATGTGTCACGAAATCCCAGTAGTTCACGCAAGCGCTCGTTTTCGGAACTAAGGTTCTGAAGGCGGGAAACCTCTTTGTTCAGACGAAATACTTCCATGCGCAGCTGTTTATTTTCATCAAGTACCATTCGTCTGTATTGCTGCTCCACAAAGGGTTTTTTTATAAACAATGTAATATCCTGCCATTTGGTCTGCACGGCAAGAACGGTGTGATTTTCTGTTTGGGATAAAAGGAAAAGAGAGATGCCGATAAAGATTACGGTCAATATCTCCAGGTGTTTGGAAATAATAAAGTCATATAATTTGCTCAGCATCTACAATAGAATATCAAGATAATTTTCTATGTTTTCCAGCACCTTCCCGGTGCCTTTTGCAACCGAAAGTAAGGGTTCGTCGGCAATATTCACGGGCAGGTTCGTTTCGCGCCGGATACGCTCATCTAGTCCCTGCAGCAAGGATCCGCCGCCGGTAAGAATGATCCCGCGGTCCAGAATGTCCGATGACAATTCCGGCGGTGTGTGTTCAAGCGTGCGTTTGATGGCGGCGATCATCATTTCAATGGTTTTCTGCAAACATTCGGATACATCGTTGGCGTCCACCTCGACGGTACGCGGAATACCCGTAAGTAAATTTCTGCCTTTAACGGCAATGATCTTCTCTTCCATGGGGATGGCAGAACCAACGGCTTTTTTGATCTCTTCGGCAGTGCGTTCGCCGATCATCAGATTGTGTTTTCCCCGAAAATAATGGACAATGGCATTATTGAGTTCATCACCCGCTACCCGGATCGATTCTTTTGCAACAACACCGTTTAATGCCAAAACGGCAATTTCCGTAGTCCCGCCGCCGATATCAACGATCATACTGCCAAAGGGCTTGCTGATGTCTATACCGATCCCGATAGCGGCAGCTACCGGTTCCTCTATCAGATACACGCGACTGGCATTTGCACGTTCGGCACTTTCCTGGACTGCGCGTTTTTCCACTTCAGTAATGCCGGAAGGAACACATACCACCATTTTGGGACGGGCAAAACGGGAAAGATGAATTTTTTTGATAAAACCCTGTAGCATTCCGTCGGTCATTTCAAAATCCGCGATAACCCCGTCTTTCATGGGACGAATGGTCGTAATGTTCGGATGGGTACGGCCGAGCATCTCACGCGCTTCATTGCCTACCGCGATGATCTTACCGGTCTTTGTCGATTTTGAAACAATGGACGGTTCATTGATCACGATCCCCTGACCGCGCATATGAATAAGGGTGTTGGCCGTCCCCAGATCTATTGCTATGTCACTGTTTAACCACTTGAACATACTCATATTGAATCCTTGATTTATTTTATGTCGAGCCACCTGCCGGAATCGAACCGGCGACCTACGCTTTACGAAAGCGTCGCTGCTACCGACTGAGCTAAGGTGGCAAACAGCTAATTAATATAATGTTTTCCCTAAAAAAAACATTATTTTTTCTAAACTAATTTTTCACCTTAGCATCTTCTAACCAGGATTTTATCCTGTTATAAACGGCATCTGCCGTGAAACCGTATTTTTCTGCAAGTATGGGATAGGGTGCCGAATCTCCGAAATTATCCATTCCTATCAGCAAGAGGGGATTTGCTGAAATCTGTCCCCATCCGAAAGTGCGCCCTGCTTCAACACAGACCACGGGAGTTTTACCCGGCGGGATCAATCTCTTGCGATATGCCGTTTCCTGTTCCAGAAAAAGCTCAAATGAGGGTACGGACAGGACGCGAACATGCATCCCTTCCCCGGTGAGTTTTTTAGCGGCTTCCATACTGATCGCCAGTTCCGAACCCGAGGCGGCAATGATCAGATCGGGTGTCCCCGCGGTGTCTTTTATGATATAAGCGCCTTTGTCAAAATCGATATTGCCGGTATCGTCCGGATGAAGGTCGGGACATGTCTGGCGGGTAAGGATCAGCGCGCTGGGGCCGGTTTGAAAGCGCAGCGCCTTTAGCCATGCCTGAGCGGTTTCAACTTCATCGGCCGGACGCAAGACCTGCAGGCCGGGTATCAGCCGCAGAGACATTAATTGTTCAACCGGCTGATGTGTGGGTCCGTCCTCACCAACAAAAATACTGTCATGCGTAAAGACATAGATGACCTGCTGTTTCATGATCGCGGACATGCGGATCGCGTTGCGCATATAATCCGAAAAGACCAAAAATGTACCGCCGAACGGTATGGAACCGTCGCCGTACAGTGCGATCCCGTTCATAATGGCAGCCATGCCGAATTCGCGGACACCATAATATATATTCTTACCTGCGCGATCTTCCCGATTGAATATACCCGCATCCTTGATAAGGGTCAGATTTGAAGCGGCCAGATCCGCTGAGCCGCCGATAAGACCCGGTACATGTTTGATGATTTCCTGTAATATGTGACCGGAATATGCGCGGGTGGCGTTTTCTTTGCGGGATAGATTCTGCATCAGTATCTTTTCCAGGCCGGCAGGCAGTTTCTTGTCGATCTGCTGTTTATACAGCTGAAAACGCGCGGGATCGGTCTGCTCCCACGCCCTGTATTTTGTCTGCCAGTCGGCATACCGTTCTTTCATTTTTTGGACATAATCCGAAAACAGGTCCCTGACCTCCCGGGGAATATAAAAAAAACTGTCTTCCGGAAATCCCAGGGCGCGCTTGGTCTGACGCAGTTCGTCTTCCCCCAGGGGTGCGCCGTGCGCCGCAGATTTATCCTGTTTGTTCGGACTCCCGAAGCCAATGTGTGTATGTGCAATGATCAGGGATGGCTGGTCCGCCTGTTCCTTCGCCTTTTGAAAGGCGTTCCTTATCTGATCGTGGTCATGGCCGTTTATTTCCTGCACGTGCCATCCGTATGCCCGATAGCGCAAGGCGACATCATCCGAATAACTTAGATCGGTGCTGCCGTCGATGGTGATACGATTGCTGTCATAGACGCATATCAGTTTTCCAAGACCGAGATGTCCCGCCAGCGAAGATACTTCATGACTGACACCTTCCATCATATCCCCGTCCCCGCAAAAGCAATAGACATAATGTTCACCGAAAAGCGCATATTCGGGGGCATTCCACGTTTTTGCACTCTTTTCTGCCGCTATTGCCATACCCACAGCATTCGCCAGCCCCTGCCCCAGAGGTCCGGTCGTGGTCTCTACCCCCGGAATTTCGCATTCGGGATGACCCGGTGTTTGACTGTTCCATTGCCGAAAGTTCTTTAATTCCGCAAGCGGCATCTCATAACCCGCCAGATGCAGCAAGCCATACAGTAAGGCCGATCCGTGTCCGCCCGAAAGCACAAAACGGTCTCTGCCGGGCCACTGCGGATCATCGGGGTTATACAACATTATCTGCGTCCACAAAACCGCAGCACAATCCGCCATTCCCATAGGTAATCCCGGATGGCCGGATTTGGCTTTTTCGACCATGTCTGCCGCTAATATACGTAACGTATCGGCTGTCAGTTTTAACATACCTTATCTCCGCGTTTTACTGCTCCGATAATTTATAACCATTTCCGGCCTTTTAAAACCCCTTTTGTGGAAATACAAAGAAATAAAAGACTTGAAAAGCACTTGACAGATAGATAAATTTCATTTCGGATCATAATAACGGGAAAACAACATGAAATGCAAGGTATGCTTATTTTTTATGCTCATCGGACCAGCTTTTACCTTGTACGGTGCAGTCGAGTTTATCGCTTTGCTTCTATCGACCGATGGTGAATCCGTAAGCATTGAGTGGTCAACCGCAAGCGAGACCCAGAATCTGGGTTTTATCCTGGAGCGAAAAAGCGATACCCTCTCCCAGTGGGAACCCTTGGATGATTATATCGGGAATGACCTTCTTCTGGGGCAGGGAACGGTCAGTTCGCAAACCGATTATCTGTATGTTGACTCAAACGTTACGCCCGGTTTGCTGTATATTTATCGTATTGCCGGAGTAGATGAGGCCAATAACATCGGCTGGCTGGACAGTGCCTCGATCCGGGTTGAACAAACATCCGTACATACACAGGTACCGGAAATATTTGATCTGAAAGTTTTTCCCAACCCTTTTAATGCGGTTCTTAATATCAGCTTTTCCTTGCCTGAAAATATCTCCTGCTTTTTCCTGGAAATTTATGATGTACACGGAAAACTGCTTGAAAAAAAGATCTTCGATCAGTACGTAATGTCGGGATCATACCGCATCCGCTGGCATTCCGGTAATATGGGGTCGGGTATTTACCTCTGCAGGATCCGCACATTCGGCCTGGATGGAAGCCGATCTTCGATATCAAGAAAAACAGTATTGTTAAAATAAGAATATAATTTTTACCTGAAAAGATGAAACCGCTTTTTGAAAGCGGTTGTTGGTGGGCGCTGAGGGATTTGAACCCCCGACCCCCTGCTTGTAAGGCAGGTGCTCTAAACCAGCTGAGCTAAGCGCCCGGAAATTCAAGCCCGATATTATAAAACGAATCCCTTTTTAATGCAAGATATTATTTTCATCCCGCCAGGTTCTGTCCGCTTATCATCATACGGAGTTATTTGAGATAGATCATTTTTGCTGTTTCAATCTGGGACAGGCATTCAAGCGTATAGATATAGATACCGCTGGAGAAAGAGCTCATGTCAATGCGTATCTCGTTTTGTCCGGCCCGGAGCGGTTGAATGTCCCTTTCCATGATCTTTCTTCCGTCAAGGGAATAGATCCGCAACTCGACGGGAAGTATTTCAGAAATAATATAACTTATCGTAGTTGAAGCATTAAAGGGATTGGGTGCATTCCCTGCAAGCACAAACAGCAGATCTTCCGGAACATCGATCTCTTTGACCGGTGTAATGATCGTTTGGGTCGATGACCCCCTTCGGCTGATCTCACCGCGGTGCATCGGCCAGGTGACCGGGCCCGCAAAATGTTTTAAATCGATCACAGAAAGTCCCGAATTTGTTCCAGCGATCAGCTCCAGGTCATTATCCTTATCAATATCGGCGACCGCCAGACTTGATTTGGAGAGAGAACGGACTGAGATCGGGAATTTTTCGACAGGTGTGCCATCCATGGCATAGGCATGAATTCTACCGTCGCCGCTTATCGCAAGGATCTGCTGTTCATGTCCGTCCTCATTTACAACACGGGCTGTAGCCAGTGACTGTTCTATGGTACTGCCAACCTGTTTCGGCCAGTTCTCAACCAGAGTACCCCTCAGAACATCGATCAGATAAATATATCCAGAGCCAGTGCCAAAAGCCGCAAAGATCCCGTTATTATGTCCAAAAACTGCGGGTGAAGCCTTGATCGAACCGCTGCCGCTGATCATGAAGCGCTGTGTCCCGTCGGGATCAAAACCGTACATATCGCCACGATCATTTCCGATCAGAATGATCGCCGAGTCGGTACCTGTAAGTATCACATACGGTTCACTCTGGATCGTCCCCGAGAGATCCCGGGGCCAGCCTTCGCGTACGATTCCGTTTGCTTCAATGATACTTAGTTTGTTTCCCATTCCCCCAAAAACAATGGCGTCTTTTCCGTCCCCGTTCAGGTCCGCAAGAGAAACGCCCTTACGGACATTCTGACCTACATTGACAGGAAAGCCTTCGACAAAGGTGCTGTCATGATGTAAGGCATAGATGTTCTGATTGTTTGCACCGAAAACAATTTCCCGTTCGGGACTGTCGTCCAGATTGCCGATCGCCGGCATGGATGTGATGAATCCGCCAATGCTGCGGCTCCATTTGAACTGCCCGTTAACGTCATACACAAGCACCTTCTTATTGAACAGGGTGATCACAAGATCCAGCGTACCGTCAAGATCGATATCTGCGATCGCGATCCCCCCGGTCTCTCCGCCCAGGGCCAGAGGAAAGCCCTCGCGCAGCTCTCCCCGGTGATTCACGATATAAATATTGCCACTCTTATCGGCAAAAATGATATCCTGAAAACCATCTCCATCGATATCTGTAAAGATCGGAGAAGTTTCGACCGCATTTCCGGCCATAAAGGGGAATCCCGCCTGATCAAGATAAACGGAAACAGGCAGCGTAAGTGTGACATTGTATGTAAAATCGGTATCTTCATTCGATGTCAGTTCAAGCGAGAAATCATATTTGGCCGGCGCAAGATCGTCGGCAAAAACAACTTCAAAACCGTTATCGTTGTTCCATGCGCTGGTGTTCGAAGGAAGCGTGCTCCATGTGGCAATACTGTCCGTGATCGTGATCCCGGCCTGAGAAGATCTTAATACCCCGCGTAATTCACTGGCGTTCACCCATCCGCTGTCGTTTTTTATCTCAACCATAAAACGCGCGCGCTCTCCCGGGTTCAGAAGCGAATCCGCATCTCCTTCCGTAATGATGGTCTGCAAGCCCGTATAGCTTAATTTTGGCCATTTATCAAACGCGAGAGAACGTAATATATTCACCCTGCCAGTTCCCAGCTGACCGGCATAATTCGGATTGATATCGTCGATCGGATCGGTATGGTCCAGCAGGCGGGCGGTAAGCCATTCGTTGGATTTTTCGGGATAAACCGATTTGATCAATGCCAGGCAGGAGGCAACCAGCGGCGAGGACATGGATGTACCGCGAAGATAGGTATAGCTGGTCGATTTTGTCAAGTAGGTACTGAGCATGCTTTCTCCCGGTGCGGCAATATCCACACCGTAGAAATTCGCGCCAAGATCCGCTTCTCCGTAACTTGCCCAGGAAAAAATATCGTTCGAACTGACCGCCGTGACGGATATAACGTTGTTGTATCCCGAAGGATAATGATATTCATTACTGGGATTCCCGTTATTATCCCCGTTCCCGGCAGAGGCGACAATAATAGAACCATAGGTGTTATAAGCACTATTTATAATGTTTTGTGCATAAGTACTGTAACCGGGACCTCCCCAGCTCAGATTGATGATATCCGCTCCGGCCTGCGCCGCATAGGTAATACCGGGATATCCGTGTGATATATTATCCGAATCCGCATCACCGGTTGCCTTGACCGGCATAACACGCACACCGTATCCTACGGATGCAACACCTATACCGTTATTGGTCGTGGCGCCGGCGAGTCCGGCCACATGTGTGCCATGGCTGTTATTGATCGGCATAGGATCATTATCGCTTCCGGCAACATCCCAACCGAGAATATTATCCACGTATCCGTCGCCATCCGTATCGCCGCCCGTCAAAAAAGGAGAATATGAGTGAATAACATCACGCAGGTCCGTTTTTCCATCTCCGTTCAGATCGCCGCAGAAAGCGACCGCTTCCTCGGGTGTTACAAAGCCGTCACCATCCGTATCCGCCAGTGCAAATACATCCGCAGGGATCTCATTCTGATTGATCCAGATACTTCGCCACAGGTCGGGGTGCGTATATTCCACACCGTCGTCCACGACCGCGATCACGATCTCTCTGTTCCCCGGAATCTCGCCGTTCGCGATATCCCAGAGTCTCCATGCTTCTCGAGCACCGATCTTATTCAGATACCATTGATTACCGATCATGGGATCATCGGGAATCCCGCGGGCACGCATGACCGGCTCGCGCTCCGCATTTTGAACTGCGGTGCTGCCTTTTCTCAGTTCCTGCAATATGCCCGGTGCTTCTTCGATTTCCGGATGGATCACTATGCGATAAATACGGTTCAGATACACATCGCCGTCACGGTCTTCGGGACGGGCATTGGGTATCCAGGGTTCGAGCCTAATAACGTTGTGTTTTTTAATAAATGTATTCAACCCGGGATAGGGTGTTTCCATGCTTATACATTGTTCGGGGGTTAGCGGTGCCTCGTGCGGCCGAAGGGAAAACAAAATATGATTCGGGTAATATTCCGCGAAGGCCACGGTCAGCATTATTGTAAGTGCGATAATAATTTTGGTTCTTTTCATGAATTCTTCCTGTCTTTTCAATGACCTATGATAGGATTTTACAATAAATAAAACAACATTAAAGTGCCGTAGTTCCTGATATATCAGAGAAATAACAATATTTTTCAACAACTTTTCATCTTAAAGAAATGACCGGGGATGAAAAATTAATTATTGATATAAAAAAACCCTCCCGGGTGGGAGGGTTTTTTAATGTACGTTAACGGGTAATTACTTCAGGAGTGACATCTTCTTAATGTCAGTAAAATTACCCGAGGTCATACGATAGAAATAGATACCGCTTGAGAGTGCAGAGGCATCAAATTTCAGATTGTACGAACCGGCTTCCATCGGTTTATCTACCAGAGTACGGACATGACGACCGGTAATATCGAATACTTCGATCTTTGTCATGCCGGCTTCCCTGAGCTCAAAACGAATGGTGGTAACCGGGTTAAAGGGGTTCGGATAGTTCTGCGACAATACATATTTCGCAGGAACGATCTCTTCGGTTGCGGTCAGGTCAATGTCCACATCAAAATATCCGCGGATCATCGGATTACCTGCTTTCACCGGCACGATCGAAGTCCATCCGCCGCTGGGAACCTGCATGGTTGCCAGTCCGGAATACCCACTGTTCATATCCATTGCAAGCCAGGAAGCCCATCGGGTATCCGCGCCTTTTACGCCGATCCAGATGCTTTCACCGTCTTCAAGGACAATACCGCTTTGGGTTTGGGTGATGGGGTTGGTCAGTTTAAATGTATTCCAGCCCGCGATCGCGGCAGCGATGGAAGGTTCAATACGGAGCCAGCTTTCACCGGGCATTCCGTTATCGTCGGCAAATACCTTGATCTTATAAGCATCTCCCGCATAAATATTATTGAAACGCAGAGCTTCCAGTTTGGCAGGATAGCTTGAAGGCGTGATCTTGATCACAACCATGGTATCCAAACCAAGATCAAAGTAGTCTTCGAAGCTACCGTCGTCGTACGCGATCTCTTCTACATCGTTCGGAACGACATAAGCACGTCTGCGCGCACTCGGCTGACTTTCAAAGTCGCCCTTGGTGCTGGTGACATAATATTCATATTCAACGAAAGGCTCAGCCGTTTCATCCGTATAGGAGTTCTCCGCCACACCGGATGCGATACGCGTAAAGGTTGACGTGGTTGCTACCCGGCGGTATACATTATAGGTCATACCTTCATAGGTAACCCCGAATTCGCCCTGGGCGCCAACCGGTGTACCATAGGCAGCAGTATAGAAACCTCCGCTATAAAGGGACATACCGGAACCATCAAGATCAATATAACAAGCAGGCCGAGATGCTGATGTTTCCCAGAAGATCAATACACGGAAGGGACCGTTCACGGCAATCGAGTCATCGCTGATATCGATGCTTTCAAATCCGCCGCCCACGGCAGGAACAAAATTATCGCTCCAATACAAGACACCCACACTCGGACTGTAAAGCATGACGGAAATACTGTCCCCATCGGGATTGATTCCCGGCAAAGCAAAATCCAGACTCGAAAGTAACACGTCTTTACCTTGCGTATCGTAATTCATACCCATGCCGACCCCTGCTGCGCCGCCAAAAAAGGTAGCTCCGGGGCCATTATAGGTTCCGCAATCTGCAGGGTCTGCACCCATGAATTCAATGGGCAGCATATGTGTGCCATTCAGTTCGTACCAGCTGATAACGATGTGTTCTTCCGCGTCCATTTCCGCTACAACATTTGGCGGAACAGGGAGGTCCGGAATGGAATAGACGATAAAATCATCGATCCACAGACCGCTACCCGAAGGTGTATCACCATCGCTGCGGAAGTAAAAACGGAATTTTACGGTTTTTCCGGCATGTGCCGTCAGATTACATTCACTGTAACTAAACGACCCGCGGAACGGATACCAGTTCGGGCCGGATCCGGTATATACGTAGTTCGGATTTCCGGAGTTCTCATGGTTTGAGATCGCCCGCCATGTAACACCATTATCCGGCGAGAATTCCATGCGCCAGTATTCGACATCCGGGAATTCGTCATTATCGACAAAATCCGCCATAAATTCAAAATCGCAGAAGATCAGCATGTTTTCTTCATCCGGCAGAACAATGGAGGGAGAAACAAAATAATCTTCGAGGTTCAAGGCATACGTATCGCCGTCAAAGTTCCTTAACGCATGTGTCGGAGAAGGAATGGAATCGGTCGTTTCATGAACGGTCCAGTAAGAGCCGCTCGGCGTTTTAATACCGTATGTGATCAAACCGTCGCTGACGCTTCCGTTGAATTCGGCATCGCCGGCAACGTGAATACTGTCAACCATCATACCGATCAGGTCATCATCGTCCAATACGTCATAAGCAACGTCGGCAACAAATACAAAGCGAACCTTAACTGTATCGCCGATATATTCGGCTATATTCACTTCGGCACGACCGGCAACTTCACCGCCCCATCCGGGGACTCCGGGACCCATGCCCAGAACGGTACCAAATGAATACATGCTGGTAACGTTATACGGAACACCGGTAGGCTGAAGAATGGTCCATGTTGCGCCGCCGTCATTGGTGATCTGAACATTTCCGCCATCCCAGCCATCCCATTCGTTGTATACTTCGGGAGGTTCGGCATACATTCTGATATCAAAGGACAGAATGCTGTCCCCGCCGGTAAGAACAACTTCCGGGGTTTCAAGTGCGACGTTCCAGTTATTCAGATAACCGCCCAGGACCGGGTCTCCGCACCACCAAAGGGAATCACCCGTATCAAAATAATCAAGCAGGTGGAATTTCCCGCGGGGGTCCGGCGCGGTACCGTCAAAGTTCACCCATCCGGGTGCACCATTTTCAAAGTCCTCAAAATAGATCACTTCCACGGCCGATGTATCAACAGTGACGGCGGGAGCCATCAATCTGTTAAAGGCCGAAGTACGTGTGCGGACCTCGTCTAGCGGAAGAGGCGCAGTCTTGATATAGACCTGTGTCTCTTTGGCTCTCGGGGTACCTGCATTTTCCACGGGATCACTTTGAGGTGCCGTTGCCGCAAATAGGGCTACACCGGCAATCAATAACAAAGCGATTACACGTTTCATGTGTTCTCCTTTCAAAGGTTTCATTTTTTATTATTTATAATCCTATTTGGATGCTCACTTGATTCACAAATCCTAATATACCGTAACTGACAATAGCATAATCAATGTTCAACGGCATGTTGTTCAACTCCAAATTCAGGCCGACACCGGCAGAAAAATTTGCTGTATCGTAATTTAGGTGATATCCGGCACGTAAAGCAAGTATTTCCTGAAAGGAATATTCAACACCCGTATTGAAACGCAGAACATTGTCCAACGGATCATTTCCATCGAAATAGACTGTGACCCTGTGCTTCTGATTCTGGATCAATTCGCTTCGCGGACCCATGACATCGGCCATGATGCCCAGCCTGAACACAAGCGGCAGGGACCATTCCAGCGTATTCAGCCGGGCGGGAGTATCCGGATTGCCTTCGTAGGTCGGATCAGTATCGACATCTATATTCAGATCGGGTCCGTCAAATTTCATTTTTGTACTGAAATTTGTGATCGCCATGCCGAGGTGGATACCCTTGATACCGGTATCGAACTGCGAGCCGATATCAAATCCGAAGGCGGAAGCCTTCTCGCGCCAAATGGTCTCGTGAACGAATTTGGCGGTTGCTCCGATACTCAGACGATCGGTCAGTTTGCGCGCATAGGACAATCCCACCGCAAGGTTGCTGACATAGAAGAACTCTCCGGATCCGTCAGGGAACCGAAGGCTTGTTACTTCCATTTCTCCGGAATTGAGATAGGTAACACTTGCACCCAGATAATCCGAATGTGAGATCTTTGTACCGTAAGCAACAAATCCATGCTGGATCCCTGCGTACAGGGATGTATATGTCCCGTAAAAACTCTGCTGGGAAATATGCGCAAGTCCGGCAGGATTCCAGGCCAGCGCCGACAGGTCGTTAACACCGGCAACATGCGCACCGCCCAGCGAAGCGGCCTTAGCGCCGACTTCCATTTTCAGGAATTGTCCCGCACGTGTCGCTACCTTTGAGATATCTTCCGGGATATCGGTCTGTGCGAAACCGGCAGCGGTGAATAGTAAGATCAGTGTTATAATGAATGAACGCTTCATAAAATGCATTTGCGCTCTCCTTTATCGAATAATTGCAAATTTGCCGACATGTTTTTTGCCGTTGGGCATTTCAACTGTAAATACATACAGACCCGGGGCAACTTCCTGACGGTTGATCGTGGTTAAATTCCAGGCCGCCGAATTATCGTAGGGATTGTTATGGACGATCGTGTTGACATATTCTCCCGTCAGGGTGAAGATCGTGATCGTACATTCGGACGGTAAGTTCATGAACAACAGCTTTTTCGTATACTGGCTCTGTTCCCATTGCGCGGAAACAATGTAAGGATTGGGAACAACCCTGATTTCCGCAAGCTCTTCTTCCGTGACCTCCACTTCCTGTCGATAATCCGCAGCGGTAAAGGTATATTCGTCTCCGTTATGCAGCGGCTTGTTCGTATAAACAAAAAGCGTGTCTCCCGGGACAAAGGGATATTCATCCTTTGCAACCAAAAGAGTGTCCCATTCGAACCGTATCTGCCAGGTCTGAACAAAATTTGCCGGCGGCTGTCCGGGAACATTTGATTCGCGGAAAGCGATCTCGTCCATATAGTTCAGGATCCCGTCCCTGCTGTTAACATGTTCCATGACCAACAGTTCAACACGTTCTCCGGAAGGAAGTTTGATCGCCTTAAAGGGGACACCCACTCTGTTCGCCGGTGTGGGAAGCCGCCAGAAGACCGTATCCAATACTTCATCGAGCGCACCGAAAATGACAGCGTAATCGGCTGAAGGCGGGTATGGCAGTGTCGATCTGGCATGTGCCGACACATATTTCTGATCGGAAGCCCAATAGACATTCTTGATCGCGGCACGTTCCAGATTGGAAAAAATCACCTGGAGACCATCAAAGATCGGACGGTAATGTACTTTGGAATTGGGATCAAGGTCACTGTTCGTGTGTTTGTTGATCAGTGTGTCTCCGGTATTCATGTTGATAACGGAATACTTCGGGTATCTTATATAGGGACCATAGGTTGAAAGTGCAGAACTTGCGGATATTGCGATCTTGTATTGATGTTCTTTTACTTTTGCGGGATCTGTGATCCTTATCTTTGTTTCCGTATTCCCTATGGTGTTCGGTCCCGGGATAAGGTCAATTTTACCCTTCAGGTCCACCGGGGTCCTGGTTGGGGTGACTTTGATAAACTGCGGAGACTGTGGCGTGGTACCTTTCGGGCTTTCAAGGCTTTCAAGGGAATAATATGCCCACTGACTGCTCGTATTGGTTTGCGACCAAGTCGTATCGTACCGTATTACCTCATAGGTAAACCCCGAAACGGGATCTGTGATCTCTTCACTGTATACTTCAATGGTAAAGCCGGGTTCCATGCCGATATCATACGCAGTCACGGAATATGTGTATTCCTTGCCCAGCTGCACATCCGTATCGAGGTATTCATGTCGCAACCCGGTATTTTCGCCCAGACTGAACCAGGGAGCCAGGGGGTCGGGACCCGAAATATCTCTGCCGTAACGTGCAAGATCCTGTTCCAGGCTCAGGTCATACTGTGCGATCGGCTTCCAGCCGGCATGGGTCTGATTGATATCAAAGATCTTTGTACCCCAGCTTTTACCGCCATCAGTTGATTTATAGACCCGGTAACCCTGAAAATCGGCATATCCGGTTACAATATCCCGGGAATATTCGGCCGCGTCATCCCAGACAAGCCGAACGGCGGCGCGCTGGGTTTCGGGGTCCCACTCCGTGATCGCCGATACCGTTGGTGCCTGTGGCGCGGAAAAACCCTGATAGCGGAGGTCATACATGATCTGTGCCATGTTCGCGTTCCGGTTCAGGTCGGGAATGTCCTCACCCATGATGATCGCAAAGGAGAACATGGCCGTATCACCGACCGCAAAAGTAAAGGGGCCGGAGGACATCATGCATACGCAGTCCAAACCATCGGGGAATTGCGCAAGAAGTCCTTCCATGCTGTCAAAATGGGGGTTCAGGTTTCCTCTGGTGTCGCGATGGAAATACCACTGCCATTCTTTTTCACTTAATCCTGTCGTATCGCCCGACATGAGCTGATACATTAATTGTTCTTTTTTGGGAGACTCAGGTGTTCTCGCGTCTCCCACAAACGGGCCTCCGGACCCTTCTTTGTCAACCACACCGGGACGGTTATACCAGTCGAACCAATGCCAGTCCGTCAGACCCAGTTCTTCGCCCGGCGCAACATAGTTCAAATCATCCAGCCACACCGTATCGCTGGCGGTCGGCGTATCCAGAAGCTTAACGGCGGCATATGCGTTGAACTCATATGCTCCACCGCATTCCGTGCCCGTCAGGTCGTAAATATACGCATAGTTATATTCTGTGTTGTATCCCATCATATCGCCGTCGTTCGTATTACAGGGACGATATCCTCCGTAATAAAAGGAACTGAACATGTCGGCATCGAAATAAAATCCGAAATATACATCTTCATAATCATATCCCAGACCGCCGTTCAAGCCATATTTATCACTTTCGTTAACAACCTTCATTGTTACAAAAATAATATCTTCCGCGTAGGCACGTCCGTAGGAATGCACGGTGGCCAGCACCTTACTGCCTGTAGGGTACCCCGTAAATCGAGATACGGGTTCACGATCGGCAAAGCGATCATCAAATTCCAGATAGATATCCACATCGGAAACAAAACGCCCGGGGACCTCTTGCAGGTACGTTGGTGAAGAGGGATCCGTATCGGTAGCGAACCAGCCGGGCCAGAATCGTTCTTCTTCGCCAAATTCGTCAACGCGCACCGGCCAGGATTCGGGAACGATGGATGTTGCCAATAGCGGCCAGGTATCGTTTTCGTCCGTCCAGACACCTCCCACATAATCACCTGCCGTGATCTCGCCGGAATAGGTTCTTCCTTTCGATCCCAAGACCACATCCCAGTCAGTATTGATCTGGTTGGATGTTCTGTCAAGCCAGGATTCCGAAACGCTCGGTCCCCAGTAAATGATCGAATCTGGATTGTCCGGATGGGGGCGCATCGCCCAGGGATAGGGGTCGCCGTCTTTATCTTTTCCCGGCACACCCAGCATAAAGGAAACATTGGCAAGCCACTGATATTCGCCCCAGGCTCCTGCAACATCACCTTGCCAATGATCAACAAAATTACCGTAGTTCAAAATGGCCGTTTTTAATTTACCCTGGTCCGCATAGCTCTTTGCGCGCTCCAGAAGGGGATTTGAGGATGTTTGTTTGGATAAAACCGTCTTTGGCTTAACCTCATCAAGCGGTATCGCAAGAAGCAAAACGGGTAAAAGTAAACATCCGATGCGTTGTATATATTTCATGAATAAACTCCTTAAAACTCAACTTCAACAAAGAAGTCAATACTGCGCGCGTCATCATAGTGCCACGGTCTGTCATAGAATGTGGAACTTCTGAGACCTTCCTGGATATAGCGCTGATCTATCCCGCCCGGGTTTTCCGGGTCTCCGGTCCGGGGAAAGACATAGACCGGGTTTTTACGATTGAAGATGTTCGTACACACGAACCCCAGAACCATGCGACTGTCACCCAGTACATTGATATATTTTCTGAATGCCATGTTGGCGGTAAAGATCGGGGGCATGCGCTCACTGTTAACGGGGCCCGCCTTATCGTTCAAAAGGATCGGGGTATAGGGCGCGCCCGAAATGGCAATAAGCGTAATGTTGGTCATGGTATTCTGGAAAAGATGATACGCTCCCAGCGGGATACCGTATCCCTTGGGCATGCGAATCGTCATCTGGGCACTAAAATCATGTGTCCTGTCGTATTCCTGCAGTACTTCGGTTTTCGGCATGGTCAGGGGGTCTTCGGAATTCCGGTAACCCGCCCAGGGGTCGGAACGGTTCCCCATGGCAACCGAATAGGTATATTGCAGATTTCCGGTGAAGAAACGACCGCGCCGTTTTTCGAAGATAAGGTCAATTCCGCGCGCGGAACCATAATCGTAATTCACAAATGTTGTATACCTCACCGAGCCCACGCGAACCTGTTCGGTTGAATTCATATTACTGTAATCTTTAGACCAACCAACGACACCAAGCACATAATCATTCATTACTTCCGTATTGAAACCAAACTCATAGCTTGTCACTTTTTGTGCGCTGACAGAGGGGTTTCCTACAAGCGGCATCGGGGTATTAAAGAATTCATCCATGTTCGCACGCTTGTCAATGTTGTTATACACATCACGGTAGGTGGGGTTCTGATAATAGATACCGTACCCGAAGGTAAATGTGGACTTTTCGGTTATTACATGCGAGAACCCAAGACGCGGGCTCCATAGAAATTCCCAGGTGGTGGGATGCAGTGTTGTATCGGGAACCCGGGGATCCGCCCACATGGAATCACGTGAATTGGAAGCATCAAAACGCAAACCGGCATTGATGACCATCCAGGGATATTCTATCTTATCTTGTATATACCCTGCAAATTCCTGAGGACGGCGATCGTATTTCTCGGTATAGGGAGTCGAAAGCCATGGCAACTGGATCTCATCAAAGGTAATATCGTGCGTTTTATAGTCGATACCCGTCTTTATCTGATGATGTCTGTGCACTTGTGAGGTGATATCGAATTTGTATTCCCGGGTCCTTGACCGGGTATAGTGATGGTAGCGGTCGGCGCCACTATAGTAAAATTCTCCGTAATACCGCAAGAGGTTCGGGCTGTTCTGATACCGGACAATGATATCCTCGTTCCTGTAACCAAAAACGAAGGGGTAGTAAGTATAGGGTTGATTATACTGTTCCGGCGTAAGCCATTCCGCCAGTTCATCACCCAGCTTCCAGATCGTATCTGTTCCTGAGATGACATATTCCAGAGGGATACCGTCAATGCGCGGAACTTTCGTACTGTCATAAAAATCCGCAAAATAACGCTGTTCCACCCAGTCGGGATATCCGTCCCCGTCGGAATCGTAGTTCCGGACGCCCATCGTCATTTCCTGCGTAAAATCCGAATAATTGAAGGTATAAAAGGTTCTGTCGTTCAGCTGGTGCCGCCATTCAAGCGTATAGCGCTGAGATGTTTTTTCAACTTCATTTTTTCCCAGGTCATAAAATATATACGCCGGGTCAAATGCTTTATAATTGGACGTAACATACCAGTGAGAGAGATTCAGCCGGATCTTGGGAGATATTATGAAGCTCAGTTTGTTAAAGATATCGAAGGTATTGTCAAATCCGAAAGACCGCCATCCGGGGATCGTATCCAGAGGATTAATGAAATTCTTGGTATTGTAGTCACTTAACGGATCGCTCATATCAAAAGCGAGATCATCAAATTCATAAACGGCATATGCTTGCCTGGACTGATCAAAACTTGTCCACCAGCGTATGTTCTTGGTAAATAAGGGACCTCCAAAACCGCCGGCGATCTTTGAATAGTTCCTGAGTTGGTCCTGTTCTGAGGACAGCACGCCAAAATTACTGCGTTCAAGCCGGACAACGCCGGTAAGTTTTTCGGGACCTGTCCGGGTAACGGTATTGATCATACCCGACATGGCGTCCCCGTATTCGGCATTGAAAAATCCGGTCTGAAAGTCAACCTGAGAAACCGCAAACTGGTTTAAGCGCGTTCCTTTTCCTTTCCCTCCGTAAATGGGATTTTCGATATACAGGCCGTCGATCATAAATCCCGTTTCGTTGGCACGCCCGCCACGCACATGGATCTGCTCGATGCCGCGTTCCTCAAAACCGGGAATGCCCAGGTCTGCCGTTTTGATCTCGATAATACCGGACTGCAGGGTATAGATCTCCGTC
The DNA here is from genome assembly GCA_964535585.1 of uncultured bacterium. Lineage (GTDB taxonomy): Bacteria > Fidelibacterota > Fidelibacteria > Fidelibacterales > Fidelibacteraceae > M50B103. Next base: position 130,959 of record CAZHTR010000002.1, on the reverse strand, counting down.
ATATCCCTGACCGGCAAATTGACAACCTGCTCGGCTTCCATGGTGATCTTTCGTCCGATCACATCCTTTTCCACTGAGGGGCGCTCCGCAACGACCTCCACGATCTCTCCGAGAACCGCTTCGACCTCCATGAACACATTGATGATCGTAGATTGATCTCGCATTACCCGCACATTATGCTGAATAACCTTTTTGTAACCGATCATGGTAAAGGAAACAGAGTATTCACCGATCGGCAGATTGATAATACTGTAATATCCGGCATTGTCGGTAAAGGTGCCTGTCCGTGTGCCTTCGATCATAATATTGACCCCCGTGAGAGCGTCCCCTGTTGCGGCATCTGTAACACTTCCACGGATCGTACCGATAATATCGGCATGGGCAATACCCGTAATGATGAAACAAATTACAAAAAGGATATAACCTTTTTTCATACAAACCCCTTAAACGGCAGGCACCCCGATGAACGGGGTGTCTGCTCTTTATGTTTATCGTTTATTTTAGCAATACTGATTTTAACGTACGTGTCGTATTATTGCCGGTCAGCGAATAAAAATAGATACCGGAAGGAAGCAGCGAACCATCAAAATCAATATGATGATATCCGCTTTCTTTGTATCCGCTGAACAATGTCGTTACTTTTTGACCCAGCGTATTGTAAACATCAAGACGATATTCTCCTGCATGATGAATGTCATATTCGATCTTTGTCACAGGGTTAAAGGGGTTCGGATAGTTCTGCTTAAGCTCAAAAGCGGCAGGTATCTGAACCACCGGCTCCACACTGCTGTAAGGATGTGTGACCGCCATGAAATACACGCGGTTCTTATAATCCTCAGGAGTCTCATCTTCATTAACCGTCAGGGTCGAATAATCCGGAACCTGATAAACGAGATATACCTTGTCGTTGGTCGCGTCCGGATCGGCATGTGCCGTGATCTCGTCGAAATCATCCGTATTCGTAACATTGATCTCTTCCTGCCAGGTCACACCGGCGTCGGAGGAACGGCTGACGTAAATGTCATAGCTTTTCATATAAAGCAAGCCGTCTTCTTCATAGATGTTCCCTTTCGGATACACGGCATAAATAATGTTCGGATCCTCAATGGACGTTGCCATGCTGGGGAAAAAGCTCTGCCATGCCCGGGTGCTGTTGTGATAGTTAAAGCGCCAGGTGTTCTGCATGCTGGTTACGAAATTGACTTTCCATTCGGCGTCTTCCTGTGTGGGATCGGCGCAGTAGAGATGATAAAAACCGCATCCGTGATGTACCGTAGGCATAATATATCCGGATTCTTCCGATTCCGGGATCACAAGACACATAATGTGTACGCCGCCGTTTTGATCAACGATCATTTCATTATCATATCCGATGAACAGACCCGGAAAATTCATGACATCAAGGACCGTGTCTTCTTCACCGGTTAGTTCATCCACGGTTACGGTATCCGTTCCGTATACGACTTCAAAGATCTGACTGGGAATAAAGATGTCAAAAATATTGTCATCGAACACATTGTCCGGGATAAAGTAGTAGGGAACATCATCATCAAAAGATTCTTCGCTCCAGGTTGCGCCGTGATCGCTTGTTTTCCGGAATTTAAAGGTGTGATATGCATTATTATCCACACTGTAGCTGTCATTCCAGTAAGCGACATTGGCGACATATCCGATCCCGTTGTCCGCGATCGATATCAAGGCGTCTGACGTGGTTGAGCCGCTGGACGAACCCGGTTCAAAATATGTTCTTGAGTCGAGTATTTTAACTGCGGGAGCCCAGGTTAGGCTTCCTTCGCTCATACTGGTCGTGCGGAACAAATAGATATTTCTGCTGCCGATTTGGTTCGCATCGAATTCCCGCCATGTGCTGAAGGTCATGTTGATAAATCCATTCCCTGAGGCATCTTCGGAATAGTTCGGACAACCCATCCACATACCTTCCGGATTGGTGGCGTTTGATCCGATATACTGCGGAGAGGACAACCACCCGCCGCCAAAACCAAGCTGATCCATGGCATACAGGGGTTTCGCATCGTTTTCGATCCCTGATCCCACGCCGGTATATTCGCTCCAGGCGATAAAGGGATAGTCACCGGCACCGATGGCCGAAGGATAACGCCCTTCCGTAACCCCGGGTAATTCAGCATTAACGTTGGTGGCATTTGTCCAGCTTTCTCCGCCGTCTAGACTGTAGGCCATACCGATCGCACCGGCCGACGCGTTAACGCCGATCCATTGACGGTAAGCCATAACAAAAGTCTCTCCGCTGTGGGAAATGGGATTTGTTACACCGGAAACCATACCATATCCGTTTTTACTCGAATCGATCAAAACAGCCGTAAATTCCGGATCATACGATGATGCGGATTTTGCCGTTGTCTTGGACAGTTGGTAGGTGAAAAGTTCTTGCCCGGTGCCCTTTTCCATGCGTTCATAGCGGTCTCTGTGAGTGACCGGGATGCTTGCGACTTTCTGTGCGAACAATCCCGATACGAACAGCACTGCACATAATGCAATAACAATACGCTTCATGATAACCTCCAATATATTTTATTCTACGTATAACTTCGATGTCTCTTTCTCAGATGTCAGAACGATCGTTGACTCGGTCATTTTAACATTATCGATCAAATTAATATTATCCAGTAATTTTTCCAGGTCGGCCGTACCCGATGCACGGACCTTTGCGAGCATGGAACCCTTTCCTGCTATATAATGGATCTCCTGGATCTTATCCAGCCGGGAAAGTGCCTTGCCGGTCTCTTTCATTTTTGTAAGGTCGTAAAGGGATATCAGAACAAAGGCTAAAAGATCAAGACCCATAACGCCGGGATCCAGCCGGGTCTCATATCTTTTTACGATCCCTGATTTTTCCAGTTTTTTTACGCGTTCGTAGATGGCCGACGCCGTCATGTTCATGTGACGGGCGATCTCGGCGTTGGATGTCCTGGCATTGTCCTGCAGGATCTTTAAAATGACTTTATCTTTCTGGTCCAGCATAAAATTTCTCCCTGTGAATATGAAAATACACGTATTTTTACAGCCATCCAAGAAAAAAAGCGCATAAAACCTTTATTTCTGGCTGTTTGTTCGATTATTTGTTTTTTAAACAGGTATAAAAAACACCGTCCCGGTCAATCCGGGACGGTGCACAAATCCATAATGTTCCTGATCGGATCAGAGTCCGACACCCAAACAAATGAGATTCTCATTGCCAAGCAGTTGTGCCGGACGATAGACATAATCAACACAGATATTCGTTTGGTTTATCTGGAATTTTACGCCTGCGCCCAGGGTCAGACCGTACACACTGTTGCCGAGTTCGGATCCGCCATCCAGTTGGAAGGCATATCCCGCACGGACAAATCCGATGTTCGCGAAATTAAGTTCCGTACCGACACGAAGATAATCCGTTTCGGTGTTACTGTTCTGATATACGGCACTTAACATCAGCATATCCGTCGGCTTGAAGGATAATCCCATTTCAAGGCTGGCCGGTAACTGGTCGGAGGATGTCGGATGGTAGAGGTAATCATTATACGTTTCACCCACCTGGCGTGCGGAAACCAGCAATCCGGTTCCGGTGTATTCCATATTTGTACCGATATTCCGGATAGCAAGACCAAGCGACAAGCCTTTGATCTCTATGAGGTCCTTATACTGTATACCAAAATCGAACGCAAGTGATGTTGCACTTGCCCGCGGAACACTCTCATAGATCAGTTTTGCGGTCAGACCGACATTGATCCTGTCAGTCAGTTTTCTTGCATAGCTTGCGCCTATCACGCTGAATGAGGGAGAATAGGTTGCGCCCCCGTCGCCATCCATATCCTGAACGGTGGTAATGGGGATTTCTCCGAATGACAGTGCTTTCATGCTGATACCGATAACACCGGACTGCCCGGTATTAAAGGCAATGCCGAAAAAGTTATTACCGATCTCGGCAATGTTTTTTGCCGAGGAGAACATTGCATCCACCCGGCCATCGAAAGCGCTCAATCCTGCCGGATTCCAATACATCGCATCCACGCCTGTGGTGTATGCGATATCGGATCCGCTCATACCCAGGCTGCGGCCACCGACCGGGATCTGTACCTGAACACCGGCGGTTGTTCCGGCGCGGTCAACATCCCCTGCGTAAGCCACAGTAACAACCAGGGCCATGATCAGGACAAGCGACATGAATTTATTGTGATATTTCATCATAACACTCCTTTATTGTGATTTTTTTCCCATGTGGCATCAATAGAATTCCAGAATTTGTTTACTCTGAATGATCATGAATTTCAGGATCTTCTGCTCACCCACATCCGGCATATTGATATGTGCAATATACATTCCACTTCCGACCGGGATATTGGAGGCATTGGTCAGATCCCATTTTGCGAACTGGGACGTGGGATTATTATGTTCAACCGTCTTAACCAGGACACCCGCCAGGTTGAAGATCTTTATCGTGGCTTTTGCCGGTAAATGGGTAAAGGTCACATATTGATCATAGGGCGATGTTGCCTGTTCGTTGTATGCATAATAAGGATTCGGGAAAACATTGATCTTTTCGATCGCTACTGCCATCAGGGAATCATTGCTTGTCGGATCAAGTCCGGCGGTTGAGAATGTGAATACATCATCCACATCGATCGGTTTATGTGTGTTGAAGCGGATCACCGAACCGTTTGCCGGCGGACCGACGACCGCATCCGGATACATCGCAATAATAAGGTTGTTCATTTGCGGATAACCGTAGGGGTTGTCAGGGCTGCCCCAGCCGGTGCTGGAGGGTGCCTCATAGATATCATCCGCTGCTATGTACGCTGCTTCGTCGGCAACCTGATAGCCGGTTCCGGAGTTGTCATACGCATAAATACGCTCATATGCGCCGGTGGTGCTGAATGCTGCTCCGCGGCCCTGATCCCAGGTTCCGTCGGTACCGGTAACTTCGCCGTCATAGATCGCAATGAACATGCGGCGAACGGTCCCGTCCACATCATACTTATAGATCGCGAAGGGAAGCTTCTCGTCCAGAACCACATCATTGAGGTAGCTCCATCCAATGGAAGAATCACCGAAGACCACTTCAAAATCGGAGGTACCCCAGTTGTGGAAACGGTCGAACGTCGCATCACCAAACTCTCCATTGATTTCACCAAGCGGGGAATCAACATAAAAAGCAGGGGCTCCCGCTTCCCGGTGCCAGGGCTGTGATCCGTCACCGATCCAGTTGAGCGCCCAGAACAAATTCTTAATAATGTTTCCGTCGGGAGCATCCATCTGAACAACTTCCTTCACACCCGCGGGGGGACCCGAAACCTTGATCTCCAGTCCGTCCACAATGGGTGCACCGGCTTTGTCGCTCAGGCTCACGACCTGGGAATTACCGCTGCTCAGGGTAACACCGTCGGTCACGTCGATAACATTAAAAAGGATCGCGGTTGAATCTTCATTCCAAGAGAAAGTAACGCTGTAGTCGTGACCGGTTATCGCGAATGGATCAACGACCTTTACCTGAACCTGTCCGCCGCTTGCGCCGGCGGTGTGTTCAACTTCGACTTCACTGCCGACCTCGGTATTCAGTCCGACTCCCGGAAGCGGTTCCTGCAATGTAACACTTAATGCAATTAGCGGCGACTCCATTGCTTTTTCGGCCAATCTTCCTTCATCGTGGTTCTGGTTGTAAGCGGTCACTGCGAAATAATAGGTCGAGCCCTCATACAGGGGTTTATTGTTGATATGATCCCAATCTATGATCAGGTAACGCTGGATCCCGGAATCGGTACCGTAAATGATGGGGACTTCGACTGCCATACCTTCGAAAGCAGCGGGATTCCGGTGTTCATAGATCACTTTAATATCGTTTTCAATATCAAAGGTTGCAAGACGCTTGGCCTGATCTTTGCTGGCGGCTCCGTGCGGCAACTGATAGACATTATAGCCTTCAAATTCATACCCGGATACCTCTGTTTCTTCGATCAGGGCAACGCGTGCCGCATCACTTCCCCATTCAAGAACGATCGTGTTCTCAAAAGGACGTACGGTAACATTCGGGGTTGCAGGCGGTTTGGGAACCTCAAGGAACAATCCGTCAAAAAGCTGTTGCGCAACGGCATCTGTCATTTTCAGATCCGTGACCGAACCCAGGTGCGTGTTCCCCATACCTCCGACAACGGCAACCACGATCTCCTGAACATCATCCGGAGCAAACGTGAACGGTCCGGAAGAAAGGCAGATACGACGGTCACCCGGCGGGAAGTAATTATTCTGTCCGTCAAGATCGCCTGTATTTGCGACAGGATCACCGGAAAGCGGGAACATGGTCGTGGCGTTTGCGCTGTTGTTCCCGATATACCAGGGGCTTGGACTGGCTATGTCTTCGGTCGGCACATATCCGCGGATCAGGTTATAGAACTGCAGTGTTCCGATATATTCGCCCAACTCCGGATCGGAGATGGCTGAACCGGCCGCAAACCATCCGAAAGAGGTCATTGGAAGATTCTTATGATCGGCAACGTATTTCAATTCAAAGATCGCCGTGTCTCCGGGACTCGACACCATCGGTCCCTGGAAAAAGTCGTATCCAATAGCCGCGGGCGGCAGGTCGAAAGCGGCATAGTCCGCATCCGTGGCTTCCCCGTTGTAGGCAAAACCCAGACTTAAAACCGTATCGCAACCGGCAAAGTCATTGGAATAGGTTCCAAGGTCCGGGTCCGACCATTGTGACACATACATATCCGTGATGGCCCGGCCGGATTTGTTGATGAGTTTGTAAGATTTAAATATGATCTGTCCAAGTCGTACACCGGGCTGATTATAAGACCAAAGGGTCGTCTGGAGTTCAAGTCCGATAGGCGGCGAACCATATAAGCTGTTTGTTGCCGAAGGACTGTAGTCGTTCACCACATACCATACGACCTGATCGGCCTGTGCAATTCCGGGTTCATCCACGCCGGGTGTCCAGGTGCCGTCATCATCCAGATCATAATAGGGTGCGCCCCATTCGACCGGCCATTCTTCCCAGTCGAGGGCATACTGGTCTATGATCTCTTGTGTCATGGCTTCCGTAACGCTACTGGCGTCGATCATATTCTGTTCCGCAGCATCCTGAACCAGCATGGCATGGGTCAGACTTTCGTAATCCGGGCGGATCCGGTAAACGCGTACTCTCGGGTCTGAGGGATCGGCAATTTGCCAGGATGTCCCTTTGGGATTTCCGCCGGTGATCACTCTTCCGGGAACGGTACCGATGTTATAGGTCTGGCCGCCCACACGAATGTGGTCACCCACATTATTTCCGGTGGTATCTACTTTTCCGCCCCAGATAAAACCATCCTGAAAGATGGCACCGGCAGTTCCTCGCGGATAAATACCGCCGGAGTTCCCGTTGGGGGCTTGTGCTGACTGACCGTTATAATACGTCCAGTAGCTCCAGTTTGACAGGTTTGACAAGGTTCGGGTAACCTGGCCTGCTGTTGTTGCCGCACTTTTTTGCAAGGGCTGACCGTCTAATGGTTTAGCGGTCAGGCCAACCGCAAAGAGAAAGGCGGCAAGCATAACGCAAATAATTATTTTCTTCATTATTGACTCCTTAACTATACGTTTCATCAATGTTAAAATGACAGACGGAAACCAACGTTGATCTGACGGGGTGTGCCATACAGTTCTCTGCCGATACGATCCCAGTAAGCCTGGCCGTTGACAAGGTTGATTGCTGTATACATATCAATGTATTCATCGCCGCCATTATTTGCAACATTCGCTCCCGAACGTACGGGATCTGACAGGAACCCGTCATCGGCCGCGTTTCCGGTTAATTCGTAAACATTGATCACGTTCTTACGGTTAAAGAGGTTCGTAACCGTAACAAACACATTTGCATTCATACCACCGAGTATGAAAGATTTATCAACACGCAGGTCAGCATAGAACTGCCAGGGTGTTTTTGATGAACCAAGGGGTTCAACAGCTATACGGCTTCGCGTATCCTGCATATAGTCTATACCTGCAGTGTAGGGATCCGCCTGGCCTCCGACCGGAACGGTGACCAGGGTAAACGGATGTCCGCTGGAAAAGCTGATCAAAAGATTTGCACCCATGTTCTGCAGTATCGGACCGCCGTCCTTATCACCGAAACGATAATCAAGATTGATCGCGCCCGTATGCATCTGTGAGAAATCAAGCGGATTGATCGTTGACGGCATAATGGTGTTGGTATACAGCGCGCCGTGTGCAGATGTACTGTTCGAAGCGGTGCCTTCCGCGAAGGTCAGCGTATAGTTGATGCTTCCCGCTATACGATTTGTCCGGCGCATGTTCACGCGCAACTCTACACCTTTCTGCGTAGCAAAGTCGCCGTTGGCGAACCGGTCATAGTAGCCCGGAATGGTTGATCCGGGAGTGGGAAGCTGTTTGAATACTTCTATGAGACCCTTGACGTTCTTATAAAATGCGGTCAGGTCAAATGCGGCGATATCACTGATCTCGCGACGGAAACCCACCTCATAGGATGTTGTATGCAGAGGGTCCAGACCAAAGCCGACAGGATTGAGGAAATAGTATCCCTGACGTACGATCTGGCGTGCATAGGTATAGGAACTGAAGTAAGCCTCACTCAATTGCGGCATCTGAACAAATTGACCATAGTTCAGATAAAATACGGTCTTATCGTCGACCGGGAATGAAAACCCGATGCGGGGACTGATGTGCAGGGTAGGCGCTTTTTTGATCCATGCCGTATCCGCAAGCATACCGGTGGTCTGATTGACTGCCGGATTTGCGGGGTCGACCAGCTCACGGTCATCCGTGTCAAAATAATCAAAACGCAGACCCGCATTGATAATAAGATCGTTGTATTCGATCTTATCCATTAAGAAAGCGGCAAATTCCAGGGGGTGCTTGGGTGCATCGATGTAGGTTCCGTCGGCATATTCCGTTCCACCTTTTGTTTTATTGCCGTAAGCATCAAATCCGTACGCATCCACGCCGGCGTTGAATATCCAGATATCCATTGGAACATTTTCCAGGCTGCCGTAGGTTGTCCACCCTTCGACCGTGCCGGGTTCCGCGGAGTAGATCATCGCCGAGGGACTGACAACATAGCGGCGAACGGTATAGCGTTTAAAATCCGCTCCGGCCTTGATCTCATGATGACGATTGACCTGATTGACATAATCGAGATTCAATCCCCAGTATAATTGTTCATCGTTTGCATAAACATTAAGTGGAGTGCCCTTGGGTTGGATCGGGAAACCGTTGATGACGTAGTTGTGTTTCGGTCTCCATGCATTTCTGTAAACCACTTCACCGTCCGTGGCTTCGTATACGGCTGTGCTGTCGTACCATTTGGTCCAGTCGTTCCCGAAATACGGATCATTCAATTCGCGGGCATAACGGAAATAACTTGCTTTCAAGTCAACAAAGGATGTCGGAGAGAGTAATTTTGTTGCTTTTGCGGTGACCAAAGTCGTAGGTGACGTATAATAATATGTGCGCTCTCTCAAGGTGTTGAGCATGGGGGGCGCGTTATAGACACGATCGTATTTTGAAAAATCATGCAGGACATCGATACGGATACGTGTCGGGAAGTCCATGGTGAGCGATGCATTGATCGCGTAGGTCATATCACTGGTGTTTGGTGTGAATCCGTCCGGATAGACCAGATCAACCGTATCTTTGTTCGTCGGATCATTCGGGTTGTTGTTCACCTTCCCTTCGAAAGCAAAACCCTCGCTGAAACGGACTTCTGAGTCTTTGCGGTTCTCATACTGACCGGCAATAAAGAATTTGACCTTTTCGCTGATCGGTCCGCCGATAGTGGCAACAACCGCATTGTGTCCGTAGTTGTAAGTGCCAAGGACCCTTTTCCCCAATGCGGGGTCGCGGAATCCGTCCGTACGGAATTCAAGGGATCCTTTAAGGTTCTGAGTTCCGCCCTTGATCTCGGTTTTCACGATACCGGCATTTGCATTTCCCATATCGGCGGTGTATCCGCCGGCAAAAACCTGGATCTCTTCAATGGCTTCGTGAATGATCGTCATCACGTTCACATTCGTCGTGGGCAAGGATGTCGAAACACCACCCACAAGAAATTTTACTTCGTGAGGACGACCACCGCGAACGTGAACGGACCCATCCTGGGTGATCACGCCCGCCATGTTGGAAATGACATTTCCCACACCGCGAACCGGCATATTTTCCAGTTCATCGGATGTTGCCAGAGAAACACTGGATGTCACGCTTTTTTCGAACAATCTGCGCTCGGCGACAACCGTCACTTCCTGTCCGCGTATCACGGATTCTTCCAACTGGAAGCTAAGGTCTGTCGTCACACCCGAAAGCACACGTACTTCCTGAACCGTGAGTTTCTTGTGTGAGATGATCGATGCGGAAACATCGTAGGTTCCAACAGGGACATTCAAGATGATAAACACACCGTCGGCATCCGCCGCGGCTCCCATGACCGTTCCCTCAATTAAAACGTTGGTTCCGGCCAAAGGTTGGTTTGTCTTGACGTCCGTCACTACTCCGACAATCTTCCCCGTTGCCTGTGCATAAACACATGCGGGAAAAACCATCAGAATAGCCAATACGGCCACAACAAGCTTCTTCATAAATAACCTCCTTTAAAGTTATTAACTTTAATTATCCTTTTCAGAATTTTGGTATTTCCTGTTTTTTATTACTTCCTTGATAAATTTTAATGCTATCCGGAAATATTCACAACAATTTTTTTATTTTTTTATTTATTGGATCGTGGGGTGGTAAATCCCAAAAAAGCCGGAACAATCCCTGGATTGTTTATAATCTGCCGATCTTTTTAAGCGCAGAATATTTTACTCTGTACATTTTTAGCGCATTGAAAAATGTATCCTGCCGCCGAAAAATGTCGGCATAGCGTTTGAATGTTTCTTTACCCGTCAGCCTGTAGAGCATGTTCAGCTGGTCGACGTGCAACCGCTGATAGGCGATGGTCGCGGGGTCGGTCTTGGGATAACCTTCGTCGGCACAAAGGTTATATTTTGACCAATAGCCCAGATCATACTGCGGAAGAATATTCTCCAGGGTGCGGATACCGTCATCATATATCTTACTTGCTATTGGGTTTTCCGGAAAGACCCGGACAAAATCATACACACCGCACAGTGAGAAGATCATACCGTTCAGCACAAGCGTGGGGAAAGCGGCGGTGTATTCTTCGTAAAAGGGACCCCATTGCGTGATCGCACACACACCGCCGTCCGCAACGGGAACGGTAAACGCCTTCAACGCTTTTTCGGCGATTTCGGCATAATGTTTTTTACCGCTAAGCTGATAAGCCCGAAGCAGAATGGAAAGTCCCCGGCTTTGTGAAAAGGCGGACTGCCAGGGCCCGGGGTTATTATACTGGGGTAAGGGTACATGCGTCAACCAGCGGACCCCGAGATGTTCGTCCGTATCCATATTGCTTTCGTCGGTGAACCATTCCGCGAATTTTAAAAAACGGTCTTTATCGTGTTCGCTTTTTGTTTGCAGATAGGTATGAAAAACCGCGATCCCCATCTGCCCGATGGTGATCGGAAAGTATACGTAATCCTGGTCTTTGACATCAACGTAGGTCCTGTTAACCGGGATCCCGTTCTCGTTGAACGCACTGATCAGAGGCTGATCCGCTCCGGAAGAAACGCGGCGTTCGGAAAAAATGAAATAATACTCTTTCAATTCAGGGCCATGCAGATCTTCGGGGATGCGATAGCGTTGTTTCGGTGTCCGGATGTCCCTTCGGAATTTATCCAGCATAAATATATATTTCTTTATCCGCATATCATGTCTCCCAGGATCTCGGCCAGATACTGTGTTTGTGCTTTTCTTGAAAAGGATGTTAATCTTTCCGGCGGCGCGCCCCGGAGATCTCCGTTTGCCCATTTGTTATATATGTCCCGGATGATCTCGTCGATCCGATCCCGCTCTTCGATGATCAGACCACCGTTCGTTCTCTTCAGAATACCGGATGTGTCGCCATCTTTATTGCCCATTCCCAAAATAAAACGTCCGGTATTCAGGTATTCGAAAAGTTTGCCGGGAACATGTCCGGCGTAATCGTCGGCTCGTTCCATGAAAAGAAGCAAGAGATCGGAGTGATGCATTAATTCCAGCGCGCTTGGATGCGAGAGGTATCCCAGGAATTCCGTTCGAACGCGTTGTCCGAGTATCGCAGAAATCTCTTCGCGGATCGTGTCCGGGACCACTCCGGCAAAGACCATTTCGATGGTTGTGGATGCCGGTTTTTTCGTTTCGGCAAACTGCCGCAGCGCAGTGAAAAATTCCGGATAATAGCGGTTGCTGTTCATGCCTCCGATATAGGCGATGCGCATCGTGCTGCTGGCTGCCGGCTTGTGAGGGATTTGGGTAAAATCATCCGGATCATATCCGTTCGGGACAATACGGACCTTCTTCCTGTCGGCCAGGATCCGCTCCGCGAAATGTTCGCTTACGGTCACCACGGCATCCGCTTGTGAAAGTGTTTTCCGCTCCAGTGCGGCATCGATGGTGGCGGCGATCTTAAGCCGCCCGCTCTGATAATAATGAATGTTCGACCAGGGGTCGCGCAGGTCCGCCACCCATTTGAGTTTATACTTCCGGGCAAGTTCCCGGGCGATCAGATGAACGGTCGGCGGGGGCGAAGAGGACAGGATCAGATCGGGTCGTTCTTCGCGAATGATCTTTCCCGCTTCGCGCAGGGCGTGACGTTTCCAGCCCCTTTTTGCATCGGGAATGATCATATTCATCCGCACAAAGTTGGCTATTCTTTTTGTCAGGGATCGTTCTTTTTGGGCAAGTACGCCTACCGGGAGCGGTTCACTGTGTTTGATGCCGGTCATTTTTTTATACAGTCCAATGGGTTCGCGGGTCTTGGTTTTATATACTTTCATCCCGGCGGGCACTTCCTTCAGCAGACTTTCGTCATATGCGGGGTATTCACCGTTCCGGACCGTCAGGACCAGGGGTTCCCAGCCAAAATCCGGCAGATACTTCGAAAATTTTAATATGCGCTGAACACCCGGACCGCCCGCAGGAGGCCAGTAGTAGGTAATGATCAGTACTTTTTTCAGGGGTGCTTCCATATGATCCGCGCTTATTCTTTCTTTCTGATCTTACTTAAAATACGCGGTAATTTTTCACGATGATCGATAAACACGGAAAGGAGTATCATCAGGATCATGATGGTATTGCCGATCCAAACAACGTTCATACCGCTATAATAAGCACGGGGATGAAATTCCATGGTCAGGGTATAGTCGCCTGCCGGCAGGGTTGCTCCACGCAAAGCGTAATTGGTTTGAATGAGGGGTAACGTTTCACCGTTCTTTGTCAATACCCATCCTTCGGGATAGTACATTTCCGAGAATACCGCGAACTGCGGGTCCGGTGTACTTACGGCAAACTCCATACGGTTTGGCGTATTGGCGGTCATGCGAATGCTGCCGCTTGCGCTGAAGTTCGTTTGACCGGGGGCCGCATCCCCTTTTAGCAATGCCTCGGACGCCGGATCAAAAACCGCGGCGTTCATATAATGCAGCATATCCCTGAATTCGGGAAATGTTCTGACGTTTTGAACAAACCATGCTTTCGGCAGGGCGTTATGGTTCACATACAGGACCTCCCGGCGGTTTTCATCCACGGCAACCTGTTGAAGAAAATCTTCCTGCATCTGTCCCGGTAAAATGACATATCGACCGCCAAGCATGTTGAGCACATTCCAGTTCAGCCCGTTACCCGTATACAGGCAATGGTCGCGCAGATCCTGAATGGTCTGGAGCTTAATGGCGCTGTACCCGCTGATACCCGGATAGAAATAGTTATAGTGGTTACTGTCGTGACCGTAGGCAAAGACGCGTGCATTGCGGGGTTGCTGTCCCAGATAGCGCGTGATATCCGTCTGCCGGAATTCCCTGCGCTCCAGCGTCTCGGGATGACCCATGGGCATGTTTTTATATGCCTTGTTGGCAACCGTGAAAAGTTCCAGCGTGATCAGGAGTCCAAGCAGAAGATAAACGGGTACTTTTTTAAGTTTATTGAAAGCACGCGCGATCAGCAGTCCGCCCCCGGCAAGGACAAAGAACAATGCTTTCAGCGTATCGGTCTGTAAATATTCTTTCCGGATAGAGCGAATGATCTCCATGGTCTGTGCGCCGTAGCGGGCAGCCTCACCCTCGCGGGCATAGGAAAAACCGTTGCTTAGGAGTAGAAGCAGAACCAAGAGCACCGCGGCACCGCCAAAAATGCCGGCGATCTGTTTGATGTACTTTTTACTTTCTTCCTCGAGAAGTGAGCGCAAACCGTAAGCGGCCATTATGATAATGGCAATGAAGACCATATTTACGATCATAGAGGGTACCCGGAATTTTGAAAAATAGGGTACGATCTCATACAATACTCTGTACAGGGGCATAAAGTGCCTTCCGAAAGCAAGCAGAATGGCAAAAACACTGAAAATGCTCAGGCAGCGGATGAAAGCTTCCTTCTTCCAGTTCAATACCGCCCCGGTCACCGCAAGAAGAAAAAGAAGGATACCGACAAAATCATAACTCTGGGTAAAGGGCATTTCTCCCCAATAGCCCGGGATGGCGCGCCCTTTCAATTGCGGATATTTATTCCCGGTATAGGTTTCCTGGGACAGGCCGCCGGCATAACGCGGGATAACGAAGGCAAGCAAACCTTTTCCGTCGAGGGACCAGTTGGTCGCATACCGCAGTCCAACCCCTTTTTCCTGTCCGGAGGTTTCGCTATCCGCCTGCATTTGAACCGCGTTCCCGCCGCGGGTGGAGTGTTCCGTATATTCTTCCAGGCTGACAAAGGGCTGGCTGGAAACGGCAATGGTTAGGACAACACCGGCAAGGATCTTCAGGGCAACATCGGCAAATTGCTTCCATTCTTTTTGGATCAGCAGACGGACGACCGGTACGAAAAAAAGAAAGATTAGAATAAGAATGCCATAGAATACGATCTGCATATGCTGCGTGCGCGTGATCCACGAGAAGCACAGGGCAAAAAGAGCTACGCTCAACCAGCTGCGTTTGTCGATGAGATAATTAAAGCTGAGGATCAGCCACGGAATGACCATGAAAGCACGCAACTTGGCAAAGTGTCCGGTATGCAGCAGCGCGATCCAGTGCGGCAGCAACATAAAGGCCAGCGCGGCGATGAGCGCGATGTACCAGGGTTGTTTTTTATATCTGAGCAAAAAGAACACGCCTAAAGCTCCCGCAAGAAAATACCAGAAATAGGTATAGCTGATCTCTCCCAGATATTTCAGCAGACTGTCGACATGCACAATGTCCGGTGTGATCCTCGGATAGACCGGTGTGCCCGCAAAAACATTCGGATTCCAGAGGGCACGCTCCCCGCTTTCCTTTTCATATTGTCTGATGAGCTGGTTGCTTCCCATAGAAGCGGAAATATCGACCCCCATGGGCCGCATCCCCTGAAAGACCATGGGCGAAAAGAAATAGAATAACGGAAGAAGCAGAGCAACGGCTATAATAAGGTATTTTATGCGTGTGTGTGTTTTGTTTGGGGCCGTTAAGTCAGTCATGGCAACTCCTGTTTATTTATAATAGTTTTTTACAAAACCTGTTTTCTCTTTGCCGCCGAAAAGTACGCGCCGGAAAAAGGCCGTGCCGAAACCGAACCCGTAAGCGAGTATCTGTACCGGGACAACCAGCGGTATATAGAAGAAAACCCGGATGTCCTTATATTTCACGACCCCGTGCACCGCCATAAGCAGCAACACGCCCACGCCGGCAAGCAGCAGCGGCCACAGGCTCGCGGGCCATATCGCAAAAGCCGCAAGAAAGGCGACCACACAACAAGTGGCAAGAAAAGGGAAAAAGTGAATGGCTTCCAGCATACCCTTGTCGATCTTATATAAATTGATACGCGCGACACCCCAATTGAATACCTGTTTAAAGAACCTCCGCAGGGATGTTCTTCGCTTATGATACACCACGGCATCCATGACTTTGATGGTTTCACCCTGCGTGCGCACACGATGGGTGAACTCGATATCCTGACCGTGACGCAGCGTTCCGAATCCCCCGATCTTACGGACAACATCGGCACGTACGCCCATATTAAAACTTCTGGGATAATATTTTGAGATCTTCTTTGTTGAGGAACCGCGGATGCCTCCGGTCGTGATAAATGAGGTCATGGAGTAATCGATGGCCTTCTGCAGCGGACTGAAATCCGCGCGCACTCTGTCGGGTCCGCCGAAACCGGCAACCGGGGTGTTCAATGCTTCATGATAAGCGTTCAGCCAGTTCTCATCGGCAATACAGTCGCTGTCGATAAAAACATAATATTCTCCCCGGGCATGTTCCATTCCCGTATTGCGTGCCGGACCCGGTCCTTTATGATCCTGTTTATAGAATGACAGGTTTAGCTTCCCTTTTTGCTGAACATCCCGGACATAGGCTTCTGTTTCGTCCGTGGAGCCGTCATCAACGATAATGACCTCAAAGGCATCATGTGCCAATGTTTGTTTTTCGAGTGATGCAAGAAGTTCCCGTATCTCTTCGAGGCGGTTAAAGGTCGGCACGATCACGGAGAAACGGCAGCTGTGTTCGGTCATGTCTGATTTCTCTTTTTGGATTGATAGACCAGCATTTCACCGATAAGCCCGATGGAGAAGAGCTGCACGCCCAGCACGATCAGCAGCACACCCAATATCAACATGGCCAGGTGCGTCTGGAAAGAATGTCCGTATCCGTATTTGTAGATCAGAACGATGATCTCGATGATCACGCCGGCCGTGGCCGATAATAAACCGAAAAAACCGAAAAAATGCATCGGCCGCAAGGTGAAGCGGCTGAGAAAGAAGATGGTCATAAAATCAAAGAACCCCTTGAAGGTGCGGCTGAAACCGTATTTGCTGACCCCGCTTGTACGGGGATGGTGCGTCACAACGATCTCGGTGGTCTTAAAGCCTTCGACTTTTGCCAGAACGGGGATCCAGCGATGCATTTCACCATATACTTTGATTGCTTTGACAACCTCGCTTCGGTAGGCTTTGAGCCCGCAGTTAAAATCATGGATCTTAATGCCGGACATGCGTCGCGCCGCCCAGTTGAACAGCTTGGACGGCCAGCGTTTTGAGATGGGGTCATGGCGTTTTTTCTTCCAGCCGGATACGATATCCCAGCCTTCGTTGAGCTTTGCGATCAGCGCAGGTATCTCCGCCGGCTCATCCTGCAGATCGCCGTCCATGGTAATGACATATGTTCCTTTTGCCATATCAAAACCCGCCTGCAGCGCGGCCGCTTTTCCTTTATTGCGATGAAAGTGAATATGCCGTATCCGGGGATCCTGTTCCGCAAGCTCGGTACAAAATTCCGTCGTACGGTCACTTGACCCGTCATTGACGAAAATGATCTCGCCCTTATACTGCTGTTCGCCAAAAACCGCCGACACGCGTGCGGCCAGTTCACGGATGGTCCCTTCTTCATTATAGACCGGAACAATGACTGAGATATCCATTATTGTAATCCCTCCAATGCCCTCTTTGCGAGGGTGTTTTGCGGATCCAGCGCCAGGGACCGTTCAAGCGCGGTGCGTGCCTGCTCGGTCCGGCGTAATTGCAGTAAGATCAAACCGTGATGATAATGCACTTCGCTGTTCGCGTCCGGATAACGAAGCGCCCTGTTTATCTGTGAAAGCGCTCTGCGATATTTCTCCTGCCGGAAATAGATCCAGGCTTTGGTATCGTAATACGCTGCGCTTTGGTGTTCTTTCAGCGCTTTGTCAATGAGCTGCATGGCATAATCCAGCCGCATGTTCATCAGCGCCAGGGTATAGGCATAATTGTTCAGGATCGTGGAGTTCCCGGGATCATCGGCCAGCAGTTCCGCGTAGAGGGAATCGGCTTTGCCGTATTTCCCGTTCTCCATATAGATATTTGCCAGATCTTCCCTGGCATTGATATTGCCGGGGTGCTGTGAAAGCAGGGTGTGTAAATAGGTTTCCGCCGCGTCATAATCCTTTTCCTGTGCGCGGATCATGGCTTTCATGTGCAGCCAGCGGGCTTCCGGACCCAGGCGGGCGATAGCCCGGTCGGCGATGCGTTCGGCAGTGCCGGGTTCGCCCTGACCCCAGAACCATAACCCGTAATGCATGTAGAGATCGGCTTCCGCGCCGGGCAGTCCGTCGGCACGTTCAAAATAGAACCATACCGCATTCTTGTCCCCGCCGGCCATTGCCACCAGACCCTGAAAGTAGGAGATCTTTGCGTCCTCCCGCCAGCGATGTCCGATATTCGACAATACATCCTCCATCTCGTCAATCATATCCGCGCGGCTCAGCTGATCAAGATATAAAAAATAGGGGCTGAGACTTTCGGGCTTCGTATCCACCCATGCCTTCAGCGCTCTCAACATTCCGGGAATATCCCGTTTTTCATAGAGTGCGCGCACCCAGAACTCAAACAATTCGTCGTTCGGAGGGATCATTTGCAGAACCTTCTCGAGATAGGGCGCGGCATCGCCGGCTCTTTTTGCTTCGAACATGGTCTCCGCGGCAAAAATATAGCTCCAGGGAATATCAGGTTCAAGGCGGATCATTTCATCGAGAACATGCAGGGCGTTATCATAATCTCCGATCCGGCGATAACTGTCCGCCAGTTTTTGAAGCAGCGGTAAATTCTCCGGCGATTCCTCGCGCTGTTTCTCCAAAAGAGGGACCGCCTTTTCGTAGCTTTTCTCCCTGAAATAAAGATCGCTCAAAGCGGAGACCGCTTTGGGGTTCCCGGATTCGAGCAATAATGATCTTTCAAAAAATTCCGTTGCCAGCTGGTGTTTGCCCATGGCCTGATACGTTTCTGCTATGGCGTTCAGTATGGTTGCGCTCGTATCATATTCCAGGGCCCGCCTGTATTCCATATTGGCATAGGGAAGGTTTCCGTCCATCCGGTAGATTTCACCGTACATGAAATGCATGATACCCGGTGTCGAATAGGTTTCGGGGACGGATCGCTGTTCGGGTGCTTCCTCGCGGATCACCTCCCGGGTGGCACAGGAAACCAACAGCAGTCCAAGAACGATCATGTGAACATATTTACGTATCATCTGATAATAATAATGAAAAAACCTCAATAATAAAACAGCAAAAGGGGAAAGGACATAAAAAGGATCAGAAAAGAAAAACACCCCGGGAACGGGGTGTTCTGAGCTTGTATCGAATTCCGATTATCCGAAATAATCCTTTTTATTGCATCCGCAAACACCCACGACCTTTTGTTTGAACCGTACGGTTTGACCTGCGGTCTTAACATTTTCATAGTGTTTGACATAGGATATCTGCTGTCCGCATGCGGGACATGTTTTACCGGCTTTCTCGCGGTGCGCGATCTTTGCTCCAAAACCTTGTGGCTTCGCCATGATATAACCTCCGCTCAATTATTCGCCGGCAAATATAAGCATTAATTGAATAAATCCAAATTATTTATTCATTTACCATCATGATCCGGCGGTTATAATTTGGTCTCTCGGCCTTACTGCTGTCCGGCAGATTCTTTTCAGTGCCGCTTACGCTCATGTCGGGACGTTGTGCAACCGGATTGACCGGTCCCGCATCAATGCTGCGGATCTCCGCGGCCGGCGGAGTTGCAGAATGACCCGGCAGAACAACCGAGGTGTAAATGAAAAGGGATGTTGCAAAAAGAAGCATCACGGCGGCAGCAACAGAAATGACCCGCGAATATTCCCTGAGCATGTTCGCAAAGGGAGCTTCTTTTTTGTGCTTTTCCCGGGCGATCTTCGCCATCAGGCGCGCTTCAAAACCCGGACGCGCGGAACAGGACGGAAGCGATCGGATGCAGTTCAACATGTTGACCATATCCGCAAGTTTTTCCCTGCACCCGGGACACGCTGCGATATGCTCATTTGCTTCTTGTCTTTGTTTTACGCTTAGGGTTGAATCGATATAGTCCGAAAGGACCTTATCAAAACTGTAACAATCCATCGATACGCAATTCCTCCAGTTTCATATTAACGAACAAGGTATAAAAACCCAACGAGTATGAAATGTTCCTTAGTTTTTATTGTTCCTTCAATTCTTTTAAAAGTTTCTGCAGACGCAGACGTCCGCGGTTGATCCGGCTCTTGACCGTGCCGATCGACACACCGAGGATCTGACTGATCTCTTCATAGGACAATTGCTGGACCTCCCGCAAAATGATCACGGTCTTGAACTGGTCCGGAAGGGTATCGATCGCCTGCTGGATCTGTTTCTCGCCGTAGGAGGAGGTGGTCTCTTTTTCCGGACTGTAGACCTCGGACGGGATCTCGTATTCTTTGTCGTCATAACCGAGATCGTGAATGGAGACGACACGGCGCCGCTTTATCCGGCGCAATTCCGATTTGGCCAGGTTGGCGGCAATGGTGAATATCCAGGTGCTGAATTTTGCGATCTCGCGGTACATGTGCGCGCTGGTGTATAATTTCATCAGGGTGTCCTGAACGACATCTTCGGCCTGTTCGTAGGAATTCAGGTAACGGTAGACAAAATTGAGCAAACGGTCTTTATAGCGCTTCACAAGTTCGATATATGCCCGTTCATCACCTTTCTGAAAGCGTGCTACGAGTTCTTCATCCGTGTATTTGATCTTCTCGGTGTTCATGCGCACATGATTCCTTCAAGCGCCATCATCATATTGCTCAGGGGATCACAACTGGTGGTTTTCACTCTGCGGTCGGCATCGACCAGCGCATTGATCGCGCTTCGCAGCTGCCCGAAGGTATAGCGGGCGGATACGGTCCGCATCTGTTCCAGTTGTTTGGGATTGTATACCCTCACGACCTTACCGTAATCGGGGGTTTTCAGCAAGCGGGGATCTTTCAGCATAAGCAGTTTCCAGATATGTTGATACAGCGCAACGATAAGATAAACCTCGCTGACGCCATTTTCAATTAAATTTTTGGCGATCGCCACCGCACGCGATTTGTCTTTTTGACCGATCGCATCCAGTATGTGTTCGATACTGAAGGTTTTGGAATATCCGCTGACCATGCGGACATCCTTGTCTGTGATATTCGCATCTTCGGGCAGATAAAGGTGTATCTTATCGAGTTCGTTGCTCAGATTCGTGAGATCGGACCCGGCACAACGCATCAGTTCGCTGATCGCGGTGGCATCGATATCTCTGCCGCGTTCCGCCGTATAGTTGCGTATCCACGCGGGGATCTCGTTCTCGAACGGACTGGTGGTCATCAGGGTGACGGCTTTTTCTTTTATGCGCTTGTAAAACGCGTTTTTATAGTCTATCTCATCGGCCGTCAGGATCAGGACGTTCTCGGCCGGGGGGTTTTCGAGATAAGCGTTCAGAACCTTTCTTGCCGAAGGGAGCAGACCTTTTATATTGTTGATCACCAGACAGGAGGCGGTCTGGAACAGGGATGTTCCAAACAGGTGGTTCTGCAGTTCGGGAGCGTCCGTATCGGATGCGTTGATATAATTGTAATCGCAGGATG
The DNA here is from genome assembly GCA_964535585.1 of uncultured bacterium. Lineage (GTDB taxonomy): Bacteria > Fidelibacterota > Fidelibacteria > Fidelibacterales > Fidelibacteraceae > M50B103. The sequence continues at coordinate 109,465 of CAZHTR010000002.1, read as the reverse complement.
CGTGCTTTTTTTTCATGACTTCCCGGATCGCCCGGATCGCTGTGTCGCAGAGATAAAAATCGTTGCCGTAAAGAAAGTAGACCGGCTGAACATTCCCGTTCCTGATGGTCGCCATTTCATGGTTATAGTCACTGAGCCAACTCATGGTTCTATCCGAAAATAAGTGCTAAAAATCCTACCGTCAAACAATAGAAACCGAAAAAATGAAGCTTGCCTTTGATGATCGCGGACAACAGCCATTTCACGGCAAAATATCCGAACAGAAAAGATGTGAACGTTCCGATAATGATCGCCGGCCAGGCAAACCCGTCCGTTGCCAATGCGTCCTTTGCCTCTATGAGGGTTGCCCCGAAAATGATCGGCAGCGCCATTAAAAATGAGAATTTTGCAAGTTTCTCGCGCGGCATGCCGAGGAACATGCCGGTCGAAACCGTCGTGCCAGAACGTGAGATACCCGGAATGATGGCCAGCGCCTGTGCCAGTCCCATCAGCATTGCCCGCCATCCCTTCAGCGGTTTTTTTTCATTTTGGGCCCATTGCGTTAGGAATAACATCGTGCCGGTAACCAGCAGGGCGATGCCGACCATAATGATATTGTCAAAAAATCCCTCTATCTGTTCTTCGAAGAACAGACCCACCAAACCCGCGGGGATCATGGAAATAAAAATATATACCCCCATGGCAAAATCTTCGTTCTTTTTCATGATGGACGGATATTTCCAGACTTTCCAGAAATTCCCGAGAACCGCCGCAATAATACGGACCACATCTTTCCAGAAGATCACGAGCACGCTCATAAAGGTACCGAAATGCAAAAAGACCTCCAGTGTAACTCCCGGGGACTCCAAGCCCAGCATGTATTTTGCCAGAACCAGATGTCCCGAACTGCTGACCGGCAAGAATTCCGTCAATCCCTGAATAATGGCTAAAATGATGATCTTTAAATATTCCATGTTTCCTTTCCTAAAAAAAACCGAACGGGCTTTAACGTTCGGTAAAATTATCCGCTAAAGGCGCCGGTCCGTAATATTTTAATTTTCAACAGCCTTTAACAAATAATCGGTATCTAACAGCTCCTCGCTTTTTTCATTCGAAAATTTAACGGCATCAACTTATAAATGCAACTTTTTTTAAGGTCCGGATTATTTTTAAAATATTTTTATCGGCTTTAGGGCTTTTTATAAAAAATATATTGACGGAAGGCGAAATTCACATTAATTTTCCCCCGCATCGAGAGTTCCTTCAGTGGGACGCCAACCGAGTAACGCCACGGTGGCAAAATGATGTGGGCCGGAGAGGTCAAAACGTTATCTTTTCCTCTCTCCAACACTGATCTCATGATGCGCGAATGACCGTTGACATTGGCGTAGCAACCATAAATAAAAGGATTTATACCATGGAAAAAGTATTTTTTACTTCCGAATCGGTGACCGAGGGACATCCCGATAAAGTCTGCGACCAGATCAGCGATGCCGTTCTGGACGCCGTGCTCGAAAAAGATCCGCAAGCCCGCGTAGCGATCGAGACCTTCATTAAGACCGGTTTTGTACTGATCGGCGGCGAACTGTCGACCCGCTCGGAATACATCGATGTCCAGAAGATCGCCCGCGATACGCTCGTCGGCATCGGTTACGACAACGGTGAGGTGGGATTCAATGGCCGGCATTGCGGGGTTTTGAGTTCCATCTCGGAACAATCCCCGGATATCAGTATGGGTGTTGTAGACCATCAGGGCGCCGGCGACCAGGGCATGATGTTCGGTTACGCCTGCGATGAAACACCCGAACTGATGCCGCTGCCCATTTCCCTGGCGCACAAGCTGACCATGAGAATGACCGAAGTACGTAAAAAAGGCATTCTGGATTATCTCTATCCGGACGGCAAGTCACAGGTGACCATCGAATACGACAACGGCACACCCGCACGTATCGAAGCCGTCGTCGTTTCCAATCATCACAAAAAAGACGTCCCCATGGAAAAGATCCGCGCGGACATCAAGGAACATATTATCCAGCCGGTCTGCGGCCATATGATGGACACGGAGACCAAGATCCATATCAATCCCACCGGTGCCTTTACACAGGGCGGCCCCGTGGCGGATGCCGGACTGACCGGCCGCAAGATCATCGTGGATACCTATGGCGGGATGGCGCGGCACGGAGGCGGGGCCTTTTCGGGGAAGGATGCGACCAAGGTGGACCGCTCCGCAGCTTACATGATGCGCTATATCGCGAAAAATCTGGTGGCCGCGGGTCTGTGCAAGCGCTGCGAGATCCAGGTGGCCTATGCCATCGGCGAAGCGGAACCCGTTTCTCTGCTGGTCGAAACCTTTGGTACCGGCATCCTGAGCAACGCCGAACTCGCAAAGATCGTGCGCAAAGAGTTCCCGCTCACACCCGCGGGGATCATTGATCATCTGCAGCTGAGGAAACCCGTGTATAAAAGAACGGCCGCCTACGGACATTTCGGTCGCGACAGTTTCACCTGGGAAGCGACGGATAAAGCGGACGCGCTTAAAAAGTATCTCTGACGGGGCCGCTGTCCGTTCCTTTTGTTTTTTATTGATAAAGTAATAATTATATCATACTTTATCGGCAAATTACGAACGGATGAAATATGAAAAAAACGGACTATTTTCAAACGGACGACGGTGTAACTATTGCCTTTCACTGCTGGCTGCCGAAAGAAGAACCCATTGCCGTTATGCAGATCGCGCACGGTATGGCGGAACATGCGCTGCGCTATGAGGATTTTGCGCTCTTTCTGAACAAGCACCGCATTGCCGTGTATGCCAACGATCACCGCGGACACGGTATGACCGCCGGCGATGTTGAACATCTTGGCTACTTTGCGGAAAAGAACGGATGGATCAAGGTCGTTACGGATATGCGCAGCGTGACCAAGATCATACAAAAAGATTATCCCGATATTCCTGTGTTCCTTTTCGGTCACAGCATGGGCTCTTTCCTTGCACGCACCTACATCACTCTGTACGATGATGTCCACGGTCTGATCCTCTCGGGCACCGCGGCCCAGCCGCCCCTTCTGGTTAAAACCGCCCGGATGCTGGCCGGTTTCCATCGCTTGCGCTATGGCGCAAAAACACCCTCCCCCTTTTTCGATAAATTAAGTTTCGGAAGTTTCAATAAACCCTATGAATCGGACGGCCCCTTTTCCTGGCTCTCCCGGGATAAGGAGGTCGTGCAAAAATACCGCGACGATCCGTACTGCGGTTTTATCTGCAGTGTAGGGTTTTTCCAGGACCTTTTTTACGGACTGGATTACATATCGAAAAAGGAACATAATCAGTGGATCCGTTTTACGCTTCCCGTTTATATCGTTTCCGGCGATAAGGATCCTGTCGGCGATTTTGGGAAAGGACCCGAAAAAGTGGCCGATCTTTATCTGGATTGCCAGCTGGAGGATGTCACGGTCAATATCTTCAAAGACGCACGGCACGAGATCCTCAACGAAACCAACCGCAAAGAAGTGTATAAAGATATCCTGGAATGGATGACGTATCATAATTAGGAAGAACTAAATGGCTTCGTATATTCTGACCTTCGACCTGGGGACATCCAGTGAGCGGGCCATCGTATTTGATCGCGATTTCCGGATCGCCGGCATGGAACAGGCGGAATTCCCGCAGCATTATCCCGCACCCGGCCGGGTGGAACAGGATCCGCGCGATATCTGGAATACCCAGATCGCCATTACCCGCAAGCTCCTGAAAAAACTGCATCTTTCCGCAAAGGATATCGCCGGGATCGGGATCACCAACCAGCGCGAGACAACCATCGTCTGGGACCGCCATAGCGGCGAGCCGGTGTACAATGCCATCGTCTGGCAGGACAAACGTAGCGCCAAACGCTGTGAAGAACTGAAAAATACCGGGCATGCCGCAAACATCCGCGATAAGACCGGTCTGATCATCGATGCCTATTTTTCCGCGACAAAGATCGAATGGATACTGGAGAACGTTCCCGGCGCACGCGCCCGGGCGAACAAGGGCGACCTGCTCTTCGGTACGGTCGATACCTGGATCGTCTGGAAGCTGACCGGCGGAAAACTGCACATCACGGATGTGTCCAACGCCTCCCGCACCATGCTCTTCAATATTCATACCCGCACCTGGGACAAAGAGTTGCTCAAGCTTTTCGGCATTCCGGAGACCATGCTCCCGGAAGTGAAGGATTCCTCCGAGATCTACGGCATGACCGATCCCGCCTGCTTTGACGGCATGTCGCTTCCCGTCTGCGGTATCGCCGGCGATCAGCAGGCCGCGCTGTTCGGTCAGGGCTGCTTCGAACCCGGCATGGCAAAGAACACCTACGGCACCGGCTGCTTTATGCTGATGAACACCGGCAGCGATGCGGTGGTGTCGCGCAGCGGACTGCTGACCACCATCGCCTGGGGACTGGACAACAATATTACTTACGCGCTGGAAGGCGCCGTCTTCACCGGCGGCGCGGCCATTCAGTGGCTGCGGGACAAACTGCATCTGATCCGCAGCGCCGCGGATTCGGAGTCCGCTGCCAAAGCCGTGAGCGACAACGGCGGCGTGTATGTGGTGCCGGCATTCAGCGGACTCGGTGCGCCGCACTGGGACATGAATGTCCGCGGCACGATCAGCGGTCTGACCCAGGGCTCCACGGCCAACCATCTGGTGCGGGCGACCCTGGAATCCATTGCCTACCAGAGCAAGGATGTGCTGGACGCTATGGAACGCGACGCGGGCGTCAAACTCCGCGCGCTGAATGTGGACGGCGGCGCCACGGCCAACGATTTCCTCATGCAGTTCCAGGCGGATATTCTGAACTGTCCCGTCTGCCGCGCACCCCAGCTGGAATCCACCGCACTGGGCGCTGCCATGCTGGCCGGACTGGCCTGTGGCTTCTGGACCCGCGACGATTTCATCAAAAGCAAAACCGGCAGCGCCTGCTTCGAACCGGATATGGATGAGACGACGAGGAAGCGTTTGTATGACGGATGGATAAATGCGGTTGAAAAGGCGAAGAAATAGACGTGTATGGGCGACTCTCGAGTCGCCCGGGGACATGCGGGAGGCCCAAGAGCCTCCCATACATCAAGATGACGGATTTTGTATCTCAAAAAGAAGAAAAAAGGACCCAAAAATGAAAAATTATGTAATGATCCTCATCCCGTTCATCCTCCTCCTCGCCTGTTCCCAACCCGGCAGCTCCGACCTGGAGCAGGCAAAATTGCTGATGCATGGCGACAGTCTGACGAGCGCGGACACGGTTCTGGCGCTGAAGCATTTCCGCAGCGCCGCCCAAAAGGGCAACGCTGAAGCGCAGTATCATCTGGGAACCTATTATCAGTACGGCATCGGTGTGGAAAAGGATGCGACTCGCGCGCTGGACTGGTATAAACGCGCCGCAAAAGGCGGGGATCCCAAAGCGCAGAACAAAATGGGCATGATCTATTACAGCGGCAGCGGCACGGACCAAGATTACGCCAAAGCCCTGACCTGGTTCACCCGCAGCGCCAAACGCGGGGACGATCAGTCCCAGTACATGCTGGGCATCATGTACAGCCGCGGCCGCGGCATGGAACCCGACACGGCCAAGGCCATTCACTGGCTGGAAAAAAGTGTTACGAACGGACACCCCTATCCACAATATCTGCTGGGGAAATTGCTTTACGAGACCGCCGAAACGCCCGAACAGCGCGAAGCCGGCTATCAGTGGGTCAAATCCGCCGCCGACCAGGGCATGGGACATGCGAAGGAACTCCTGCGAACAATGGACAATTGACAATGGACAATGAGAAGAGGGAGGTTAGGACGATGGGAGGATGGGAAGTTTGGTCAGACGAATTTAATTCGTAGACGGTAGCCAGAAGACGGTAGACTGTAGGGGCGAATGGCGATTCGCCTGAACAGGGGACGGAACGATATCCGAACAAGGATTAACGATATATGATTTTCGAAGTAGAGACGTGCCATGGCACGTCTGTTCATGCATGGGGGATTACGATATCCGAACAAGGATTAACCCTTCTACGCCAAGGCTTCGCAGGGCAGGCAATATACAATATGCGAAGGAAAGAAGAAGAAGGTAAGAGGGTAAGAAGGTTGAACAGAGAAATATCTTTTGTTCTTGAAACCCCGACAGGGGTTTAATAACAGTAAAGGAGCTCCGATCCGCACGAAAGCGAAATACCATGAAAACCAAAACAAAAAAATGGATGTTCTTTCCCCTGGCCGCGCCCGCACTGCTGCTCATTCCGCTGTTGATGATGTTTGCCAGCGGAGAAATGATGTGGAGCGGTTTTGATTTTTTGGTCGCGGGCATCCTGCTCTTCGTGACCGGCGCGGGCATCACCCTGATCCTGGTAAAGGTTGAAAAAACCACATACCGGATCCTGTGGATCGCCCTTGCGCTCCTGATCCTCTTCCTCGTTTGGGTGGAACTTGCCGTCGGCATCTTCGGCACGCCGTTTTCGGGAAGTTAAGAACATGGGAGGATGGGACGTTTGGTCGGAGGAATTTCATTCGTAGACGGTAGGCCTCGTTTCCCGCGAACGATTTCTCCAATTTGTCATCCCGACCGTAGCGGAGGGATCCCCTCTGTTTGACGAAGCAGCAGCTTGGCGCAGCGCAGGCTTATCAACTTTTAATCTATTTTAATCCCCGAAGCTCCACTACGCCAAGGCTTCGTGGAGCGTAGGGGATCGACGACTCGACCCCTCTTAATATTTTTCAAAATTAAGATTGCAAATATAAACATAGATTGTTAGTATTCGACATCTGAAATAAATAAGGGTTCCTGTGGCGCATATCACCCCAAATTGGAAGAATAAACGAAATATGGCGCATACACATACGTTGACCGCAAGGCTGAGAAACCAGACACATTAGTATATTTTTAGAAAAAGAATATGAAAATAAAACCAACTACACAAAAACAACAGAATAAAAAAATAACAATTCCAACTGTTTCAGGAGTTGACTTGTTTTGTGGTGTGGGCGGATTAACTCACGGATTAAAAAAATCAGGCATTACCATTAGGGCGGGGATAGACTTAGATACAAGTTGTAAATATGCTTATGAGACAAATAATAATGCAAAATTTATTTGTGCCAACATTACCGAAGTAACAGGTCAACAAATTATAGAATATTGGAAAGATGATGAGGTAAAACTCTTGGTTGGCTGTGCTCCTTGCCAACCCTTTTCATCTCACGCGAACAAACTTAAAGGAAGTAAGCAAGGCGATAAATGGAATTTGTTAAATGAATTCAGTAGATTAATAAAAGAAACAACTCCAGATATTATTTCGATGGAAAATGTACCCAATTTATCAAACAAGCAAATTTTTAAAGACTTTGTATTTCAACTAGAAAATAATGGATATCGGGTCAATTACAAAAACGTATATTGCCCTGATTATGGCATCCCCCAAAAAAGAAGAAGACTTGTGCTGCTAGCGTCAAGATTTGGAATAATTGATCTCATACCGCCTACGCATAAAAAGAACAACTATAAAACTGTTCGTGAAGCAATTGGTCATTTAGAACCCTTAGGGAACGGAGAGAGAAGTAAGTCTGATGTTCTTCATTTTACAACTAAACTAACAGCTATTAATCTTAAAAGAATAAAATCATCACTTCCTAATGGAACTTGGGAAGATTGGGATAAAAGCCTTTGGTTAGATTGTCATAAAAAAGAAACAGGAAAAACCTACAAAGCGGTTTATGGAAGAATGTCTTGGGATGAACCAGCACCAACCATAACAACACAATTTTATAACTATGGAACTGGGCGTTTTGGCCATCCGGAACAAGACAGGGCATTAACGATCAGAGAAGCTTCGATTCTTCAGAGTTTCCCAGCGAAGTATAAGTTTGTTGATAAGAATAATGATGTTTTGCTCACGCAAACTGGCACCCATATAGGTAATGCTGTCCCTGTAAATCTCGGTTTAGCAATTGGGAAAAGCATAATAAAACATTTAAAAGGAAAAAATAATGGATAAATTTACATTTAATATTTCTTTGAGTGTCCTTAATCATCTGGGGAGAAATCTTTATAGAAACTTCATCACGGTACTTGGAGAAGCCATATCAAACTCTTGGGATGCTGATGCTAAAGAGGTTCGTATTTATATTGACAGAGATAAAAATTATCTCATTATTAAAGATGATGGTGATGGGATGACAACAGATGATTTTCAAAATAAGTTTCTGAAAATTGGCTATACAAAGCGTAAAGATGGAGTTGAAAAGACCGAGAATAATCGTCCGTTCATTGGACGGAAGGGGATTGGAAAACTTGCACTTTTATCGTGTGCAAAGCGAATTCATATTGCTACAAAAACGCTAAATACAGGTTTTGTTGGGGGCATCATTGACAACAGAAATCTTGATAATGCAATAAATGACGATTTAACACCTCAACAATATCCTCTTGAAAACATTGACCTGTCTGTCTTTGATTCAAAAAAGGAGGGTATGCAGAAGGGAACGATAATCTACTTTGAAGATATTAATGATGGAATTCGAAATCGAATTGAATATATCCGAAAATTAATAGCACTTTTTTTTAGATTTTCTCTGATTGACAACTCTTTTAAAATTTATTTAAATGATGACCCAATTACATTGAATGAACTCAATGACCTTTCATTAAGTACACAGTTTGTTTGGCAGATAAATTCTATGGAGGACCCTTATCTCAAAGATAAAATTTCTTCAACAAGTGAACATATCAAGCAGTATAAAAAAATCGAATCATCGTTGCCAATAACTGGATTCATTGGCTCGGTTGAAAAACCTTCACAGTTAAAAATTAAACAGACAACCGAAACTGTTTCTGTTGACCTATATGTTAATGGCAGATTACGAGAAAAGGATTTGTTGAGACACGTTCCTTCAACTAGAGTTGTTGAAAGCTATCTCTACGGACAAATTCATTACAATGCTCTTGATTCTGGCAAAGATAGATTCACAAGTAGTCGAGAAGGAGTTTTATCAGACGACCCATTATTCAAATTGTTTTTAGATGAATTGAAGTCTATAGTTGCTTCCATCATGGCTGATTGGGACATTTGGAGAGATTTGATTAATCAAGATGGAGACCCTGATAATACAAGGAAAACGAGGAAGGAAAGAAGGTCAAAGGAACTATTTAATGCAGTTGCCGATGAATTTGTCCCTCCAAGTGGTTCAGCAAACCGAAGTTTAGTTGATGATTGGGTTTTGTCATTGGGCGAAGATGCTCAATTTAATTTATCCTCTTACGCAGAGTGCTTTGTTTCAGAGAATTTACTACGAAAATTTATTAAGCATAAGAATAAGGACTACTCACATTTTACTAATGAGTTGGCTGATTATAAAAGAAGAGAAAACGAAGCAAGAAATATTGGTAATGTGAGTTTTGAAATCAGACAAAACAACGAGGACTTGCTGTATCTTTCTATGAATGAATTAGCTATTACGGCAGACAGACCGAGTGATAGAAACAGGGAAGCAGCAATTATACGAGATGCGAAGACATACAAACCTATCCGAGATGCAATGGCACATACCGCATTGCTTACCTCTATTGCCAAACAAAGCCTAAATACAACATACGAAAATATAAAAGCGCGAATAAAAAAACTATTGGAATGAACGAAGCCCGGCAGTCAAAAAAAAAGTATTTTTTGATTCTTGCAATTTATAAATCTCCCCATACTTTTTCTCCCAATCATCCCTAACCCAATCCCCGACCCAAAAACCGAAAGATCGCAGATTCTTCCGGAAAAAACATATTGAAAATCATTCTATTGGGACAAAACTTCAAGAGGATGGTATGTATATTAATGGTCCGATCCCCAATCTTTGTTTCCATGGCAATCCGGTCCATAAAAAAAATATTCCTATCAAAATGTTTCCTTAAAAGTATCCAAAATTAAGATGCTCCCTGGGTTTATAAAAACAAGCCTATTTATTGCCGATCTATAAAAAATAGAGTAACTTTGTGTCATGGATGTGTTGACAAAAGAACAGAGACGAAAAAATATGAGAGCCATAAAAAGCAAGGGTACTAAAATTGAAAAATTGCTTGGAAAAGCCTTATGGTCGAACGGATTAAGATACAGAAAAAACAATAAGAATGTTTTTGGTAAGCCGGATTTCACTTTTAAAAAATATAAAATTGCTATTTTCTGTGATAGCGAGTATTTTCACGGAAAAGATTGGGAAATTAAAAAACACCGAATAAAGACAAATAATGAGTTCTGGATTAAAAAGATTGAGGGGAATATTGAACGGGATAAGATCGTAAACGAAACTTTGATGAAAAATGGTTGGCAGGTAATACGATTTTGGGGCGAAGAAATTAAATATAATCCTGATCTTTGTGTTTATAAAGTAGAACAAGTGATTAAAGATAGGAAATTATGTTAAAATATTCTGAATTAAAGGAAATAATTAATATTGAGCCATTAAAAGATGCTGGAAATGAACAAGCCTTTGTGACTCACTATTTTCATAATTTAGGAACCGGCGCTTCTCAATATTTTGAAGAACCGGCGATTGCATATTTAGCCAAATACAATATGGGTCAACAGGAGAAATTAGATTTTAAATGGGATATTCCCTTCCCGACTCCGAAGAATCCAAAATTCACGTTTATTGATCTTTTTGCGGGAATTGGCGGAATAAGACTAGCCTACCAAAAAGCCGGGGGTAAATGTGTTTTTTCTTCAGAATATGACAAGTTCGCCAAAGTAACCTATGAAGCAAATTTTGGGGAAGTGCCATTTGGAGATATTACTGTAATTAACGAGAAAAGTATTCCAAGTCACGATATTTTATTAGCCGGGTTCCCGTGCCAGCCATTTTCAATTGCAGGGGTTTCAAAAAAAATTAGTTTAGGTAAAAAACATGGGTTTTTAGATGAGACTCAGGGCACTCTGTTTTTTGATATTGCCAGAATTGTAAAAGAAAAACGGCCCAAAGCTTTCATGCTCGAAAATGTTAAGAACCTGGTTGCACATGACAAAGGCAGAACTTTTAAAATTATTTATAACACATTGGATGAATTGGGTTATTCGGTTCATTACCGCATTTTAGATGGTAAACATTTTGTACCTCAGCACAGGGAACGCATTATTATTGTTGGATTTGATAAAAAACTATTTCACGGAAAGGAATCTTTCGTTTTCCCAAAACTCCCCGAACAAAAGATGGTATTAAATGACATTTTGGAAGAAAAACCTGATCCAAAATATACGCTTTCAGACAAACTCTGGAAATATTTACAAGACTATGCTGCCAAACATAAAGCAAAAGGAAACGGGTTTGGTTTCGGTTTAACTGATTTAAATGGAATAAGTCGAACAATTAGTGCAAGATATTACAAGGATGGTTCTGAAATACTAATTCCTCAAAATGGGATCAATCCAAGGCGTTTAACTCCAAGGGAATGTGCAAGACTCCAGGGTTTCCCTGATGAATTTATTATTCCTGTTTCAGATAATCAGGCATATCGTCAATTTGGAAATTCAGTTGTTTCACCGTTAATACATGCTGTCGCAAAACAAGTAATAAAAGTTTTTGAAGACTTCAATGAATCTAACTAATCTTAAAAAATTACTGATTGAAAATGGTTGTAAATCAGTCTATGTAAAGAAACTCTCACCCAATGATAATTCAAAGAATCAGGTATATTTAGCCGGAAGCTTTGATATTTTAAATGTTCTGCCGATTTCCGGTATTGAGACTGAAGAAGCAGGGGATTGGGAAAGAGAAAGATTTAAAGCAAAAGTAAACTTCTCTTGGATTGATAATGATGGGAATCTCATAGTTGCCCCTCATTCACAGTTAATTTTATATCCCAAATACCCGGAAGTAAGATTCTCAGGTTTTTTAAAAGGGACAAGGGGGGGGCCATCAGAGTTAATGACTCAAAGATTGGCTGACAGAGTTCTTTTTTTATCGGTTGACAGGCAAGGCCGAATTTTAGGATATGTTTCACACCCGGAATCTATAATTGCTAATGAATTTAATGCAGAAAGAAATTTGGGAGAACATGGGGTTTTTTCGATTATTGACTTACCTAAATCTGAAAACAGCAGAGTAATTTTATTAAATGAATTATCGCGAATTCATCAACTGAATTGGATTGATTCAAAAAGACTTGATTCTGAAGGAAATATTTTACCTTGCAGGTCTTCGAATTGCGGAGGTTATACCTTAGAGGCTGAATTAGGAGTAACACCCAATGGTTATTCTGAACCCGATTTTATGGGATGGGAAATTAAACAATTTGGCGTTACAAATTTTGAAAGATTGAATTCTTCTGTGATTACATTGATGACACCCGAACCAACTGATGGAATTTACAAAACCCGGGGTGCAGATTATTTTATTAGAACTTATGGGTATCCTGATAAAATGGGGCGTCCGGACAGATTAAATTTTGGTGGCATACATAAAGTAGGAGAAATTCATCCTACAACTCAATTGGAAATGAGAATTATTGGTTTCGATATTGAAACCGGAAAAATAAGAAATTCGAATGGAAAAATTGCTTTAATAGATCAGAATGAAAACGAAACAGCTTCCTGGAGCTTTTCTTCCATGCTGTTACACTGGAACAGAAAACACAATAATGCCTGCTATGTCCCCTCTCAATCAATAACAGCCGGAAACAGGAAGTATAAATATGGTAATCGGGTAATACTTGGAGTTGGGACTGACTTTCAATTCTTTCTTTCTCAAATGGGACAAGGAAACATCTATTATGACCCTGGTATTAAACTTGAAAATATTTCAACAAATCCATCGATTAAGAGGAGAAGCCAGTTTAGAATTAAGTCTAAATTTCTGCCAAAATTATATAAGAATAATGAAATTGTGGATGTAATGGAATAATACTTAATGCCATAATTTTATAGATCTCCCTCTTCTTTTTCTCTCCATCATCCATTACCACCTACCCGCAAAGCACATCGAGGTAATAAAAATTGTCCCGGGATTTTTCGGGACCTTTATCCTGATCTCTCCGCGTCTCAGTGCTCCCCCTCTCAGTGCTCCCCCTCCCAGTGCTCATCTTCTCAGTGCCCATCTTCCCATCGCTCACCCTCTATAAGCGATAGATATCCCCATACTTCTTCTCCAGATAATCCATAAACGGTTCCGCGCTGAGCGGGGCGCCGCTGATCACTTCGATCAATGCTTCGGGGTCGTAAAGATGGCCCCGGGCGTGGACCTTTTCGTTCAGCCAGTTTTTCAGTGCTGTAAAGTCGCCCGCGCGGACCTTGTCCCAAAATGCGGGAATGTCCTTTTCGGCCGTACTCATGATCTGGGCGCCGTAGAGGTTGCCCATGGCGTAGGAGGGGAAATAGCCGATCCCGCCGAAAGACCAGTGCACGTCCTGCAGTACGCCCTCTGCGTCGTTCTTCGGGACGATCCCGAAATAGTCCTTTATCTTGGCATTCCATATCTCCGGCAGGTCCGCGACCTTCAGCTCGCCGTTCATCATCCTGCTTTCGATATCGAAGCGCAGCATGATGTGCAGGGAATAGGTCACCTCGTCCGCTTCGACACGGATCAGGGAGGGCTTGACGGTATTGATCATGCGGTACCAGTCCGCGAGATCCACGTCCTGCAGCTGGGGGAAATGACCCTTCAGCACGGGCAGGGCGTATTCCCAGAAGTCGCGGCTGCGGCCGATCATGTTCTCCCAGAGGCGTGACTGACTTTCGTGAATGCCGAAAGAAGCCGCCTGTCCCAGCGGGGTGCCGAAATGTGCTTTGGGCAGTCCCTGTTCGTACATGGCGTGCCCCGCTTCATGGATGGTGGAGAACAGTCCCGAGAGCAGCGCCTTTTCATTGAGCCGGGTGGTGATGCGCACATCGTCGGGATGGATACCGATGGTAAAGGGATGCGCGGAAACATCCTGGCGGGCACGCGTCATATCCAGTCCGATATCTTTGGCGATCTTCATGCCGAAGGCCCACTGTTCATCCTTGTCGAAGCTCTGTTTCAGTAAGGTATCGTCGATCTGCTGTGCTTTCCCGATGCGTTCCGTCAGAGCGATCAGGCGCGGTTTCAGTTCGCCGAACAGGGCGGCGACCCGTGCGGTGGTCATGCCGGGTTCAAAACCGTCCAGCAGGGCGTCGTAAGCTTGTTCTTCGTATCCGTAGTATTCGGCCTCGCGTTTCTTCAGTTCGAGGGTCTTCTCCAGGTAGGGCGCAAAGGCGGCAAAATTGTTCTCTTTGCGCGCGCCGGCCCATTTCTGCTGGGAGACGGAAAGATGTTTGGACATTTCTTCGACAAAGCTGTCCGGCAGCACGAGTTTCTTTTTCAGTTCTTTCCAAACCAGGGTAAGCATACGCTTTTCAGTATCGTTGAGTGTGATGTTGATACATTCCCCGCTTTCCGGATCGATGTGGCGCGCCAGTGCGTCCCGCAGTTCGCTTCCCGTTGCCAGCCGGTGCGCGGCAAGGTTTAGATACGCCAGAACATCCGCGCGAAAGGCTCCGCCGCCTTCGGGCATGTAGGTTTCCTGGTCCCACTGCAGCAGTCCCGCCGCTGCGCCGATCTTGTAAATATCCGAAAGGATCTCTTTGAGTTTTTTCATGGTCGCTCCGTTTTTTCTTTCCCGTAAATTAGGCATTCTCCGGCATTTTTACATTCCTTTTTTTCGCCGGCGGCCGGAACGGGATTTTTCATTGTTTATCCGCCGTACATGCAATATATTTTCATACCTAAAATAATGAGCGGGAGTTTTTTATGTCACTATTGGAATCTATTAAAACATGTGTGGTACAGGGTCACATTGACGCCACGTCCAAATTTCCCAAAGAGATGGAAGGAAAAGAAGGCGTGCGGGAGCTGACGCAAAAGGCCATTGATGAGGGAATGGCGGTCGAGGATATTCTTACCCAGGGACTTATTCCGGCGATGAGTATCGTGGGTCAGCGTTATGAGCGCAACGAGATCTTCGTTCCGGAAATGCTCTTTTCCGCCAAGGCGATGAAATCCGGACTCGAATTGGTCAAGCCCTTGCTGTTGGAAGGGCATGACCTGATCCTGGGCAAGGTCATTATCGGGACCGTGCAGGGCGATCTGCATGATATCGGCAAGAACCTGGTCTGCATGATGCTGGAGGGCGCGGGATTCGAGATCGAGGATCTGGGTATCAATGTGATGCCGCAGAAATTCCTGTATGCGGCGCAAAAGAACCCGAATGCCCTGATCGGCATGTCCGCCCTGCTGACCGTGACCATGAAGAACATGAAGGGCGTGATCGACCTGCTGCGTGCGAACGGACTGGACAATAAAATATTTATCGGCGGCGCGCCGGTCACGCCGGGTTTTGCCGAAGAGATCGGCGCCGAGGGATACGCCAAGAACGCCAACCAGGCGGTCCGGGAAGCCAAGCGCCTCCTGGGCATTGCCGCATAAGGGGGGCTTATGTTCTCTCATTTACGCAAACCCGATTTTGAACATTTTCAGAAAACCTTGTTCAATAAAACTAATGATTATATACCCCTGATCGAACTCGGGATCCATCCCGAGATGCGGGAAAAGATCTTCGGACGTCCGGCCACAAGCGTGAAGGACGAGATCGCCTTCATGCGCGGTCTGGGTTACGATTATATCAAGGTCCAGCCGGGCATCCATATCGAGATCAACCGTTCCATCGCCAAGAACGCCAATGTGGCCGTGGACCGCAGTTGGTCCTCCGAACATGACGGCGTGGTGCAGGATTGGGAAAGTTTTGAACAATACCCCTGGGCAACAAGTAGCGATCTGGAATATTCGCGACTGGAAGAGGCCGGTAAGCTGATCCCGGACGATATGGGTATCATCGGTCAGTACGGCGATATCTATACCACGGTCTGGGAAATGCTGGGCTTCGAGAATTTTTCCATGAAGATGTACGAGGATCCGGACCTGATCACGGCGATGTTCGCCAAGATTGGCGAACTGGTGGTCAGTATGTTCGAGACCATGGCAAGCATGGATTTTGTCAAAGTGCTGTGGTACAGCGACGACCTGGCCTATTCCTCGGGACTGATGGTCAGTCCGGACTTCTACCGCGAAAATCTTTTTCCCTATATGAAGCGCATCGGTGCGCTCGCAAAAAAACGCAATATTCCCTTTATTTTTCATTCCGACGGTGTACTCTATGATGTGATGGACGACCTGATCAACGATATCGGCATCACGGCCCTGCATCCCGTGGAGCCCATTTCCATGGATATGACGGAACTCAAGGAGCGCGTGGGTGACAAACTCTGCCTCTGCGGCGGCATCGATGTGGACCAACTCTGCCGCGCCGAACCGGAGCATATCCGCGAAATGACGCGTAATTTTATTCATATCGCCAAAGACAAGGGCGGCTGGTGCGCGGGCTCCTCCAATTCGATACCGGAATACGTAAAACCCGAGAATTATCTGGCCATGATCGAGACGGTGTTGAAAGAAGGGAAGTGGTAACTTAGAAGAAAGCGCTGAGCGCTGAGAGGGTGGGCGCTGAGAAAATGAGCGCTGAGAGAGTTGGCGCTGAGATCTCATTAATTTTCTCAGTGCCCAGTGCTCCGTGCTCCGTGCTCTTTAATCTACACGATCCGCGGTTTCTATGATCAAAAACATTCAGGCAAAAACAATTCTTTCCCCTTTGCGCAGCAGCGGATATGATCCCTTCGGTATCTCCTACAATATGAATATCTACCGCGGCTGTCAGCATCAGTGCATTTACTGCGATTCCCGCAGCAGCTGTTACCAGATCGAGAATTTTGCCGATATTCTGGTCAAAGAGAACGCGATCGAACTGCTGGTTAACGAACTTGCCGCCAAGAGAAAGAAACTGACCATCGGAACAGGCAGCATGAACGACCCCTACATGCCCCTGGAAGCGGAGTTGGGCATGACCCGCAGGGCGCTGGAGCAGATCGTACGTTTTCGTTATCCCATTCACGTGATCACAAAAAGCCATCTTGTATTGCGGGACATCGATCTTCTGAAGGAGATATCAAAGATCTATGCGGCGGTATCCTTCACGATCACAACCCCCGATGACGATCTGTCCTCTATCATCGAACCCTACGCACCGCTTTCTTCCAGACGTTTTGAAGCGATGAACACGCTGAGTAGAGAAGGCATCTATACCGGGGTCGTCATTTCCCCCGTCCTGCCCTGGATCACCGATTCCCCGGAAATAATTGCCGGACTGCTGCGCCGCGCGCATGATGCCGGCGCCAAATACGCGCTGGCCTGGCCGGGTATGACCCTGCGCCGGGGACAGCGGGAATGGTACTACGATCAACTGGATCAGCATTTCCCCGGGGTTAAAGAAAAGTATATCGAACTGTTCGGGAATACCTACCAGTGCGAAAGCCTGAACGCCGAAGCGCTACACAACAGCTATTACAAGGTCTGCCGGGAATTGCGACTGGCAACCCAGATGAAATTTTACGAACCCGTGGATCCGCAGCTCGATCTTTTCGGGAGCAATACCCCGGCCTAATAAAGGAAACAATGGTCATAATAGAAAAAGCCGGAGATGTCCTGGCTTTTTTTATTATCCCGCTAAACACCGCAAAGATCAGGCACAAAATACCCGCACGGTGTAATCTTCGGCATCGACATTGACCTCCATTTCCCCCAGGGCTTCGATCAACTGTTCGATGTTCTCCGGTTTGAGCGATGAAAGATCAAATCCAAGGCCTTTTTCATCCAGGGCGCCGTCAACGGTCTTCTGGATATCTTTGGGCAGCAGGGAAACAATGTTCACACCGGCCCGAAGCAGCGCCATGGGAACTTTTACATGGACCTTTTCGCTGTTCTTGTCTGTCTTGGGCGTTACGTCCACGTACAGATACTGACCGGCTCCGTTCTTTTTTTCGGCAACGGACGCGGGGGAATGTTCCGTCTTCGCTTCTTCTTTCTTATCCAGCGCTTCCATCAGCCGGGCACCCTCTTCCGCCGTGATCTTTCCTTCCGAGATCATGTTCAGTATTTTCATTTTTTCTTCGTTCATGGTATTTCTCCTAAAAATTTATTTTAATGATCGTATCTTCCGATTCAATGTCAACAGTCAATCCACGCATTGCCCAAAATATCTTTGGAACACTCAAAATGAGCCGTGTGTAAGCGCGGGATCGTTCTTCCTGTCCCGGTATCAGGTTCCAGATCAACAGTCCGATCAGAACAAGAAAAACAGGAACGATCAGCAGCATGAATGCCAGCAGCAGAAAGAACCCGATCACGATCCCGGGCAGCCACAGCCTGAAGGTTTTTCCGTTTTTGTCCTTTGAAATGATCCTGATGCCCATGTTTTACTCCAGACCCTTTAACGCGTCTTCAACGCTGATCTCGCCGCTTTCCAGTTTGTCCAGAATGTTCAGGCGATCACTCTTGTCCGTTTCCGTTTCTTCGATCTCCACATCAACGTGCACCAGATCCAGCTTCCCGGCAATGCGGTTCAATCTGTTCTTCACGGTCGGATAACTGATGCCGAACACTTTTTCCATTTGCTTGATGGACCCGTGGGTCTTCAGGAACACCGCGGCGAACAACTGATCTTCCACCGATAATTGCGCCAGTGCGGGTAGCACGAATTCCCCTTCGATCTGAATACTCGTTTCGGGAACCAGCACCTTGAGCACCCGTAGGGGTTTCCCTTCCGTCATTGTTGTCAAAACCTGCCATTCGTGTATCATATTATTTTCTCCTTACGGCGTATATTAATTCATTAAATTAAGCAATGCAAGGTTTATTATTAATTATTTTAATAATATCACGCCTTATTATAAATATTATTAAATCCAGGGGGTATATTTGTCAATAATTGGAAGGAATGAAAATAATACTCCCGCTTTCTGTGCGGTCGATCATTGTTCTTGCAGCGTAGTGCTCTAAGAATTCTCTGAAAATAAAAGTGCTTATGAAAATACGGAACAGGCACTTGTCCGGCGCAGTCCCGGATTTTCGGGACAAAGACCCATGCCTGTTCCACACAATAGATATATTTTTTTAAAACATACTTGGGGCGATCATAATTTCGCCGCGATGGCTTCCGCAACTTCCAGGGACGTATTGCTGCCGCCCATATCATAGGTGCGGACCTTCCCTTCCGCGATCACTTCGGCCACGGCATTTTCAAGCCGTTCGGCCATGTCCGCCTCACCCAGCCAGTCCAGCATCATCTTTGCGGTCAGGATCATGGCGATGGGGTTGACTTTGTACAGGCCGTAATACTTGGGCGCGGAACCGTGGGTCGGTTCGAATACGGCCAGCTTGGTACCAATGTTCGCGGAGCATGCGAACCCGAGTCCGCCGACCAGCTGCGCCGCCAGGTCGCTCAAAATATCGCCGAACATGTTCTCGGCAACGATCACTTCGTAATTGCCGGGGTCTTTCACCAACCACATGCACTGTGCATCAATGTTCGTTTCCCATAATTCAATTTCGGGATATTTCTTTGCCACTTCGCGCGCGGTACGGATCATCAGTCCGCCCGTTTCCCGCAGAACGTTGGGTTTGTCGCAGACCGTGACGGCTTTCTTGCCTTTTTCCTTCGCGTATTCGAATGCATTGGTCACGATACGTTCGCAGCCTTGTTTGGTCATGATGCGTGTAGACAAGGCGATGTTCTCTAGTCCGGCCGCTTTGAATTTTTTCATTTTGGGGTGATTCTTATCCAGCGCATCATAGACTTCCTGCGGCAAAGGGAAAAATTCCACACCGCCGTACATGCCTTCGGTGTTCTCGCGAAAGATCGTGATGTCGATATCATCTTTATAATTGAGAGGATTGCCTTTATAGGCTTTGCAGGGACGCATATTGGTATGCAGGTCGAATAATTGCCGCATCCGGACGATGGGACTGAAATATACGTTTCCTTTGCCCTGCATTTCCGGCGCGAGTTCTTTTTCGGCTTCTTCTTTCGGTTTGGACGTGATCGCACCGAACAGCGCGCAATCCACGGTCTGCAGCATATCGATCGTGCGCTGCGGCAGGGCATCCCCTTCGCTTTTCCAGAATTCCCAGCCAATATCGCCATGGATAAATTCTGCATCCAACTGCAGTTTGTCCAGTACGATCTTCGCGGCTTCCATCACTTCGTTGCCCACACCGTCTCCGGGCATCCAGCCTATGCGGTATTTTGCCATGGTTCCTCTCCCTAAATAACGGGTTATTGTAAAACGCGCCACCTCGAAGCGGTCTCGGGGTGGCCCTTGAATTTCTCGGTTCCTTAATAAATAACCTTTTGAAATTATGACATATTTTAAAGGGATGCAACAGGAATAGGAATTTTTGTTCAGCGAAGCAGGCCGGAGAAGTAATACCCTCCGAGTACGGCGCTTAAGCTGACCACTACATTCGCGGCGATATTGATCAACGCCGTATTGACGGCAGCCATCCTGAGAAGGTGGATCGTTTCATAACTGAAGGTTGAAAATGTCGTGAAAGCACCGAGCAGTCCCACGACCAGAAAAAAGTACGCCCGGTCCTGTTCCGGGCTGAAGCCCAGAAAAACACCGAGCAGCAGGGACCCGAGTCCGTTGACGATCAGGGTTCCCCAGGGGAAAGCGTTGTCCGCCGGATCATAAAATACGCCCGAAACCAAAAAGCGAAGGACGGCGCCGCTGGCACCGCCCATCGCTATCATGATATATTTTGCCATTTTCTTATACTATCCGCTTTTTAATACAAATATCCCAGGGCGATATACAGTCCGGTACCGCCGTCGTTCGGGCTGCCGGCAAATCCGTAATCGACCGAAATGATCATGTTCTCGTTCATGGCCAGTTTGATACCCATGCCGTAGGCCAGGTGCAGTGTTTCTTTATTGCCTGTCAGATAATCTGCTGTTGTCGCAAGGGCTTCGATACCGGATTTATCATAATCATAGGGCTGCACAACCATACCCGCATCCAGGAAGGGGTTGACGCCAAAGTACCAACTCTGACCGATCCACTGAAAGCGGACGATCTTCCAGCGCGCCTCGAGGTTACCGTATAGATAGCCGTCTCCGACAAGCCGGGAACCCATGATGCCGCGCACGTTCTTGCTGCCGCCCAGACCGTCGCGATTATTCCTTGAATCCGGCAAATTGCCCTGCAGATAGAAAGGCTGCTTGCCGGCGATGATGCCCTGATATGCCAAACGGTAGGTCAGTGATAATTTATCGGGTACCAGCGTAAAATATTGACGGTGAATGGCAGACAGCTGCAGCCAGCCGCCGCCTTCTCCGATGAATCCGGGGGCATAGGTCATTATCAGTTCTTCCCACATACCGGTCATGGGACAGGCTTCATTGTCGCGCGTATCATAAACAACACCGGCCTTGACGTAGCTGACCAAACCGCCGTCGGCTTCTGCCGCATCGATGGCACCCCAGTCTACAAATTCGTCGTAGAGGGTGCTCTGGTCCACAAAGCTTGTATCCCAGGCGCGTGTGGTTGAGGCGGAGCCGACATCAAAATTCATCACACCCAAACCGCCCAGCCAGCGCAGGCTTTGATCGGTAATGTTGCCCTGAAAATTCACCGTAAAGCGCAACTGATTGCGTTTCATGGCATAATAGAGCGAATTTCTGTAGTCGTCGCTTGTTTTGTCCACCCATTCCGGGTTGTATTGGGACTCCGCTCCGTTGAATCCGTAGAAACCCCAGGCCTGCTTAACGACATAACTGAGATCGGCCGTCATGCGAATGCCGGGGATCAGGTATTTGGAGTCGTAGGTAAGCTGTGTCAGGCCTGCTCCTTTTGTTGTTTGATTCCACTCGACATAAAAATTATGATAGTAGTCCGGATAGATCTTACCATCACCATACAAAAAGATATTTGCCAGTAGCCCGTACTGAAAACCGGTGTCGGTGTTATAGGCGACAGACGGCAGCGGGCCGACACTGATACCGGTCTTGACAAAATCGTTCGCGCTCAGTACCGACAGTAACATCAGCACACTGAACAGACAGAACAAAATGCGTTTTTTCATGTTTCCCTCCATGATTTGTTTATGTCCAACGAATATAAGAAAAAGTACTATATGTCAAAACATTTTTTAACTTAATACCCGGCCCCGAACAGCTCCAGTTGTTTCTGCCCGGAAATGCGTACATGTTTTTTCCGCCGGAGGGGATATGCGTTTTTTATTTCCGCCAGCATGTGATAGAACGCGTTTCGGTACGGGGTCCTTTCGGCACGCGAACCGTAGTGCTTCTGATATCGCGGATACAGGTCAGGAAAGGTGTTTCTGATAAAATTCAGGAAGTGACCGCGGGTCGCTCCGCGCAGGTTCAGTAGCCCCGGGATAACGAACTCTGCGCCGCTTTCCTGCGCATTCCGGTATATTGCCCGGACATTCTGTTCACTGTCCGTTATAAACGGCAGGACGGGCATGAACAAGATCCCGCTGCGGATACCGGCCCGGTTTATTTCCCTCAACGCCTCAAAGCGCGCGGCTGATGATGCGGATGCAGGCTCGATCTTTTTACGGATGCTTTCATCATGGCATGTGATGCTGAAAGCGATATCGACACCCGCAACCTTATCCAGTTCCTCATACAGCGGCAGATCGCGCAAAATAAGAACGGACTTTGTTGAAATACTGGCGGGTGTCCGGTATTTGATCAGAAGCCGTAAAATATCCGGCATAAGCTTTCTATCCGCTTCAATGGGCTGGTAACTGTCCGTGACGCCCCCAAGGTTGACCGTTTCATGTTTCCAGTTGCGGGAGTATAATTTTTTCTCCAGCATTTCAGCAATATTTTCTTTAATGAATATTTCGCCGAAAAAATCACCCGCTCCCAGATATTCGTGGGAATACAGCGCATAGCAATATCGGCAGCGATGGGCGCAGCCGCGGTAAATGTTCAGATCCCATCGATAGGGCAGATAGGAACTGTTCAGGGGGTTCAGTGCCGTCTTACAGGTAATGCTTTTGTACATGCACGAATATACGATATTCCGGCGTACAATGAAATTTGTTTGAAGCATGAGGCACAGGCTTCTGCGATAAAATTGTTTTATCCTTTCCGGGGATATGTTAACTTATCTTTCGATAAACGGGCATACTCATGCAAAGATTTAAAAATACATTTCTGATCCTCTTCTTTTTCTTTTCCGTACTGATCGCCGCACCGGTCAGCAAGGAAACGGCAATGTCCCTTGCGGAACGTTTTTATCCCGAGAAGATCACAGCAGAATATATTTCAATGTCGGAGTATCTGCATTTGGTAACCTTTGAAGGCGGTGGATTTTTGCTCATGGCGGCAGATGACCGTTTCCCCGCTGTTCTTGCCTATTCGGATGATGAGGCGGCAGATCGTTTGCATCCGGCATTTATCGACCATTGCAGTGTATACGGCCGTGAAATGGAAAAAATCCTCCCGCAGCTTCGGGACAGGCATGCCTCTTGGGATCTGTATATGAAACCCGGCTTTTCGAAACCGGCCGTCCGCAGCGAGGTGCAACCCCTTATCACCAGCACATGGAATCAATCTCCATACTATAATGATCAGTTCCCAAGGTTTGCCGGCACAGAAACCAAAGCGTATGCCGGATGTGTCGCGGTGGTCATGGGGCAACTGATGCGCTATTATGAACATCCTCCGCGCGGCATCGGACGCCGAAGCTATTATGATGCCGGGACGGACAGTCTGCTTACCGCCTGGTTCGATACAACGGCCTTTCACTGGGACAATATGCCCAATAGTCTGAATGCAAGCTCTGCCGCGGATAAGATCAAAGAGGTATCCGGACTGCTGTACCGGTCTGCGGTATCCGTTGAAATGGAATTCCGGACGGACGGATCCTATGCGTCTTACGATGATATGCTTTATGCTATGGTCAGTTATTTTGATTATCATCCCGGCATGTTCCATGCCAACAGGTCGGATCACACCGCAACATGGTCAAATATGCTGAAAGAAGAGCTGGATAGCGGCTTTCCCGTGCCGTATCGCGGTCAGGGAGATATGGGAGGACATGCTTATCTGTGTGACGGATATCAGATAACGGATACCAAAACGTATTATCATATTAATTGGGGCTGGGGCGGAAATTATGACGGGTGGTTCCTCCTGAGTGCGCTGACACCTGCGGAAGGTTATGATTTTTCCGAAATGCAGGGAGCGGTCTTCGGTATTCGTCCGAACACAGATCCCGCCATTTATTTTGCGTACAATGACTTTGAGCGCACCGCATTCAAGGGATGGATCTATGGTGGTGACGGTTATTATACCGCAAGCTATACCGGCGATTACGGATATGGCATCAGCGCGAGCAACAGTTGGCTGATCTCTCCGAAGATACACATTCCCGATAACGACAATGCCGAACTGGCGGTCTGGGCAAAAATGTCCGCCGCCAATCGCAGCGGGAAAGTCCTGCTTTCGCTGACCGATACCCTGCGCGGCAGTTTTACGGTCGAACTCGGTACCATCGAACCGAACAATACGAACTGGAACAGATACGTTTATAATTTAAGATCATTTAAAAACCTTCCTGTACATATTGGCTTTAAATACAATTCCTCTGCCGGCTATATGATACTCGATGATCTCCGGATGAGCATACCGCGTCCCGCAACGGATATATCGCCCGTTTTGCCGGCAGATCATGCCGTATTACAGGTTTATCCCAATCCCTTTAATCCTCTTGTCAATATTCGCTATACGCTGAACGGCATTCCGGCGCAGGGGACGGCGCAGGTACACATATACAATATGCGCGGCGACAGGGTAACCACTCTGACGCCGCCATTGCGCGGTACGGGCTCCGTTTCGCTTGTCTGGGATGCTTCCGCCCATCCTTCCGGAATTTATATTTGTGTTCTCGATATAACCGGGAGATCTCCGCTAACTCAAAAAATGGTCCTCTTGAAGTAAAATGAAAAAAATAATTACGCTTGTATTCCTTGTTCTTTTGATCGTTCTGATGCCTTTTTTGCTTCCGCTTTTCCCCGATGGCTGGGGAATATGGAGCATCATTCCTCCCCTGGTCGCCATTTCGCTCGCTTTTATCAGCAAAAACGTGGTCTTCTCTCTTTTCACCGGTATTTTTTCGGGTGCGTATCTGGTTGCGCTGCGCGAGGGGCACTGGGCCTCGGCCATTATCCGGGCATTTGTGTTAATGACACAGGAAATGATCAACGCCCTCTCCGATCCCTGGAATGCGGGTATTGTTGTTCAGACATTTACCATCGGCGGGCTGATCGCGCTGATCTCCGTCATGGGCGGCACGCGTGCCATCGCGGAGAAAATGGCCAAAAAAGCCCGGTCCGCGGCAAGTGCGCAGATCTACACCTGGTTGATGGGGATCTTTATTTTCTTTGACGATTATGCTAATCTGCTCACTGTCGGACCGATCATGCGGCCGGTCACGGATAAACTGAAAGTCAGCAGGGAAAAACTGGCATTTATCATTGATTCCACCGCAGCACCTATCGCGGATATCGCGCTGATCTCAACCTGGATCGGATACGAACTCGGACTGATCCGGCAGGGATATGCCGCTCTCGGGATCGAAGCGAATGCCTACAGTGTTTTTATTCAAACCATTCCCTATCGTTTCTACAGTCTGCTTATTCTGCTCTTTATTTTTGTCAGTGCGAAAACGCGGCGGGATTTCGGTCCGATGTTAAGGGCCGAGCGCCGTGCACGCCTTGAAGGAAAGGTCTTTGCCGATGATGCTTCCATCATGTCCGCGGCGGATACGGAAAAACTCAGCACCGGCAGGAAGGGTCCCCTGAAAGTATCCAACGCCCTTGTTCCGGTACTCACTCTGATCGTGGCTGCCTTTGCCGCGCTGTTCTATAACGGATATCAGAACATCCTCGCTGCCGCCAATGCCGAACAGCTTGCGATCGTAACGTCCTCTTTTTCCTTTGCGACACTCCGGGAATGTTTCAGTGAGTCGAATGCCAGTCTGGCCCTGAGTCAGGCAGCACTGCTGGCCTGTCTTGTGGCAATTTTCATGGGAAGCAGACAAAAGATATTCTCCATTAAAAAAGCCGTAAATGCCTGGATAAAAGGTGCGGGTACAATGGTCATAACGGTTACGATCCTGATCCTGGCCTGGTCGCTCAGCGGCATCATCGGCAGTTTGGGTACCGCCGATTATCTTGTCGGTCTCATCAGTGGGAAAATGCCTCCTTTTCTGCTGGCATTGGTCATATTTATCATGGCTGCCGTTATCTCTTTTGCCACCGGCACGTCCTACGGTACTATGGGTATTCTGATGCCGCTGACCATACCGCTGGCCTATGCCATATCGCCCGAACCGGTTTTTCTTTATATGAACATCGGTTCCGTACTTACGGGTGCTATTTTCGGGGATCATTGTTCGCCCATTTCCGATACGACGATCCTGTCTTCCATGGGTGCGGGTTGTGACCATCTTGCGCATGTGAACACACAGATCATGTATGCACTACCTGTTGCACTGATCGCGATCATTTTTTGCTTTATTCCCGTTTCTCTGGGCGTTCCGGTGTATATCTGTCTCCTGGTGGGAGCGGCTGCCGTTACGGCCTTGCTTTTCATTTTCGGAAAGCATGCGGAGGATGCCGGAAAACCGAAGATGAAATATCCCCGAATGTCCGCATAGACACTATTCTGTCGAATATGAGTGTTTATTATTCTTTGTGGATCATTTCCCAGAAGGCGGAACATGTCTCAAAAAGATCTTCCCGGCTGCCGTTATTCTCGATCACATGATCCGCGCGTGCGCGCTTTTCTTCTTCCGGCATCTGAAGCGATATGCGCCGGAGAATGTCCTCCTCCGGCAAATGCCCGTCGCGGACAGCCCGTTGAATACGGATATCTTTATCGGCTGTAATCAGAAGGGTCTTGTCGAACAGATCCTCAAAACCCGCTTCCAGAAGGATCGCTGCTTCAACCATTAAAATACCCGGGACGGCTTTGGTCGCGGAGATGTATTTGTGCAGATATGTTCTTAACAGCGGGTGGACCAGCGCATTGAGGGTCCTTTGTTCTTCCGGGGTGGCGAAAGCGCGTGCCGCCAATATATGCGTCTGCAGTTCACCGTCAAGATAGCAGGCTTCCCCAAAAGTTTCTTTGACACTCCTGATCAGATCGGGATTGACCTGCAATAAATGTTTTGCAATATCGTCCGCACTGAGAGTATTGGCGCCCAGTTGGTAAAAGATGCCAAGGGCGGCGGATTTGCCGGATCCCAGCCCGCCGGTAACAGCGATACTTTTCATTTATTTATCTTCTATTTGCTCTAATGCTCTTGCGTCATTCCCCATAAGGTCATGCAATACATGCGTCAGTTTCTTTAGGCCCTGACTTTGGGCGGCGCTCAGATAATCCCGGATCTCACTGACGGGAATGACCTCGCGGGTGTCGTCCTCAAAATCACAGGTGACCGTCTGGGTAAAAATATCGATCTTCTGAATATAGCCTTTGCGCTGATTTTTGAGCAACGG
The DNA here is from genome assembly GCA_964535585.1 of uncultured bacterium. Taxonomy (GTDB): domain Bacteria; phylum Fidelibacterota; class Fidelibacteria; order Fidelibacterales; family Fidelibacteraceae; genus M50B103. Next base: position 82,038 of record CAZHTR010000002.1, on the reverse strand, counting down.
CTCCCCGACGGGAGGATATTTATGGAGCTCTTCCATATAAAAACCGTGTTCGTACAAAAGGCAGCATTTCAGTTTACTGCATTGTCCGCTGAGCTTAAGGGGGTTCATCGGAAGATTTTGATCCTTGGCGGTCTGAGTGCTGACCGGTTCAAAGGACTCCAAAAAAGTGCTGCAGCACAAAGGCATGCCGCATGCCCCGACCCCGTTCAATCGTTTGGTTTCGTCCCGCACGCCGATCTGCCGCATTTCAATACGGGTCCGAAACATCCCTGCAAGAACCCGTACGAGTTCACGGAAATCCACCCGCTCGTCGGCGGTATAATAAAAGGACAGTTTTTTACGGTCAAGCTGATATTCAACATCCATGAGTTTCATCTGCAGGTTCAGTTCCCGTATTTTTTCCCGGCTTTGACTTAAGATATCATCTTCGTCCGTACGGTTTTGCCGCAGGGTCTGCATGTCCCGGTCATTGGCCTTACGAAGGATCTGGTAAGGCGGCGGGGGTGTTTTGGGTTGATAATCCTTTGCCGTGGCAACAACGATACCAAAATCTTCACCCTTGTCGGTTTCCACTACGAGGCAGTCGCCCGCTTGAATGGGAAATTGCATGGGATTATAATAGTACTCCCTGCGATTCCCCTTGAATTTTAATTTTATAAGTTGTTCGCTCACGCGAAATCAATCCTTATGATACGTCAAATATGCATCGACACCCGCACCTATCGCCGGAGCTTCGCGCAAATTGGATGTCTTGATGAGCGCTTCATCGAAAAGATCATCCTTCAGATAGTGATTTTTAAACTTGGCGTCAAGATAGGGACATTCAACGATGAACTTAGTGAGGAAATCAAAGAACGGTTCGTAAAAAACATCTTTGCCTTTTGATGATGCAAGCAGATCGCCCAGACGCTGACCGATAATAATGCTGTCAAGCAGCATGTTGCGGTAAGGATGTTTCTCTTCAAGATCCGCTCGATTTGAGTTCACAAACTCAAAATAGTGCCGCCACCCGCTGTAGATGGTAACAATACGCTCAAACAGCAGTTTGGCGATATTGTAACTGACATCATTGAATGTCCGTTTTGCTGCGGGGTCCTCATCATACAGGTCCATGATCTGTGGGGGATAAACACCTTTTTCGTTCAGTTCGTGAACCGGGATGTCGGAAAATTCACTGTATATAGCCTGAATACCGTTGGAGGATGCAAAGCGTTCCATGGACTTCCCGTCGCTGTTCTTCATTTCCCAGGCTTTGGCGATCCACGTCTTTGCCTGATCGAAAGGAAGGAGTTTTCCCTTAAGCTTCATGGCATCCGCGACCCCGGTACCGCCACCCAGATAATAGGCGTTTTCGACATTTCTAAACAAGCCGTTCTGGCTGTACTCCTCGCCGATGCCGCAATAGTCGGCATCACTGCCCAGATGATGGATCGGTTTGTCCATGATAATACCGGCAGCCCCGACACGCTCTTCGATCACTTTGCAATATTCCGGCATTCTGGGTCCGTTGGCAAGCGCAACAATACCGCGCTTATCTTTGGACTTGAGTCCTGGCATGCCGATACCGACCAACACGCGTTCGGCGCCGACCTTTTTTGCCAGTTCAATAATGACATCCGCGGCTGCATACATATAGGATTTGCCGTGCAGCTTTTCTTCTACGGTCAGATCGATCTCGTCTTCGTTCATTTCACCCAACTGCAATTGAATGTTAACCGGCTTGAAAGATGGCATATATTCACTGTATTCGCGGTATTCTTTTACAACATTTATATCTCCAAGCATAAAGGTCTTGTCCTTGTTGACCTCGGTCGTCCAACCGCTTATCTTTGTTGCGCCCCCGTCAATACCCACTAATAATGTCTTTGCCATGATTTCTCCGTTCTTTGCTTTTATACGTATTCCTTTTATTCAACGCTCAGTTAAGTTACAATGATTTCCCTCAAAATGCAATGAGGGGATAATCCAACACCTAATTATTTCTCCCGATCATCGGGCACCGGATATAAAAAAACCCGTCTCAGAGGACGGGTTTTTCATATTAAATACGCCTATTTTTTATTAAAGGCCTGCCGCCGCAGAATGGTTTCCATACGAACCCAATCCTTGGCGTTATCGTTCCGGTCGATCGTGTGCTGATCAATACTGTGGTCCGTACCGCCGGCATGACGCACAACTTTGTAAATGGGATCCCAGACGCGGCCGATTTTATAATGTTCGGCAACCTTGTTCACCAGTTCGTAATCTTCACCGTAATTACGGGCATAGGGATCATCGTTAATGCTGAAATATCCGGCGTTCTTGATCACTTCAATGCGTGCGGAACGCGGAGCTCCGGCACCGTTGATGCGCAGCAGATTGTTGCGTCCGTTATCATCGGTCCATTCATCATGCGTTACAACGGGAATATCTTCCACACGGGTGATGGTCCCGTCCGCATGTTTTTCCCATACTTCGTAAGAACCGACCACCATACCGATCTCCGGATCGGCATCGTAAACGGCGAGGATTTTTTCAACCGCATCTTCGATCAGCTGATCGTCCGAATCCAGCTGTACGTAATATTTTCCGCGGGCGATCTTTGCGCCGAGGTTTAAGCACATGCCGATGCTGTTAATGTCCAGAACGCAGAGGCGGACTTCCGGTTTTGAAGCATCATATTTATCTCCGCCTTCCATGTATTTGCGCACGACATCTGCCGTCGGGTCGTCTTCGCCCCCGTTGACCATAACGATAACTTCGATATCCCGGACGGTCTGACGCTGAACACTGTCAATGGCCGGCCCGATAAATTCGGGACGGTGACCGACGGGAATGATAATGGATGCCTTAAGGGTGGATTTATCTTTATACTCTTCTTTAATCGGCATCAGCACGCCGGGCTTAAGATAGGCTCCAATACGTTTCAGATGGTTGGTAAAAACCCGTTCGGCTTCAAGCTGAATATCCTTTCCCGCCTTGAGATAGTCGAAAACATCCGCTTTTTTACCCGCCGCCACAACACGGTAATAGGAACCGCTGTAGCGGTTGGCGATACGGTAGAGTTTATATTTTTCGGATATCTTCAGACGCAGATCGTAAAAATGATTATATTTTACCGATTCATCCATTCCGCCGATCGCTTCGAGCGCGGTCTTGCGGATGAAATATACCTTTCCATAATCCATGTTGTCACGAACACGGCCGATATGATGGTCCAGCAAGTGTAGCTCTTTGACCGTGCCCTTATCTTCCAGTTCATAGCTGGTATAGAATAACCCCGCATCTTCATGACGTTCCGCACCGAGGACAAAACCGTCAATTGCGGCTTTTTTCATCATGACGGGATTGTCACGATTATCGATCAATAAGATCCATTCTCCGCTCGCGATCGACAGGGCTTTATTCAGATTGATGGCAACATCATCCTGGCAGGCAACCCATTTTGGTGAGAGTGCGGCAAATTTCTTCTCTGCATCATTTTTGTCGCAGGTAATAATAATGGTTTCGATGTTCTTATAACTTTGCCCCGCTATACCTTCGATTTGCGCCTTTATATGCTCTTCGCTAAAGGCTTTTGCTTTGTAGTAGTGGAGGATTACACTTACTTTGATCATCTTAACATCCTTTCTTAAGTTTTTGGCTATACTCAAGGGGAATATAATTAACTATGGGTCTAAAATAAAGATATTTAGGAAATATTCGTCAGAAAGATCAGAATTTCCCCAGAAATATTGCAATGATCCCGATCAGCATAATGATCTTAAGCATAGATGCGATCTGATAATAATTGATCTTGCGTTTAACCTGGAACAGCTGGATCATGATCGTGATCAGAGGGATACCACCCGCGAAGGCGGCAATAAAAAAGAACCATTTTCCATACAGGCCCGCGACATAGGGCAGGGGGATGAAAGGGATAAAAAGAACGATCAGAATGCCCGCAAGGATACGGGTCGGGGTTTCGCCGATACTGACCGGCAGGGTTCTGCTGTTTTGCGCTCCGTCACCGTCAAGATCCTCCAGATCTTTAACGATCTCGCGGATCAGGGAAAGCACAAAACAATAAACGGCAGGCACATAGCCGATCGACATATCGCCGAAGGCAAGGGCCGCGAACAGAAAGGGAAGTGATGATAGAAAGGCAACCAGCACATTCCCGGCGAGAGCGACATTTCGTAAATGATGTGCATACCAGTAAAGCATCGGGGTAACAATGAGCAAAGAGATCAGCAGCGGACCAATACCAAGCAGTAAAGCCGCCAGATTGCCGAGCACGAACATGATAAGCATAAAACCGCGTGCTCCCTCTACCGTGATCAACTGCGCCGGTAGCGGACGCTTGGGCTTGTTGATCCTGTCTATTTCAATATCGCAGATATCGTTAAGCGCATTCCCCGCAGCAGTAATAAATGAAACACAGACAATCGCAAGCAACACGCGCCAGATCGGCGGATAGGGAGTAAAAAAAGCGGAGGTGATCAGTACCACCGCAATGACCAGTCCAATATTGGCAGGACGCGCCAGTTTTACATAATATTTCATTTTGGGATGTATCATATCGCTATTCCTGCAATAATATATATGACGGATGCTATTCCGGCGCTTAGCAGCGCGTACGGAAGCTGTGTGTTGACATGGTCAATATGATCGCAGGCGGATGCCATGGATGCAACGATGGTGGTATCCGAGATCGGCGAACAATGGTCTCCAAAAACCCCGCCGCCCAATACAGCCGAAACGACCAAGGGTAAACCGACCCCCATGTCGAGTGCCAGAGGTACGGCCAGCGGTATCATGAGCGCGAAGGTACCGAAGCTTGTCCCGGTCGAAAAAGCAATAAAAGCCGCGGACAGGAACACCATGACGGGAACCAGCATGACCGGGATGGAACCCGACAGTCCTTGGGCGACAAAGGCGCCCGTACCCAATTCGCGGCAAGTTGCTCCCAATGAAAAAGCCAGCATCATTAACAGCGCCAGCGAGATCATTCCGCCCGCACCCTTTATGACCAGTTCAAATATTTCCTTCCCGGAGATGATCTTTTGTACGCGATATAAAAGACCGGCCACCGCAATGGCAAGTGTAACCGACCAAAATACGGCTGTAGAACCCGAGCCTTCAGCCAGAATGGAAAGTAATCCACCTTCACGCAGTGCTTGCGAAAAACCGACCGCAACACCCGCTTCCGTCGAAAGGTTTTGCAAGCCCGTGATAATGAGCGCCACGGGCATGAACAGGCTCATGACAAGAATGGGAATGATCATGTTGCGCGCTAAATATCTGATGCCCTCAACCGGCTTGATCGCGGTGAGGTTCTCATCCATCATGGGGGTAGCCCCATCGGGAAGTAATTTTCCCTCTTCGCGTACACGCTTTTCGGCCTGACGCATTTTCTTAAAATCAAAAGGAATAAAAATAAAAAGTAAAACCATCAGGACCGCAATAATGGAATAAAAATTCAAGGGGATGGAACGAATAAGGACCTGCGTGGCATTCGAGACACCCTGGATTGAAAGCAATCCGATCGTAAATGCACCCCAGGCATTCAGCGGGATAAGCATACAGATCGGAGCGGAGGTTGAGTCGGCAATATATGCAAGCTTTTCCCGGGATATTCCCATTTTGTCATAAAGCGGGCGGCAGACAGAACCGACAACCAGGATCTTTATACTGGATTCGATAAATATAACAACGCCCAGCATCCATGCCAGGAGGTTTGCTCCTCTGCGGCGACGGATCCATTCTTTATTCATAATATAGGAGACAAAGCCGTCGATGCCGCCCGAGCGTTGCGTCAGCGCGATCAGGCTGCCGACCATGGCCGAAAAAAGGATAACACGGGTATTCCCGGGATCCTGGAAAACATGTACAAGCGAACCCAGCATACCGCCGGCACCGCGTATGGGGTTCCAGCCGCTTAAGACAGTCCACCCCAGCCAGATACCGGCACCAAGCGAAAGAAAGACCTGGCGCGTCTTTATTGCCAACCCGATCGCAAGCAGTGGTGGTAAAAGCGACAGCCAGCCATATGATTCCATGGAGATCCCTTTTGCTATTTTATTACTGTTTTGAGGGCAATCCCTGTGCTCCTTATTATAGTGTAAAAATATTAAAAATAAAAAAAGAAAATGCACGAAGCCGCAAAGGCGCGAAGCAAGACGTTTTGCACAGTATCGGTAAATGCGGGAAGCTTATAGTATTACGTCCTATTCCGGAGGCTGGAACAGGACTTTCAGAATATAAATGACCTCCTGATCGTGCCATTGATTATCGCCGCCGAAGACCGATTTGACAGTTTTTGCCTGAAAAGTAACTTCGGTAAACCCTGCCTGATACACTTGTCCGCTTGCGGGGCTAAGGGTAAAGGTATTCCCGCCGCCAATCGTGGGATAAACGTAATCGCCGCTGGTCATGTTCACGATCTCTGCGTTACCGCCGAGAAATTCCTGCCACTCCCATTTCCAGCCTTCGGATGCGGATTTGTCGACAATCAACTTGCCGGGCTCATGAAATTCAAGGGATAAATTTTCCCATTTGCCCAAAAATGCACCGGAAGAAAGGTGCACGATCAGCCGGCAGGTGATATATTCGCCAAGATCCGTTGCGTCCTGTTCAATGCTTAGGATCTCTACGGGCTTATAACCGCTGACGGTGGCGTTGCAGGATACCATCAAATTGTTCCCGTGTTCCCCGAGCGCTCTTCCGTAAATCTTTTGACTGAAACTGAGCTCACGGGTTTCCTGTGCGCCGACAGACAGTTTGATCTCAGCCTGCAGCGCGGCATCTTTGCTCTCATTGATGATCAGTATGTTCGCATAACGTTTTTGGTTACTTGAAACCGGTGACTTGATCAGGGAACAATACGCTTTCTCATTCTTACGTATTTCCTGATCATATACATGGTCAACATACAAATACGCCGTAATGCCATCATCCAGGCCAACAGGGTTTATGGTGAGTATGGAGGGAAGGTCCGTATCTTCGTTGATCATGATCCTTACGATTCGCGCGGACAAGCGGGAAAGGGTTTCTTTGAAGGTTGCGGTGTTTTTATTAAATGTAAGCAAATAATTATGTTCGGCAGGATAACGGTTGAGGGAGGAAGGGTTTATATAGGGTATCGTAATGGGACCATTGCTTTCGTATGCCCATTTAATATAATCTCCAAAATCCTTACCTATTCCTGAACCGTCAAGTTCCTCTTTTATATATGTATCAATGATCGTTCTAAAATATGAAATCGATGTTTCGCCGCCCTTTATGAGCAGTTTGGCGATATCCGCTTTTTTCCCGTTGCGGTATTGCGAAAGGTATGTCAGGAATCCGCCGGCGATATACCATTCGGGGTCTGACTGGCATTGATCCCAGGGAAGGTGCATCTGACGATGCATGGCGTCATCTGCATAATCTATCGCTTCGTAACTTCCGAGATCGGCCCAGACCATGCGGTCCGCCTGGGTAGCCGTGGCCTCCAGCCACCATTTTGTCGTAAACATCGCCGTTGTCCAGACGTAATAATAATCCTGAACAATATGGAGCAATTCGTGCGCACATGCGGAAGGAAGGGCCTGGCGGGCGGGGCGGCTAATGGTTCCGCCGCTGCAACGGTTGCTGATGTAAATACTCCCTCGTGCGGTGCTTTGTCCGTCGTCACCGCCCAAATCGGTCACCCAGACATTGATCTTAGAAGACGGCAGTTTTAGTCCCTTGGCCTTAAGCGCATCATAGGCTTGATCCAGGTAGTCACTCATATCCTGAATGTAAAGGGGGTCGTCAGGGTTGTCCGAATTGTCGCGTGCACGATAGTCCGCATCCGCCACCGGCGCATTGGTGCCCGAGGAACACCAGTAAATATTAAAATGCCGGTTGCTTGTCCAGTCCGTATACCCGTGCAGTGTCCAGGCCGAGAGTTTGGTGAGATGTCCCGTTTCAAAAGTAACCGCATGTAATACCGTATCCACACACACGCTGTCATAGGAAGACCACTGTTGCCATTCTTCGTTATAGCTGGCTGCACCGATCTTATCCGGAAGATCATTTTCTTCGACCAGCGACGGATCATAGTACAGGGTGATCTTTAAGGGGATATCAAATACTTTGGTACCGCTTATTTCCACGTTATACACATCATGGAACTGACGGGATTCATCTTCCTGAACATCATTCTCTTTTGGTTTATATATGCGCACCACGGTTTTTTCATCTATGGCACCCGGGGGGATCTCAACGATGATCCGTCCCGCTATCGTTACCACGACCGTCGTATCGCTCGGTCCGATCTCATACTCCAGTAATTTTTCCCCTTTGGAAAGTTCGGGAAAAAGAATATCACAAGAGAATAGAAGACATAGAGCAATAACGAACAATATGCCGTGTGTGAACCGCAACTTCTTTTCCATATGTAATACCTCATGTTATTGAGAAAACCCTGATTCTTCCTTTTCTGTTGATCCTCGATTTTTTATCTTAAACAAGAGAGGACGATCGTAAAAATCCTTATTTCTTCGTGTTGCATATGCATTTCCAATTTGCGACCAACTTTTTTCCAGGGATAAATTCAGTTATTTGAATTTAAGTGATTCTAATTTCAATTAAAAAAGAATTATTGATAGCCCTGTGCATTTTTTACACAGGTCATCCTTGAATTATTTTTCAGAAAATTGCGATTTTTTAACTATGGGTTCCGGATTTGATTTTCCGAAACATACCGATAGATATGCCCTGCCGCATGCCATGCAACGGGTAGCCATATCATATTCACCAGAACCAGGATCGCGAAGGTCAGCGGCGTATCCGGCCAGAGGCTCTGAGGGAATGAAAGCAGGTAGCTGATGAGAAATACATTGACCTCAAAAAAGAATATCCCCGTACGAAAACTGCGGGTAATATTCCAGCTGGACTTAATCGCATCTACGGGTGTGAGGCCTTTATCGACCAGAAGATACTCCGCAAAATACAGACCCAGCATAATGAGAATGCCCGGAACGATCAGAAGCAGCAAGCCTGCAGCAATGAGCAGGTACTTGAACAACATGAGGATAATGTATGACGGTAAAAGGTGCAACTTGCCTGATAGATATTCCAGGGGTTTATCGCCGCGCAGCGCACCCAGAACGAGCGTAACAATGAAAAAATTGACCAGGATGATCATAGCCATAATAACGGCCATCCACACATAGAACTGACCGGGTATAAGCTTCCATCCCTGGTCCAGCATGATCAGTTCGTCAATGTTAAAGGCTTTTATTTTTAAGCTCCCCAAAATATCACTTGCAGATAAAAACAGGGTAAACCCGGCAAACACCCAGAAGAAGGTTTGCATTTTTTGCCAGCCGTAATGAAACGCCGGGATGAGTGTGAACATATATTTTTCCTTTTTTTCTCAGCGAAAGATACAGTAAATTACCCTAAAACAGGAGATAAAAATGCATGAATTCACCTTACATATTCCGACAAAATTTATTTTTGAGAACGGTGTTTTTCAACGCGCCGGCAGAGAAATACGTAAATCAGCACAAAAAGTATTGATCGTATGTTCTTCCGGCAGTGTTATAAAACACGGGTATCTTGATGCACTACTGAATCTTCTTGAGTCTGTGGGCGTTCGCGCCGATGTTTATGATAAGGTGACGCCCAACCCCCGGGTTTCCATGGTTGATGCCGGCGGGCGATTGGCAAAGAGCCTGCACGTTGATGCGGTTATCGGTCTGGGCGGCGGTTCGGCGATGGATGCCGCGAAAGGTGTGGCGATTGTTGCAAAACAGGATGGTTCCATTTGGGATTATACGACGGCAAATAAAACGGTTCATGAATCGCTGCCCGTCATCTGCATACCCACTTTAAGCGCTACCGGCTCCGAGGGCAACGCATATGGTGTTGTAACCAACGATGAAACACTGGATAAATCAGCTTTTGTCTGCCGCGGAGCCCGCCCCGTATTGTCCATTATCGATCCGGAGCTGACTATGACCGTTCCCCGCGATTATATATTGGATGGGGCTGTTGATATTATTACACATGTATGCGAAGCTTATTTCTCATCTTATGATAACGACGCAATATGTAATGATAAAATGGCGCTTGCTTTGACCGAAACGGTCGTGCTGGCCCTTGATCGCATTTTGAAGGATCCCGAAGATGCCGACGCCAGGGCCGCCCTTGCCTGGGCATCTACACTTGCCCTGATCGGGATCAACGAAGCCGGTCGCGAAGGACCACACACGATCCATGTTGTGGAACATGCACTCAGCGGCATGTTCGATATTTCCCATGGCCGTGGACTGGCGTTGATCTTTCCAAAATATCTAACTTTCTTCAAAGGGCTGTTGTCTGAAAAGATCCCGCCCTTCGGCAGGGTTTTCGACCCGGCCGTACAGACTCCGGATGCCGCTATTGCCGCTTTTGAAGCCTGGCTTGGATCCATAGATCGCAATTTGATGTTCGGAGACCTTGATATACCCTCATCAGCAATACCCGCACTGGCCGACTCGGTATTACGCACCGCGGGAAACAAGAATAACGAGATCGGTGCGCCAAAGGCAATGACCCGGGATGATATAATCGCGTTATATAAAATGTGCGCAGAGAAGTAAAAATCCATCTAAAATCAAAACGGCGATGAGATCATCGCCGTTTATTATTTTACACCGTTTTATTTCTTTTTAGGGGGTGCTTTTTTCCGGATTGGTGCCGGATGGGATTCCGCAAAAGATTTTTCGATCTGTTTGTTTGTAATGTATTTCTGCTGCAGAATGGTTAATGCGTTAAAGACCGTATAATAAAGTACAAGCCCCGAGGAGAAATTATAGAAAAGGAAAAACATCATTGCAGGCATCAGCCATAACATCATTTTCTGTTGTTGCTGCTGCTGAGGTGTGGACCCCATGCCGGTGCCGGTCATTTTCTGTTGTACGATCATGAGAACTGTCATTATAATCGGCAGCACATTGAAATCGGTTCCAAGCAGGGGGATCCTGACCCCAAAGCTAAACAATGCATCGGGAGCGCTCAAATCTTTCATCCACAGGAAAAAGGGCGCGCCGCGAAATTCGATGGCGGTTCGGAACACGATAAAGAGTCCATATAACAGGGGTAACTGCAACAGCAGGGGCAAACAGCCGCCCATGGGATTAACTTTTTCTTCCTTGTACAACTCCATTGTCTTTTGCTGTAAGACCTGCTTGTTGTTCTTATACTTTTCCTGCAGTTCCTGCACCTTCGGCTGGATCAGCTGCATGCGTTTCATGGAACCGTAACTTTTCTGTGTCAGGGGGTATGTTACGATCTTTATAAAAAGCGCCATGATAATAATCACGACCCCGTAATTCGGTATCAAACGGTAAAAGAACTCAAGCAGCCAATGCAGGGCGATGGAAAAAGGCCGGATAATGGGTCCGCCCCAGTTCATTGTCTTTTGCAATCCCATATCATACGATGCCAGCAAGCTTTTTTCTGCCGGAACCAAACCGATAATAAAGGTATCCTGATGATAATCGTTCTTTGAAAGCCCCATATCGATACGTGCTTTAAGTCCACGGCTTTGCTTTTCTTTGCTTGCCGTGAGTTCAGAACGGATACCCTTGTTATCTATGGGTGCGATAAAACCCGTAAAGTATTTTGATTTGAATGCGACCCAGTCCGTACGCCCATCCGTATTCAAACGTTTTTCTTCACCTTCTTTTGCTTTCTGCAATTCCAATTTTGCCATTTCCGAACCCATCTGGGCATACAGTCCGCTATACATAATATCGTCAGCCGCATTGGCTTCGGTAATGGCAAAGCCATTTTCCCAGGCGATGGTGTATTTTAGGCCAGAAACTCTTTGCATATAATCAGCCAGGACAACATGCAGGCGAAAGTCATAACGATCCGGGAAAAAGGTAAAGTTCTTTTCCACCCGTACGCCTTCATTGCTCAGCGCGGTGTAGGACAAAGAGATCTCACGGTCAATAAATAGCGTGTCGCCATCTTTAAAATTTGCCAGTTGCGGACAATCAAAGGCAATATATTCGAGACGGGAAGGATCCTGATAGATATTTGTAAAAGACAGGTTCAGGTTTGCGGCACTTTCATCGGGAAGTAACTGAAGGGGGTTCCCCTCGTGGTCCGGGTATTCAAAAACAGTATATCCGCGAACGGTTCCTCCCCCCAGATTGGAAAGGACCATTGCATATTTATTATTGGTGATCACGATCTCTTTTGAGGCAAGCGGCGTTTCGCGTTCAAGCATATTGATATCGGCCTGAATCCGTGTCGGTGGCGGGCTCGTGACAGGTGGCTCGGGCTCGGCTTGTGTTGCGGACACTTCCCTCTGCTGCTGGGCTTGGGGATCTACAGGATTTACCCATTGCTGGTAGTATGGAAGAAAAATAATAACAATACCGATGAGCACAAAAGCCATGATGGTCTTTTTATCCAAAATGTTCTCCTTTTATGTGATGGTCATGTCCCGGGACCGGGTCATATCCGCCCGGATGTAAGGGATGGCATTTCAGTATCCGCTTCATGCTGAGCCACGATCCCTTAAGGGCACCGTGTTCGCGTATCGCTTCGTGACTGTACTGCGAACAACTGGGATAAAAGCGGCAGCTTCGCGCCGTATATGGTGATATCGCACGCTGATAAAAGCGAATAAGGACCAAAAATAATTTCTTAATCATTTTCAAGCTGTTTCTGAATATCTGCTCTGATATGATCCAAAGGATGTATATCCGGCAGTTTCTTTAAAATTAAGCCATAAATGGACAAAGAGGAAAACCACTCCTTGTCGTTGCGATAGCATTCCTTCAGGTAGCGTTTCCCCCGGTTTCGAAGCACGGCACCCTTCAGGTGGCGTGCAGTGGCAAAAAGGACCCGGCGTTCTTCCGCCGGAAGAGATACGATATTCACATACCGCCCCTTGCTCCATTGCCCCTTGTCAAATAAGCGTGAGATCTCTTTTTTATCTGAAAGGATCTCGGATTTTTTTAATGAACGGTTCATTCATCCGAAACTGTGAGGCGTTTCCGTCCTTTTTTTCTGCGGCTTGCAAGTACTGCGCGGCCGGAGGGCGTTTCCATGCGTTTGCGGAAACCGTGTTTGTTCTTACGTTTCCGATTGCTTGGCTTATATGTTTGTTTCACTTTTTCTCCTTTAGCGTTTTGTTCCGATAAAGCCTTGAAATATGGGGTATTAAAAACGGAAATGCAATATATTTTTTATGGCACACGGACGATATTTGGGTCAGAATTTAAAAAGAACTGCTCTGCTTACCGGTAATGCCATGCATCATCTTATTAATTGCTCCTTTTTTGTTTCAATACACGGCGCTCCGTCGTATTTTTTGGTATGTCATCGGAGCAATATTTAATTGGCCAACATGTCTATCGCGTTGACGTGATCCCCTCCACCAACAGTGAAATGCTTTTACATCCGGAAAAATATCCGCATGGTTCGGTACTGGTTGCGGAACGTCAGACGGCGGGACGCGGGCGTGCACAAAGAAGCTGGAATTCGGATACGGGCGGATTATATCTGAGCCTGCTTTTAAAAGAATCCGGATCGCCGGTAAAATATTTTCCCTTTGTTCTTTTGTCCGCACTGGCTGTAGCAAAAACATTAAAGCGATACACGAACTTAAAAATAGAAATTAAATGGCCAAATGACGTTTATGTCAACGATCGGAAGATCTGTGGTATCCTTGCGGAATCAAATGTCCTGGCAAATTCTCTGCATCTCGTGATCGGTATCGGTATTAATATCAATAACTCCGTTAAGGATATTGATCAACTACGTCATCCGGCCGTTGCTCTGAAGGATATTTGTGACGATCCTCCCGGAACCGGTGAATTCCTGAATCCTCTTCTTACAGAACTGGATACCCTCTATGCTGATTTTTGCAACGGTGCTTTTGGGGACCATATCCCGGAACTTGATCAGTTGCTTTATTCCCGGGGAAAACCACTGCAACTGCATGTTAACGGCAGTGTTCGCGAACTCACCCCGCTGGGATTCCACCATGATGCCGCGTTGATCTGTCTCGAGAAGGGTAAAATTGCAACAATTTACCTTGGAGAGTTTTAAAATTCCGGAACATAAATTTACTTGACACTTGTTGCGCTTTATAATAATTTTTAGCGATTACTAAACCATTTTCCTGTTCTCTTATTCAGAAAAAGGGAGTGTGTCTCCCGGGATTCGGAGGTCCGCCATGCATTCACGGGCTTATCTGTTTTTTGGGGTTCTGCTCTTATGTTTATTACCCCAACAGTTCGTCTATGGGGAAATTTCAGATGCGGTGATAATTCCGTCCAGGGAATACCGTTTTATCTATGGCGGTATCAGGGACCTTCATACGGTTGCGTCGCTGGGCATACATACATATGCGTTCCTTACGGATGCCTATTATCTCGGGCTTTCATCAAAAGTACCCGATAAGTTCGAACCTTTCGCCGCAGCGATTCAGCAAACATGCTGGAGTTTTATGCTAACTATCTGGCCACATGAATTTGGCCACTGGACGCGCGCGAAACAGGTTGGTGGTGAATTTGTATTCGTAAAATTTCACTTTCCCTGGCCGGATGCCCGAATGGATCTGCCAGAGGATATTGATCTTTTTTCTGAGGCGCTTACATCCGTTGGTGGATTTGAGATCAACAATCTTATGCGTAAAATGATCATGGATGATTATTATTCCCGCAATTATTCCTTCGCCAATCTTGGAGTGCATGCCTTTATACAGCAAATCTATTATCCGGCTTATGCCTTTATCGTTGCACCGCTGGTTAGCGGAAAGTGGATTAACCCTGAAGATCCCCATACGTGGATACACACAATGGGTGACCCCGTTGAATCTATCCAACTGAGCTACCGTAACTACAGTGGGATACCCGTTCCGGAGGAAGGGCAAGGTGTTGACCCCGGGCTGGCTGCTTTCTATCGTGAAACACTTATTATGAGTCTGGTCTGGACTTTTATAGACCCCGGATTTTATGAGGGATTGCGTGCATTCGGGGTGAAGATGAACGATAATTCCGGATATATGCAACCCCGATTCTTTGGAAACGACAAAAATGCCTGGGTGTATGGTACCATGTTCAATGCAACTCCACTCGGATATGAGTTATACTTTAATAATCATATCCGCCTGAAAGGAAAATATTTTAATACCTCTATCCGCTATGGAAGACCGTTCGACAACATTGGCATATCATTTAATATGCCCTCAGTATTACAAACATCATTTTTTCGTTTGGGTGTAGAAACGGGGTATTGGTATCAGGAACCTTTTGGTCATGGTATTATGGCCGAACTCAGGGGGGCGTTAAGCTTATCGGAAATTTTCGGTCTTAATCTAAAGGCAGGCTGGAAATCAACAGGCTATGTTCTCGGTCTGCCCATAGAGCGGACCGCCTACTTTCAGGGCGGAATATATATTCTCGCAAACTGGCAATAATGGATATATTGTGGGTGTTGCTTCGGTTGAATATAATTATTGCGCCGAATGGAAATCCGTGATCATAAAATTTGTTCATATGCCACTGCATTTTAAACAATGCTTGTTTTTTTCATTTCGTTGTGCTAAACTATATTTGGGTGTATTATGGATAATGTTTTTATATCTGAACATGTAAGCGGTACAAACCAACATGCCTTCATAAGTAATTTGGCAAAGATTGAATACTTCCGCGGAAAATGGGATGTCCTGCATACCTGCACCTCGGAACCACCGGAGAACATCTTGCTTTTAAATGCGGGGGCGGACAACCCCGCAGAACCCGAAAGCCGCGGCAGCAGGATCGCAAAAGCAGTCCTTTCGATACTTCAGGCCTTTCATGTAAAACCCGACCACTTTGAGCTTTCGGTCCCTTACGTCTGCGATCTGCATCGGCAGTTATTTCATTACAGCCCGGACGATGCTCCCTATGGCGGACTGCTGCGCGATCCGCAGAATACGGAGCTTGATACATTGTTAAACTCCCTTCAGGACAAGATCATTGATCCTGAAACACAGCTGCTTTTTTCTGTGTCTCATTTTCGGGCTGTTTTTTTACGCCTAATGCCATTCATTACGGCCAATGCCCTGCTTGTAAATATTTTATGCTACTGCATTCTTGTTCGGGGTGGCTATGGATTTATAGCGTATTTACCGTTTTTAAAAATACTTTCCGAACCGCCGCCGAACTTGTCCGGCGATCCTTCCCTTTTACTCTCCGCGGCGCTTGTTCATGTCATAGCCAATAATGAAATCAAAACGTCTCAACTTTATATTAATCCGCGAAGACAAAAATTACTGGATCATATATCCCAAAGCGATGCACCGATGAAAATTTCGGATATAATGGCACATTTTACACATGAAAGCCGCAACACCGTTAAAAAAGATCTTTTATTCTTAAAGGATAAACGCCTTATTACCGCGAAAGGCGAGAGGCGAGGTGTAGTTTATCTGGCAAAAAAATAGTTGATATTTATTGTTTATTGCGTTTTACGCGTTGTCATATCGGGCCGAAAGTATGTTCTTTTTCTATTGATTGAATATTATCCGGACACGCGTCCCCTTCCCGGGTTCACTGAAATAATGAATATTAGCATTGTTTTTATCCAGAAATTCCTTCACCATGATCAGGCCGATCCCGGCGCTTTTGTTTTCTTCATTTTCCGTGTTGGGTGTGTTATTGATGTGCGTAAAAAGCGTTTTTAGCTTTTTCCTGTCCATTCCCTTTCCGTTGTCGCTAATTTCCACGGCAGGTTTCCCGTTTAAATCCATAATGCAAATGCTTATTTCTCCCCCGGGTGGGGTGTAATTGATCGCGTTTGTCAGTAAATTCCGGAATACGGCTTCCATCATATCACTGTCGGCTAAAACAATAGCCTCCTTATCAACATAGGTTTTTATGATCTTATGATTCTTGAGTAAAATCCCTTGTTCGGCATATTCAAGCGCATTATCAAGTGTTTCTTTAAGATCACAGACGCTTTTATAGGGATTAGGTTTTAAGAGATCGCGTTTTGACCAGGAAAGAAGGTTTTGTAGGGTATTATATGTGGCAGAGATACTTCGGCTCAGTGTTTTAAGCATGGTGTGCAGTTCATCCGAAGAGTATGATGCAAAATCTTTTACGATCAGTTTTAAAAATTCCTGTGCGGTTCCCACCGACCCGCGAATGTCATGTGAAATAAGCGAAAGAAATTGCGTCTTTGTCCTGTTTGACTGAAGTAATTGTTCTTTCTTCTCTTCCAGTTCTTGCTTTAATATAAGCGCGTGGAGGTCGGTTTCTATATGTTCTTTGATCGTTAACAACATTTTTTCATATGTGCTGTTGAAGGCATTTTCTTTATTGTCAAGAAGACAGACCGTTCCAAAAACCTCTCCGTCTGGCCAGTTTATGGGAAAACCAAGATACGAGATCATATTGAGTCCGATATCCGGATTATTATCTGACCAAGCGGGGTCTTTCCTCGCGTCGGGTACCAGGAGGCGCTCCTGCTTTCCGACAACGGCTTCACAATAAAGTCCGTGAAGCAATTCCGCTTTTTCATTTTGACGATATGGGTTGTTATTGCTTTGGTTCTTTGTAAAAACCTCTATGTTGTTTTCATTGAGTTTCATTATAAGCACAGCGGGCACATTTGCCAGTTTCGCTGAAATATCAAGCAGGGATTGCCATTTTTCAGTAATGGGATCCGTTATTTCCGGTTTTTTAAATGAGGTAATGGAAAGCTTTTTTGTTTCCTTCGATTCGCGTATATAAACTGTCGCATATCTTCTGTCCATGTACCCTCGCCATGATCAATGACAAAATGAGTATTAAATAGTATGATTATTGCAATAATATATTGCTGTTTTTATTGTTTCCAAATCTCTTTTTTATCAATCCGGGATATTATTCGTCCAAATATTTTTCGATATTGACAAAAAGGTCATTCATGAGCGTTACGTCTTTACCTCCGGCCATTGCCATGTGCGGTTTCCCCCCTCCGCCGCCACCAATCGCCTTACCAAGTTTTTTAACTATATTTCCCGCTTTTACGCCCTGCTTGATAAGGTCGTCGCTGACGACACAAAGCAAATGAGGAACCCCGTCGACCACGGCACCAAAAACTGCCGTTCCGTGCTTCATTTTTTCGCGAACCTTATCGCCGATAATTTTTAGCTGGTCTGTATTTTCAACGTAAACACGGTTCACGTACAGCGGCGCTCCGGCATACTCCCCGGGTTTAAGAAAATAGCTGTCTATATCGGTTAATAATAATTTCCCTTTGAGTTCCGTGTTTTCTTTTCCCAGCACTTTGATCTCGTGATTAAGTGCGTCAATTTTATCTATTATCTTATCTTCGGATGTTTTTAAAATATCACGAAGTTCGGCTACCAGCACTTGCTGCGCCTGCAACAATCCAAGTCCTGCGGTACCCGTGACCGCCTCGATCCGGCGCACCCCGGAAGCTACACTGTTTTCGCTTATGATCAGGAAAGGACCTATATCACCGGTTCTTCCGACATGCGTACCGCCGCAAAGTTCCATAGATACATCTCCTATTTTAACCACCCGCACCACATCCTCATACTTTTCACCGAAAAGAGCCTGGGCTCCTGATTCCATGGCTTCGGCATAGGGCTTTTGTTCGGCTTCTATGGGTATGTTCTTCAGGATCTCATTATTTACCGTCTGCTGAAGCTTATTACGTTCGTCCTGGGAGAGTTTTTCAAAATGCGTGAAATCGAATCGCAGGCGGTCCGGACCGACATAACTTCCGGCCTGGTGAACGTGATCGCCGAGTATCTTTCTCAGCGCGGCATGCAGCAGGTGGGTTGCGGAATGATTGCGCGCGGTATCGCGGCGGGGGCTTTCATCAACTTTTATTGTGGCCATGGGCAATTCGGAGAGGATCTCGTCACCTATATTACCCTGGATAATATGAACAATATTGTTATCGATCTTTTGTGTGTCAACGACCAAATGATCGGCATTTTCACGATCGTTTGCAAAGCGGATCTTGCCTTTGTCGCCTACCTGGCCGCCCGATTCCGGATAAAAAGGGGTTTTGTCGAACACGAGATAGGTGTTGTCTTCATCCCGGGCATACCGTATGAGATTCGCTTCGAGTTCATACGTTTGATATCCCGCAAACTCGGACTTACTTTCTTTATCCGCGTCAACCCAGTTCAATTCTCCGGATGATCTTATCTTGAACTTTCCCGCTGCCCTGGCGCGCGCGCGTTGTTCCTCCATATGATCTTCAATTTCTTTTTCGTTGATTGACAAGCCTTTTTCCTCCGCCATAAGACGAGTAAGATCTACTGGGAAGCCGTAAGTATCGTACAGCTTGAAAACATCCTCGCTGTTTAAGACCTTTTCCTGGGTATGACGTGTCTTTCGGGCAAGTTTTTCAAATAGCTCCAGACCCTTATCAAGGGTGTTTCCGAATGATTCTTCCTCTGCGCGAATTACGCGCTGTATATGTTCTCGTTGTGCGGCGATCTCCGGATATACATCGCCAAGGACATACACGACCGCCGGAACCAAGCGATACAGGAATGGTTCTTTCATGTTCAGTGTACGGCCGAAGCGCGCGGCGCGGCGAAGAATTCGCCGCAACACATATGCACGCCCCTCGTTACCCGGGATGGCGCCGTCCGCAATACAGGCGGTAAGCATACGCACATGGTCCGCAATTACGCGATGCGACATACCCTCTTCTCCCGGGTCATATGCTATATTCGTGATCGCTTCTATTTGCTCGATAATCGGCTTAAACAGATCCGTATCGTAATTACTTTCTTTTTCGTCCAGAACGGCAACGATGCGTTCAAATCCAGCGCCCGTATCGATATGTTTCTGACCGAGGGGACGGAGTGCGCCTGCCGCATCGCGATCAAATTGAATAAAAACAAGATTCCATAATTCAATGTATTCGGGATCGTCCGCGTTTACCTTTTCCGGATTTTGTTCGTCAATATGTTTCCCCCGGTAGTAATGGATCTCCGAGCAGGGACCGCAGGGGCCAGTATCGCCCATTGACCAGAAATTATCCTTTTCTCCAAATGTGAGTAGATGTGACGGATCAAGGTTCGGAATGCCCTCCCATATCCCGCGTGCTTCATCATCATCTTCATATACCGTCGCATACAGGCGGCGGGGGTCCATTCCCCAGATTTCGGTGAAAAGCTTCCATGCCCATTCAATGGCTTCCTTTTTGTAATAATCTCCGAAACTCCAGCTTCCGAGCATTTCAAAAAAGGTGTGATGGTAATGGTCGCGCCCGACCTCTTCCAGGTCGTTATGCTTTCCGCTGACACGAACACATTTTTGAAAATTGACAACCCGGCGGAACGGGGGAACATGTTCTCCCAAAAAATAGGGTTTAAACTGGTTCATGCCGGCATTTGTGAATAGAAGTGTCGGATCGTTCAAGGGTATAACGGGTGCGCCGGGAACGAGGGTGTGGCCCAGAGTTTTCTCAAAATAGTCAATAAATTGCTGTCGTATTGTTTTTGAATCCATCTTTTTCCTTTTTGTCGAACAAAAAGAAATTTAGATAAAGAAGGCGCAAATTGAAAGATGATTTTCCAAGTATGTTTTATTCTTTAAGATATGGGAATACGGTGAAAAAGATTATTCAACCGCCATTTTTACAGTGGTTTTTAGTCCGCCGACATTGCTGATAAAGAGAAGGTAAACGCCGCGGGGTATGAGCTGTCCGCTGTTAAGCCGTCCGTCCCATACGATCTGTTTTCCCTTGTTCTCGGGGGCATTAGCGCTGAACTGTTTGATGACACGTCCGTCTAATGTACTGATCTTAACCTGTGTCTGGTCGGCCAGGCCGTCAATGGCAATATAGGGATCAACACCCGGCCGATAGGGTTGGGGAAAGACGGTCACTTCGTCCAGCGTGTTCCTTGTTTCCGTCCAGGCGATCTCATACCGGTTCAAGCCGGAAGGCGTTAGAAGATATGCGTATCCCTGCCCGGTATCAAAAGCAAGATCGTAAACCACATTATCCAACAGGCCCGAATTCTCCCGTGTAAGTCCGCTTCCCTCATTAAACCATCGATTATTGGCGAGATATATATGCACACCCTGGCTTTGGGTCAGTATCCATTTGTTGCCTTTGGGGTCAATACGTATTTTTTTTGGGATCATCCCGCTCAAACCGTCAATTGGCGGGTTGAGGCTGAAGTCGGTTCCGGGACCCAGTGACGCGGGTGTACGTATCATCTGCACCCCGGAAGGTGTTGCCACCCAAATATTTCCCGTTAGAGGATCCACGTCTATCGAATTGATGTCATTATTGATCAAGCCGTCCAAGGTGCTTATCAGCGCCCAGTTCCCGGTATTCGGATCAAAAACCGTTACGCCGCCGTCCGTCCGGGGAATATCCGATTGCCGGGCCTGATTCGCGATCCATAGTTTTCCGTAACGGTCAAATACCATTTCGCGGGCAAGGATCTGAAGGGCGTTGTTCGATTCTTCTACAGAGTATTTACGTATCGTTCCATCCGGGTAAATACAGATCAGCGGTTTGGCGTCCAGCGTGTGGATGTTCAGGATCCAGATGTTTCCATACCGGTCTTCCTGCACGCCACTCATTTTAATATATCTTTCAGCACCCCCCAGTCCCTGGGTACCGACAACAACACCATCCGTCGTGTCATAGGTTGAATAATTATAAAGATCATTCAGGTCGATACGCTGGATGGCGCCCGGATTTCTTGTCCCCGGTATCTGGCCGCCCACCGGACCGATCGTAATATCGGTGATAGTGCAAAATAATTCTCCGGACGAGGAAACGTGTGCGTCGTAAACCGCAGTTGCGCCCCCGATGCGATAGGCGATATTAAGCGTGTCTGCAGAAAAGCGGTCAGACCGTTGCTCGTTCAGAATAGCTTCTTTTTGATGTGAAAATATCAGATTGTGCCATGTACTGCCATCCAGAATCGAAACGCCCTCCAACCCGCATACTGCAACCTTTTTGTCGGGTGTAATTGCCAGTGCCGTGCTGCGTGTGTAGAGCATGGAATTGGGTATAAAAGAATCCGTGTTGCCGTTTGAGAGATCGACCTGTAACAGACCTTTGTTTTCCGGTGCTATCCATAATGTGTCGTTCCGGATACAAAAGCCCTTCATTGTCTCTTCTGTTCGATATGCCTCTTCAGAAGTGAAAACGTTATATACTGCATGCCGGTTGGCATAGTATAAGCTGCTGCCAGCGCGATAAAAAGACAGGGGTTCTTCCTCGTCCTGCAGAATGAGTTCGGTTTGACCCCGATAATACAGATAGAGTTCTTTTTCTTCGTTTACTGCATACAGGCTGTCGCCGTATGTCGTAAGCAGCATGATCGCACTTGTATCTTCGGGAAAAACCGTTGTCCATGCGTTCATGGGTTTTAAGTTCGGATTATTAAGATATGCCGTCAGCAATCCCTTGTCCGATGCAACATATATACTATCCCCGATCACGGCAATGTCATAAAGTTCGGCAGGGTTGCCCGGAAACAGATTATACGTGTCCTGAAAAATATAACGGTTGTTCCGCTTGACAAAATGTGCGATCTCCGGCGTAAAATCATTCTTATAGATCGCAAGAACATGTTCGCTGTTGCCCGAGAAAGCGATAACGTTCTTAAAACCAAAATTAAAATATGCCGCAGACCCCCGGGCGTGCATAACGCTGATTCCCTCCACGCCGCTACCGTAAGAGAACCATTGGGAACTGTCGCTATTGACATAGTAAGTGAGCAGATCGATATGCTCAAGGAAATCGGTATTCGTTATAGCCGAAAACTTTTTGTTTTCTATATCAAATTGCACCAATCCGCCATAGCTTGCGGCGGAAAGCGTTTTACCGGTTAAAAACAAATGTGTCAGATCAAGCCGGGATCCATGGGAAACCCAGTCTCCCACAACAGCCGACAGCGGCAATGCGTATAATACTGCGAGTATAATAAAAAAAGGGCGGGATCTCATTGTTTGACGATCCTTACGACGATACCGTCTTCAGAAGGATACTTCTTCTTCATATCGGAAAGAGCGCTTCTTGCTTCGTCATTGGTTTCATACGCCCCCACGCGAATAACATACAAATACCCGCTTGATGTTTGTCTTCTCTCAATTTCAACAGGATAGCCGCGCGACTCAAAATCCGATTTTTTTTGCAATGCATTCTCTTCTATGGAGAAAGCGCCAACCTGGATACGAAAATTGATATCACGTTCATGGGGCGTTTCTGTTGCCGGGTTTTCTGTCGTTTCCGTTTCCGTAACATACTGTCCCATCTCACGGATCGTTTCGATCAGGGGCGATGTTTTTATTGCCGGTGGTGAAAAATCATTCAGAACGCTTTGTTTCTGTTCTTCGGTTTTCCCGGGCGATTCATTGATCATTTGTTGAGCACGTGACAGGACAAGACGGTAATAGCTGTCATTTCGGATGGGGTCATGCTCTTCCACGGCACGTTTCATGTAGCGCAAGCCGGTGTCGTACTGATTGTTTACCAGAGAGTAATCGGCCAGCATTACATTGAGATAAGAACGGATCACGGGTGATTGGGTGTCATTCATATATTCTTCTGCTCTGGAAACGACCGCTTTCCCATCCGGTTCAAGAATAAGATTAAAAAGCCGTCCCGCTTCGCTCTGCGCATGGCGCGTACTGAAAACCAGGGTTGAATCCCGGCCATAACCTTCAAGTATTTTAATAATATTTTCGGCTCCAAGTGGCGTTACGAAAAGAATGCCGATGTATAGCATAATAAATGCACCGGGAAGTATTTGTAATTTCTTCATTTTTAACAAAACTACATTCTCCCTATTTTGTTTCTGTTTTTTTATTGTTTTTTCTTGCTAATATTTTACTCGTGGAATAACCGGGTATTCGCGGAAATATCTTTACGGACCCGCCTGCCGAAAGAATCTCTTTGGCACCGACAATTTGCTCCATGCTGTAATCGTTGCCCTTGACCAATACGTCCGGCTTCAGTGCACATATGAGTTCCAGCGGTGTCGGCATATCAAATAATACGACGGTATCGACATATCCGCTTTCCAGCAACGCAGTTGCACGTGCTTCCGCGTAAAGCAACGGGCGCCCTTCGCCTTTCAGGGAGCGGACACTTTTATCGCTGTTCAAACCGACGATTACGTGATCTCCCTGTTCGCGGACAAAAGCGAGCAGAGCAAGATGACCCGGGTGCAAGCCGTCAAAACAACCATTTGTAAAAACCGTTGTTTTCCCGCTTGTTCTTAAAGTTTCGACCTCTTTAACCAAAGAAGGCCATTCGGATGTATGACGAACAATTTTCATTTGTCACAATGTACAACTATTTCCGATTTGAAGCTATGAAAAATTCATTCTGAAGGGGATGGGGCCACCGGTGCTTTTGCCATAAGGCAAACCGGACAGCAGCTTTGCAGGTCCTGACTGCAAAAATGATCATGAATATAAAGGACTCCCTGTGAGATCAGCCAATTCCGCTCCCGGGCATCTTGTCCGTTCATTCCGTGATGTGTATGGAAGCGACGTACCATACCATATGTCTGTGGTATCTTGGCGGTCAGGATGGAATTCCGGATCTTTTCTCCAATATCTCCATTGTCGTGCTTTCTTAATCGCATGGCTTCGATCAGCGGAAGTATAGTATTCAAAATAATCTCCCGGCGTAGCGACATACCTGGCATGCCGGAACTTTCGCGCGTTTCCCCTTCTGCAAAGATAATGAAATCGCCAAACAGGATCCGCTTTTCTTTTTCTTTACGAAAACGGGCATATAGCAACTCCATCAGGTTTTTCCTGTAATTTGTCATTAACAGTTTCCCCAGCCATGCAACACGTTTTTCGGGAAAATGCGACGGCCGTGTTTTTGAGTAAGTCCAGCGTATCTCCCGGGATGATGCCCTCCCCTGGCTAAAGCCGGCTAGCGAAAAAAGGATCAGTTCAATGTCCTCTCCTTTCATGCGATGCATATAGTAGTCCTCCCACGGGAACTTCATGAAAAGATTGATCATGTTTTCCTGATTATAGCGATAGCCACAAGCTTTAAAAACACCCCAGTATAACATTACATCAAAGGGGAAGCGCATACTATTCTGATAAAAATAGCGTATTTTTTGTTCTACGCGCAACCAGCCGTATTTTACCAAAAGATCAAAATATGCTTCGGAATTTACATTATAGGCGATACATTCCCCTTCGGGTGGTAAGTTGAAAACATTTTCCAGCGGCACATAACACACCGGGACAAAGCGCCCCTTTTGTGTTTTTGCAGATATTCCGTCACCGGGCGGATGAAAAACGACATGCAAAACACATTTATTATAGGCCGGATCCAGATGGTGCCCATGGGCGTACCAATCCCCGGCATAGTGATGCACTTCGATATCGCCGGTCAGCAACTTTTCTCCTATCAATATCCTGGCGTCAAGAAAATCCGGACCATCACTGAAATTATGTCGACCCGGGCACAATACGCTAACGGTCAGGCCCTGTTCGCTGACATGGGGTTGTTTCCACAATGCGCGCATCCAGGCCCTCTGTAAACGCAATTCGGAAACATAAACCTTTCGCGGTTCGAACAGCTCCAGGTAGGCTCCGAAAGAATTGAAATAATTATTTTCCTCTGTCATGTATTAAAATACGATTTTTTTATATCTCCGATGCCCTGATCACCGAAATATGTGACGCGGAGCACGGGATCGGCATAAAATTCCCTCCGTTTTTACTTCACTTTGCATTTTAACCTGTCTATATTCATTTCAATATACCGAAAAGGATAACAACTATGATCTGGGACAGGGTGAAATATATCATTTTGGCAATTGCGGTACTCACCGCTGCGTTTATTATTTCCACGCTTCTGCGAAAAGCGATCAGTATTTTCATTCTTAAATATTCAAAAAAGATCAAGGCAGACCCGACGAACTTCTCTTTTTTAAAGAACTCCATCACTTTTATTATTTTCACGGCCGGCATTATCGTGATTTTTTATATTATTCCGTCCTTAAGGACTTTCGGCAAAGCGCTCTTTGCCGGAGTGGGTATTTTCGCGGCCTTTATCGGTTTGGCTTTGCAAAAAACATTTTCAAACCTTATCAGCGGGCTGTTCATTTTAATGTTTAAGCCCTTCAGGATCGATGATACGCTGGAGTTGTCCAATAATCGTCGCGGGATCGTTGAGGAAATCACTTTGCGGCATACAGTGGTCCGCGATTATGAAAACCGGCGCATTATCATTCCCAATAGCATTATCGGTGATGACGCGATCATCAACTTCAATATCAGCGACAAGCGCATACGCAAACATATTGAATTCAGCATCAGTTATGATTCGGACATCAATAAAGCCATCAGGATCATTCAGGAAGAAGTTGAAAAACACCCTCTTTTTATCGATGTCCGCAAAGGAAGTGAACGGGGCGAGGGTGTTCCGGCCGTACTTGTCCGGGTAATTGATCTTGGAGACTTCTCTGTAAAGCTGCGGGCTTACGCCTGGGCTTTGGGTAACGATAATGCCTTTGCGATGCGATGCGACGTATTAAAATCAGTCAAGGAGCGCTTTGATCGCGAAGGTGTCGAGATCCCATTCCCCTACAGGACCGTTGTATACAAGCACAAGCTTGCCAAGCCGCTTCCGGAAGCGAAGAATTCGATTGAGAATGATGGATCTTCAGACAGATAGCACTGTTTCCGGATAATCCGGTCAGGTCAGTTTTACGTCTCCCCATACACCGAGTTTGTCATTTATTATGATGAGCAAACCGCTAATTCCCGGAATGTTCCTAACATATTCGATACATGGGCCTATGTCCTTTTCTTCCTTTATGCGGTTCGCTGCTGCCGTTGCAACGGCATCCGCAAGCAGGGTGTCCGGGGATAGAACAACGACGGCATCCGCATTTCCGTAACTAAAAGAGTGCCCCACAGTACCGGAGGATGTACATATCCCCAGGGGGGTGTGTTTCGCCGGTATTTCGATCATGATCTTCTCGGAAAGGACAGAGTTCCCTGCAAATATTTTTATTGTTCTGTTCTTAGCGGAACGCAGAAATATATCTCCACCGTTCTCGATGATCAATTCGTTGGTAAAGAGAAGAAGTTCCTTCGCGGTATATTCCGCTATTGCGCCGGCAACGCTTGCCATGGGTCCGGTTCCGCTGATCCGTGCGACGCGCGCCATGTCCCTTATGATCGGAGCCGCATTCTCAGGAACAGGGAGCGGAATATGACTCTTAAAAAAGTCTTTGTCGGGATATTCTTTTATGATCGTTCTGTGTCTTTCAACGATGGTGCGGGCGAGATCTCGCAAATCTTTTTCTGCCGCGATAAAAAGATCACTTTCTTCAACAGAAACAGTGAAGTGAACGAGATCCTCAGAGCGCATTTTCTCCCTGTAGTCCCGTTTTGTGTAGGCGTTTATTCCCATGTTTAAAAAACCCGGAATGGTTTCACTGACATTGGTCAGACGATCACATCCGGCTTTAAAATTTTAAGTGCTTCGTTCTCTTTGAACAATTCAACCGGTTGTTGAATGAAAAACTCGCCGTTGCTGATCTTGTTCTTTAACATGTTTGCCATCTCTCTGGCTTTTTTCATTCCGGAGAGAGGATAAGTACGAACCTGTTTTCCCATAAATTCGATCTGTCCGCTCATGAGCTGCCGATAATTGACCCGGCCAACCACTTCGCGTTCGGCATCTGCGGCACCGTAATTGATAATTTGTGTATAAATACTATCATTTGTAACGGCGGTATGGCGCAGAATGTCCTCATCAAGAATAGGTATGGGTATTGCCACTCCGATATAAAGCGAAATGCCGTATCCTCTAAATATGGCGGGCTTGATATACTCCGGCAACATTTTTTTCATATCGCCGATCAGGGTAAGGGTGGCCGAAGGCGCAAAAGGCACACCATTTTCCTCTCGCGGCGCGAGCATATTGAATTGCGTACCCTGCCAGGAAACATAACCGTCCGCGCCGCCGATCAGAATACGCGTTCCTATCCCGATGGTCTTTAAAAACGGATCATTCAGCAGCGGACTTAATTCACCGGTGGTTGAGTAATTGATGTTCCCGTATTCCGGGCGCAGAACACCCATATAGGTATATTTTGTTTCACGCGATGCGTTTGTTGCGGCATTATAATTCTGATAACAATTCCGGGGGTTGAAGAGAAAGGCTTCGTTGATCGTATGCTTGTTGATCGTTGCGTGTATTTCTTTCGCAGGATAGCAATCACTGCCTTTTGCATATGCCCTTAAAGCAATATCTTTCCCGCATATCAGATCGTGAATGACATGTGCCCCTCCGTATGTTTCATTATCCTCGGCTTGTTGTGTGGCTCCGATATAGGTATCAACAGCAGCAACACCGGAATAAGATTCAACATTGTTCAAATAGGTTTTCGCCATGCGTATCGGTGGGCGCGAGTGGCCAAAATTGAGAAAAGCTCCGCTTGAACACATGGGGCCGAAGGTACCCGTCGTTACAACATCCACATACTCCGCGGCACCCCGGAAACCTTTCTCTTTTACTATATCAATAATTTCTTCGGCCGTAACAACAACCGCTTCTCCTTTTGAGATCCTGGAGTTAATATATTCATATGATTTTTTCATCTGCTGCTTATGCCCCCTTTGCTCCCGTTTCAAAAAAATGCCGGTGAAGTGAACGTACGGCATGTTCCGTGTCTTTTTCATGAATGATGCATGAAATTTTGATCTCTGAACAAGAGATCATATATATGCTGATCTTTTCGTTTGAAAGAACATCAAATACGGCAGCCGCAACACCGGGATTGGATTTCATGCCGATTCCAACGACGGAGACCTTTGCAACATGGCTGTCCCCTTTGATCTCATCCGCACCGAGAGAAAGACAGATCTTTTTAACGGTCTCCATGGCAACGGAGTAATCTTCTCTGGACACAATGAAAGAGATGTTGCTTTTACAGTTTTCCATGTCCTGGACAATAATATCAACATTAATGCTTTCTTTGGAGATCTCTCTGAAAATATGTGCAATGTTGCTGGCATCCCCACCAACACCTGTAATAGTGATCTTTGCCTCGTTCATGTTGTGGCTGATCGCCCTGACAGAAGGTTTTTCCATGCAATCCTCCTCTTTTCGGATATCCGTACCTTTTACATAATTAAATGATGAAAGAAGTTTAATGACCAAATCGTTCTTTGCTGCCAGTTCCACACTTCTGCTGTGGAGAACCTTGGCCCCCGACCCTGACATTTCGAGCATTTCCTGATAGGTAAGACGATCGATCTTTTGAGCGTTTTTCACAATTCTGGGATCGGCCGTATAAACGCCATCCACATCTGTATATATTTCAACTTCATTGATCTTTAGCGCCGCGGCAAGCGCAACGGCCGTTATGTCCGAACCGCCGCGGCCTAGTGTGGTGATCTCGTTGTTCTTATTTACACCCTGAAAACCGGGAAGAATGATCACATCATAGAACTTAAAGCTGCTCATGATGACATCCATTTTTATGGTGGATATTTTCGATCGCATATAATCGCCCTCGGTCGAAATTCCCGCCTGAAATGAATTCATGCTCATCGCCGGTATGCCAAGGCTGTTTATTGCAATGGATAAGAGTCCGATCGAGATAAGTTCTCCCGTTGAAAGAACGACATCGGCTTCCCGTTTGTGGGGGGCCGGACAGACCTCCCTGATCTTTTTTACGAGCATATCCGTCATGCCGGCCTGCGCGGATACTACGACCAAGACCTTGTATCCTTTTTTGCGGGTCTCTGCGATGCGTTCCGCCACGGCCCTGATCCGCTGTGTGTCTGCCAGTGACGTTCCGCCATACTTTTGAACGATAATGTCCATATATACCTTAACTTCTATTGACCAAAATGTGCGGGGGCTTTTTGCCCGCACAGGTTGACAATTTATAAAATTTTGTGGTTTAATAATACAAATTGTTAAAAAAACACTCCAAAAACATTGCAGTATCTTGTTTTTAAGGTAAAAATACCGATTAATCCTTAAAATATGATGATCGCCTTCTTAAAAAAACACCCGTTAAAAGCTCAATGAATAAGTTTTTTCAACACGGATTTGTCAATAATAATGATATCCCGTCCTGTCTGGCTTATAATTCCTTCCTGATGCAGCTCGCGAAAAACACGCGTTAGCGCGGGGCGCGTCACGCCGAAATAATCGGCTAGTTCCGATTGTGAATGGGAAAGTGCAAGCGTTTCTTTTTTCTGGTCTTTTTCAAGTTCCAGGAGATAATGTGCCACCTTCCCTTTGATGGTCTGAAACGCCAGAAACCGGATCTTGTCCGAGAGATAATGCGCCCGCCCGGATATAATATTCAGATAATTTGTCAGAACGGTTTCGTCCATCTGTAAAAGACGCAGAAACGATCGCTTTATAAAAAATATCGTCTCGGATTCTCTGGTAGCTATGGCACTGACCGGATAGCGGTTTATTTCTCCAAACAAAAATGCCGGCGCAAGGAGCCGATTACCTTCGATATCTTCAATTTTGATCACCTTTCCGGCATGATTGACCATTTCCGTTCGTATGCTTCCCCGGATAAGGATGGTTTGGCCGCTTACGACATCACCTTCACGGATAACAATATCGTTCTTACTGTAGGTGTTACGGTGGTAGCTCACCTCTTCCAGGAGTCGCCGCACGGTAAACAGATCCAGACCGCGGAACAAATCAAGTCCGGCCAGTCGTTCATAGATATACATACATATCTCCGATAAATCTTGAAATACGGTAACATATGTTACAGAACAATATAATAAATAATCTTTACATTGTCTTTGGATTTTAATTGGAATATGGGCTTGGGTCAAGCCCGCAACATGAAGGAGGCGGTATGTCGATGTTCTGTTATCAATGTCAGGAAACAGCCCGGAATCGCGGTTGTACGGTTGTGGGAGTTTGCGGTAAGACCGAAGAGGTTGCAAATCTTCAGGATCTTCTTGTGTTTGTTACAAAAGGGGTGGCGATCCTTGCCAATCTCGGCCGGAAAAATAATGTTATTATTGAAAAGGCGGATAAGTTTGTTTTTGAGGCTTTGTTCACAACGATCACAAATGCCAATTTTGACAAGAACAAGATCCTCAATAAAATTAAAGATGCTCTGCAGGTTCGTGAATTTGTGCGCGGTGAGTTGAAAGAAAATAATATTGATATACCCCGCGACCTTTCTGAACACGTTTTCTGGACTGCCGAGAAGGATCCCGAAATTTTCGCCAAGTCGACCGGGGTTGGTGTCCTTAATACGGAGAATGAAGATATCCGCTCACTGAAAGAACTGCTTACCTATGGCATGAAGGGCATGGCTGCTTATGCAGAACATGCTTATAATCTCGGGTATAAAGATGACGCAGTTTTTGCTTTCCTTCATCGCGGACTTACGGCGACCACCGAAGATCTCGGTGTTGAAGAGCTCGTTTCGCTTGTGCTTGAATGCGGGAAATATGGTGTGGATGTCATGGCCTTGCTGGATAAAGCAAATACAAGCACCTACGGAAACCCTGAAATCACACGGGTCAATATCGGGGTCCGAAAAAACCCCGCCATTCTGATCAGCGGGCATGACCTGAAGGACATGGAAGAACTGCTTGAACAGACCCGGGATACGGGTGTTGATGTGTATACGCATGGTGAAATGCTTCCCGCAAATTACTATCCGGCATTTAAAAAATATAAACATTTTGTAGGTAATTACGGAAATTCCTGGTGGAAGCAAAAAGAAGAATTCGAGCATTTTCACGGGCCGGTTCTCTTTACGACCAATTGTATCGTTCCTCCCAAAAAGGAGCATATTGAGCGCATTTATACAACCGGTTCTGCGGGTTTTGAGGGTTGCACACACATTCCCGAAAGGAAAAACGGCAAAGCAAAAGATTTTTCGGAGATCATCGAACATGCAAAACGATGCGCGCCCCCGGATGCGATCGAAGAGGGCGAGATCGTTGGGGGATTTGCCCATCATCAAGTACTCGCTCTCGCAGATAAGGTCGTTGCGGCCGTCAAATCCGGAGCCATCCGTAAATTCATTGTCATGGCAGGTTGCGATGGTCGTATGAAAGATAGACTATACTATGAAAAATTTGCAGAAAAATTACCGAAAGACACCGTGATCCTGACAGCCGGTTGTGCAAAATACCGTTACAATAAACTTCCTCTCGGAGATATCGGCGGTATCCCGCGCGTATTGGATGCCGGTCAATGTAACGATTCTTATTCGCTAGCGGTGATCGCCATGAAACTGAAGGAGGTCTTTGGTCTTGATAACATAAATGATCTTCCGATCGCTTATAATATCGCCTGGTATGAACAGAAAGCGGTGATCGTGCTGCTTGCTTTATTATATCTTGGTGTTAAGAATATTCATCTGGGCCCGACCCTGCCAGCGTTCCTCTCACCGGCAGTTGCCCGTGTTCTTGTCGAGAATTTCGGTATTTCCGGGATCGACACCGTGGATACGGACATAAAAGAGCTTGTTGGCTAAAACCATCCGGGGACAGAGGTTCCTGATGTGGCGTAACCTTGGAATTTGAATGCGATCCGGGTTTAGCGGCGTGTTGTAACACGCTCCCGATAGCTGTGCGGAGAATCATATCTTGGATTTATCCTTGAATTCGTTTTGTATTCTCCCGTCGTCTTGTTAAAATACTAGCTATTTGGGAGATTTCTCTTTATGTCTGAAAGCGCTACACTCGATCGACAGTGGCACGAACTGAAACAACGTATATCCTTTGCGTCGACTTTCGTATTAACGACCCACCAAAATCCGGATGCGGACGGTCTCGGTTCCGAATTGGCACTGTATTATCTCCTGAAAAAACTGGGGAAGGATGTTTATATCTTCAATATTTCCCCTACGCCGGAGAGTCTTAAATTTTTGGACCTCGAAAATCTTTGCCGTCGTTATATTCCTTCGGAACATCAACCCCTGTTGTCCCGTGCCGATATGCTTTTTATTCTTGATGCCGGTTCTTTCTCGCGTGTCGGTCAGATCGGTACGGATGCAATGGCTGCAAGAATACCCGTCGTTGCCATCGACCACCATCCTAAAGAAAACAATCCGCTTTATCTCCAGGAGATCGTTAATTCCAGAGATTGTTCGGTGGGTAAATTGATCTATGAATTCATTCATTTGGCTTATCCCGATTTCATGGATAAGCGGATCGCCGAAGCATTATATACTGCAATTGCAGGCGATACGGGTAATTTCCGGTTCGGGAACACAACTCGCGATTCACATCGGGTTGCCGGTGAGCTGATGCGATACGGGATAAACGCCTACGATATTTATTGCAAACTTTTCGGTAATATTTCACATTCCGGTGTTCGTTTGTTCTCCACCGTTTTACAGAATATGCATTTTTCGGATGATCGCCGTGTCGTATGGTTTATAATAACGCGGCAGATGCTGAAAGAGAACGGAGCGGATGATGCGGACACGGAAGGAATTACCGATTTTCTTCGTATGATAGAGGGTGTTGAAGTAAGTATTATGTTCAAGGAACGAAATGACGGTTCGACGCGTATTAACTTTCGTTCCAAGGGCCGGGTCTCAACCAATGCGATCGCGCGGCATTTCGGGGGCGGGGGACATGAACATGCCAGTGGTATTGTCAGCGATCGTCCTTTAAATGTGCTGTTTCCGGAGATCATTGACTCAATGATACAACATGTAAAAGAGTGTTGCGGTGAAAATACGTCTCGCTGAACATTGCGGGTTTTGCTCCGGGGTCAGAAATGCTGTTGATCTGGCAATCGAAGCGCTTGATCAATATGGCAGTATTGCCGTTCTGGGCGACCTGGTCCACAATAAAACCGTTATGGATGACCTAAGGAAAAAAGGGCTTGTGCTGGTGGATAGCCTGGAGAAGGTCGGTAAAATGCCTTTGTTGCTGCGCGCACACGGAACCGATGCCAGCCTGGTCTTTTCCGCCCGGGAAATGGGTTTGCAACTGATCGACGGAACCTGTCCGCTGGTAAAAAATATCCACGAACATGCACGTGAACTGGAGGGCGAGGGTCGCCAGGTGATCGTGATCGGCGATAAGAAACATGACGAGGTACTGGGCATCATTTCGCGTCTGCATGACTATTGTGTGGTTTCATGTCTGGATGATCTTGATGAATGTTGTTTAAAGCAAAGAACCGGGGTCGTGATCCAAAGTACGCAGGATATTGGTAATGTGCTTCAAATCTTGCCTCGTATATTGACAAAGTCCGCTGATTGCCGTATCATTAATACGATATGTGCTCCGACGCGCAGAAACCAGGAAGAAATTCGGGCTTTGGCGACACAGAACGACTGCATCCTTGTTATCGGGGATCCAACATCCGCCAATTCCACGCGTCTGTATAGCGTCGCGAAATCGCTGAACAAGAACACCCATCTTGCTGCGGGTATGGGAGATATTGATCCTTTGTGGTTCCGGGAATGTCGTTCATTGGGCGTTACGGCAGGTGCAAGCACGCCTGCGCGCGTGATCGATGAAATCATAACATATATAAAAGGTTTAAGCGGAGATAAAACAAAATGAAAAAAGGTACGTTTGAGGTTAAGGTCGGCCTCGCCGAAATGTTAAAGGGTGGCGTCATCATGGACGTCACAAATGTTGAACAAGCAAAGATCGCGGAAGACGCAGGTGCGGTCTCGGTGATGGCGCTGGAGCGTATTCCGGCCGATATTCGGGCGATGGGCGGTATTGCCCGCATGAGCAATCCCGAAATGATCCTCAAGATCAAGGAAGCAGTGTCAATACCTGTTATGGCGAAATGCCGTATCGGTCATTTTGCAGAGGCGCAGATCCTGCAGGAGATCGGAGTTGATTTTATTGATGAATCCGAGGTGCTGACACCGGCTGATGAAGAAAATCATATCTGGAAGAAGGACTTTGTTGTCCCCTTTGTGTGCGGATGCAGGAATCTTGGTGAAGCTCTCCGCCGTATCGGCGAGGGAGCCGCAATGATCCGGACCAAGGGAGAACCCGGTACCGGTGATATTGTTGAAGCGGTTCGTCATATGCGCAAGATAGTTATGGAGATCCGCCGTCTCACGACATTGGATAAAAGCGAATTGATGTCGGAAGCAAAACAGCTTGGTGCACCATTCGCGCTTGTAGAATATGTTGCCGTTAACGGTAAGCTTCCGGTTCCCAATTTTGCTGCGGGCGGTGTTGCAACACCGGCTGACGCTTCTTTAATGATGCAACTCGGTGCCGAATCGGTGTTTGTCGGGTCGGGCATTTTTAAATCGAACGATCCCAAACAACGTGCGGAAGCGATCGTAAAGGCCGTTACCCATTACAACGATCCTGCCGTGCTCCTGGAAGTTTCCAAAGGTCTAAAAGAAGCGATGTCCGGCATTGCCGCCGCGGGGCTTCCGGAAGACGAGAAAATGGCTAAACGGGGCTGGTAATCAACAGGGCAATATGACAGATATCCGTATTGGTGTTTTAGGGATCCAGGGCGCTTATGCCAGGCACGTAGAAGTACTTGCCGGTGCCGGTATAGAAACATCTGTTATAAAATATCGCGAGCAACTTCAACATGTTGACGGCCTGGTCATTCCGGGAGGAGAGTCAACGACCATGACAAAAATGCTGGGCTTTCGTATCGATTATGATGATCTTCGTATATTCGGACAAACGAAACCGGTTTTCGGGACCTGCGCAGGCCTCATATTGATCGGAAGCGCTTCCGATGATCCGCGTATCCATCCTCTTGAATTGATGGATGTGCGCGTTGACAGAAATGCCTATGGGTCCCAAAAGGAATCTTTTATCGAGAATATTGTCCTCGATTTTGACAAAACATCTCCCTTCCGGGCGATCTTTATTCGTGCCCCAAGGGTTATTTCCTTTCACCCGGATATCCGCATACTCTCCCGTGCCGGGTCTGCACCTGTTTTGCTGGAGTCCCGTCTGCACCTGGGTGCGAGTTTTCATCCCGAGCTGACGGCCGATAACCGGATACATCAATACTTTATTCAAAAAGTCAAGGAGATAAAAAATGGAGAAAAAAAACACGCGTCATAATCTTTTTCGGATAACGCTTGCGCTTCTCTTTATGTGCTTTGGTATTATTGCTCTGGGTAATAACATCGGTTGGTGGAATATCGATGATCTCTTCCTTACCTGGTGGCCCCTTATTCTTATTCTTCTTGGTTTTATAACCATTTTTGCCCCCGGCGGGTCCTGGGGCGGCGGCGTGTTCCTTGTGGTACTTGGGATCATTTTACTCCTCCACACACATGGGGTATACGATATCGGGCGCCTGATCTGGCCAGCTATGCTTATTATGGTCGGGGTTATCATTTGGCCGCGAAAAAAGGACGAGCGCGGGGATGATGATATATCCTCCGGGGTCTCTGCAGAAATTTTACCGGAACATGTTTTTAATTACAATGTCCTTTTCCACGGGAAACGTAAATCGATCAACGATAAGCAGCTGGGCGGCGGACATGGAACAGCGGTCTTCGGCAGTCTTGTTCTTGACCTTCGCCAGGCGGTACCCAAAAGCGGTGCCTACATTGAATTAAATGCGGTTTTTGGCAGTGTCCGGATCGCCGTTCCGCCCCATTGGAATGTCACAAAAAACGGTGGTGCGGTTTTTGGAAAGGTAACAGACCGGCGTAAACAGTTGTCCGAATCGGCTTATTCATACCCGGTAACGATCGAAACAAATGCCGTGTTTGGCCATATTGAACTAAGCGATTGAGACATTTGCATTTTCCTTTTTAAAAAAAGAGGCCTTGGGTGAGACTGTTCCGTGTATTTGTTTTTATTATTCTTTTAACCATCTCTGTCCGGGCGGGTGTCTGGATCGTACCCGATGGGGTTCCGAATATCCAGGCAGCTGTTGATACGGCAGCTTCGGGCGATACTGTCCTGGTGATGCGTGCATTTCAAAATGCAGGAAAGGTGACCATTAAGGACAAAAAGATCATTTTGCTGGGAAACGCTTATTTAAATAATCCTTCGGGGCATAATTTTTTAACGGGAGCTGCCATTTTCAGTTCGGACACAACCTTGCCCTTGCTTTCAATTGAATCTGCCGATAGTACGGTGATCCGTGGTTTCCTCTTTGACCGCTCAGGAAGCGATGCTGGTGTTTTATCAATAAAAAATTCCCGCGGTGTCCTGATCGACGGTGCACACCTTCGCGGCTGCCGCATACGTGCGGATTCATCCGAACTGCAGTTGCGGAATGTTTTCCATTATAATGCTCAATATGCCGAGAGTCCCGCAATTGACCTGCAACACTCTGATCTGATCTGTAAAAATGTGCAGTGGCGAAATTTTCAGGTTCGTTCGCTGATGTCAGCCGCTAACAGGTGTTCGTTCAAAGCGTATAATCTCAGCGTTTTTAACAACTCCTGCTCAGAAGATCTCTTTCATATTGACGGAACTACGATCGAGATCGATTTTTCTACTTTCCATAATAACACTCCGGATGTTTCATCCTGGAATACTGCAACCGCTTCCGTTGCGATCCGAAACAGTATTCTTTGCCATTTACCTCCCGATGATCCCGGACAATTCAATATCCGCTACTCGGCACTACCCGGCAATTATCCGGGAGAGGGGAATATTTCCGGGGATCCCTGTATCGATATATCCTCGGGACATCCGAAGCTCTACCCCCATTCACCCTGTATTGCGGCAGCCGATCCGGATACAAGCGGCATTCCGCGTTTTGATTTTTTGCAAAATCCCCGACCGGATCCCGTTTGGTCACCCCCGGACATGGGCGCATACGAATCACCCCGGCATGTCCCTTTAAATACGGGACATCGTTTCTGGGTCGCCCCCTCCGGCAGTGATACCTGGGGAAACGGCACTTACGATCTGCCCTATGCCACAGTACAATCGGCGGTTAATAACGCCTTACCGGGCGATACGCTTCTTCTCCGACCCGGCACTTACCGCGGGAAAATAAAAATTCAGAATAAATCCCTAACCCTTGCCTCAACATTTCTTCTCAACAGCGACACGGCCATGATCCCCGCAACTGTTTTGCTGGGAGATACCCTGGACTACGCTCCTGTCATACACGTCCTTAACACCGACTCTCTTTCTCTTTCCGGATTGACGATCCGTGAGGGTAGCGGTCGTTTTGTTTATAATGCCTATACCTTCGGCGGTGGACTATATTCCGAAAACAGTATCTGTCGCATCCGTAATTCTGTTTTTAGTGATAACCGCGCGGATTTTTCCGGCGGCGCCCTTTATGCGCTCGGATCGAATATCCAAATTGACAATGTTCTTTTCCTGGACAATACGGCTTATCTTGGCGGGGCGATGGGCCTTTCCAATACAACGGCCCACATGTCACATATCACCGTTCATGGGAATACGGCTTCCTCCGGTGGCGGCATCTACGCAGAGAACAATTCAAAAGTCGTCCTTTTTTATGCCGATATTTCCAATAATTATGCCAATACAGACTCGCTGTCTGACCGCCTGTTGAAGCCTTTATCAATCTCACAATATGGCGGCGGGATCTTTGCGACAACCGGCAGCGATCTTCGTCTTCACAACACCCTGCTTAGCCAAAATCATGCCGTAAACAAAGGCGCGGCTATTGCGGCCCGGGGTGGACGCATTGAGATCATTCAATCCACGATCGCAGATCATTCCTCTGGTTCGGATTCTTCCGGGATCCTGTTTTTCCGGGACCAGCAAAATACTTCCACCCTGTTGAATTCGATCATCTGGAATCCCGATGAAATTCAGATCGAATGCAATAACAGCAAGCTCGGGCTGGCGCACACGAACCTGATGGATGGGCTTGATGGAATACTGCATCTTGGACTGCAGACAACAATTACAAGTGAGTCCTTGCTTGATACCGATCCTCTGTTTAATGCTTCGTACGAACTAAATGCCGGATCTCCCTGCGTCAATATGGGTACCGCAACGTATATCGAGGGTGGATATTATCTGATAAGTTACCTCCCCGGACATTATACCGATACCGCTCCGGATCTCGGACATCTCGGCGCCTTTCCGCCGGTTTATTTTATAAAGGAAACCGCTCCTGTTTCCGTTCTTCAAATACCGGAATCAGATAACCTGCTTCAAGCATACCCAAATCCTTTTAATCCGGATACGCGATTGTCGTTCCGGCTTTCAGAACCCGGACCCGTGATCCTGGATATCTATAACCTCCGGGGGCGTCATGTCAGGTCCGTCCTAAATACATATTTACCTGAAGGGCCCCATACCGTCATGTTTCATGCCGGCGATCTCCCCGCGGGCATCTATGTGTGCCGTCTGCATCGTCCGGGCAAGACCCTGGCAACTCAAAAAATCGTGTTTCTCAAATGATATCCCTTCCCAACCATAATGATACCATTGCGGCCATTTCCACTCCTCCCGGGGTGGGTGGCATTTCTGTTATACGTATTTCCGGACCCGATGCGCTTCGTGTGACACTGGATTGTCTTTCACTTGATTCTCTGGAACCTCGCTTTGCTCAATTTGCCTCTGTTAACGATCCGATAAGCGGAGAAAAAATTGACGATGTGATCGCCGTGTTTTTCCGTTCGCCGGCATCCTATACCGGAGAAGATGTCGTGGAAATATCATGCCACGGCGGATATGTTGCCGCCCCCTCGGTTTTAGCTCTTCTTTACAGGCTTGGTGTGCGGCCGGCCCAGCCCGGTGAATTTACCCGCCGTGCTTTTATTAATGGGAAAATGGATCTCCTGCAGGCAGAGGCGGTCGCCGATCTTATTCACGCTGTCTCCGAGAGCGGTCAGCGCCTTGCCGCCCGGATGTTGTCTGGCGGTCTATCCAATAAGGTCCACGCTATCCGGGATGAACTGAAGGACATTGCCGCCATTCTCGAGTTGGAACTTGATTTTTCTGAAGAAGAGATCACACCATTGCCGCGAGATGAAATATCTCAAAAGATCGCACTGGCAATTGAACATCTCCGAATGCTTGCCGATACATACGCTGCCGGCAGAATACTTCGGGAAGGGGCGCTTGTCCCGATCATTGGCCGACCAAATGTTGGAAAGTCAAGCCTCTTGAATGCCCTGCT
This sequence comes from uncultured bacterium, assembly GCA_964535585.1. Lineage (GTDB taxonomy): Bacteria > Fidelibacterota > Fidelibacteria > Fidelibacterales > Fidelibacteraceae > M50B103. Next base: position 42,021 of record CAZHTR010000002.1, on the reverse strand, counting down.
TGGGGAAGATCGTGCGATCATTTCCCATTTACCCGGTACAACGCGCGACACTATCGAAGAGTCTTTTGTTCATGATGGACTACTGTTCCGCCTTGTTGACACCGCCGGGCTCAGGGACACGGAAGATCCGATCGAAAAAATGGGCAAAGAACGTGCTTTGCGTGTAGTGGAGGGATCGGATATGATCTTGCTGGTCATTGACCCGACCATCCGGGACGAATATGAATTTGAAAAACGTATTATCGAAAAATATTCCGAAATACCCATGATCCTCGTTCATAACAAATCCGATCTTTCCGAAAGAAGACCTTTTTCTTTCTCCGGGGTTTCCGTTATGATCTCGGCAATCCAGGGGCTTCATCTCGACGATCTTAGATCCCGCATGAGCCAAATGCTACAGCAATGCTATCGTGTTGACGGTAATACCCTCGCCATTACTAAACAACGCCATCGTCATGCCGTATTACAGTCTATTGAATCACTCTCCCGTGCACGCAAAGCTCTCGATAGCGGACTTTCACATGAGTATACCGCACTTGATATCCGGGAAGCAGCGCACTGTCTTGATGACATAACCGGACAAACAACATCCGAAGATGTCCTGAATCATATTTTTGATCATTTTTGTATCGGAAAATGATCAAATGCTCTTTTTTTTCTTCCACAGAATTTGCTAAATGCATTTAAAGAATGTACATTTTCCCTTATGAAAAAAGATTATGATATCCTGGTCATCGGCGGTGGTCATGCCGGTGTAGAAGCCGCCCTGGCAGCGTCACGCCTGGGTAAAAGAACAGCCCTGATAACGATCGAGAGGCGATCCATCGCACGCATGAGTTGCAATCCCTCGATCGGGGGTCTGGCTAAGGGCCATCTTGTCAGGGAGATCGATGCGCTTGGCGGTGAAATGGCAAAAGCTATCGATGCTACAGGGATTCAGTTTAAGCTGCTCAACCGATCCAAGGGGCGTGCCGTTTGGTCCCCCCGCGCGCAGGCCGATAAATTAAAATACGAACAGTATATGCAAAATGTTCTATTGTCGACTCCGGGTCTCGATATCATTGAAAGTGATGTGAAAGCACTTCGGATCGAAAACGATCGCATTACCGGTGCTGTACTTAAAGACGGAAACGTTGTTCCTGCAAAAACATGCATTCTGACGAACGGCACATTTTTATGCGGTAAGATCCATATCGGAAACATACAGATCCCCGCAGGGCGCTACGGCGAATTGCCCTCTTCTGGACTTTCGGATCAATTAAAAGCATATGGCTTTTCGGTCGGGCGCTTGAAAACAGGCACACCATCACGTATTACAAAACGTTCTATCGATTTTTCAAAACTTGAGATACAGGAGGGAGATCCCGAACCCAAACCTTTTTCACATGCAACAAAAGCGTTTCATCCAAAGAATATCCCCTGCTGGTTGGGATATACAAATGAAAAGACCCATGACATTCTCCGTTCGGCGCTTGATCGGTCACCATTATATACCGGAAAAATAGATGGTGTCGGCCCCCGCTACTGCCCGAGTATCGAAGATAAGATCGTACGGTTCTCGGAAAAACCCAAACATCAATTATTCCTTGAACCGGAGTGGGAAGGTGCCTCCCAGTGGTATGTGAACGGCTTTTCATCCTCGCTGCCGATCGATATTCAATTCAAAGCGCTTCGTTCCGTTTCCGGCCTTGAACATGCGGAATTCATTAAAGTCGGATATGCTATCGAATATGATTATTTTCCATCACATCAGATATCCCGCACACTCGAAACAAAAGCAATACGTGGCTTGTTCTTTGCGGGACAGATTAACGGCACCAGCGGATACGAAGAAGCCGCCGCACAGGGTTTGATCGCAGGAATAAACGCTGTGCGCGCACTTGATAACACGTCGCCGTTTGTGCTTGAACGCCATGAGGCATATATCGGAGTTCTTATCGATGATCTTTGTTCTAAAGAGACCAACGAACCTTATCGTATGTTCACGAGTCTTGCGGAATACCGTCTGTTACTGCGCTGGGATAATGCCCATTTGCGTCTTCTGGATGCGTCCAGAGCGGCAGGGCTGCAAACTGTTGAAATGTTAGAATTATTTGAGCGCACGCGCAATGAGACACATTCACTTCTTCGCGTGTTTGAAAAAACATCCCTTCAACCGGGGACGCCATTAAATATTCCACTTGAGGAAAACACATCGCTTCCTCTGCTGATACGCCGTCAGCACATTAGAGAAGAACATATTCCGCCTCTGCATCAATATTATTTTCCGGACTATCTTCCGGATGCTGTCGATCAGGCATTTGTCCTTACCCGTTACGAGGGATATATCGACCGCCAGATCAAACAGGTCCAAAAAACAAGTCAGATGGAGGCCAAAAAAATTCCACTGGACTTAAATTATCGCATCATTTCCTCGCTTTCCAATGAGGGACGTGAAAAGCTGATCAAGTTTCGTCCTCAGACCATCGGCCAGGCGAGCAGAATACGCGGGATCTCACCGGCAGATATTCAGGTCCTTCTTGTTTTTTTAACAAAATGAACGTGTTCTCTGCATAATTGATCATAGAAAACATTAACTGTTTCCAATAAAACAATTTTATAAACATAATATTTATTTCTTGTTTATTGAAAAACATCTTTTTAGATTTATTTCCATCAAACGAAGGATGCGTAGGAAGAACAAGAAATTGTCAATACGCCCCATGCCAGCACGGCGAAACATCAGTGAATGAAATTGTGCGTTTTATCGCTCGCTGATGTCAGAGACCCAAACGCACAAAGACAAGGAATACGTATGAATATTTATGTTGGAAACCTGCCATACGACACGTCAGAAGATGATCTTCGGCAGATGTTTGGAGAGTTCGGCGCTGTTTCAGGTGTTAACATCATCAAAGACAGAGTGACCGGGAACTCAAAGGGCTTCGGCTTTGTTGAAATGGACAATGATTCCGAAGGACAAAAAGCCATTGACGAATTGAACGGAGCAGATATCAAGGGACGCAATCTCAAGATCAATCTTGCCCGCCCCCGGACCGACAAACCAAAAACAAACCGTAAATCCTGGTAATAACCTGATTTTCGTTTAAACTGATATAGCTGCGCTTCCAAGAACACGGAAGCGTAGTTGTATCTTATTTGTATTTATTTTTGATCCGGATCACGGTTCGATAACTTATCTATATTTTATAAAAACAGAATGGTCAGCACAGGTCACGTCGCTGATCAAAACAGATTATAGCCTTGCCTGTCTTGCCGTCCATTTTAACGCGGATAGGGCAAGTTGTCCTGATATGTTTAAAGTGTTTTGTTCTGTCTTTGATATGTAAGCGGCTTAAGAGGTCCAAATTGATGTAATTGTTATTTCTTGCCGTTTCGCGGAAAGGAACCGAAAAATATCCCATATGCATGGCAACGATATTATGAAAAAAATGTGTGCCCTGTGAAGGTTTAACATCAAAACCCTTGATACCCGATTCTACAATTACTTTTGCCTGACTGATATGGCTAAACTGCAAAGGAACCCCGAGAAACCGATCTTTGCTTCCCCAGCGACCGGGACCGATAAGTATATATTGTCGCTTTTCTTTCTTCATCATATTATTGATCTTTTCAAGTTCCTCTTTCATCTCGACCGTTTCCGTATTCCGGAAATCCTCGGGGGAACACCAGATGATATCATGCAAATTCGTTATTTCTCCGTTTCCCATTCCGCTTTCCGTATACAATATAATGTCCTCTTCCGCATGCTCCTTTCGGTCGATATGTACATTACTGTTTGAAACGGCGAGCGGGCGGATCTGAAGCAAATAGAAGGTCGGTCCGCATTTTTCTTCGTTACAGCGGTTCAGGTCGACGGCAAATTCAATCTCTACCGGCATACCCATCGCTGCCTCACCGATAGAAAGTAATTTCTGTATGACCGCACTTATCGGGTAGTATCCGTATTTTAAGATATTTTCAAAGGTCACAATACGCGGACCCTCCCTGTCCAGCCCCGGCCACAGGCGATTGTTCTCATAATCGAAAACGGATACAAGATGTTTGATATCACCGTGCTCTTCCGCTTTTGAAATTGGCAAGACGGACAATGTTGCAGCTTCGTTCCCGGTGAGATCTTTTCTTTTTCTTTTCATATTCAAGGCATAGAATTCCCGCTGGGATACTGCGATCATTTCGTCTACTGCCATCATCGGTATCTTTGGATATTTAGGACAAAAACGATAAATATTCCCGCCCTCAATGACTATTTTACCCATACCGATTGCCAACGACGCCATACCGTCTTCGTGTTTCAGATCGCCGATAGGATAAAAATTATAGGATTGTGCAATACCGCTAATATGAGGATAGTAATAATCTTCGTGTCTGCTGCCGATGATTTCCTGTATAACGACAGCCATTTTTTCTTCATCCATCTGATGCCCGATATGATGGATATATTTTTGAGTCTCATTGCTGTATGCTGAGGCATATATAAGCTTAATTGCATCTTCCAGCTGCTTAATGCGAACGGCGATATCGGGATCGTTGTTTGTCAGCATGTAGGTTCTGTATATTCCTGCAAACGGTTGCGAGTAGCTGTCCTCCAAAAGGGATGAGGAGCGCACGGCGAGGGGGTATGTGACTCTTTCAAGTATTTGGCGCAGTTTGGAGCTTAATGATTTCGAGAGATATCCCCTTAAGAAAAGTGCGTCAATCTCCCGATCACGCATGCCTTCATGAATATTTCCTTCTATATCATTGTTTTCAATGAAACGCTCATACTCATTTGTACCAATCGCCACCGTACTGGGAAGACGCACGTTGATCCCCTCAAATATTATTTCCTGGTCCATGCGTGTCAAGAGAGCATTCAGAAACGCCAGACCACGGCCCTTGCCCCCAAGCGAGCCATCCGACAACAATATTATTTCATTTTCTTCCGGCAGTGAATACTTGTGAAATTTTATGATCTCACCGCGATTCCTTTTCTTTTGAATGGCAAGAACGATATCAACCAGATACTTCCGCATGGCATCCGGGCTGTCGAAATCCTTCAATTGCATTTTTCTGATATGGCGCGCGAGCTCGATCTCGCCACGCGCCATCAGCCACGCACTAAAGTGGTTCTTTTCAGAATGATATATAATGCTTTCCCGGGGGATGATCTGTAGTTTTTCCTCGAACTCCGCCAGATATGAGGCTCTGTTTATCGCTTTTCCGCTCTTATCGCGAAAAACAAAATCTCCGAATCCCAGGTTTTCAATGATAAAATTACGTAAACGATGCAGCAGATTGCGGCTTTGTTTATATAAAAAAGCATAATCGTTCGCTTTGGCTTTTTCGGCATTCTTTTTATCTGCGGACATTATGATCGAAGCGAGATTCATTCCGTCTTCGCGCATTGATTGAAGGAATCGCAATCCGGCCTCCGGGTCGTCCTGGTCGTTTCTGCTGAATCGCATGTCTGAAAATACGGCAACAAGATTATCTTTATAATCCCGGTATATGGCTTCCGCTTCTTCATAATTTTTGGCCAACAGCAGCTTGGGCCGTGCTCTCATTCGATATCTGCGGTCCCTTTCGTTTAATTCCTCAACGATCAGATGCTGGGTCTGCTTAACGATCTCATGATATAGCAGGGGCATAAAAAGAGAATAAAATTGTGTTGAATCTTCGATCAGCAGTATAACGCGCACCAGGCCTACTTTTGTGTCGTATGCCAGATTTTTCTTGTCTTCGACGGACTTGATGATCGCAAGGAAAAGTGAAGCGTCTCCTTTCCATAAAAAAATCTCGTCAAAATCATATCCTTCCTCTTTGTTCTCTTCAACAACATGCATGTCGGACATGCTTGTCAACAAGAGGACCACAGGAAGATCAGGGCGAACATTGCGAACCTCCCGCAATACCTGAAAGGGACTTACCTTACTGGTATGAAGCGTGGTAATTATTAAGTCGTATTCCTTTGTTATTATTTGCTTTAGGGCTTCTTCTCCGTTGGGTACGGCCTCAATTTCCGGAGGAGATGACAGGTTCAGTTCCATGTATTCTCCGAAAACCTGCTCCCCGAGAAGCGCGTCATTTTCAAACACGAAAGCATCATAAAAAGTTGATATCAACAAGATGCGCTTGACGCGATAGCGCATTAATTGACGGAAAATATCTTCACCGTACTTGAATTTATTATAGTAATCTGTAATATTAAAATTATTCACCGGACAACCTCACCCTCAAAGACCTTAAGTGCGGGACCCTCCAGCCAAATATTCTCATAGCCGTTTTCTTCCGAATATTGAAACCGCACTTTAAGTATACCGCCGGGTGCCCGAAGCGTATATTCATTTTTTTCATTACCCTGCGCATGATGCACAATGGCTGCCGCAACCGACCCCGTACCGCAGGCCATGGTTTCATTTTCAACTCCGCGCTCATAGGTGCGGATCGAGAGACTTCCATCGTTTTCGGCTTTAATAAAATTGACATTACAACCATCCGGCGCATACATTGCATGTTCTCGCAGCGCCTTCCCGCGTCCGCATATGTCGATATCCACAAGATTATCCACATATTCCACATGGTGCAAAGAGCCGGTATTCAAACAATATCCGTGCCCTTTTTCGGTAATGGATTTTACATTGTTCATTTTCAAACAAACGGTTGTTTCGTCAATAATCCGCGCACGGTGTACGCCGTCAACAGCCTCAAACATGATCTCCTTGTCGGAACCATCGCGTCCCCGGTCCCTGGCGAATGCAACAAGGCAGCGCCCGCCATTCCCGCACATGCTTCCCTCAAATCCGTCAGCATTATAATAGAGCATTGAAAAATCCGAAGTGTTTGAGGGTCGCAGCAATATTAACCCGTCGGCACCTATACCGAATCGCCGGTCACAAAGCTCATGAATCAGATTGTTGTTCTCTGCCGGAAAAGTTACCGAAAAATCATCTATAAGAATGAAATCATTTCCGGCGCCGTGGTATTTTGAAAATACGATCCTCATGTCCGATCTGCTCCCGTTTTGCTTTCATGAAAATATAAATATACCGTCTGAAATATCAAACATCTAATCCTATCCGTTTCACGTGGAACATCATAAGGTATAAACATAACACCGTGTACGGTATGGGTTTGGAATTTTGTTTTATCTTGAATTATTATTTTTGTATTATTTCGTTGTGAAGAAAGATGCTCAAAATAATGTTTCACGTGAAACGCCTGTTCCGGAGGAACTCATACGTCTGTTTTCCTCCGACCTTGATTTCATTTCTTCTTTTGATCTTTTGGCCGATCGCGGATATATTAAATGCAATACCGATCATCCGGGGTTTGTTCTTTTTTGGCTTCGCGCTGCCGTTGAACATGGTTATCTCCCCCTGTTGCTCTTCGATAAAGAGCGGGATGCTGAAACCTTCTATGCGGATGCGCTTTCCTTCTTTTGTGATGATAACCTTGCCTGGCTTCCTTTTTTTGATACGGATCTTTCCGCTTACCGCCGATCTGCGCAGGAGAATCATCTTATCCGTTTTTTGTCGAACTTATATGATAATTCCGTTGAACTTATCATCACCTCAGATGAAATATTTGAGCGACCCGTCACAGACAAACGGGCACTAAAAGAACATCTTCTTTCGCTTGATCCTGGCCTGAATATCTCTTTTCCAACACTTACCGGGCGTCTTGATGAGCTTGGTTATGTCCGCAGCGACATAGTGGAACATTGCGGCGAATATGCCCTTCGCGGCGGAATCGTTGATATTTATCCTTTCGGCGAAACTTATCCCCTGCGGCTTGAGTTTTTCGGTGATACCCTCGAGTCAATACGACGTTTTAATCCAAATGATCAAATCAGTTTTGAGGAATGTTCGCATGGGACCGTTCCGCCCGCTTCTGCGTCCGTTTTTTCAAATGTTCCCTTTAAAAATGTTCTTCCCGAAAGAACCTTGCTGGTTCGTATCGGGCAATCTTCAAATAGTGATTCGGTAAAGATCAATCTCGGTAAGCGCTCTTTCCGGCAGGTTCTTTTTTCTGAGGGCCATCCGGATGCCGATGTTTCCTTTGTAATTGTTCCTGCCTCAAGGCCGATAGATGTGCGCGATAAAAACTATTATGATGAAATATTGAAGGACCATAAGCATATCATCGTTTTTTCGGAACATGATATGCTCCGCGAAAGCCTTCGTGATAAATTTGGCTCAAGGGCAGTTTTTGTGCGCGCTCAAATCCGAAACGGGTTCCATTATAAGCCCCTGCGTCTTGTTGTTATTTCCGCCCGGGAACTCTTTCAAAAAGAGTATTATGTTAACCCCGACAAGCGCTTTATTCCCGAGAACGCCAGCCGTATTGATGCTCCGGATTCGCTGCGCTATGGCGATGCGGTAGTACATGTCGATTATGGTGTGGGAATATACCGGGGTATTGAACGTCTTGATTTCCGGGGATCGGAACAGGAGGCAATGGTTGTTGAATATATGAACAAAGACAAAGTCTATGTTCCAATCCGATATATGAACAAGATATTCCGCTATGGCGATGAGAATCCGAAGGCATTAACCCTGGACAGGATCGGCAGCAATCGCTGGGAACAAACAAAAAATACAACCCGCCGCTATCTGCGCGAAGCAGCGTATGATCTTATTTCCCTTTATCATGATCGTAAAAATTTGCCCGGATTTTCCTTTGCCGCCGACACCCCGGATACAAAACGCCTTGAATCCCTTTTCCCCTATACAGAAACACCCGATCAGTTGGCAGCGATCACAGACATAAGCCGAGAGATGGAGGCACCCCGGATCATGGATCGCCTTGTCTGTGGAGATGTTGGTTTCGGAAAAACGGAAATTGCCATTCGTGCCGCATTTAAGGCGGTATATTCCGGTAAACAGGTCGCCGTTCTGGTTCCAACGACAATTCTTTCTTTTCAACATTATGAAAATTTTCGCGATCGGCTCGACCCCTTCGGTATCCGCGTGGAATATCTGAACAGATTCGTAAGCGGGGCTTCTCTGGCAAGTCGTTTATCCGATATTAAGAACGGTGGCATCGATGTACTTGTCGGAACACATAAAATATTATCTAATAATCTGTTATTTCATGACTTAGGTCTTCTAATAATTGATGAGGAGCATCGCTTTGGCGTAAACCATAAGGATAAAATTCGTGACCTAAAGCGGCAACTGGACGTTATAACCCTTACCGCCACGCCGATACCGAGAACACTTCAGCTGTCGCTGGCCGGTTTGCGCGATATCAGCAAGATCGATACGCCTCCTAAGGAGCGTCTTCCCATTGCAACACGTGTTTTATTCTGGAATGAAAAAGATATTCATTCCGCGATAGAAAGAGAGTTGGAGCGCGGTGGGCAGGTTTTTATACTGAATAATCGGATCAATGAACTTTTGGGGCTTCGGGAGAAAATAAATGCCATGTTCCCGGGGTATGCGGCCCGCATCGCCCATGGAAAATTACCCGGTCCGGAACTTGAGAAAACACTGTTGGATTTTTATCATCATCGCTTTGATATCCTTATTTCGACCACGATCATTGAATCGGGAATCGATATTCCCAATGCAAATACCCTCATTGTTCTGAACGCACATACCTTTGGACTGTCCCAGTTATACCAGATCCGCGGACGCGTAGGCCGTTCCTATAAAAAGGCCTTCGCTTATCTTGTGGTTCCCCGTGGTGTTCACATCGGACCCGCGGCAATAAAACGTTTGCAGGCGCTGGAGTATTATACGGACCTTGGTTCCGGATATCAGATCGCAATGCGCGATCTGGAGATCCGCGGCGCCGGAGACCTTTTCGGGGTGGAACAAAGCGGTCATATAAACCGTATGGGTTATGCCTATTTTAACCGTCTTTTCACCGAGGAGGTTCTGGCGCTGAAAGAGAGCAACGACCCTTCTTCTGCGCCGCGTCGCGATGTCCCGGATATCCGCCTTGAGCATGCAGCATATTTTCCGGATAATTATATTGAAAACAAAGATATACGTATATCTTTTTATCGCAGCCTGAGTGATATCCTTTCGGAATCGGATGGTCCTTTGCGTGCGTTGCCGGAAATCGAACGGCTGGAACGTGCCTGTCGCGATCGCTTCGGTCCCCTGCCGGAAGAGGCTGTCAATCTTTTCCGGGATGCCCGTCTTTCTTGTTGGCTTAAACCTTTCTATGTCGACACCCTGTCCTTGCTGAATGCGTCGCTGTACCTTTCCTTTTCTCAGACGGCGACGGTATCTGTTCTTCAGAATGCAGCGGGAAGATTGCTGGCAATATTAAATGCGCATCACGTTCGAATCAATTTTTTGGCTAAAGATCATTTATCCGCCGAAATGGATAAGGGGTTTTTAGATCTTTTTTATTCGGGAACATTTACGCGCGTCCCGGATTCCATGCCTGACAATTAAAAATATTTTATTTTAAGCGCTTACATGTTAAATTGCGTTGAATAATTTTGGAGTAACCCATGAGACGTCTTTTCTTTTTTCTTGTGATTGCCGCTTTGTTCATAGCCTCCTGTTCAAAGCTTTCCGAAGAACATATTGCTGTTGTAAACGGCAACCCCGTTCATGCGAACGAGTTTTATATGTACTATCCAGAACTTAATATCGATGCAATGAGCGCGGAAACCAAAGAACGCTATCTTTGGGGAATGCTGGATGATTATCTTGCCCGCTATTACCTGGAAGAGCAGGGTGATCTTTTTAATGGTGAATCTGGCTGGGAGGTTTCTGTCTGGAATATTCGCGATCTTGCAAACAGGGCTTATCATTTTTTGATCATTGAACATGTCCTTTCTGAAAAAGCCATGCGCGAGTTATATAATCAGCTTAAGTATGAAATTAACGTCAGTCACATTCTCATCGGTTTCAACGAAAACCTTAAAATGCATTCCCGAAGTCGAGAGGAGGCGGAAGCGCTCATCAACGAGATCCACCAAAATCTGCATCCCTATAATTTTTATGAATTCGTCGAACGCTATTCGGACGATGCATCCAAGAATGAGAATAAAGGGAATCTTGGCTGGGGAACATCCGGGAGATGGCTGGCGACTTTTGAAGAAGCTGCCTTTCGTCTAAATCCCGGCGAGATCTCCGAGCCCGTGGAAACCTCGTACGGCTTCCATATCATTAAGGTGAACGAACGGCGGGAGATCCCGCTTGCCCCGTTCGAAGAGATGCTGAACGACCTTAAGGGGGCGGCATATACAAAATGGCGCGATCGTTTTATGCAACGTGAAAATGAAGTTTATGATTCGCTGATCACCGCGAACCCCATTATTATTAATGATTCTCTCTTAACCGATTTTATAAACCGCTATACGCGTCTTTCAGTAAATGTTTTTCACTCGGAACAATTTACTTCCTTTGATATACTTGATGTTTTTGATGATTCTCTTGTCGTTGGATATATTGGCGACCATCCGATTAATAAAGACTGGATATTCCAATTCCTGAAGGTTATAAATCTTCATGCCCCTCCCCGTTTTTCCGATAAGCGTTCTTTCAGTGCCTTCATCGAACAAAATCATTTCGGCTTTCTGCTTTATCAAGATGCCCTTCGGACCGGGATTGATACTTCACCGGATTATCTTCGTACATATAATATATATCTTGCGAAAAAGTCCGCTCCGTTATTCAATAAGTTATATGTCTTTGAAAAAATAAATCCGGACAAAGATCAGCTGGCTGCCTTTTATGAGGAACAGAAAGACCGGCTTTACAGCAATGAGGCAACGGTGCGTGTTTGTGAGATTTTACTTGAGGATTCCACCTTTGCCGCGGAGCTTCTTAATCGTATTCGGGCCGGAGAAGACATGGGTAAGTTGGCAACGGAACATACTATACGCAATATCGGCAAGGCAAATGCCGGCATGATACCCCCGGTGAAACGATCACAGTACGGCGAAATGGGGATCGCGGCATTCAATATGAGAGACGGTGAACTCGCGGGGCCATTTAAGATCGGAAAGCACTATTCCATCATTCAGCGCAAAGAATATATTCCCCAAAGCTATCGGGAGATGAAAGAGGTGAATTACAGGCTTTTGACCGATTATCGCAACCACCATATGTCTGAAAAACAAGAAGCTCAAAAAGCAATGCTTCGCAAGAAATACCAGGTAAGGGTGAATCCATCATTTATAAAGTAAAACATATTGTCCTTCTTCTCTTTCTCGCCCTATTTCTCCTGGCGGGATGTGACCGAACGATCTTTCGCCGCAATCCCGTTGTTGCGCGCGTAAACCTAACGTTCTTAAAAGCATCGGATATTCGCGAAGCGCTCGGTCCCTACGCTGATAATGAAGAACAGTGGCAATTCATCGAAAACTGGATCAATCATGAACTCTGGTACCGCCAGGCAAAAAAGAATGTCCGGGGAAATGCATACATACGCCATCAGGTTCGTAATTATCGGCGAGAGCTTATTATTCGCGAATACACCCAGATGAATATACGACAAAACATCCTTATTAATGAAAATGATGTCATCTCGTATTACCAGGAGAATCCGGACGAATTCATTACTCCGAAGCAGGGGGCCTTTGTTGAGATCTATGTGGGCAAGAACAAAGAGGCGCTGGATGATGTTCTTGACCATTTGCGCCGGGCCGAACGTGCACCCCTTCCCCCTCGCCTTGAATATGTTTCCCGGGGAGATTATGTCGATGCTCTTGACCGACGTCTTTTTCCTGAAAGAAATAATCCACAGTATGTGGGTCCTTTGAAGATCGATAATCACTATTATCTGGTTTCCGTTATAGAGCGTTATCCCGAAAATTCCCGTCTGCGGGTGGAACATGTTCGCGATCAGATTATTCAAAAACTGGAGATGCAAAAATACATGGATGCTTACCATCAACAACAAAAAGACCTCAAGGAACGCTTTAATGTCAAAATATACAAAACTTCTATTTAGTTTTTTTCTTATTCTTCTCGTTGGATTTATGCCCGGCCAGCAACTTATAGACGGGATTGCCGCTATTGTCGGCGAGGATATTATTCTTTATTCGGAAATGAATCAGTATGCTTTTGAAATGGCACAGCAAAGCGGGATTGACATTTACCGGAATCCTCAGGCTTTTATGAACATTCAGTCCCGTGCGCTTCGTGAAATGGTCAACTCAAAGATCATTCTGCTTCAGGCGGAAACTGACTCCATTGAGATCAATGAGCGCAATGTTGAAAATACCGTCAACAGGCAAATCGCTCAGTATATTCAGATGGCCGGCTCCGAATCCATGCTGGAAATGTATTTTGACGCTCCCATGAAGAAAATCCGGGAATTATTGTATGATCGCATAAAAAGCTCCATGATAGCACAACAGCTTCAGGAAGAAAAATTTTCTAAAATTAAGATATCAAGGCCGGAGGTGATCGCGTTCTACGAGAATTACAAGGACAGCATTCCCGGGTTGCCCGAGCGAATTGATGTCCACCATATTCTTATAACCGAAAAACCGTCACCCGAATCAAAGCGCCATGCTCTGGAACATGCGGAAGAGGTGCGTAGAGCAATTGTAAGTGGTAAAATTTCTTTTGAAGAGGCTGCCCGGGAATATTCACAAGACCCGGGATCTGCAGATGATGGCGGCGATCTCGGTTTTGTTTCAAAGGGCACTTTTGTTCCTGAATTTGAACAGGCCGCTTATGCTCTTGAACCCGGGATTGTTTCCAATCCCGTCGAAACACAGTTCGGCTATCACCTGATCGAAGTCCTTGAGCGACGGGGCGAATTAATTCATACGCGCCATATTTTAATTCCCGTTCAATCTACCGAAGAAGATAATGCATATGTTATAAACATGTTATCCACAATCCGCGACAGCATTCTTTCCGGGGGTGATTTTGAATATTTTGCCCGCAAGTACAGTGAAGATCCCGATGTTAAAATAAACGGTGGTTATCTTGGAGAGTTTGCCCTTGAAACATTGCAAATACCGGAATTTATAGAAATAAGCAATCATCTTCGTCCGGGGGATATTTCAGAACCGTTCTTAACACAATATGGGTTTCATATCCTTCGTTTAAATAAGCGCTTAGGTGCTGAAAATATCTCTCTTGAAAAACACTATCCCATCCTTGAAAATATGGCCCTTAACGAAAAACAAATGTTGTTTTGGGAGGATTGGATGGAAAAATTGTATGCCATGTACTATGTGGAGATCAAGTTCTGATTGTTGAATAAATCTCTCTTGTCCTGGTTGTCCTGTTCTGTTTTACATCCTTTTTTGTTTTTATCCCATTTATCCACATTTTTTAATGTTTTATTCACTTCATAGGTTTTTTATAAACACCTTATTATAAATTTGATTGTGTGTTTGTTCACGAAATTCACATGATTAAGAAATTTATTATGTATTTTCTGAAAAAAGATATTAAATTAATCAGCGTTATATTAATTTCTTATGAGGTGATCAATGAAATTTACCGTTTCAAAACAAAATTTTTTCCAGGTATTGCAAAAAGTATCAAACGTAACACCGGTTCGTTCCACATTACCGATCCTGAGCTGTATTCTTTTTACAACCAAAAGCAATACACTTAAAATGCGTTCAACAGATTTGGAGATCACAATGAGCGCATCTTGCGAGATCAGCATGGAAGAAGAAGGTGCCATCGCTATTCCAAGCAAGATCATCAAAGAGATCACCGGAGAGCTTCCCGATACACTTTTACATTTTAAAGTTGAAGATGAACAGGTTGTAATTACCACGGAAGCAGGCGGGGAATATAAGATTATGGGATATCCTGCGATCGAATTCCCAACGGAACCGATCGTAGATGACAGTAAAATAGTTACAATGCATGCAGAAAAATTTAAACGCATTGTAGAAAAAACCGGATTCGCGGTATCGCGTGACGAGATGAAAGTAGCATTGAACGGCGTTCTTTTCCAGTTTCGCCAAAACGAACTTCGTGCCGTTGCAACAGACGGACACCGCCTTGTAAAATATGCTCTGAAAGAATACCAGGGTGCCGAAAACATAAAAGACATCATTATCCCGCCAAAATTTCTCAACTTGTGTGTAAGCAGTATAAAGGACATTGATTATATCACATTACGGATCGGACATAATCACGTTATGCTTGAATTAAGCGATACGGTCATTTATTCGCGGATCATCGAGGAGCGTTTTCCGGATTATGAAAGCGTAATTCCGGCAGAGAACGATAAAAAAATACTTGTTTCAATAGACGAACTGTTATCTGTTGTGAAAAGAGTAGGGATTTTTTCAAGCAAAAACACACGACAAATATCACTGGCATTTTCCAAGAACAGCGCTCTCATAAAAGCGGAAGATATCGAGACGGCATCCATGGCGAAAGAAAATCTCCTGCTGGAATACGAAGGCGAACCGTTCACCATTGGCTACAACTCGGACTATCTCCGTGAAATGATTCGCCATATTGATGGTGAAAAAGCCGAGATCAGGCTCAAGAATGCCCTCATGGCCGGCCTGTTCTTCCCAACAGAACAACTGCCTGATGAAGAGATATTGTTTTTACTAATGCCAATACGATTATTATAAACGCAATATTATTGAACAAAGGAAGGAAGGGGAAAAAATATGAACAAAACCATCGGTTTTCTGTTAATTGTTTTATTGTGTAGTTCATGTTCTTCGTTTATTTATTATCCGACCGGAATAAACGCTCCGCTTCTAAAGGAAAAGGACGAGTTGCTCATCGTCGCGACCGGAGGATGGAACGGGCTGGATGTTCAGTCGGCATACGCCATCACGGATAAGATCGGGATCCAGATCAACCTTAATCACATGAAGGCGGAAGTAACGGAACTGAACACGTCTTATATCAATGGACAGAACTATGTGGAAGCGGCAGCCGGGGTATATAAACCGCTTTCCGAATTATTTATTGTTGAAGGATATGGCGGGGCCGGACTGGGAAGAAGTTTTTCCACACTTGTTTCCTCTTCATCGACGCGCGAAACGGATTATTTTAAAGTATATGCGCAGGGGAACATAGGATTGCGATCAAAATTCCTTACAGCCGGAATTGCCGCAAGACAGGCCCTTGTAAGCACACAGAGATCCAGGCGCGACGGCATTCCTATTGAGGAAGAGCGCTACGACCCCGCAGTTGAACTCTTTTTTGAGCCCGAAATATTCCTTGCACTTGGAGTAGAAAAATTGAAAGTATGCGCAAGGGCCGGATTATCTTATCACATACTGAATAATATTGATAATCACT
Source organism: uncultured bacterium (assembly GCA_964535585.1). Lineage (GTDB taxonomy): Bacteria > Fidelibacterota > Fidelibacteria > Fidelibacterales > Fidelibacteraceae > M50B103. Next base: position 25,822 of record CAZHTR010000002.1, on the reverse strand, counting down.
CTCCGTTTATAGTGGCGCTTGGACTGGAAACCCGTTTTAATCTGTAGTGTTGCCGTAAGCGGACACACGTTTTACAAAGAATAAACCTCTTGCTTTCAAGAAATAAGGCGCAATTGTGTCGGGAAATTTTTATATTAGAAAAATTACGGTAACCAAAAACATGATAAAACAGGTAAAATTAAAAAATGTTCGAAACCTTGGCGAGTACAATGTTGCGTTTTTCCCCGGTATAAATATTTTACTTGGCAAGAATGGCGCGGGAAAAACATCTGTACTGGAGGCCATCTACTTTATATCATTTACAAAATCTTTTAAAGCCCAGCGCGATATTGACATGCTGAAACAGGGGAAAGATCATTTTCAGATATGCGTGGAATGGGAGAACGAGAGCGTAAAACAAGCACAAGGCAATTTCTTAAAACCGAACGAAAAACGCTTTATCATGGATGGAGAGACCATGACGCGCTTCTCGGATGTGATAGGTATCTTTCCGCTTGTATTTCAGTCACCCGAAGATTTCCGGATTACCGCCGGAGGCAGCAGTGAACGCCGGAGTTATTTTGACAGGTTCATATCCCAGATCTCGAAAAATTACCTTCAGGACCTGATACAGTATCGTAAACTCATCAAGAACCGGAATGCGCACCTAAAAGAACGGAACGCGCTAAAAAGATATACCTACACCGATCAGCTGGAGGCATATGATATTCAGTTATCACCGCTTATGTTTCGTATCGTTCAGGCGCGCAAAGTCTATAATGAACTTTTCAATCGCCATCTTGAAATGATATACAGTTCGGTTTTTAACGGTGCCGTTACGGCCAATATTCGCTATTCTCCGTCAATCTATGCAGATTCAGAACCGGATTTTCGGATACGGCATCTTGAACGAACGCAGCAAAACATAGAACAGGAAATTGCTCTGCGGCGGACCCTTTGGGGGCCGAATTACGACAAGTATGTTTTTTACCGTAACGACACCCCATTGATCCATTATGCCTCACAGGGCGAACATAAAATATGGATGACCATACTGAAACTGGCAGAGGGAGAGATCATTTCGGAAGGATCCGGCCGAGAACCCGTTTTTCTTTTCGATGATCTTTTTGCCGAACTGGATGTTAGCAATAGCCGCAGGATCATTGAAAGGGTGCTGAAAAAGAAGCAAGCCCTGATCACAACAACCGACCTGAATGACCTTCGTCGTCACGGGTTGGATACCGCAAACGGTGATATCCATATCATAGAAATGGAAAAACAGAAAAAATAAGCTGTTCCGGAACCCCCGATTCATTATATTCCAAGGTTTAGGATACCAATGGATAAAGCACATAAACAACGTCTACTTATTGGATTTACCGGAGCGCCGATCTTTCTTCTGGCGGCGTGGTTCGGTGGCGTATGGTTTTTGGCGATCGTTTGTCTGATAGCTGCAGTGTCCGTATATGAACTGCTCAAGCTCATCCACTATCCCCCCCGGGTACTTATGATCCTTGCTCTGATAATGACGCCGCTTTGCCTTGTGGCCCTTTACCTTGGTCGCATGGATCTGGTCATACTGATCCTTTTGTTTACGGCTATTTTTACAAATATCAGCCTGCTGTTCTATAAAAAAGCGGAATATCTGAAGATGTCTTTTATCGGTATCGGATCCATACTTTATCCCGGATTATGCCTCGGTACACTTATACTTCTCAGGAAGATCACGTTTCCCGGGATGGATGATCCCGAAATTGGAAGAAATATCGTTCTGTTGACGATCCTGAGTGTGTATGCCACGGATATTGCCGCATATTATATCGGCAAGGGCATTGGAAAACACCCGCTATTCCCGTCCGTAAGTCCGAAGAAAACCATCGAAGGCACCATCGCGGGCATTGTCGCCTGCCTGGTTCTTGTACTGACGCTGCGTTATTTTGATTTTGTGCCGGCATTCAGATTGATCGATTATCTTGCGATCGCTATCAGTGCCGGTATTTTTGGACAGATGGGCGATCTTGTTGAATCCAAGATCAAGCGCGAGATCGGCGTAAAGGATTCGTCAAACATTCTTTTGGAGCATGGGGGGTTTTTGGATCGCTTTGATTCTCTTTCGGTCGTGGCACCGCTTTACTGGACCTATCTGTATTTAAAATATTTTCTTTAGGGTGGTTTTTTCTGTAAAATATTATACATTATATGCTTGACTTGAAAATCAACATGAAAAAGTAAATTTATCGACCGATAAATGAAATATGAGGATTGTATGAAATCGGAAGCCATCAGATCTATTCTGGCAACGGACTGCGGAAGCACAACAACAAAAGCAATATTGATCGAAAAACAGGGCGAGGAATACCGACTGGTAGTGCGGGGGGAAGCGCCAACAACGGTAGAGGCGCCCTTTGAAGATGTTACCAAGGGTGTTCTTAACGCAACAAAGGAAGTGGAAGAACTTCGCGGACGCCAGATCCTCGATAACGATACGATCATCACGCCGCAAAAAGGAGATAAAGGCGTTGATATCTATATTTCCACAAGCTCGGCCGGCGGCGGACTGCAGATGGTCGTGTCGGGTATTGTAAAAGCGATGAGCGCCGAATCGGCGGAACGTGCAGCCCTGGGCGCAGGCGCGATCGTGATGGATGTCCTTGCATCGAATGACGGTCGACTTCCGCATGAAAAGATTCAGCGGATACGGCATCTGCGTCCGGATATGATCCTGCTTTCCGGGGGAACGGATTCCGGCAACATTAAGAGTGTTGTTGAAATGTCAGAACTTCTAAAGGCGGCGAACCCCAAACCCCGTTTGGGTATAAACTATAAACTTCCTGTTATTTATGCCGGAAACCAAAAAGCCAATGAGGAAATTAAAAAAAACCTGGGCGAAGAAACCGATCTGAGCATTGTTCCGAACCTTCGTCCCGTTCTCGAGCGCGAAAATCTCGGACCGGCACGTAACAAGATCCACGACCTGTTCATGGAACACGTTATGGCGCAGGCCCCGGGATATAAAAAACTGATGGCAATGGCGGATGCCCCTATTATGCCCACGCCGGGTGCGGTGGGCGAGATCATGCAGGTTATAGCCCGAAAAGAGAACATTACCGTATTGGGGGTTGATATCGGCGGAGCTACAACGGATGTGTTTTCCGTTTTTAAAGATCCGGATAAGGGCGAACCCGTTTTTAACCGAACCGTCAGCGCAAACCTTGGAATGAGCTATTCCATTTCCAATGTACTTGCCTCCGCGACACTCCCGAACATCATGCGCTGGGTGCCCTTTGAAATGGATGAGACCGACCTGAGGAACAGGATCGGCAATAAAATGATCCGGCCGACGACCATCCCGCAGTCACTTGAGGAATTGAAGATCGAGCAGGCTATCGCACGGGAAGCCCTTCGCCTTTCTTTCATACAGCACCGTGAATTTGCCGTGGGTTTGAAAGGGGTTCAGAAAGAGCGGACCATTTCTGACGCTTTCGATCAGTCAAGTTCCGGAGAAACGCTCGTCAATATGATGGACCTGGATATTCTGGTCGGTTCCGGCGGGGTTCTTTCGCATGCGCCGCGCCGGCATCAGTCCGCACGCATGATGATCGATGCTTTCCTGCCCGAGGGCATCACGCAGATCGCGGTGGATTCCATATTTATGATGCCACAGCTTGGAGTGTTGGCAAGCGTACATGAAAAAGCGGCCACCGAAGTATTCAATAAAGATTGTTTACTGCGCCTGGGTACCTGTGTTGCCCCAGTTGGTCCGATCAATCCCAAGAAAGAATATATGCATATTCGCTTTAAACTTCCGGACGGCAAGGTGGTGGACAAGGGATATTATCTGGGAGACCTTGAGCTCTTCCCGGCACCTTATGAAGCGATCGAAGCGGAGATCATACCCGCACGCGGCGTGGATGTGGGTTCCGGTCCGGGGCAAACCGTTAAAACGAACATTTATGGCGGTCTTGTGGGAATAATTATTGACGCGCGTGGCCGTCGACCGTTTGTGCTGCCCGAGCAGCCCGCAGAACGTGTAAAGAAACTCCAGGAATGGAGTGTTGCCGTTCAAGAATTTGAAGATCGATAAGGACATTTATTTTTACTGCTTGTGATAAAAAGGAGAATTTATGGCCCATGCCTATACACCCGGATTAAAAGTCATACCGAAAACATTGGTCCAAAAAACCCGGCGCCTTCCTCTTAAAGGCGAAGTAACGGTAAAAAAGGGACAACATGTCAAAGCCGAAGAAGTAGTGGCAACCACAGACCTCCCGGGGAACGTCGTACCGGTCAATCTAGCCAATATGCTGAATATAGAAGCTTCTGAAATTATGGAGATCCTGATAAAAAAAGAAGGAGACCGGATCGAAAAAGGTGACATTATCGCTGAAACGCCGGGCATTTTCGGATTGTTCAAAACCAAAGCACACTCCCCTGCTTCCGGAACCCTTGAGGCCATATCGGGCGTTACCGGACAGGCCATCATTCGCGAAGCGCCCATCCCGGTTTCCGTTCAGGCATATATTAACGGAACCGTAGCCGATATTATCCCCGACGAGGGCATTGAAGTCTCGGCAGTTTCGGCCTTTATACAGGGGATCTTTGGAATAGGCGGAGAGCGGCGTGGTGAGGTCTCTGTGATCACCCCCGACACAAACACAACCGTTACAGAACAGATGATAACGCCGGAATGCAAGGGAAAGATATTGGTATGCGGCTCATTTTTAACATATGAAGCCTATAAAAGAGCGTCTGCGCTCGGTGCTGTCGGTATTGTTTCCGGCGGTTTTAACTACGGAGATATCAAGCGCATTGTCGGTTACGATATCGGTGTTGCCATTACCGGTCACGAAGAAACCCCCACGACCCTTATCATTACTGAAGGTTTTGGTGAGGTTCATATGGCCCACCAGACATTTGATCTTTTAAAGCAACACGAAGGAAAAACAGCTTCCATAAACGGTGCAACCCAGATCCGGGCCGGCGTGATTCGTCCGGAGATCATTATTCCGCTTGAAAACGAGAAACAGGTCGAAGAAAAGAAAGCGGAGCTTTTTGGCATGGAACCCGGAACGGAAATCCGCGTCATACGCGCCCCCTATTTTGGTATGCTGGGGGAGGTCAGCGAATTACCGCATGAACTGCAGCGCCTTGAGTCCGGATCGCTGGCAAGAGTGGCAAAGGTCAAACTTTATGATACAGGCAAAGAGGTATTGCTGCCGCGTGCCAACCTTGAAATGATCGAGAACAAATAGGAGCACTTCCATGAAAAATAGAATTGGTTCCACGCTGTTAATCACCGGATTGGTGTTTATGGTGTCCGGATGTGGCTCGATTGATGAGCAGATATCGAAAGGGCGTTACAATATGGCAAGCAAACAAATAGACCGGAAAATTTTGTCCGGGGACATTACGCCGCTTGAGCGCGTCGAACTTGAGAATAAAAAAGAGATCATGCGCCGTATAGAGATAGATTTTAACAAGACTCTTGACGAAATACTTCCCCATATACGACAATATTATCCGGAAGTGACATCCCGGCAGATAAAAGAGTGGGAAAAAAGCCGCGCATTGGAAAAAATGAATATCAACGGAAAAGATCGTTATTTTGCAAGAGCGGCTCAGAATCTTTTTCGGATCGACCCGGAAGCAAGACAGCAGAAGATCCGCGTAGACGGTGAAACCAAAGACAATCTGGAACTTTTTCTGGAACAGGACATTCCGCGTATAATGAAAGAAGTAAAAGCATCCGGGAGTGTAACGGGAAAGCCTGTTAAAATGGAATTCACATATACCCTGACGGTGCCTGCCGACGCAGTCCCCGCGGGAGAAATACTGCGATGCTGGCTGCCTTTTCCCCGTGAAGGCAATGTCCGGCAGACAGATATAAAGCTGATATCGGCAAATTGTGATGATTTTATCATTGCTCCGAACAGTGCTCTTCAAAGAACCGTTTATATGCAAAAACCTGCCGTACCCGGCGAGCCCACCGTTTTCCAAATCGAATTTTTAACGACGAACAAACCACAATGGTTCGATCTGGAAAACACCAGGATCCTTCCCTATCAAAAAGACACGGAGCTCTATCGGCATTATACGGCCGAACGCGACCCGCATCTTCTTTTCACCCCCGCGCTAAAAGCGCTGTCGGCAGAAATTGTTGGCGAAGAGAAAGACCCCTACCTCATAGTAAAAAGCATATTTGATTATATTAACGATCACTATCCGTGGGCAAGCGCAAGGGAATATTCAACCATTGACAATATCCCGGATTATGTTATAGAGCATAAACACGGTGATTGCGGACAGGTAACATTATTATTTATGGCCCTTGCCCGCTATAACGGTATTCCCGCCCGCTGGCAGAGCGGATGGATGCTCCACCCCGGAAGCAAGAACCTGCATGACTGGTGCGAGATCTATTTCGAAGGTCCGGGCTGGGTGCCGGTGGACCAGTCTTTCGGGCCCAGAAAGACAGACAATAAGGATATAAACTGGTTTTATCTTGGCGGAATGGACGCCTATCGCCTGATCGTTAATGATGATTATGCCATGCCGCTGTTCCCGGAAAAACACTATTTACGCAGCGAAACAAATGACTTCCAGCGTGGTGAAGTCGAGTGGCGCGGCGGAAATCTATATTTTGGAGAATGGCGATACAGCCTTGATATAAAATATTTAAATCAATAGAATAGAAAGGAAAACTTAATGAAAAAGATCTTATTTGTGATCATTGCCGCCCTGCTGGTATTTTCGGCTTGTTCGGAAAAGACAAAGCTCACCCCGGCCCAGAAAGAATTTTTCGAAGTCATGGGAACCAAGATACCCTATATGAAACCCGATACCAATGTTGTTTTGGCAACTACGACCCATTTCAACATCAAGAATAAAGATATCATGGAAAATGTCTATCAGGGCATGCGCGGCGATATCAATATAATTCATAATGTCGATCCGGCTAGGATCGAAGCCTTCATTATGCAGATCGTCACCCTGAAGGCCCAACAGGATATACTGCTGCTGGAGGCAAAAAAACACGGGTTAAGCATTCCCAAAGACACTGTTGAGGCTTATATCGAAAAATATTTATATGAGCCTAACGGTGGCAAGGAAGCGTTTATGGAGCAGATCAAATTCCAGCAGATCGACATGGACTTTGTCCGGGAAGACACACGCAACAATCTTCTTATCATGAAGTATATCGAAGAAGTTGCTATGGCCGGCGTGGACGTTCAGGTGTCTGAAGCGGAAATAAGAGCATATTACGAAGACAATAAGGCGCACTATGATCAAGAAACGGCAAGCGTGCGACATATCCTTTTCCTAACACAGGGGAAAACGGATGCGGATAAGGCGAATGTTAAAAAGACTGCGGAAGATGTATTAAAGCGCGCCAAAGGCGGTGAAGATTTTGTAAAGCTTGTTGAGCAGTACAGTGAAGATCCCGGCTCACGGAATACCGGCGGCCTGTATGAGGATTTTCCGCGTGGCCGCATGGTACAATCCTTTGAAGACGCAAGCTTCACCCTTCCGGTCGGATCGATCAGTAATCTTGTTGAAACCCCCTACGGATACCACATCATTAAGATCGAAGATCGCAAATCCGGCAAAAAGCTGGAAGATGTCCGGGAAGAAATTGATGCCATTCTTAGCGATCGCGCGCTTGAGAACGCTTTTCCTCCGATTCTCGACGGTTTGGTAGAAAAGTACGAATTCCGCCTGGCCTTCTGATATATAAAACATAAAACACCATGAAAGCACCCGGTTTTCGGGTGCTTTTTTATTGGGAGATATCTTTACGTATGCAGGAAGTGTGAAACAAATCATAGGAGATAAACGATAAATTGTATATTTTACCGGGTAAACGGTAGAGCAAGCATGGAGAAAAATAACATTATGGCGTTTATCGAAAGAAACAGAAAAACCATTATTCTCTCAGTGGTTATACTGGCTTTGATTTTCAGTATTGTTCAGACAACGAACCTGAAAGCCTCTGCAAAGGATATTTATGAAAAACTGCAGGTGTTAACGGATATTATCGGTATCGTGAATGAGAACTATGTTGAAGAAGTTGATTGGGAAAAGACCATGGAGGGCGCTTATCGGGGATTGCTTGAAGAGCTTGATCCGCATTCAACATATATTCCGGCACAGCGTTTTGAGGCCGTGCAGGAAGAATTCGAAGGGGAATTCCAGGGAATCGGTATCGAATATGATATCATTGACGGCTATATTACCGTTATTTCTCCTATTATTGGCACCCCTGCAGAACAGGTCGGACTGCAGTCGGGTGACAAAATATTAAAAATAGACCATGAATCCGCCTATAAGATCACACGCGACGAAACAAAAAACCGCCTTCGCGGAAAAAAGGGCACCAAAGTTGTTGTAAACATTTTAAGACCTGGCGTAAAAGAACCTTTTGACGTTACCATTACACGGGATGACATCCCCCTGTATTCCGTCTCGGGATATTTCATGGTCGATGACATTACGGGATACATTTTAATAAATCGTTTTGCGGAAAAAACATATAAAGAATTTGTTGACGCCATGGAATCTTTGAAATCCGAAGGCATGGCATCTCTGATCCTTGATCTTCGCTATAACAGCGGCGGATATATGAAACAGGCGATTGATATTCTGGATGAATTCATTGATGCCGGTGACACACTGGTTTATACGGAAGGACGCTTAAGGAATGCCAACGAAGTCCATCGGGCAACGCGTCGCGGGCGATATAAAGACATGCCCGTAACGGTACTGATCAATCGCGGTTCGGCCTCGGCCTCGGAAATTATATCCGGAGCGCTGCAGGACCTTGATCGCGGTCTCATTGTGGGTGAAACCTCTTTTGGGAAAGGCCTCGTACAGCGCCAATGGAGTATGCGCGACGGATCCGCCGTACGCGTTACGGTAGCCCGTTACTATACACCCTCAGGCCGATTGATACAACGTCCGTATGATAACGGATCGGCAAGATACTATGAAGAACTGTATACGCTTCCCGACAGCGTTTTCAGCGATTCGCTTGATAAGCATTTGGATACGAAACCGCAATACAAAACCAAAAATGGCCGAACGGTTTACGGCGGCGGCGGGATCACCCCGGACATTATCGTCAAGCGCAATTTCGATCTTTCGGAAAGCACAATGACCATTTTCAGTCAGAACGTACGAATGTTCTTCAAGTATGCGCAGGAATATATTCGCCTGAATCCGGAACAAAAGACGGATCCGGATACATTTATATATAAAACGGATCTCGGTGAGAATTTCATTGCTTCACTTCATGCATTTATTTCGGAAGAAGTGGAAGGACTGGATCCGGATGAACTGAACAAGGACAAAGAATATCTTGAAATGCAGATAAAATCGGAGATCGCTAAAATATGGTGGGACAATAATGCTTATTACGAAGCACGCCTGTTATGCGACAACCAGTTTTTAAAAGCCCTGGAGTCGGCTGCGCAGGCGCAAAAATTTATTGCATTTCAATAATATATTGACTTTAGAGTGGTATTTTCTTAAAATGATATGTTGTATTTGAAAATAAAATAATAAACTGGAGGTTTATTTTATGGTACAGCTCTTTTTAGACGGCGGACCTTTCATGTGGCCCATTCTGGGTGTCTTCATTGTGGGTCTTGTCATTGTGTTTGAACGCTTATATGCCCTGATCACAATAACGGCAAAAACAAAAGCATTCACAAAGAATATAAAAGAGGTTTTGATTGAGGGCGGTGTTGGCAGCGCGATAGAGGCCTGCAATGCATCGACAAGCCCCATTGCAACAATGTTTGCCGAGGCTCTTCGCCATCAGGATAAAGGTCTTGCGCGCGTAGAAAAAACCCTTGACACCATTGGATCGCTGGAAATGACCTTTCTGGAAAAGAATCAGATTTGGCTGTCTACCGTGATCGTGATCGCACCCATGCTCGGTTTTACCGGAACGGTTGCGGGAATGGTAACGGCATTCCAGGATATTGCGGCGGCAAACGATATGTCCCCCGCTGTTGTGGCGACAGGTATTTCACAGGCTCTGCTGACAACGCTCTTTGGTCTGATCGTTGCGATGATCATTCAGATATTCCAGAATTTTTTCCTTTTCCAGATCGACAATCTGGTGATCGATATGGAGCGCAGTTCTCTGGACCTTTTGGATGATCTGGAGAAAAACAACATAAAAAAATAGTAACAGTTAGGAATATTTCATGTTAGGTAAGAAAAAACGTCCACCTTCTGAGATTCCGAGTTCGTCAATGTCTGACATTGCGTTCCTGTTACTGGTTTTTTTCCTTTTGGTTTCCAACGTAGATGTTGATAAGGGTATCGGTGTGGTCCTGCCTCCCCCGGGAGATTCCGAGATCAGACTAAACCCCAAAAACATCACCATGATCCTTGTCAATGCACAGGGGGACGTGTTGTTCAATGATGAGATCGTTCCGGTCAGAGAAATTGAAAGACGCGCACGTGAACTGGAATTGTCAAACCCCAATATGGTTTTTTCGGTTCAGACCGACCGCAGGACGAAATATCAGGATTATATTGAGGTTGTAGATCAATTAACGGCAGCCAGGGTAAAAAAACTGGCGTTGATCGGAACCCAGTAGGAGATTCTATGGCAATTAAGAAAAAATCAAAACCCAAGACAGGGATCCCTACGGCTTCGATGTCGGATATTATTTTTATGCTCCTGATCTTTTTTATGGCCGCAACAACACTGAAAACCGTTGAGGGTTTGAAAGTAAAATTACCGGAAGCGCGATCCATTGCAAAACTTGATACACCTAAACGTTCCGTGTTATATGTTTTTATCGACCGCACCGGACGCATCAGCATACAGGATAAATTGATGAACGTTGAAAATGTTGCACCGGTTATCTATCCGATACGCCGGAATGACAACCTTTTGACCATTTCTTTGCGTGCCGATCAGGAAACGCCCATGGGAACCATTTCGGATGTTCAGAACGCACTCCGGGATGCCAGCGCATTAAAAGTGAACTATTCGGCAAGACATAAATAGAGAAACAGGAGTAATATCATGCAACAAGATGGACAGTTTCAAAAGTTTAAGGCCAGATCCGGCTTTGTAACGGAAATCGCCGTTGTATGTGTATTGGCACTTGTTGTCGTATTTGTCTATTTGTTCCCAAAATTTGAGCGCGAGTCGGCACTCGTCGGCGAAACGGTTATTGAGTTTATACAATCCGAAGATGTGCCCCAGGTTGAACTTCAGCAAATGGAAACTCCCCAGCAGCGGCCATCTATTCCCGTTATGAGCGAAGATGAAGATATTTCGGAAGATCTTACCATCGAAGATATGGATTTTGATGACTATATTGCCCTTGATGCGCCACCGCCCCCGGGAGGCGGTACGGGTAGTATCGTTGTAGAATTTATAGCATATGACGAACCTCCAACACCCATCGGTGGACAAGCCGCCATTGCCAGGAACACGATATATCCAGAGATAGCAAAAGAAGCCGGTATTGAGGGTCAGGTTATCGTTCAGGCATTTATTAATGACAAAGGTGTTGTAGAACATGCGTTGATCTTAAAAGGCATGCCGGGAACAGGACTGGATGAGGCAGCCATTAATGCGATCAAAAAAACGAAATTCAAACCGGCAAAACAACGCGATCGGGATGTAGGGGTTTGGATATCAATCCCGGTCACTTTCAGACTAAACACAAAATAGAAATACGATAAATACCCGCAACAATATTCATAATTCATGAATATGTGCGGGTTTATTTTTTGTTGGCATATTGCCAAGGGGAAACATGAAAGGGATGGAAATGGGCGGACCACACAGAATTTTATTTGTTGTATCGGAAAGTGTTCCTTTTGCCAAAACGGGCGGGCTTGCCGATGTTGCCGGCGCACTGCCAAAAGAGCTTGCGCGGAAAGGCCATGATGTCAGTGTTGTTATGCCTTATTACGCATGTATCCCTCCAGAAATGGTGCGCTCCGAAGAAGAGCCCTTCTCTATGAACATATGGATGGGCGACCGGGAAGAATGGTGCCTGGTGCATACAAAAAAGATCCAGCGGAACCTGACCTATTATTTTATTGATTATCAGAATTATTTTTTCAGAGAAGGCTTGTATAATAATTCAGCCATGCAGGACTATCAGGACAACCCCAAACGCTTCTGTTTCCTTTCACAAGCCGCGCTTTATCTGTGCAAGACAAAAGAGATGCAAATTGATATCGTTCACGCCCACGACTGGCAAACCGCGCCCGCTCTTATTTATCTGAAAACCCAACATCAAAACTGTTCCTGCCTCGGAAAGGCGGCGGGTGTGCTGACCATTCACAATATCGGATATCAGGGGAGGTACCCCGCCGACAGCTACCCCTATCTCGGTTTCAGGAAGGAAGATTTTAACGAACACGTGCTTGAGGATTACGGGGGTATCAATCTCCTGAAGGGCGGTATATATTATGCGGACATTGTAAATACCGTGAGTCCGGCGTATGCCAATGAGACCCTGACACCCGACTACTCCCACGGACTTGATCGATTTCTGCAAAAAAAAGGCGAGCGGTACATCGGTATTCTTAATGGTGTTGACTATTCACAATGGGATCCCTCGCAGGACAAACTGATACCGCGGAAGTATTCCGTTAAAAATTTATCCGGCAAAAAAATATGCAAGACGCACCTGCAGAAAAAAATGGAACTGTATGAACAGGAGTATATTCCGGTTATTGGACTTATCAGCAGAATGGCGGAACAAAAAGGATTGCACATCCTGGCAGACAGTATTGAAGCCATCATCAAGAACATGCAGGTTCAGTTTGCGATCCTTGGGTCGGGGGATAAGCAACTCGAAGAGTTTTATTCGTCGCTGCCCATGAAATATCCGGGCCTGGTCGGAAGCTGCATCGGCTATGATAACGATCTCGCGCATTTGATCGAAGCAGGTTCGGATTTCTTTATTATGCCATCCTTGTATGAGCCATGCGGATTAAATCAGATCTATTCGCTACGCTACGGTACGTTGCCGATCGTTCGTGCAACGGGCGGACTGGACGATACCGTGGAACAGTATGACGAGGCCACCGGGGAGGGCACCGGCTTTAAATTTTATGATGCGACGCCGCGCGCCATCTATGACACGGTAGGCTGGGCGGTATCGACGTATTATGATCGTCCGGAGCATTATGAAGAGATGCAGCAACGCGCCATGAAGCAATCTTTTTCCTGGGATGAGAGTGCAAGCCGCTATGAATCGGCCTATGAACGGGCAATTCGCGCAAGGAATGATGTTTAGGCAACATCCGCCTGCAGCACCTTCTTGCCGTTTTGCTCACGATCGTATCTGCGGACCAGCGCAAGGTAAGTTAAGGTTCCCGCTCCGTACAGAACAGCAGTTATAATAAAAATTCGATAATATGGTAAGTTCATTCCCCGCAGGATCTGGAAAATCTTTGCACTGATAAACCAGGATGCATTCCACAGTCCCGTTTCAATTGCTGAGATCAGTTCACGGTTTCGCGGTCCCACATATTTCATGACAAGCTCACTGGTGATCGGTGAAGCCATGTTCATCAATGGCTGGCGGATAATGAACGCACCGGTGGCAAACCACAGCGCAAACCCTTTTTCGCTATATAGTTGTGTCGAAGCGAGGAAGAGCAAAAAGGCTATCGCGGTAAATTGCGTTATCCCGATGGAAAGGCCATACCCCAGTTTTCTGCGCAATACCGGCGTGATCATACCGCCCGCAAAAACCAGTACGGCCGCAATGCTGCCCATCACGGCAAACGCATCGGAATCCACATGAAAAACAGAATGAAAAAATAAATTCATAAAAGGGATGGTTAATCCCGCGCCCACAGAGATAATGAACATCGGCAGCAAGCCACGGAATATTCTCCCCCACTCATAGGACCGTAAATGATTGAAAACACTCTTGTGCGTTTCCCGCAGGGGCGCTTTTTCCTTAATACTTCCAAAGACAAAAAGCGCAGCAATACTCATCAGTACGAAAAAGAAAAGGATCTCGTATTCTGTCAGATGAAGATGTTCTACATGAGAAGCCAGAAGAAAGAATAAATGGATCAGCATACCCGTTACGATCGAAGCCAGGCTCCAAACGGCAAAATTCAGGGCAATACTTTCGCTCAGGGTATTATCATCGCTGTGCCGCAGAATGAAAGGCAGAGCGGTAACATGAATGAGCATGAATCCCATACTGCCACCGAAAAATGCAACACGAATCAGGAAATCCGCATGCATTTCGGCAGCCAGCAGCATAGCGGCTCCGAAAAGCGGAACAATGAGGGCACCGGCAATAAAAAAAGGCTTTAGTGGCCGGCCGCGTATGATCAACCCAAAGGGGATACTGAATAGAAGAATACTAATGAAACGCCAGGATGTAAAATCGGCGATCAGTGTATCGGAATACCCCTTTTTTCGCAGGTATATATTCAATATAAGATTGAAGGACGCGTTCAGCAACTGCAGGAAAAAAGATCCAAGGACAAGGCGCTTAATGGATCCCGGCACAGAAAGATAACGATGCAGCAATTCACGCAATGTGTTCATGGCGTCAAATTTACGTTGTTCTTATGTAAAAACAAGCAATTGTTGTTTGGGCAATAAAAATTAAAGACTCGATCTTTCTCTGCTTTATTCGGACGGCACTTTTCATTATATTACACCATAAACTGAAAACGAAAGGCACCATCATGAACTTGAAAAATCGTCATTTCCTCACACTGCTGGATTTCACACCGGCAGAGATACATTACTTGATCGACCTTGCTGCGGACGTGAAGGGAGAGAAGAAAAAGGGAATATTTCCGAAACGCCTGGAACACAAGAATATTGCTCTTCTATTTGAAAAGAATTCAACGCGTACAAGATGCGCGTTTACAGTTGCAGCGATCGACGAGGGCGCACATCCTGAATTTTTAGGGAAAAACGATATTCAATTCGGCAAGAAGGAAAGTGTCGCCGATACGGCGAAGGTGCTGGGAAGAATGTTCGACGGCATTCAGTTCCGCGGCTTTAAACACGAAACCGTAGAAACACTGGCAAAATACGCGGGCGTACCGGTCTGGAACGGATTGACGGACATGTTCCACCCCACGCAGGTGCTGGCGGATCTCCTGACCATTAAGGAAGAACGCGGACATCTTGATGGCATTGTTTTTGCTTACGTGGGTGACGGCAGGAACAATATGGCAAACTCACTGATGATCGGTGCGGCGAAGACCGGAATGGATTTCCGCATTGTCGCGCCGGGAACGCTTTTTCCGGATGCGGAACTGGTCAAAAAAGCAGAACAGATCGCCAATGCAACAGGAGCGAAGATCCTGGTGACAGATGATATTTCGAAAGGCGTAAAGGACGCAGATGTCATCTATACGGATGTTTGGGTCTCCATGGGCGAGGAAGCGCAATTTGCAGAGCGCATCAAGCTGCTTTTACCCTATCAGGTCAACGCTGCCATGATGGAAAAGACCGGAAAAAGCGACACGCTGTTCCTGCACTGCCTGCCGGCATTTCACGACCTGGATACGGAAGTCGGAAAAGATACGCATGAAAAATTCGGTTTGACAGCGATGGAAGTTACGGATGATGTTTTTTTATCTCCCAACAGCAAGGTGTGGGATGAAGCCGAGAACCGCATGCACACCATTAAAGCTGTAATGATAGCAACAATGAGCTCCGAATAGGACAAGGATCATAAAGTAAGAAAAGTCATCTTTTTCGGCAGGACCCGAAGTTCAAGCGGGGTCACACCAAAGATCTCCCCTTCGGGATTACAGATCTTGACCGGTTCGGATGTCACCTTAAAATGCCTTCCCGTGTAGATCTTAAGCTGAGGAAGGTTTATATGTGTGCCCTCGTAAACGGAAGGGAACGCTTTTATTATATCTTTTCTCGGCATATTCTCCAATACAACGCATTCAATGATACCGTCATCGATCTTTGAGTCGGGAGAGATCTTCATATTTCCGCCGATGATCACCGAGTTGGAAAAATTCGTGAACACACCCTCATATTCATATACCTTTCCGTCAACTTCAAGTCTTGTCTTCTGAGGTGTGAAACGAAGTATCTCCGCAAGAGCACCTACGGTGTAAGCGGTTTTACCCATATATTTTTTCAGTTTGTTACCAAGATATGAAACATCGGCGACCAGGCCGAAACCGATCGCGTTCATGGAATAAAAGGTTTCTTTTTGGGTGATAAATTCAATGAGATCAACATCCCGGGTTTTTCCCCGCAGGACGGCCCGGATACCGTCATCCCATTTTTTCATATTCAGATCAAAGGAAAAGGAATTCCCGGTACCGACCGGGATAATACCGAAAAGAGGTTTTTGTATCTCATTTTCATGCTGCATCAGACCGTTGAGTACTTCGTAGGCCGTGCCGTCGCCGCCGGCGGCAAGCACAATGTCGCAGGACGCAAAATCAAGATGCTTTGCGATCTCGCTCGCATGGAAGCGATACAATGTGCGATAGGGTGTTACGGTATGCCCCGCCTCGCGCAGGGTCTTCAGAACTACGGGATACAGGCGGTCGCTTTTCCCGCCCCCCGCATTGGGGTTATAGATCAGTTGAATTCGCATTGTCAATCTCCTGTGTGTGAAAGAAAGATAAAAATAAGCATAATATTTTTATATACAACAAAAAAAATGAGCACAAAGGGTAACTCCGAGAGGAGTTACCCAAGAGGGGGACGAAAAATTTATTTACGATTTTATAAGAACCAATCGCAAAGTGATAAATATCACAAATGCAGAAAATATTAAGTTAAAATCAGACCAAAGTCAAATAAAAAATATTATACGCTCTAAATATCCTGTGCGGAAAGAACGCGATTTACATGTATTTACTCAAAATTGTGGAACATTATTACCCCCGGCAATCATGTCCGTACAAACAAAAAAGCCCCCGCAAGGGCATGCAATAAGGGGTAGCGTAAGAGAAACGCTGATTGAAAGACCAGTTACACAAAACGATGCACACACCCTCTTGACATGCCGGAGGCAGCTATCACGATAAAATCATTCTGAAATAAATGGAACATATTTGGAACATCCGGCGCGCATACTGCTGTTATTCAGGCGGTTATAATGGATGCGGAAAGACCGGGATTCGAACCCGGGGTGCCGCGTTAACAGCACACACGATTTCCAATCGTGCACCTTCAGCCAGCTCGGTCATCTTTCCTTTAAAAAGCGGAATAAAATAGCTGTTGCAAAGTATAAAGTCAATGTTATTCTGACAACGTAACCAAGGAATAAAATCATAACCCCTTTCGCCCAACCTGCGGGTCCGGAAAAAATACTGTTTTTTATTGGCAAGGTAATGAATATATTAGGGCAGTATTACGAAACGGAAGATGCAGAACAGAAAACATAACAATAATATAGATAACGACAAGCTGTGCGATACACTTCCTTTTTTATTGCAGCATGTAGAACGTCCCGGACGCTATATCGGGAATGAGATCCATATTATAAAGAAATCATGGGACAACACCCAATGCCGTGTATGTCTGGTATATCCGGACACCTATGAGATCGGTATGGCATTTATCGGATATCAGATCCTGTATCATATTCTCAACAAGAAAGATAACTGTCTGGCCGAACGCGCTTTTTCCCCCTGGCCGGATATGGAAGGACAGTTACGCAAGAACGATATCCCGCTCTATTCGCTGGAAAGCAAAACAGCCCTGCATCGTTTCGATATCGTAGGGTTTACCTTGCAATATGAAATGACCTTCAGCAATATTCTGAATGCACTCGAATTATCAAAGATACCGGTTCTGTCCGCAGAGCGGAATGAAGCGCATCCCTTGATTTTTGCCGGCGGAAGCTGTGCGTTCAATCCCGAACCGCTTGCGGATTTTGTGGATGTATTCGTGATTGGGGACGGAGAAGAAATATTACCCGAACTGTGTGATATCGTGGGTATCATGAAGAAAAAAGACGCCCCCCGGCGAGACATGCTTCAGGCGCTTAATCTTCCCGGCAAGGGTGTCTATGTGCCTGCGGCTTACAAAAAAGAAAGGGATGGCTTTGTGCGTGCGGCAAAAATACCCTATCTGAAAACAGACCACTACCCATCGCGTCCGATCGTACCCCTGATCGAAACCGCCCAGGATCGTTTTGCGCTTGAGATCCAACGCGGCTGTGGCGGCGGTTGCCGGTTTTGTCATGCGGGTATCATCTATCGTCCGGTGCGCGAGAGAGAACCGTCCGAACTCGCAGAACAGGCAGAAAACACGGTTGCGACTACTGGTTACGAGGAAATATCCCTTTTGAGTTTATCCACTTCGGACTATAGCAAGCTGAATGATCTTGTCGGGGCGATACGGCCCATGTGTGAAGAAAACAATATTGCCGTATCATTTCCATCGCTGCGGCTCGATTCTTTCAATGTGGATATCCTGCGCACGGCCGGCGCGAAAAAACGTTCGGGGCTGACCTTTGCCCCCGAAGCCGGAACACAGCGTTTGCGCGATGTGATCAATAAAAAGATCAGCGAAGAGGATATTTTTTCTTCTGTCAGGCTGGCGCTTGAAAATAAATGGCGGACGCTGAAATTCTATTTCATGGTCGGACTGCCGGATGAACGGGATGAGGATTTACAGGGAATTGTTGATCTGATACGCAACATTCATACGATCGCAAAAGCGTATTCCAATACTCAACTCAATATCACGCTTTCCAGTTTTATTCCCAAGGCGCACACCCCCTTCCAGTGGGCGGAACATGTGGTACCGAAAGAACTCAACCGCCGGATCTATTTCATCCGCGACCAATTACGCCTGCCGGGCGTAAAGATCATGCATCGCGACCCGCAGTTCTCTTTGTATGAAAGCCTGATCGCGCGCGGTGGAAAAAAAACCGGAGCATTGATCTATTCTGCCTGGAAGAACGGGGCGCTATTTGACGCCTGGCTGGAAAAGTTCAACAAGGAGGCATGGGATGCGGCGATCAATGAACATGGCATTAATACGGGCCGGGAAATTGCCGCAAAAGCACTTGATGAAGAACTTCCCTGGTCTTTCATAAATAGCGGCGTGAGTAATAGTTTTTTGAAAGAAGAGTGGAAAAAAGCGCTGCGCGGTGAGATAACGGCGGATTGCAGGGAACTCTGTGAACAATGCGGGCTTTGCGATACGGAGATCAAACAATATGTCGCACAAACATCCCCGGCCACCAAAGAAAAACCGCACAGAGAAGAAGAAAGTGACACCGGGGCTTATGAAACCCTGAGATTGTTCTATGAAAAAAAGGGAATGATGCGATATCTGACGCATCACGATTTTATGCGTCTGATCTACAGGGCATGTAATATCGCAGGATGGAAATTGCGCTACACCTGCGGTTTTAATCCCCGACCCCGGATTGCACTGGGTTTCCCCGTGCCCATGGGATATGATGCAGGCAATGAAGCCATGGATATTCTTTTAAATAAACCGGTTGAAGATCCCGCAGAGGCCCTGAATGCAATTCTCCCCGAAGGCATCCGCATTCTTCGCTGCGAATCTTCGGAAGGGCGCCGGACCTCGGTCATGGAAACAACGCGTGACATGCTGTATGTGTTTAACTTCCGCGAACCGATAGATTTGGCAGACATAAAGGACAGAATTGAAAAAGCACTTGCGGGGGAAACATGCTTGATGGAGCGGACATATAAAAAAGGCGTAAAAAAAGTCGATATAAAACCTTACATTAAATACTGGCAAGCCGATACACAGACGATCAGCGTGTGCTATCACGTTTTACAAGGCAAAACAGGAAGGCCGGATGAATTCGTACGGCTGGCCTTTAACAAAAATATTCCCGATTATCTCGGGGAAAGAAAAAACACGACAGTAAAGGACTGACATGAAAAGAAATATATATATCAGCGAAACACCGATGGAATCGCGTATCGCCATTATGGAAGACGGACGCCTTGTGGAGTTCTACATTGAAACTCCGGAAGATATTTCTTCGGTAGGCAATATTTATTATGCCGAGATCGAAAATATTCAGCCCGGTATGCAAGCGGCATTTTTAAATCTCGGTACGGAGCAAAACGGATTTCTCGGATTCTCCGAAATACAGGAGATCGCGCAATATCAGGACGGTCAATGGAATGTAAAAACATTCACCGGAGCAAAAGACCTGAAAAAGGGACAACGGATACTGGTGCAGGTACTAAAAGACGCTTACGCTAATAAGGGTCCGCGTCTTACCACCGATATAGCGATACCGGGCCGCTTTACGGTCCTGACACCCTTTCATGATATTATCGGCATTTCAAAAAAGATCAAAAATCCCCGGCTCCGCGCAAAGCTTAAAGAAATAGCAAAAACGATCAAACCTGAAGGATGCGGGATCATTCTCAGGACCGTTGCGGACGGGAAAAAAGAAAAGGACATCCGGCAGGACATCAAACAGCTTTTATTATCCTGGGAGCAAATTAAGAACGCCATTAAGAATAGCAACAACCAACCCTTGCTTGTTTTCAAGACCGAGAGTATGACCTCCTCTGTGATCAGGGATATGTTCACACGGGAGATCGAATCGGTGATCGTGGACAACAAACGGAAATTCCGGGTCATTCAAAATTATGTAAGAGATGTCGATCCCGAACTGGCAGAGCGAGTCTTCTTTCACAAAGAGGGCTCTCTGTTTGGAGCGTACGGTATCACAGCCGAAACAGATAAGCTTCTGCGACGAAAAGTGTGGCTGAAAAGCGGGGGTCATCTTGTGATCGACCACACAGAAGCAATGTTCGTGATCGATGTGAACAGCGGCAGATATATTGGACAAAAGGAACAGGAAAAAAATATCCTCAAGGTCAATCTTGAAGCAGCGGTTGAGATCGCGCGCCAATTGCGTTTGCGCGATATCAGCGGATTGATCGTGATCGACTTCATCGATATGCTGATCGCAGAAAATAAAAAAACCCTGGTGCGAACCTTCAAGGAAGAACTTGCCAAAGACAGGGCATCGGTAAGCGTTAGCGATCTTTCACGATATGGATTATTGGAAATGACCCGTGAGCGCATTCGATTATCGGTCATGTTCTCCCTGAGCGATGAGTGCCCCATGTGCCACGGATACGGTCGTATCCCGAGCAAGGAAAGTATGATCACAAAGATCGACAGCTGGGTCAGGAATTACAGGCAACACACAAAAGAACGACGTGTAGAGCTCAATGTCCATCCGATGCTCTATGATTTTATTCGAGAAAATAAAAAAGTACTGCGTGGGACACAATTTAAATATGGTATTAAGATCGACCTGATCAAGGATGACACGCTGAGCGTGGGCAGTCTGCGCTTTGTCAGCAAGCGTGACAAACAAGACGTTACGCATATGTATTGATCCGGATCGAAAAAAAGGAATAAAAAAACGGGAACCAGGTTCCCGTTTTTAAATAGTATGTGTTAATTTAGAAATGTATCAGTTCAATCCGAATTGTTCGCGATAGTCTTTGATCTCGGCCTTTTCTTTCAGATAATTCAACCAGTGTTCAAAAGCGGCTTCTTGTTTTTCGACCAGGATCAAATCACGTATCTCTTCCCGTTTTTCGACAAACAGTTCCGTGTCCAGCGGAGTGCGTCCCGTCAGTCGAATAAGGCCATATCCGTAGTTGCCGGCAGGGAAAGGAAGTGACGGGATATTCATTGAAATATTACGGACAATATCGCCCAGAACGGGTGATGTCCCCACCGGGTAAGGGGGTCTCTCAAGATTAAAGGTCAGGTTCCTGTATTCAAGGAAGGGGCTGTTCTCGGCGGCGGTTTTTAAATCGGTGTCTCCCCGGAGAAAAGCAGCGCGTGCATCTTGCACCAATACCGCACTTTTCTCTTTTTTCTTCTCGGTAAGGACCGCACGCTCCACGGCCGGCCGGACATCTTCAAAGGGGATATACGCAGCTTCCGTGATACCGTATAGCTCCGCCACCACAAAGGCATTTTCGTTCTCAAAAACAGGGCTCAGTCTTTTGGGTTTATTCTGAAACGCCCAGCGTGCAAGTCCCGGCATATATCCGGCATCCCCAAAGAAAGGAACATGCTTTGCCACACCGCCGCGGATCGTATCGAGACGGGCTTCTGAATTCTGCAGGGCTTTGTTAAAACCGTAAGCCTCAACGTCCAGGATAAATGCTTCTGCTTCGGAGGCAAAGTAATTGTAAGTATTGATCGGATCAATGCGGCGGACGATCAGAGAGATGCGGATAAGATCATCCCCGCCCTCTTTCTTTTTATCAGTGATCTTGATCAAATGATATTCATCTCCGATTATGACAGGGTCAAGTATTTCACCTTTTTTCCCCGATAAAACGGGAGTGCGGTATTCACGCTCGAGATCTTCACGTGTAAACCATCCGAGATCACCAACGAGGCCCGGGTCCCGCACTTCGGAAAATATTTCCGCAAGTGCCTCAAAGGATTCGCCCTCTGAATGGCGCAGGATAATTTCATCCAGGTCGCGGATCACAAGCGCGCTGTCGCGTGATGATGGAATTTTAGGCCAGGATACAATACGTACATTCCGGCGTTCGGACTCAAGAAAACGCTCATCTTTGTGTGCATGATAATATGCAAGCAGATCCTCTTCATGTAAAGGAACAAGCGTATCGGGGATCAGGTGTAACGGTGCCGCGATATAATCCGCGGTAAACATTGTATTACGATCAATAAATTTCCGGAGTATCTCATACTCATCTGCAACGACCGAAGAAAGGATCAGATCGTTCAATTTTTGATAAGGAAGAACATTTTGACGCAGATATTTTTCGACCTCTACCCATTCATTCCCCTGCGGATTGTATAGGACATTCAGATATTTGTTTCTGTCGAACATTCCATCGGTCAGGAATATTTCCTGGTTCATTAAAAATTCCGGCGGGTTGTTTTCCAAATGATAGAATAACTCTTCGTCAGAAATGACAATACCGAGACGCTCGATCTCTTTTTCCCACAAGATATGATTGACGATTGTTTCCCAGGTCTGCTGAACGATCATCTCGGTCGTTCGCAGATCAAGTTCAACACCTGCGCGGCGATATTGTTCAAGGGCCATATTATAGGTTTCATAAAAATCTTTTATGGTGACCTTTTTACCGTCAACGACCCCGACCACATCACTGCCGCCCATAAAGGTCCCGACACCGCCGGCCCCCCAGTCAAAAACGATCGTTATTACAAACGCAACAAGCAGGACGATCAGGACGATCCCCATCCGTTGGCGCATTTTATTCATAATTCCCATCTATTGCATCTCCTTTTTTATTGAATAAGCCTAGAAATATACAACCAATATAACGCAAAAGGCAAAAGGAAAAAGAGAGAAAGTGTTCCTCAAAAAAATGCCCATATCAATGAAAAGGGGCGATCGCGACCGCCCCCTTACCGTATGTATTCAGGCCGGGTATCGGGGAATCAATAATTTTCCACCCAGACTTCAAAATATTTCTGTCCATGTACACAGACGGGGCAGACCTCGGGTGCTTCAATGTCTTCCACAATATGTCCGCAGTTACGGCATTTCCAGAAAACTTTTCCTTGTTTTTTGAAGACCGTATGCTCTTTTATGTTTTGCAATAATTTGCGGAAGCGATTTTCGTGTCGGACCTCGACTTCTGCGACACTGCGAAACACATTCGCGATTTCCGGGAAACCTTCTTCATCGGCCGTATCGGCAAATGAGGGATACAGTTCGCCCCATTCTTCCTTTTCCCCGTCGGCTGCATATTTGAGATTCTTCAGCGTATCCGCCAACCCCACAGGATATTCGGCATTCACATTGACCATGGCTTCGTTCATGCCGTTTGCCAGGAGCTGTTTATAGAACAATTTGGCGTGTTCTTTTTCATTCTCGGCAGTTTCAAGGAATATTTCCTCAATTTGCAGGAAGCCTTCTTTTTTTGCTGCGGACGCATAATAGGTATAACGCATGCGCGCCTGGCTTTCACCGGCAAAGGCTTTCATTAAATTTCCAGCGGTTTTACTGTTTTTAAATTCCATTCTTTCTCCTTTTTTAAGCTTCCCACAAGCCGTGGATATTGCACCATTCACGTACTTTTACAATATCCTCCTTTTTAACGGGAAATGCTGCTTCGGGTGCATCACCCGGGTTAAGCTCGGCCTTTAGTACCATGGTTTTTGTGTGAACTTCAATGAATTTGATATGATGTTCGTCCGTCATGGGATGCGCCTGGTTCTGCCCCACTTTGACCAGGACACCTTCGCCTTTTTCTTCGACATAGGGAACATGTTTCTCGTAGCTTGCGTCTTCGGTTTGTGCTTCCAGCTTTTGCATTTTCTGATTGCAGCAAACAAGCGCGGATGCCCCTTCATTGAATATCTCAATGACATTGCCGCAAATGGGGCAGTAATAAATTTCACGTAATTTGGTCATAGCAACCTCTCTTTTTTGTTTTTACTCTTCTACCGGCGGGGTAAATACCCTGACGCCGAGATCCTTATCCATCATTAACAATCCATGTCCGCTTCCGCCGATCAATTCCAGTTTGTCAATTATGGATTGGAATGAATCTTCTTCTTCAACCTGTTCGTCAACATACCATCCCAAAAAACTGCGTGTCGCATGATCGTTCAGCGCGATGGCCATGTCCATCAGTTTATTAATGAGCCCCGTCACGATCTTTTCATGTTCCAGACTTTTGGTAAAAACCGCTTGAGGGGAATCGAACTCAACGGGTGGTTTTTCTATTGCATCCAGAATAACCCTGCCGCCACGCTCATTAAGATAGCGGTAAAACTTCATGGCATGGAAATGCTCCTCTTCCGCCTGTACGCGCATGAAATGTGCCATGCCGGACAGACCCTTGTCTTCAAGATAGGCCGACATAGCAAGATACAGATATTCCGAGTATAATTCGCGATTGATCTGATAATTGATCTGCTTCTCAAGTTTTTTGTCGATCATATTATTACTCCTTTCATTTTAAGTAATATACGAAACAATACCCTCATATTCAATATATGCTTTTTTTGAAAGTTCCCCGAAGGTTAAACAGAACAACGACAGTAAAAAACAGTTACAAGGGTAAACAGGGGTTGTAAGAAGCGATATCCGCCCGCCAGGATGGACCAAGAGAGACCATGCGGGGAAATGTTTTATCCGGTCAACCCTTTTCAGAAATTACTGTCCGGAAGAAACAAGAAGAAATTATATAACCCGCTCAGCATTTTATCTCGTTTTGCTTCGATAAAACATGATTGCAGTTATAAAATATTTATTTATATTACCCCCGGAGAGGTGGCAGAGTCTGGTTGAATGCGCCGCACTCGAAATGCGGTGTCCGCCTGCCGGCGGACCGGGGGTTCTCCCAAAGGGACCCCCACGGGGGAATCCCTTCCTCTTCGATCTACTTTGCCCTGCTTTGCTCCGAACTCTTGGAGCTTCGAAGGGCTTCGCAGAACAAGCTCTATATACGTTGAGTTTGTTCTTTTATAAAACATTTCGTCGGGGGGCGGAGTATATGTGCAAATATTATGTTTATGTTCTAAAAAGCCTTAAAGACAATTTTCACTATATCGGTCACACAAAAGATATTCAAAAAAGGCTAAAATCTCATAATTATAAAAAAGTAAGATCAACAAAAAGCCATGCTCCATATAAGGTGATATATAGTGAATGCTTTAGCACAAAATCTATCGCGGCAAAACGCGAATACTATCTCAAACAGGCTCGGGGAAATATTTTGCTTAGGCAATATCTCTCAGATATTGGCGTATGGTAATAAAAAAAGATTTTTATAAAGCCGTTTAAATTTTTCTGAATTCAACAAGTAAGTGCAACTGAAAGTCATTTGTAAAAACAGGCAAGCT
>CAZHTR010000001.1:3161-347136 GCA_964535585.1 uncultured bacterium | reverse complement strand
CCAATGAAGTATTTTTTGAGAACTATAAAATTGCACTTACTACTTGAATCTAGGTTTTTATCTCGTTTTAGTTAGACAAAACATGATTGCAGTTATAAAATATTTATTTATATTACCCCCGGAGAGGTGGCAGAGTCTGGTTGAATGCGCCGCACTCGAAATGCGGTGTCCGCCTGCCGGCGGACCGGGGGTTCGAATCCCTTCCTCTCCGCTCTTCTGCGTCCACACACGCCCGGATTTGGGTGGGCGAGAGACAACTCCGGACAATTTATGTACCAAGGGCGAAAAAGCATAACGGCAACGAACAGGGGTGATACGCTAAATGAAAAACACCTATTTTGATCTCATCGATCAGACCTACTACTTTCCGCAGGAAGGGTTTGACCTGCGCGACGGATATCTGACATTTCACGGGGTATCCCTCAAGCATCTGATAGAAAAATATGAAACGCCTTTTCGTTTTATATATCTGCCCAAGATCGGCGATCAGATCAAAAAAGCAAGAAATCTGTTCAACCGCTCAATAAAGAAGCACAAATACAGTGGTAAGTACTACTATTGTTATTGTACAAAATGTAATCACTTTTATCATGTGATCAACGAAGCCCTAAAACATGATGTCAACATTGAGACCTCCTCGGCTTATGATATTGATCTTTTACTGCATTTATATCATGATAAAAAGATCGGTACCGAACGGGTGATTGTACATAATGGTTACAAGACAGACGAATATCTTGAAAAGATCATTAAGCTGCAGGAAGCCGGATTTATTAACTCCATTGTTATTTTGGACAGCATAAAAGAACTGGACCGGCTGCGAAAGCTTTGTCCGGAGAAAAAGATAAAAATAGGTCTTCGCATGGCGATCAACGAACAGGCGCAGTCATCGTATTATACTTCCCGACTGGGTGTTCCGGAGTCGGAGATTTTGCATCTTTTTCGTTCAAAAATCAAGGACAGCAAAAACCTTGAGTTAAAGATGCTGCATTTTTTTGTCGACAGCGGCATTAAGGACACACTTTATTACTGGGGAGAGTTTAAGCGGGCATTGAACCTTTATATTGACATTAAAAAAGAATGCGATTCGCTGCAAGCCTTCAATCTGGGGGGCGGTTTCCCTATCCGCAACCACCTGGGTTTTGAATATGATTACGAATATATGATCAATGCGATCATCGAAAGCATCAAAGAAGCATGTACCAATGAAGGTGTTCCCGAACCCGATATCTATACGGAATTTGGCAAATATACCGTCGGCGAGGCAGGTGCTATCATATTCCGGGTGTTGGAACAAAAAGTGCAGAACGATACCGAAACCTGGTATATCATCAACAACAGTCTAATGAACACCATTCCGGACGCCTGGAGTATCCATGAAAAATTCATTCTGCTGCCGCTGAATAAATGGAAGAACGAATATCAGCGTGTCAATATCGGCGGAATCAGTTGCGACAGCTCCGACTACTATAATTCTGAAGACCTGAACCAGGAAATACTGCTTCCGAAGTATTCCGAAAAGGATAAAGAACCGTTATATATCGGATTTTTCCATACCGGCGCGTATCAGGATTCCATTAGCGGTTACGGGGGGATCAAACATTGTCTTATTCCCTCACCCAAGCATGTGATCATCGATCGTGATGACAAAGGCAATTACACGCATTATGTTTACCGTGACGAACAATCCGCTCAGGATATGTTCAAGATCCTTGGGTATGAACAAACACCATGAGAACATTTGCCGCGATTGAAGAAAAGTATGCCGCATATGAACAAGCGGCCATCCTCCTGCAGTCGATACCATACGACGGGACAAGCACCTGGGGCAAGGGAGCGGACAGGGGCTTCAGCGCTTTTTTACAAGCTGCTGAAAACATGGAATTGTATGATATTGAAACCGACTCGGAGGTTTATAAACGCGGCATTCATATTTTACCGCACATCAACGAAAATCGCACACCTGAAGCTGTTTTTCAAACGGTATACAATAGCGCAAAAGAATTACTTAAAACAGGAAAATTTCTAACCTTCTTCGGCGGCGAGCATTCGGTTAGCATTGGTATTATCAAAGCCATGTATGAGGCACATCCGGATATAACGATCGTTCAGCTGGACGCGCATGCCGATCTGCGGCCGGAGTACCTGGGTTCGCCCTATAACCACGCCTGCGCGGCACATGATGCATTATGCCATGCGAATCTTGTGCAGGCGGGTATCCGAAGTATGGATATTAGCGAAAAGGAATTTCTAAAACCGGAAAATTGTTTTTTTGCCCGGGACATTTTCAAAAACCCCCATTGGATCACTGAAGCCCTCGATCGTATGACAGAGAAAGTATATATTACTCTGGACCTGGATGTGTTCGATCCTTCCATCATGCCCGCTACGGGGACGCCCGAACCCGGCGGACTGGACTGGTATGGGACGCTGGCATTCCTCAAGGAAATATTTAAGAACAAACAGGTCTTGGGTTTTGACATCGTCGAACTTGCTCCTCTTGCCGGCAATAAGGCGCCGGAATTTCTTGTTGCAAAACTTTATTACAAAATGCTGTCCTATAAATTCAAATACAACAGGTGAGATCATGAAAGATCATAAAGGTCATGTAACGGCGTTCATGCTGGAGCATTATAAACATTTTAACGCCGCCACACTCGTTGACGCAGCAAAAGCCTATGAGCATCAATTATGTTTGGGCAATAAAATGATGATCACGCTTGCCGGTGCTATGAGCACGGCGGAACTGGGTAAATCCCTTGCGGAAATGATACGGCAGGATAAGGTACAGATCATTACCTGTACCGGCGCCAACCTTGAAGAAGACATCATGAACCTTGTTGCGCACTCACATTATCGGCGGGTTCCGGAATATCGCGATCTGAGTCCGAAGCAGGAATGGGAATTAATGGAAAAAGGACTTAATCGTGTGACCGACACCTGCATTCCCGAAGAAGAAGCTTTTCGTCGACTGCAGAAACATATATTTAAAATATGGAAAGATGCAGAAAAAAAGGGAGAACGATATTTCCCGCATCAGTATATGTACAAAATGCTGCTTTCGGGTGTGCTGGAACAATATTATGAAATAGATCCCAGGAACAGCTGGATGCTGGCCGCTGCCGAAAAGAATCTCCCCATTGTCGTTCCGGGCTGGGAAGATTCTACAATGGGAAATATTTTCGCATCATATTGCATCAAAGGCGAACTCAAGCCGTCAACGATAAAATCGGGCATCGAATATATGGTCTGGCTGGCGGACTGGTACACGGAAAATACGCAGGGAAAGGGGATCGGTTTCTTCCAGATCGGCGGTGGCATCGCGGGAGATTTCCCTATCTGTGTGGTGCCGATGTTATATCAGGACCTTGAACGCACCGATACGCCCTTCTGGAGCTACTTCTGTCAGATATCGGATTCCACCACGAGCTACGGATCCTATTCCGGCGCCGTACCCAACGAGAAGATCACCTGGGGCAAACTGGATATTGACACACCGAAATATATTATTGAATCAGACGCAACCATTGTCGCGCCATTGATATTTGCATATTTACTGGGCTGGTAATTGCCACAGCAGCGACAAAGAGATATTTATTTCACTTTCATATTTCGAACGTTCATTTCCGGCCCCTGGTAAAAGAGGCTAGAGATCAATCGATAATATTTCGAGTTTTTTCAGCATGATCAACAAGTGCGAATGCGCCTGGTTCGGAAACTTCGCTTCGTATTTTGCGGGATCGTCCGGATAGCGGCCTTTATCCCACTCTGTGTCAACAGCCTCAATAACAGTCAATAGTTTTTCTCTCCAGAGCCTTACTTGTTCGGGTGTTCTTTTTTCACCGCTCAGAAGAAGCAAGCCCTCGCTGAGCACGTGCATGACATCGGTGGTCAGATACATGGCATTGAGAACAGAACCGTTCTTTCTCGGCCGGAAACGGGGCTGTTGATCGATGAGTTGCATGGACACATCATATACATCTCGAAGTTCTTCCATTTTTTCGGGTTGATCGGAATAATCCGTTCTGTTGTTTGCCAGGTTGATATAAAAACGATAATCAAGATGCAGGTCCGGCCAGCGATTAAGATAATACTCAAGGCCCTTGCTTAAGGGTACGCCAAAAACTTTGCGCGCAAAAGCACGATGAAAGAGATGGACATCCATCACCCGGTCACTGTTGATCAGAAAGCCACTATAGGCGATACCGTACCACATTGCGTCCTGGATATAGCGCATGGGCAGCCATATGGTATTGACCAGCCCCGCGGCAGTACCCTCTCTAACCGAAGCGGCCATTGCGTCGGTATTCATCAGACCCGGTCGTGACGGAAGTACGCGCAGCAGATAACATGAGATGGAAGGCGCCATTATGATTGCGGGATATCCCATTTCCAAAAATCTTTCAAGATTTTTGGGTTTATAGTCCGGAACATAATTCCATTCCATTAACAGAACATCTTTTCGCAAATATTCTGCGATCGCCATGTTCTTTTGAAGATGATCATTCCAGATAATGGGTGTTTTTCCGCGATCAACAGCAATTCCGATCATGGTATTTACATAATCAGACCACACTTTGGTTTCATTTTCTTTCGAAAGCCCCAAGGCCGAAAGATTTACCTCATCACACCCCAGATGGAAATACTGCGAGGGGAACATATCAGCCACTGCCGCGATCATTGACTCCATCACCGCAATGCTTTCCGGGTTTAAGGGATCCAGCGCATTAAATGAAATATTTCCCGTACGATCTCCCAGGAACAAATGATGATAATCCGGATGGTCCGTAATATATCGCGTATGGCCGAAGACCTCAAGTTCGGGTATGATCTCTATGCCTTTTGTCTCCCCATAAGAAATAAGTTTTTGAATTTCTTCCGGCGTGAACGCCCGGGGATGGGCCAGTTGTTCAAAACCGGGAATAACGACAGAGAGACCGTGATCATCCGAAAAATGCAGCAACAGCGTGTTCATATCCCAATCCGACATAAAATCGATCAGTCTGTAATAGTATTCATGCTGTTCAAGCAGGCGCGAACAGTCGATCATTATACCGTTTATGGTCTTTTCATGCCCTTTGTCGGCGCCACAGGAAAACAAAGCAATAACGGCAAGAAAAAGGAGACATTTTTTCATGTGAATTCTCCATGATATTTGGATTAATACTCAGTTTTTCTTTAACATTAATGTTTTAAAAATAATTTCAACATCCAGAACAAAAGAAAAATTGCTCATATAGTAATGAATAAATCGTTCGTGTTCGTCCGGAGACGGCAGGGCGGGCTTTTCGCTGCGCATGATGCTCGTCATACCCGGTTTATAGTAACGCTTACTGCCCTCAGGGATATTCTTGAGATCGCCGACCGTGGTCATTTCTCCGCGTAACAGGGAGAACAGCATGGGATACCAATATAGCCACGGTTCGGAGCCGTCCTTTCTTCGCCAGATCCTGCCATGTTCTATATCTTCCGAGAATGGCACCGGCCTTGCTCCGGAAAATAGTCGGACACAGAAGGCAAGGGGTCCTAAAAACACCAGCATCGAAAGGGCAAAAACAACATCCATGACCCGCTTAACGATTCGCCATTCGGGCTTTAAAATAGTATATTCCATTTCAACAACAGGGATATCGTCCAGATTTTCTATCACGGCCTTCCCAAAAAGCATATTTTCTTTTTCCGGAATGATCTTAATGCTTACCGGGAAATGAGCCATTTCGGCGACCATCGCAATGATCTCACCCAGAGAGAATACGTCCGAGCTAAAGATCACATTGTCTATACTGCGGGTTTTGACCAGGAGGGAAAGATCCCCGGTGCTTCCTATCGTTTTCGGATGGCTCAGGTCTTTGTCGGCGAACCCCACAAAAAGATAACCGAGTTCGGGATGCAGCCCCAGGGTTGCAGCTATTCGTTGTCCTTCTTCGCCGGATCCGACAACGAGCGTTCGGCGTGCGACCTCCGCGTTGTACCGGAAATGCCGTGAGCGGATGCGCGAAGCGATGATGCGCCAGGACGGCAACAGCAGAAGCATAAGAGCAAATGAAACAATAAATACAAATCGAGAAAGCGCCTGCGGCATAAA
This sequence comes from uncultured bacterium, assembly GCA_964535585.1. Classification (GTDB taxonomy): domain Bacteria; phylum Fidelibacterota; class Fidelibacteria; order Fidelibacterales; family Fidelibacteraceae; genus M50B103. Next base: position 341,051 of record CAZHTR010000001.1, on the reverse strand, counting down.
GAAGAAAGTGAAAAAGCCGTTAAGGAGGAATCCCGGAAAGAGATTGACCGCTGCGCGCACGAAATCATAATGTTTGGCAAGCCGATATGAACCGCCAAGGATCTGGAAAAGAAGATAGACACCCATATATCCGATCATAACCGGTAAAAACTGTTGAAACGCCGGAGACAGCTCCGTAGGATCAAAGCGCAGAAACATTGCCGTCGTGAATGAAAAGGCGATCAATAGAACATCTACAAAAGGTAAACGTATGGCAAAAAAGGCCTTTCCCAAAAAACGCGCAACAAGATGAAAAAAGATCCCCATGCGAAAAAAGAGAGTCGTAACAAAGGAATAAAACGATGAAAAGTGTTTATGGAGAAAAATATCCATCGCCTTATAGAAGGCCATCAGGCTGTCAAAGGGAGCGGATTTGGCACTTTCGCCCTTATAGTGTAAAATAGTGGTATCCGGGAGGTAGAATACTTGTTTCCCGGCTAATTGTACACGGCGGCAAAGATCCAGATCTTCTCCGTACATAAAAAATGCTTCATCAAAACCGCCGAGTTCACGGATCAAATCTCCCCGGCAAAACATAAAGGAACCGCTGACCGCATCTACAGGGTAGCTTTTATCGGGGTCTTTGTAGGTCAGGTTGTATTTTGCGAAGGTCCGGCTTTTTGGAAAAAGCCGGCTCAGGCCAAGCAGTTTTGGCAGGGCAACGGAGGGAGACGGGAAACTCCTCCGGCAAGCCAGCTGAAGGGATCCGTCCGAATTCAGGATTTTCGGTCCACAAATGCCGACATGTGCATGTTCGTTCATAAAATCATAACAAACGTCAAGGGTGTTCTCTTCAATCAGCGTATCGGGGTTCAGAAATAAAACATATTTCCCCGCGGCTTCGCGCAAAGCCTGATTATTTGCACGCCCGAAACCAAGATTCTTATCGTTTCCGATAAAGCGGACATCGGGAAATTCGCGCTGTACCATGCCCGGTGTTCCATCAATGGAATGATTATCCACGACAAAAATTTCAACATTCCGGTTTCCGGCTGATTTTTGCACGGAATGAATACAATGCTGTAAAAAGGTTTTTACGTTGTAACTGACAATAATAACGGAAATATCAGGATTGATCATTATTATTTGGAAGCGGTTTGATTTTTCCCAACATGTTCATAAAGACAAGCCGCCAGACCATCCAGACGGCTTCATACACGATATTTTTAGACATTTTTGATTGTCCGACGGTACGATCGATAAATACGATCGAATGTTCGTGACAGTGAAATCCCGCTTTCCAGGCGCGGTAATTCATTTCGATCTGAAAGGAATATCCGTGCGACTTGACGGCATCCAGGTCGATCGTGGACAGCACACGACGATTCCAGCATTTAAAACCCGCGGTGCCATCCTTTATCGGTAAGCCGGTTACAAGATGTGTATATACATTGGCACCCTTACTGAGAATAAGGCGACGCAGTGGCCAGTTAACAACATTTATGCCGGTTACATATCTGGACCCGACAACCCAGTCGTGCTCGTTTGCGAGTTCGAAAAGCGGTATCAGGTCTTTGGGGTTATGAGAAAAATCCGCATCCATTTGCGCGATCTGGTCATAACCGTTCTCCAGTCCGTACTTAAACCCCAGGATATATGCCGTACCCAGACCCAGCTTGCCTTCGCGTTCGATCAGCTTCAGGTTTGGCATTTCAGACTGAAAGGATTTCAACACTTCTCCGGTCCCATCCGGCGAATTGTCATCGATGAACAGGATATCCAGGTCCGGAATATTCAGTGACTGGATCTTACTGACCAGCTTGCTGATATTTGCAATTTCATTATAGGTTGGGATAATGACAAGTTTTTTCATATAAGGAACCTTTATTTTTTATCTACACCGAAAGGATAGATCACGGTACGGATCGTTTGACCCATACGCAGTGTATTGATAGCGTCATTGATTTGTTCCAGGCCAAAACGCTTAGTTATCATTCCCTCAATGGTAATTTTACCGTCATCCAGCAGATGTATGATCTCGGGTATTTTCCTTCTTGGTGCACCCGCGGCCCCGATCAGTGAGATCTCGTTCTCAATGATCCTGCCGGCAAGAAAAGGAAGCGCATTATCCGTAAAACCGCTAAGGACCAATCTCCCCCCTTTTTTAAGAACATTCATCGATTGCATGAGTGTCCGTGGCGCACCGATCGTTTCGATCACGATATCCGGCCGCTCACCCACCATGTCGATAACACCCTCTTCACAGACGTTGGCCTTATTGGAATTCAGAACACCATCAGCACCAAAGATTTTTGCTTTTTCGAGCTTCCAGTCAAAGATATCGACCATATAGACCGTGGCACCGCGCAGTTTTGCCATCTGAAGAATGCTTAAACCGAAACCGCCGCAACCAAAGATCACGACCTTTTCGCCTTCACGGATATTGATACGGTCAAATGCAAGGTGATACGCGCCGACCAACAGATTGGATATCAGACTTCCCGCCTCGAAGCTATATTCGTAGGGAAGCTGGTAGGGATGAAAATCCGGGACAACGATATATTCCGCAAAGCCGCCCTGGCGATCTATACCAATATGCGTAACCGATTCGCAATAGGTTTCATTCCATGATTTGCAGGCCGGGCATTCATTGCAGGTAATACTGGCCGGAAGGATCACACGATTACCCACTTTAAATTTTTTAACCTCTTTCCCGATGCTTTCTACCATACCGGCAATTTCATGGCCAAGCACGACCGGAGGTTTCATGTTCGGTGCCATTCCCTGATCGATGAACTGCATATCCGTATGGCAGATAGAGCAGGTTTGTATGGCTATGCGAACATCATGATCGCCAAGCTCGGGCTCGGGTATGTTCTCGATTGTCAGTGGGTCATAAGAATGATGAAAAACAGCAGCGCGCATGGTTTCCTTTCACGGGTTACAACGACAAATATAATTGATTTTTTGCTCGATAACAAAGAGAATGCCCGATTAAAGACAATGATCCCCCGGCGGACGAAGCAGCGATAAAAGCTTTCATACGGTAAAAATATTCCCTATTTTCATAAAAGATCGCAAATCAACCCGGAACAGGATGTAAAAAAAGGAAAACCCGAATGGAAAACAAACTTATTCTTATTGTTGAGGATGACAGAATAAGTTTACAGTATATGTTGGAAATTTTACGCGAAGAAAAGGTCAGGACCTTGTCTGCGCACACCGGGAAAGAAGCGGTGGAACGGTGCCGCCAACATCCAGAGATCGACCTTGTTCTGATGGATGTGAGGATGCCCGAAATGAGCGGTATGGAAGCAACGCGCGCCATCAAAGCGATCCGCCCCAACCTGCCAATTATTGCACAGACCGCATATGCTTTCAACGAGGAGCGCATTTCGATCCTGCAGGCCGGGTTTGATGATTATATTTCAAAACCATTGCGGAAAGAAGATCTGATTGCCCTGATCAAGAAGTACATCTGATCTACGGAGTGCCGATATAAATATATTAAAGGGATGTTTATTCCCGCCAGGGAACAAAAACGGAAAATATTTGTTCTGTGAAAATAAAGTGAAGCGATCCTTATGATGTCATATATGATACTATCAAAGCAGCTCAAAGGTTTTCTTGCACTCCTTTTATTAAGCGCTTCCCTCACCTTTGGAGAAAACATGAAAGAGAAAAACGATATCAACCCCCTGACACTGCAGGAAAAGCACATTATCGAAGACAGGGGAACGGAAGCCCCGTTCAGCGGCGCGCTGTTGAACGAGAAGCGCCCGGGGACCTATGTGTGCCGGCGCTGTGGAGAACCCCTTTGCCGCTCAGTGGATAAATTCGATTCCGGTTGTGGATGGCCAAGTTTCGATGACGAGATCCCGGGTAAGGTACGCCGTGTCCCCGATGCGGATGGGCGGCGTACGGAGATCGTTTGTTCCAATTGCAATGCGCATCTTGGACATGTATTCAAAAATGAAGGTTTCACATCAAAGAATACCAGACATTGTGTGAACTCCGTGTCTATGCAATTTATACCGAATTCAGAACGAACATCCGCTGAAGCGATTTTTGCCGGTGGTTGTTTCTGGGGCGTGGAATATTTCATGCAACAGATCCATGGAGTAAGCTCTGTGATTTCGGGTTATACCGGCGGCCGAACGAAGAATCCGACCTATCCGGAAGTAAGCAGGGGGAATACCGGTCATTATGAAGCTGTACGGATCAGCTATGATCCGCGAGTTGTAGATTATGAAACACTTGCCAGGACATTTTTTGAGATCCATGATCCGACGCAGAAAAACGGACAAGGGCCCGATATCGGAAAACAATATTGTTCCGCCGTTTTTTATATGGATGAAGAACAACAGGCAAGCATCGAAAAACTAATATCACAATTAAAAACAAAGGGTTATAAAGTTGCCACCCGTCTTTTACCCGCTGCGGAATTTTTTCCTGCGGAAGATTATCACCAGGATTACTATGCACGGAAAGGAACGCCACCCTACTGTCATTCGAGAGTCACACGTTTTTAAGGAATCTTCCCTTCGCACATCCGCTTTATCGTTTTGTTTCCGGTGATTTATTCTTACATTTCGAGGTAAAAAGTCAATGAGGTCAAGGTGAAAAACAAATTTTCCATTTTTATGATATCTTTCTTTCTCTTTCCCATATCCTTCCTTTGGGCGCAGGTTCCGGATGTGCGGGTGCTGATCATGTATACACAGGAAAAGATCGAACTGGCGAGCGACTCCAGAATATCCATTGTTAACCAGGAAAATAAACGCGAACAAATGCGCGGGAAAAACACCTTTATCATCGAAAGAACGGGTGAAATACTGATCTTGAAAAATGAAAGCAATAAGGAATTGCTGCGAGGCAGCAGTCTGTCGATCACGAATAACGAAAAGAACAAACCCATCGAGATCAGTCAGGTCCCTTACGGCATAGGATGGTGGTGGGAGGGAACAGAAGACCGCGCCTACCTTGGTGACCTTGTTTTCCACATCAATACTGCCGGTTTCATTGACGTTATAAACCGGCTTGATCTGGAGACCTACCTTTATGGGGTTGTTCCATCAGAAATAGGTGTCACTTCGCCCCTGGAGGCGCTGAAAGCACAGGCGGTCTGCGCAAGATCGGAAGCAATGATAGGCCTGGAGACCGGAAAATATGCCGGACCGCACTACGATTTAACGTCCGATGTAATGTGCCAGGTTTACAGCGGTATACGGAATGCCAATGATGCGGTAAGAAGTGCAGTTGATGGAACGAGAGGCGAAGTGCTTACATGCGGTGATACGATCATCAGCGCATATTATGCATCCAATTGCGGGGGGCACACGGAAAGCATCGAATACGTCTGGCCCGACAGATCAGAACCTAAGACGTACTGGAGCGGAAAACGGGATATGGATATGTCCTGTACGATGGATCTTACACAGGCAGACGATATCCGCACATGGGTAGAAGATGCCCCCGACGCTTGGTGTAAGCCAAGTAGCAGCACCCCGGAATGGAGCAGAGAAAATTACCGCTGGAAACGCAGCTTCTCACCTGATGTTTTGACAATCGCTTTGGCCAAGGAGCACAAGGACCTGGGACGCGTCTATGATATTATTCCATTGGAACGTGGCGTTTCCGGTAGAATTTATGATATCCTTTTCGTTGGCGATAAGGGATATTGCCGTGTTCAGGGAGAACTGAATATTCGCCGACTGTGGGATCCACCCTTAAAAAGCTCCTGCTTTGTTGTTGATAAGATCGGCCCCGTATCAGAACCGGTAAGCTTTATCCTAAGCGGTGCGGGATGGGGCCATGGCGTCGGTATGTGCCAGACGGGCGCGATCGCAATGGCCGGTGCCGGTCGTAAATATTCGGACATCTTATCCCATTATTTTAAGGATACGCACATTCAACGCAAATACAGATAAATATTTACCGTGATATTTCTACAACCATTGTTGCTATTGCTGGGTGTACTTATAAGCGTTCCGTTTATAATTCATCTTATCGGGGAAAGAAAATACCGCCCTTTTGCATTCAGTTCCCTGAAATTTCTTCGCGAGATCGAGCGCGATTCGCTTCAGAAACTCAAACTCCGCCAATGGCTGATTTTACTTTCGCGTGCGTTATGGATCGCAATGCTGGTCTTTGCTTTGGCAGCACCCTTTTTTACGTCCGAGAGCGCATCCCCCGAACCCGGGATCGTGTTGATCGACGAGAGCTACAGCACACGCAATCATGAACTGTTCCTGACCGCAAAAAACGATATAGCGAGCGAATTCAATTACTGGGAGTATGTTTTCTTTAACGAGAATACAAACATGGACACACTTCGCCGGGCGATTCGGGAAGCGATCGCACTGAAGCGAATGCGTTTGCCCGCCATCATCTTGTTAAGCGACTATCAGGACAATACCATGACCCGGGACATTCTGAAAATAACAGAAGAATTTGCGGCACATATTATTCATATACCGGTTCTCAGGGAGCATGACAATACTGCCGTTCGGCAGGTGCGTATCTTAGACGACCCGCAAACCAGTGACGACTTTTTAACGCTTTCGATTTCTGTATCAACAAATGAAAAAAACAAAGAACCCGATATTGCTCAGATTTATGTGAACGGGCGATCTGCGGGCAGGGTTGCGCTTTCATCCGATGGATACGGCACCTTCAGATTCGGTCCCGGCGATACGGAATATACCCGTGTTGTTGTCCGCACTCCGGAGGATGATTATCCCGATGATAATGTGCGTTACCTGACCACAAAGACGCCTCAGAACATTGATCTGCTTTGCATTTGTGAAGATCCGCTGTCGGGATACCACCTGAACGCGTTTAGGGCAATTGAACATATAACACTGCACACGACCACCCCTGACGCACTACCCGCGCTGTATTTGCAGAATTATGATTTGATATGGATTTCCGGACTTTATGATATCCCCTTACAGCAACGGGAATCCCTGTTGCGATTTGCCGAGAACCGACCGCTTGTCATTACTGCCGGCACCGACGCCCAAAATACCGGTCAATGGGAAGATCTGATCGGAAACATCCAGCATGTTGATCTGCGTCCGGGATTTCAGACCGTTTCCGGAATGGATGGCTCCGTTGCTTTCACCGGCTTCAATCCTAATGCCTTCCGGATCACACAATATTACACGGGTACTTTAAAGGAACTGAGACCTCTTTGGGAAATGAAAAACGGAGACATCCTGCTGGGAAAGGGAAAAGAAAATGTGTATATACTTCTGTCGCCATTTTTATTTGACTGGAATGAAATGGGGCTTAGTGCGTTGTTTACGCGCGCACTGAACCGCCTTGTTTCTTCTGCGGTCCATAGCGGGCGTACGCAATATTATACCGGTGAGGCTATTTCTCTGCCAAGACCACAATATACCGTCACAACTCCCGGTGGTGAGCGGCATCACGTGCGGGGTGATTTTACGGATACGCAGACCCCCGGATTCTATGTTATGGAGTCCGATGATATGTATCATGAACTGGCAATAAATATTCCCGGAGAAGAAATGGTACAAACCTCCCTTATTCCGGATAGCGGCGCCGTGTTTATTTGGAATGAATCTCACATAGAAGATATCCGGCGAGCCGCAAAAGGCCGGAACGCCCAAAACCTCTTTTTGATGTTAGCAGCCGCATTTCTCATGTTGGAAATGATTCTTTTACGGAAAGGAGAGCAAACAAACTGATACATGAACAAATAAAAAAGGGACCCGAACGTGCGATCCTTTGCGCGGTATCGCCGCCCGGACAAGCGGAAGAAACAGAATACTCTGTCCAGGAACTGGGACGGCTTGCCGATACGGCCGGGGCGGAGGTTGTGGATACGCTGATCCAACAGCGTGAAGCGATCCATCCGGTACACTACCTTGGGAAGGGGAAACTTGAAACATTAAAGCTGCTTGCGGACGAAACGGAAGTGGATGTGATCATTTTTGATGACGAACTTACGCCCTCTCAACAAAAGAATATCGAACGCTTATTTCCCGAACAAAAGATCATTGACCGGTCAGCTCTTATTCTTGACATTTTCACACTGCATGCCAAAACGCGAGAGGCAAAAACACAGGTCATGTTGGCGGAAGCTGAATATCACTTACCACGCCTTACCCGACAATGGACGCATCTTAGCCGTCAGACAGGCGGTATCGGGGCACGCAGGGGGCCGGGAGAAACTCAGATCGAGATCGACAGGCGATTGTTGCGGGAACAGATCAAGCGGCTGAAACAAGACCTGGAAAAAATATCCGTCCAGCTGGACACAAAACGCAAGTCGCGCTCAAAGCGGTTCAATGTGGCTTTGGTCGGCTATACCAATGCCGGCAAATCTACCTTGATGAACCATCTTGCCGGTTCACATGTTGAAGTGGAAGACCAGCTGTTCAAAACATTGGACACTACGGTCCGGCGCGTGCAGCTGGATAAGAGCCACACAATCTATTTGAGCGACACGGTTGGTTTTATCAGAAAGCTCCCGCATCAACTCGTGGCCTCATTCCGGAGCACATTGCGTGAAGCGGAAAGCGCGGATCTCTTACTAAAAGTGATCGATATTTCCGATGAGAATTTTCGCGAACATATTAAAACCATTGATGCGGTTCTGGAAGAATTCAATATTCCCGGGGAACGTTTTATTTCGGTTTTCAATAAGACCGACGTATTGGAAAGTGCCGAACATGTGCGTGTTGTAAAGCAGCATTATCCGGGAGCAATCTGTATTTCCGCAGCACGTGGCATCGGTATAAAAAATTTGCTGGATGCCATCCGCGAGCGTATCGATGATAGCACCTACGTACATCATTTCTATGTTGAACCGCAGGAAGGCAAACTCATTGCCGATCTCCATCGCTTCGGTGAAATACTGGAAAGCCGTTTTATTGAGGACAAAATACTTTTCAAAGTGTTCCTTGATACTTCCGTATATGAAAGTCTCAAGAAAAAGTATCATTTATAAAAAATGTTGGTTTATTTGAAAAAAGGAGATAAGCCATGAAAACGCTCATTTTTATTTTACTGGCATGCACACAGCTCTTTGGTGCAAGCGGCAGTCCTTCCGCAACATTATTGGTACGCTGCGACGATATCGGCATGTGTCACGCCGTAAATGAAGCTGCCCTGGAGCTTGCCGAAACGGGAATCCCGCTGAATTATTCGATCATGTTCGTATGTCCCTGGTATCAGGAAGCGGTTGAGATGCTCAAAGATTATGAGAACATCTGTTTCGGCATTCACCTGACCATCAACAGTGAGTGGAAAAATTTCCGCTGGGGTCCATGTTCCGTAAACGATGATGTTTCCACTCTGGTGGATGAAAACGGTTACTTCTTTCCGCGAATGGACCTTTTTTATGCCGCGAATCCTTCACTGGAACAAATAGAGTCCGAACTGCGGGCGCAGATCGGACGTGCATTACGCAGCGGACTGGATGTGCGTTACGTTGATACGCACATGTCAAGCCTCGATCAGCGAAAAGATATCCGCGATATTGTTATTCGCCTGGCCGCAGAATACGGTCTTATTTATGCTTATGATATACCGGACCATATAATGACAGGCATCTATTCGCAGCCGCCCGAAGAGAAACAGCAACATCTTTTAAAACAATTGAAGAATATCAATCGGCAGGGGATCAATCTGATCATATCGCATTTGGGTAAGACCGGGCCGGAAATGGATGCGCTGATCGATATGAATCCAAGCGGGCCGGCGAATATGAGCCGTCACCGCGAAGCCGAACTGCACGCACTCCGCTCGGAAGAATTTCGAAATAGTGTAGCGAAGAACAAGATCACTCTTAGCACCTACGCCCGCGAATATGAGAAAAAGAAGGATATGAAATGAACCAATCAATACTCGAAATATTCGGTTATGTGGCTTCGGCGATCGTCGCGTTATCGCTGATGATGAAAAATATTCGTCGCCTCCGGTGGTGGAATCTCTTCGGTGCTTCCGCCTTTTCTCTTTACGGAGCACTGATAGGCGCTTGGCCCGTGTTTGCAATGAACGCATTTATCGCCATTGCGGATATTTATTATTTGATCCAGATGAGCCGGGAAAAAGAATACTTCGACGTGATGGAAGTGAATGTACATCATTCGGATTTCATTAAACGCTTCTTAGCATATTATATGGATGATATTAAAAAATTCTTTCCCGATTTTCATCTTGATCCGGCAGTCGAATACCGCGCGTGTCTGGGATTGCGCGATGCCCGCCCGGTGAGCCTGATCGTTTTCCGGTCTTTGTCGGAAAAAGAAATGCTGGTTGAACTGGATTATGCAATACCTCAATACCGGGATCAAAAAACAGGAAAATTTATCTATCGCGAAGGTATAAAACGCCTGGGTCTCAACAAGGTCAGCTTCATCAGCAGAACCGCAAATGAAGCGCATATGCGTTATCTTCTTGCGCTGGGATTTATCAAGAGCGATGAACGGGATGGCATTGTTCTATTCAGAAAAGAAGGGTAGGACAATAATAATAGCGGAATATGTTTATTTCCCGCGGAAATTTCGGATGATATCCAAATATTTGGGTACCACAAAGGTATCCACAATATCTTCCCATGAGCGGAAAATGGTTTTTTGTGCCATGTCTCCCGCCTGACGAAGCAGATCCCGGTCTTTTGCAACGTGAAGCATGACGGAAGCAAGGTCTTCAGATGTGTTTTCACAGAGGAAGCCGTTCTTGCCGTCGATGATGCCTTCAGCTGCATTACTGCCTCTTACGATCACAGAGGGTGTTCCCAGAGCAGCCGCCTCTCGCGTTACAACAGGTGCATTGTCATAAACGGATGGAAAAATGAAGAGGTCTGCCCGTGCATAGAGACCCTTCAATTCATTCCGGTCGAGGACCATCCCGGTAAAACGTACGCGGTCTTCCATATGAAAGGAAGCGACCAAATCCATAAACTCATCTTTTGATTTTCCTTCTCCGACCAAGATCATTTTAAAATCAAGTTTTGCTTCCTTTAATGCCTTGAGTGCATGAATGATCATTGCAATGTTCTTTTGGCGGATCATCTGACCAACGAAGAGAAAGACAAGATCATCGGGACGAAGATCATACTTTACCTCAGAGTGTGCAAGCAATTCGTTGAGGTTTTCGGGAATACTGAAATCGGCACCATTGGGGACAACATCGACAGAACCTTTATAGCCATATGAAAGCAACGTTTCTTTTGTGCTTTCGTTTACCGCCCACACTGCGTCGGCATAATTAAAAAAGTCAACGACCAAATGGGTCATGATCCAGGAAATAACATCTGAACGGGTTAGTTCTTTAAAATCGTCGTAAAATTTTGAATGAAATGTCGCTACCAAAGGAACGTTCTTGTTGCGGGCGTACTGAAGAGCGATATTGCCGGCACTGAAAGGACTTTGGGCATGCGCAAGATCAACGTTCAGGCTGTAGAGCTTTTTCCAGAGCTTGGGATTATGCGGACTCACGCCCATGCGATACGGTTTACGCAGTACGAGGGGAATGGAGGGATATCGCAGAACAGGAAATATTTCATCATCAACATGACCCGGGAACTCCGGTGTTACCACATAGGCCTTTCCGTATTTTTTTTTGATCCAGTAGGCGTAATTTTTGGTTACGCTGGCAACTCCGTCCATGACCGGATAGAATGATTCATTGAATTGAATAACACTCAGATTATCCATTCCGATTCCTTTTTACTTTTACACGTTTTCATAAATTTCTTCATGATCTGATTTGTTCCCGACTGCGCTCGAAGCATATTTTAAATATGGGATAAGAATGTCGTTTTTCGGTGTTTCCGTGCCATCATAGGTGATGGTAAGAACAGGTATCCCGGTTATCTCTTCAATATCTTTGCACATTGCCTCAGTGATCAGAGAAGGACAACAGAACGCAGGATTGGCTTGGATGAAAAGGGAAATATCCGGATGCTCTTTGACGATCCGGAAGATCTTCAGGATATTTTCATAACTTTCCCCCTCCTGTTCCACGCGGATATTAAATTGCCCCAACTCCTTTACCGCATCGGGATTCCGCGCGGACAGCGGGGTCCCCACGTACTTACTGAAATAACTTTGATAGCGACTTTCCATAAGCTGCATGGCTGCAAGCAGGGACCTGTAAATGACAAGTCCGGACAAATACAACTCTCGTATCCATTTTTTGAAGTGTGCGCCAACAATGATCTTTGCATAATCGTTATAGGGTGTTACGACCACCTCACCCCCCGCATCCTCAATAACATGAATGAGATCCTGGTTCATGACCTCGTTGTCGCGCACGTAAAGATCACCGAATATGGCGACCTTGGGACGCTTGGTTTTATTAATTCTAATGGCATCAAGTTTTTCAATGCTTATTTTAACCGCATCCATATAACGCATATTGCCCAGGAAGGCGGATTCCAGAACATCCCGGCATTCTTTCAGGACGCGGTCGGTCTCCCCCTTGTTTATTTCATACGGGCGGATCATACAACCGATCTTTTTCAAATTGCCGCCGAACATATAGGCAAAATATGTTTTAACGGAAACGATCGGGCTAAAATCCACCATGGCAATATTGCCGTTATAGACACCGGCGTGCTCCATTCCCGGTGTTTCATTGATCAGCGTTTTAATATAGGAAGAATACATGGGGATATTACATGCCCATCCTCCCCGCACCATCCAAAGTCGTGTTTTGGCGGGATTGAGATCGTATTTTTTAATGTATTCGATAAATTCGTGGGCAATGGCGTTAACCGGAATACACTGGCCGGTATTCATTTTCATGCTTTCTGCGATCAGACGGGGGGTTTCTTCAAGGACCCGCGCATCCACGCCGGCGGCACGAAGATTGGCCGCTACCAGCGGGATGACCAAGGGGTCCCAGTTGGGAAGCAGTAACGTTTTTCCTTTGATATCATTCTCAAAAGACGGCGCAACAGGAAGGGTCCTGCACGATATTTTCCCGTTGCTCTTCAGGTGATTTCTGAAAGCCCTTACCCCCGCTTCGATACGCGTTTCATAGCCAACGTTGGAATCATGCTCGTCAAGCTGCAGTATCAGATACGGTTTTCCGGCAGTATCCATCAGGCGTTTGAAATATTCAAGCGCAAAGGAATCCGGAGCACACTTAAAGGACGTAATAAAAACCGGATAAAGCCCCGGCGTTCGTATGCAAAGATTTGCAGCCTCCATGATAGCGGCAGGATAGGCCCAATGGATCAGATCCAGAAGGTTTTCCATGTCCGTGTCTTTCTCCGCAACCGGAAGGGAATCCATGAAGTAACACGGCACACCCAGCTGCGCGAAATAAGAAGGTATGCCATTATTCATATTGTCGGGAAGCACGGTATAGGGTCTGCCGAGAAGCGCCACTGCAATCTCATCGTCCCCGGGTGGTGTATATATTTCTTTCATCCCGCTTTTGATGTTCCGGTAATACGATTGTGCTTCATCATAGGCACGATTGACGGACACGGGGGTGACGGTGTCCGGGAAGGCTTTTTGTATGGCATTGAATAGTTCGGCCTTTGTATAAAGGGGATTATGACGATGATTAATAAGCGGGCGTAAGCTTTTTATTTGCCTTCCATCCGGTTTCATCAGGGATGTGATTACCGTACTGAATTGCGTATAATAACAATATTTACGCAAACGTTTCGGGTTGTCGGGGTCTTTTTCGCCCTCAAGGTGAATAGGTAAAAAAAGCACATCGCAATTTTCGGCCAGCGACCGCACGTGGCCGTGAAAAGCGGTCATGGGCGCACAGAATTCGGCCCCCGTGCAGGATTTACCGATCCGAAGAATATCTTTTTCATTTTCGGATGTGATGACCCTAAACCCAAGGGAATGAAAGAACGTCCTCCAAAAAGGCATTTCCTCAAGTATTTGAAGTCCCGCCGGAATGCCGATACAGGCAAGGGGTTTTGCGATTGCCGGTTTGGGTGTTTTACTAAAAACGGACTGCCGCATTTGCTTCAACGGGGGAACGATCTCTTTCCGGACAAAATGTTTGGTTTCGTAATCCCTCCCACAGAGGAAACCATACGCGACGTCCTCGTTTTGTACATGTGCTATGCGTATCCTGCAATGATTAAGACACAGCTCACATGTTTCGGTCCGAACCGGGATGTGTTCATTATAAATATTTATTCCCCTGAAACTGCTTTTACCTTTATGTTCTTCCAGGGCCGTGATCGCCGCACCCAGGGCTCCTGTAAGATGGCAGTATTTTGAAACATACACGGGCTGTTGCAGTTTTTGCTCGAAAGCAGCAACAAGTGCCTTGTTCTTTGCCGTGGCACCCTGAAAGCAGATCCGATTGCCAATGCTGCCACCGGAAGCGACTTTTTGCAGATAATTTTCACGTACCGAAAAGAGAACGGCAGCAAGGATCTCGTTGACCGAATAGTTCTTATTCAGATAATGATTGATATCGCGTTCCATGAAAACCGTACAGCGATCGCTTGCGAGCGGCGCGCGGGCGCCGGTGGCATATTCCGCAAATTTGCCTAAAGGCACATCCAGTTTTTGTGCCTGTTCCTCAATGAAACTTCCCGTACCGGCCGCACACACGGTATTCATTTTTGAAAATGTGACAACACCCTTTCGTAAGGTTGTGAATTTGGCATCCTGCCCCCCGATCTCGATAATGGTATCGATCTCAGGATCCAGCTCTATGGCTGCCCGTGCATGGGCGGATATCTCATCCAGAATACAATCCGCAGCTATGATCTTACCGATGAACTTGCGGCCGGAGCCAGTTGTTGCGACCGCCTTAAAAAATAATTTATTTCCGTTTTGTTGTAAAAATCTGACTGCAGCTTCAAAAATTCCCTGAACCGCAATGATCGGCCTCCCGGCGGTACGCGTGTAAAATCCGGCGATCGGGCGTTTTTCTTTATCAATGATGATCGCCTTACTTGAAGTGGAGCCGATATCAATGCCCATATATATATCCTTCAGGTCGGCGGTTTCGGATTTCCGATAAAGATCGCATTCGATGATGCCCGCACCGCCGGAAACTTTCATATCCCGGTGTACAATCCCATTGAAATCCGGATAATTGCTTAGGGTTACCACGAGGGGTGGATAGAAATATTCTTTTTCTGTAAAGCCGGGTCGCTGCAGGAATAGATCTTGCGCAGGTATATTTTCTTCTATCAGGAGTTGAACCACACCGATCGCAGCAAGAATATGTGAATTATCAGGTACCTGTATTTCCTGTCCGCTTATCCGTCGAAGATGTTTCAGCACAGCCCCGTTCAGCGAGACCCCGCCGCTGAAGACCACAGGAGAAAGACCTTTATCCTTAAGATCGAGGGTATCTGCAATATTATTGGCAAGCCCAAGGCAGAGACCGTCACAAATTTCTTCCAGCGAATACCCTTCCTGCTGGCGGTGAATAATATCGGTTTTAGCAAAGACCGAACAGCGGGATGCGATCCCGGGTGTTTCGCCCCTATTTGAAAGAGCAAGCCTGCTTAGTTCAGCGCTGTCTTTCAGGCTCATTCGTTTTGCCTGCTGGTCAAGAAATCCACCCGTCCCCGCCGCACAGGAGGTATTTGTACGCAAACCTCGATAATTTCCGTTTTTATCGAAACGTATTAAAACGAATTTTTCTCCGCCCACATGCAGAATAGAAGCCAGATAGGGAAAGCGCGATTTACATCCGGCAATAATGGCAACGTGCGAGTCATATTCACGCGCACCCGAGAGGACCTTCGGCGTTCCGCTTGTTCTTGCCGCCGCCGCAATACGGCTAAGATCAAAAGAAGACAGGATGTTATAAAGGCATTCAGCCGGCTTACCAAGATGCGGACGATAAATATGCTCGACCAGTTCGCCCGTTCTGTCGATACATACCACCGAGACAGCGACCGCTCCGGCATCCATGCCGAGAAACAGCGACCGATCTCCATGCGTTTTGTTATTCGATGTTTTTTTAAAAGACGTCAAGCACTTATCTCCGTTTTTTTACTCATGGTGCCCGGAACATTCCTCATGTCCCGGGATCGCCAATATCCGGTACAAGATATTTTTAAGAATATCCATGCTTGTTTTGGCGTATTCTTTATTAACGGACATGAATATATTTTCAAGATCGGTGGACTTCCGGGGTGCAGCAGCTTTATTAGCGGAAGTTTTCTTAAGGCGGGAGAGCATCTGCCAGGCTGTGTTCTTGTTTACTTTTATTTCTACCGCAAGCTGGCGCGCGGAGAGCCTGTTGTTATTCTCAAAGAGCAAAATCAGTGCGCGGAACCATTTTTGTAAGGGAATGCGGGTATTGTGAAAGGGCGTATTGACCGTGGCCGAAAAGGAAATATTGCAGGCATTACAGTGATGGCGCAATTCCCGTTTTAAACGGGAAACACGCCGTGACCCGCAATGCGGACAAACAGGGGTTTTCCCCCAGCGCAATGTTTCAAGGAAGCGCAGGGAGGCCTCGTTTCCCGAAAATATTTTTTTGATCTCTCCCGGATCGAACTGTTTTCCCATAGCGCTAATATACGTCATCCCGATACGGGATTCAACGGAATTCTACCAAATAATGGGACAATATCCCAAAGCGTGCGATTAAGCGATAAGCGGATATTACTTTATAAATCCTTCTTGAGGAGGGGCTAGAAAATGATCTCCAAAGCAAGTTCGGCAATGGTATGTTCGGAAAAACCGGGAGAGAACCATTCGGAGATCCATTGTTTTTCAATATCGAGGATCAAACGGTTCTTTTGGTAAAAATTCCATGCTATCCCCCCAATAACAGCCTGGGTTTTCGTCTGTGATTCGATGTAAGGCCCGTATGTGGGGGTAGCTCTTACCATTTTATTGTTAAAATGATCGTATCTTCCAAATACGGTCAAGGGAATACAGGGCAGGGCAAGTTCGGCAAAAAACGAATATCCGTCATTAGGCCCCAAATACCATCCACCGTGAAGCCCTTGTCCCGTGTAACATTGCGCGGAAACGGTTGAGAAAGCGGTTTCATGCGAAACATAAAAAAGGTGCATTCTAAAGATCGTATTGAGGGTATCGTTCCCCTTGCCGTCGGCGAATGCGTATGAGAACTGCAGTCCCGGCACCCGTTCCGGCAGCGGCCGCAGCGTCAGGCGCCCCTCGATGGTCTTGTTGTTATTCATTTCAAGCGCGCTGTATCCGCCGCCGTTATAAATACCAAAACTGATCGACCCGTATTTTCCCGGCATTGCGCTGTCGACCTTCTTTTGAGTTTCTTTATCCAGCTCGCCACCAAGCAGCACATCAATACTGACCCCAAAATCCGCAGAAGAGGCAACACCGAACTTATTCAGAAACATTTCTCCCTGAACGCGGTAGGTGTTGATCTTTTGTTCGTATTCGACCCAGGGTTGAGGGACCAATCCCACCGCAAGCGAGGGTTTTGAAAAGATGAAAAATTCAGGAAGAGCCATCCTAAGATAGCAATATTTGAAACGCAGTTCAACATTTCCGGCGTCCTCGCCCTCCCTGTCAATAGTGATATCCTGTGTATAACGGACGGAAAAGACCTCATTGAGATTTTTCTTAACGGTCAGATATCCGCGCTTGAGTCCAAAAGCATTATCACCACGGCCGGGAATATATCCGCGATAAGCAAAAAACCATTGCCCGCTGATATGGACCGCGGTATCGCGGGGTTTTTCCTCGAGTGAAACATTTTCCGTTCCGGCATTTAAAATGCCGAAGCTTAATAGCAAAACAGTAACCTTCAAAGCGATATTTAAATAGTTCACCCCAGATCCTTATTTAATTAAAGCATATGGCCAATAAAAGTTGATAAAATATAGGTAGAATATAAATAAAACACAAGATGATATGCCTGCAGGAAGATGGTTCTTGCTGTGGAAAGTTCCGAAAGACCAAGATGAGAAAAGGGCGGGTGGTATTCCCGTCTCTTAGTCTTCCAAATTCAATACCTTGCCCATAAAAAAGATCGTGCCGCTTTCCTTTTCGCGGATGGCGAAAAGGAATGGACGGTTCGCAATGAACCTTGGATAATTCGGAGTGGAAGTTCTATCCATCTCCACCGCTGTTACTGCCGCGGCTTCGGTACCTTCCTCGTTGACCTCAATAAAGGTCTTGTGAAGCACCTTGCTGATATAAAGACCGCCCCGGGAATTGATGCCGGTAAAATCCGCATTGTACGCAAAAGCGGGACCCATGCCGAGCGCGATCAGAACGTCATTCAGTGTTTCTTCATATTCAAACGTGAAACGCGGCAAGCGGACTTCGACAGGCGTTTTTTCCGCACTAAGAGAATCCATCCAGGATCCCCATTTGCTTTGGGTGATAGCGGCAATAAAGTCATTGATATCCGTCCCCGAAGCCGGCAGGATCAGCGTCATGCTGTATTTTTCATCGCCGTAGGGCAGATCCACGATCTGCAGTTCATGGTTTTGGTAGTAATAAAATTCCGCTATCTGCCACATCATATGGGCCGTT
Source organism: uncultured bacterium (assembly GCA_964535585.1). Taxonomy (GTDB): domain Bacteria; phylum Fidelibacterota; class Fidelibacteria; order Fidelibacterales; family Fidelibacteraceae; genus M50B103. Next base: position 322,614 of record CAZHTR010000001.1, on the reverse strand, counting down.
TCCGTGCCGCCGTCGTAGCGGTAAAACGGCCATTCGGTGGTCATGTCCGGGTCGAATTCCCAGGTCCATGCCGCCTTGAAATACAGCGCGTTGATCAGGTACATGACCGCATCGGGAGGGATATCCTCGATAATGCTCTCGATCTTTTCATGAGTCTTGTCGCTGACCCAGCGATTGATCGTCGTGACGCTTGCGGGATCCCCGAAATCCAGGGTGTTGCTTTCCGCATTATAATAGTCCCGGTTGACGGCGGTAAAGGCGGAGTCCACACAGAAGTTTTCATCCGCCCAGATGGAATTCGCAATGGCCAGGGTCACCTTATTATCAGCCCCGATCAGATAGTCCGTCAAGTTTTTATAGGCCCGGTTGACGGCGTCCACGGACATGTCCGAAAAATCCAGGACCTCCGCCATGGCACTTTGCGTTTCGCCGCGGGCGCCGTTATAGGTCATGCTCAGCGCAGTGGAAATACTGAAGGGTGAGATCAGGATATTCTCGTTTTCCTGCAACGCATTCAGGGCCGGAAATATTTCCAACGCAAAGGTATTTCCGCGAGCAGTAACGGATTTTTCCAGGTCCGTTATTTCTATGCCCTCTTCCGGACCGCTGCAGGCCCAGAAGCTTGCCAGTAACAGGAAAATGCATGAAAAAAATGCCGTGTGTTTCATGGCGGCCTCCAATGTTTATGCTTACTGAAAATCAAATGTTATTATTTTATAAAATGTTTCAGAATTTCTAATATAATATTTTTAGAAGCCGGAAACCGGAAGCCGGAAGATAGAAATCAGAAGCGATATGTATCTGCAGTATCCCGTTTTCGGTCTACAGATCTGTTGCATCCGCCGGTCTTTTTCGCTAAATTTCATGATGTTACATGTGACCCCAATACGGAGACAGAATGAAAGAACTTCCCAAGACCTACGATCCGAAAATAGTAGAAGATAAATGGTTTTCGCACTGGCAGGATAAACGCTATTCTCATTCCGAACCGGATCCCGGGAAGCCACCTTATTGTATTATGATACCCCCGCCCAATGTAACTGGCATGCTGACGATGGGTCACATTCTGAACAACACCCTGCAGGATATCCTGGTCCGCCGCGCACGTATGCAAGGTCACGAGACCATGTGGCTGCCGGGAACGGATCATGCGGGTATTGCGACGCAGGCGCGCGTGGAAAAATTCATTCGCGAGAACGAAGGGAAGACCCGCCATGATTACGGCAGAGATGCCTTTGTTGAACGTATATGGGAATGGAAAGAAGAATACGGCGGAATGATCATTCGTCAGCTTCGAAAACTGGGGGTTTCCTGCGACTGGGAGCGCGAGCGTTTTACGCTGGATGAAGGGTTGTCCAAAGCGGTACGGGAAGTATTTGTCAGTCTTTATGAAAAAGGACTGATCTACAAGGGTAAGCGTATCATCAACTGGTGTCCCGTTTCACATACGGCACTTTCGGACGAAGAGGTGATCTACAAAGAAAGCAAGGGCCATTTATGGTATTTTCGATATCCTGTGTGTGATGAAAAAGGGCGTTATATCGTCATTGCAACAACACGCCCGGAAACCATGTTGGGCGATACGGCCGTGGCAGTCAATCCCAAAGATAAACGCTTCCGCGACCTGATCGGTAAAAAGATCCTGTTGCCCCTGGCAAACCGCAAGATCCCGGTCATTGCGGACGAGTATGTCGATATGGAATTCGGTACCGGTGCGGTAAAGATCACACCGGCGCACGACCCGAACGATTACGGGATCGGCTTGCGTCACGAACTGGAATTCATCAATATCATGCATAATGATGCCAGTATGAACGAAAACGTACCCGAGCGCTTTCGCGGCATGGATCGCTATGCCTGCAGGAAAGCGATAGTAAAAGAACTTGAAGAACTTGCCTTGCTGGAAAAGATAGAAAATTATACCCATAGTGTCGGCTACAGCGAACGCGCCCACGTTCCCATCGAGCCCCGTTTGTCCGAACAATGGTTCGTGAAAATGAAGCCCCTTGCGGAACCGGCATTGGAAGCGGTCAACAGCGGTCGCATCAAATTCAATCCTTCACGCTGGGTGAAAACCTATAACCATTGGCTGGAGAACATAAAGGACTGGTGTATCAGTCGCCAGCTGTGGTGGGGACACCGCATTCCGGTTTTCAGTTGTGATGACTGTGGCTGGGAATCCGCTTTGCGCGAAGATACGGATGTCTGTCCGGTCTGCGGAAGCAGGAATGTCAAACAGGATGAGGATGTATTGGACACCTGGTTCTCTTCCTGGCTCTGGCCGTTCTCCACACTGGGTTGGCCAGAGGAAAATCCCGATCTTGAGTATTATTATCCCACCGATGATCTGGTCACGGCACCCGACATTATCTTTTTCTGGGTGGCGCGCATGATCATGGCCGGACTTGAATTCATGGGCGATATTCCTTTTAAAAATGTTTATTTCACCGGTTTGATCCGGGACATGCAGGGCCGCAAGATGAGCAAGTCGCTGGGTAATTCCCCGGACCCGCTGGATATCATCGATCAGTACGGGGCCGACGCACTGCGTTTCGGCATGATGCTGATCGCGCCCAAGGGACATGATATTCTCTTTGATGTCAATCAGATCGAAGTCGGGCGTAATTTTATGAACAAGCTCTGGAACGCCAGCCGCTTTGTACTTATGAATATGGAGGATGGAAATACCGGCAGCGTCAAAGATCTTCATGAGCGCAACCTCGAATCAGCAGACCGTTGGATCCTGACCCGTCTTAAAGACACCATGCGTTCCGTTGATAAGAATCTTTCCCGATACCGGTTCAACGATGCCGCAAAAGATATCTATGATTTCACATGGAGCAGCTTTTGTGACTGGTATATCGAACTGATCAAACCGCGTCTTTACGGAAGCGACAAGGAAAAGAAAGAAACGGCAATAACGACAGCGGTGTATGTCTTAAGGAACATACTGAAGCTCTTGCATCCCTATGCGCCCTTCATCACTGAAGAGATATGGCAATCCCTGAAAAGCACGGATGAACCCGATATAATGGTAGCGCCATGGCCGGAAGCGAAGGATATTGCCCCGGATGCCGGAGCCGCGAAAGAGATGGACCTCCTGATGCAAACCATTACGGCGATCAGGACCATCCGTTCGGAAATGAAAGTCCCGCCGGCACAAAAAGCGAACGTTCTCATTGGTGGCGGTACGAAAGCACAGCGAGCCATCCTGATGGACCATAGTGACGACCTACAGCATCTTGCGAAAATTCGTGATCTGGATATAAGCGAAACGGTCGAACAGCCTGCTCTGTCGTCCTCTGCGGTCGTGCGCGGCATTGAGATATATGTTTCTCTGGAAGGTCTGATCGACATTAAAAAAGAGCGGGAACGTCTGGAAAAGGATATCGCCGCATACGAAGGACGGATCCGGGCGGCATTGGCCAAACTGGAAAATCCCGGTTTCATGGCACGCGCGCCGGAACAGGTTGTCGAACATGAACAAAAAAAACTTAAAGGTTACCAAGAAACGCTTTCCGTGCTGAAAGAAAACCATTCAAAATTACTGCAACATAAATAATTGTCCGGTCAACATAACATCGTCCGTATTCTACGGGTCATTTTTAAAAATGGCACAGTGAATGATTTGGACCGTTTTAATATTCGATAGAGCGAAAGGGCAGAATGACAAAAACACGACGTGAGATCATAATGAAGGGGTTTGATCCTATCGAACTTCTTGGCATCCGGGACGAAAACCTCAAGATACTGCAGGAGCATTTTAATGCCACCATCACCGCGCGCGGTGAAAGACTGATCATTGACGGATCGTTTGAGGAGGTTGAGCAGATCAATCATGTGCTGAACGAGCTGATCCATCTGATACAGAAGCGCAAGCAACTGGACCCCACGGATATCCGTACCGTGATCAATATGGAGACCGACCGGAACGAGAAGGTCTATTCCGGACCCGATGATGCCATTATTCTCTTCACACACAAGGGTATCATTAAGCCCCGTACCGCGGGACAGGAGACTTATTACCGCGCATCCCTTGAAAATGACATCACTTTTGTTACCGGACCCGCGGGAACGGGCAAGACCTATCAGGCAGTGGCTGTTGCTGTTGCGGCATTGAAGAACCATGAGATCTCACGGATCGTACTGACCCGTCCGGCCGTGGAGGCGGGCGAGCGTCTGGGTTTTCTGCCGGGAGATATGAAAGAGAAGATCGACCCCTATCTTGCACCGCTTTATGACGCCATGCGCAGTATGGTCGCACCCGAAAAGTTCAAAGCCTATATAGAACAGCATGTGATCGAGATCGTTCCGCTTGCCTATATGCGCGGACGTACGCTTGACAATGCCTATCTTATTCTGGACGAGGCGCAGAACACCACCGATCTGCAGATGAAAATGTTCCTGACCCGGATCGGTGTAAATTCCAAAGCTATCGTTACCGGAGATATTACCCAGATCGACCTTCCGAACAATCAGCGATCGGGACTCTGTACCGCGATCGAAATTTTACGCGATATCGATGGTATTGCTATCTGCCAACTGAACACCGCAGATGTTGTGCGGCATCCTCTGGTGAAGAAGATCATTGATGCGTACAGTAGGTAGTAGCCAGTAGCCAGTAGTCAGTAGTCAGTAGTCAGTAGCCAGAAGGCGGGAGACAGACGTAGTGAGATGATAAAAAATAGAGGGGGATGATATGAAAGCAAAAAGATATGAAGATCTTATTGTCTGGCAAAAATCGTTCGCATTAGTAAAAAACATTTATTCACTAACGGAAAAATTTCCAAACGAAGAAAAATATTCCATGACCAATCAGGTAAGGCGATCCTGTGTTTCGATTCCTGCAAATATTGCCGAAGGATTCGGAAGATATCACCCGAAAGAGAAAATCCGGTTTTATAATATTTCAATCGCCTCCCTGAATGAAACGGAAAATTATCTAAAATTGGCACAAGATTTAAAAATTTCAGACACAAACGCACTTCAAAAAGAATGTGTCGAAATAAGAAAAATGCTTTGTTCATATATCAAGGCAATTAGAAGTAATACGAATTAATAGATTCCGCCTTTTTTCTTCTGGCTTCCGGCTCCCGGCTTCTTGCTTCTGTTTGATTTTCTTTGAAACCACCCAAATAATCCTTATAATTGACTCTTGAAAAAAACAAAAAAAAGAAAGGAACATACATGTTAGATAAAGCAAAAGTCCAGGAAGTACTGAATAAGGTTCGTCCCTCGCTGCAGATGGATGGTGGGGATGTTGAATTGATTGCCGTACGTGAAGACAATGTCGTGGAGGTCAAACTGACCGGTGCCTGTCATGGTTGTCCCATGGCGAATATGACATTGAAAGCAGGTATAGAGCGTGTATTGAAACGCGAACTTCCGGAGGTTGCCGAAGTCGTCTCCGTTTAAATATGTCAGATTTTTATAATTCATTTGATACCGAAACGCTTGGCAAGCGACATACGGACCATTACCGAACGGTGTTTCAGGTTGATCGCGACCGCATTCTGTACAGCGGTGCATTTCGTCGTTTACAGAATAAAACCCAGGTCTTTAAATCCGGCGCCCACGATTTTTACCGCACCCGGCTCACACACTCGCTGGAAGTGGCACAGATCGGTCGTTCAATTGTTCATTTTTTGAACAAGACGGTTTTGAAAACGACTGCAATTGACGTAGACCTGGTGGAAGGCATTTGTCTTGCACATGATCTTGGCAATCCGCCCTACGGCCATTCCGGGGAATCCATGCTCAATGAACTGATGCGGGATGCCGGTGGTTTTGAGGGTAATGCCCAGACACTCAAGATCATTACGGAACAATTACACGAAGATCCGGAGAATGAACAAGGAATGAAACCCAGTCGGGCATTCCTTGACGGCATACTAAAATATAAGAAACTATGGTCTGAAAGTGACAAAAAGGGTAAATTCCTTTATGATGATCAGCTTGTTTATCTTGATTTTGTGAATGGCGGAAATCAGCGTTATCCCGAGCGCAGCCTTGAATGTCAGATCATGAACTGGGCGGATGATGTTGCCTATTCCCTGCATGATCTGTCGGATGGCTACCTGGCCGGGTTTGTTACCAAAAGACAGATAGAGAACTGGGCCAAGGGTCATGATATAGATAGTGCACAAAGCATGCAGATCGAGACGATCCTGCAAAAACTGCATCAGCGAGATGATTTTGACCGTTTTCTGGCAATGGAAACCGGACGTTTCATCGAGGGGATCCGCCTTGTGCAGCGTGATCATCCTTTGGCAAAAAAGAGTTTACGATATCAATACGGGATCGAGATCGATCCTGCCATAAAAGCCGAAAATGAACTTCTTAAACGTCTTGCAGTTGATATTATTTTTCGTTCTCCACAGCTGGAACAGCTGGAATTCAAAGGCCGTTATATCATCAGACGCCTATATGAAACCTTTTTACAGGGAGATCGTCAGGTGTTTAAGATCAACGAGCGTATTCTGCCATCCGTTTTACGTGATAAGATCAGATTTATCGATCGTGAAGATTATGTTGCCGCGGCAAGAATGATCTGCGATTATTTCGCGGAACAGACCGATATTTCTTTGCCCAGGATCTATAAACGTCTTTTCGATCCCGATTACGGTTCATTTTACGATATCGTTTAAAATCCTACTTTCATCATACTTCAAATTGTGGCTTTTTATTCAATTGCGGAACTTTCGCACATCTTTTATCATATATTTAAGCGAAAAACGGAGGTGTTTGGAAATGAGAAAACGGATATTCGTATTATTGTTAACGGTTATTTTTGTAACTCTTGGCGCACAGGACCTGAAAAGTATCAGCAACCAGTTCATTGATGTTGCGGAATCTGTCAGTCCGTCCGTTGTGACCATTACCGCACAAAAGGTCACAAAGATCAAGAACCCTTTTGCCGACTTTGATTTCCCGTTTGAATTTTTCGGGTTCAATGTACCCAACCGCGAACGGGAATACCGGAGTTCTGCGCTCGGTTCGGGTGTGATCGTCGGGGACGGATATGTTATCACCAATAATCACGTGATCGACAAAGCGGAAGAAATAAAAATAGTATTACAGGATAAAAGAGAATTTGAAGCGACCATAGTCGGAGCCGATGCGAAGTCCGATCTGGCAATTTTGAAAATCGAAGCCAACAATCTTCCTGTCGCCCGCCTGGGTAACTCGGATAAATTACGGGTCGGCGAATGGGTGCTTGCGATCGGAAGTCCGTTTAGCACACGTCTGGGAAATACCGTGACCCACGGTATCGTCTCGGGACTGGGGCGTTCGGGCATGCAGCTCAGCACCTATGAAAACTACATTCAGACAGATGCATCCATCAATCCCGGAAATTCCGGAGGCGCATTGGTCAACCTCGATGGTGAGGTGATCGGTATAAATTCTGCCATTATGAGCCGTTCCGGCGGATCTCACGGGATCGGATTTGCGATTCCCATCAACCTGGCGCGTAAGGTGATGAACGACCTTATTACCAGCGGCCGCGTTGTCCGTGCCTGGCTTGGGGTGACAATCCAGGATCTGAACCAGGACCTTTCAGAATCACTTGGCCTAAGTGATATTACCGGCGTACTGATCTCTGATGTTGTCAAAGACAGTCCCGCAGAAAAAGCGAAACTCCAGTCCGGAGATGTCATCATTGAGGTCAATGATCAAACGGTACATACGCCATCGGAGCTACAGATCAATATTGCATCGCGCTCTCCCGGAGAGACCGTTAAATTGACTCTTATTCGCGATGGCAGAAAACGGAACATCAATGTCAGACTGGAAGAAATGCCGTCAGATGAACCGGTTATTGCACAGGGTAAAACGGGAGAGATAGATCTCGGTTTTACGGTACAAAGAAACACCGAAGAACAGGCACGTCAATTCGGGATCGATTCTTCAGACGGTGTAGTTGTCGTGAGTGTTACACCCGGTTCCGAGGCGCAGCAGAAAGGCATTCAAGCCGGGGATCGTATCGTCACCCTGGAAAGAAAGAACATCAAGAATATCAATGATTTTACAAAAGCGCTGGAAAACGTGAAAAAAGATCAGACGATCCTTATTTTGATCGAGACAAAGAATGGAAATAAGCGTTTTGTCACAATTAAAGCGAAATAATCAATTACCATAAAACAAACCCCCAAGATCAAGCGGTATAGAACCGCTTGATCTTTTTATTACAATAAAAATAATGAAATAGATCTTATGAAACAGTATATTTACTTAAGGTCGTACTATAGAAAGAAATTTTACAGAAGCCCCGTTTAAGGTCATACGAGCTGTTTTCCGGGACCCGTCACCGCTGGTAACCGGGGATGTTCAGTAAAATGCAAAGAGCAAATCCATGGAATGTCATTTTATAAAAGCGAAACTGCTCTTTTGGATTGGTATCGCGTTCCTTGACGCCGTTACGCTGCCGGGTTTTATTCAGAATGAAAGAACGCATGAACAGATCCGCTCATTTCGCTGGGGCAACGATGTGAATATTGTCATTAATGCCCCCGGGAATAGCAGCTTATGTCCGGAGAAAGAAACACTTATCCTGTTTTACGCATGTCCGGCCGGGAACACGATCGAATGGACAATCGGTAAGGAACTCAAAACAGGTGATGACTGGCATTACGACATACAGCATATTGGTGCACAAACACGCTTTTTACGGGAAGTTCAGAAAAACAAGAACATTATTACCGTCTATATTCAGAACGATGCACGCTCCTGGTCGCGTTATAGCGATCTGCACCCGCTGAGCTTTGCGGAGCAAACCGAGAACATGATAAAAGATGTTCTTGAAATATTTTCCGGACTGGATTATAAGGTTACCCTGAGCGGACACAGTGCCGGTGGCACATGGATACTGAACTATTTACAAGGAATCGATGTTTTACCCCCATGGATAGATCGCCTTGCTTTTTTAGACGGTAACTATAACTACAAATTTCATGCTGCACATTACGACAGAATATTTGAACGATTTCTGACGGACCGGAATGAAAGTCACATATGCATTCTTGCCTATAACGATAGTATTGCGTTGTATCAGGGACGTCCTTTTATTTCCCCGGAAGGCGGTACATGGTGGAACACCCGATTTTTAATATCGCGGCTTGACCCCGTTTTTGCATTTATAAGCAAAACAACCACGGAATTTCGGGAATACCGAAGCCATAAAGGACGTTTTACGATCATATTGAAGGAAAACCCGGAACGCGCCATTCTGCATACGACCCAGGTTTACAGGAACGGATTTATACATTCGGTATTATGCGGGACCGAATATGAAAACAAAGGATATCTTTACTATGGCGATCCGGTATATCTGAAATATATTTCAGAAACACCCTATTGAAAGATCAATATTAAAATATTTTTCTGTCACAGGCTATCTATTTAGATATTTTTTGCCTGTTTACCCATGTGCAAAAAAAGTTGAGCAACAATCCCCCCTGCGATCATAAGCAATGCGATCACTGTTGTGACCAGGATCCGTTCATTAAGGATACATCGGATAAGAACAAGTGAAAGAAAAGGTACCGCATAGATGAAATTGCCGATGAGGGCGGTAGAGGTGGTTTTACGCAGGGCATTAAGCCAAAGAAGAAAAGTAATACTCATTTCAAAAAACCCCACATACCCGGCCGCCAGTATCGTGTTTATATTCAGATGCCCCGGACGGAACCAAAGGCAAGCCGGCAGAATAAGGATAACTGTTGCTACCGCGAAAGGAATCCACAAACTGGTCACTGCATCCGTCTGCACGTTTCTTGTGGTCATCCAGTAGAAGACCCAAAAAAAGGTGCTGAGGAAAGCAAGGGAAACCCCTGCCAAACTGAGGCCTTCCGGGATGGACCTGCCGCCAAGGACAAGAACAATTACTCCGGCAAATGAAATACAAAGTGCGAGAATGCGCAGCAGGTGGAATCTTTCCCTGCCGAGGATGATGGTAAAAAGAGCAAGAAGAAGCGGCCATGTAAAATTGATCGCTTGCGCGAATTGTGCGGGAAGCAGATCGTAGGCTTTGAACAAAATAAGATAATATAAAACAGGATTAAGAATTCCTGCGAGAATAAGCCTTAAAAGATCCACGCGGGACAATGTGGATAAGAAGCGGAATTTACCGCTTATAAGCATGATTATGCTAAGGATCAGACAAGAGATCAATGTTGCCGTAAAAAGCAATTCAAAAGGACTTAAAACGCGAAGCGCGATCTTAAAAGCGGAAGCGACACCGGACCAAAACAAGAGCACAAATGTTGCAAGGATCAATGCGCTCGTGTTATTTTTTTCGTTTACATTGGCTTTGGCCACGCAATTTCACCATTTTCCAGCCAAAAAGGACTCATCTGAAATCCGCTGAGAACATCATCGTCGAACCAGATATCCAGTCCGATTTTTTCAAATGTATATATCAGTGAGGTATTGCCGGGTTCGGAAAGGGTATCGATCAGAGGTTTTTCCCAACCAAATTCGTGAAAAACGTGTGCGGCTTCTCCGCGCGAAAGACCGACAAACAATTTGCCGGCGATACTGTAGACCGGACTGCCGATGGTAATGACCAGAAGACGGTCACCCTCATCATCGCTGAAGGTGAAAGATGCGTCCATATCTTCATAATAAAAATGTTCACAAACAACACCCTCTTCTTCATTTTTGTCTTTAGCGTCGGGTTCCCCCAGCATTTCTGTTAAATCTGTACGACTGATTCCGAAGCGTATCTTTCCCAGCCCTCTTCCGGGCTCTATCATCCATTTTTCTTCCATATTTCCCTTAAAATGTTTTATTTAGTAATAAAGGAATTTATAATACATTCATTGTAATATGCAAGAAAACTATTGAACAGGCATTTAGGATTGGTATAAAAAAGCACGAAAGAAAAATAAAACAATTAACAATCACTATTTGGTCAAAGGGACATTAAAAGGGAAGCATTTTAAGATTATTCATTTTTCATTCCCAATAAAAAGGTATTATATTTGTTAGCTATGAGACCATACTTGAAAATGTCCGTTTTTATATTTTCCACATTATTAATAAGGATCTGCTATATATGAAAAAGTTACGCCGTAATGCGCGGATGTTATGCATCCAACTTTTATATGCATATTTACAGCAGGGTGATGAAACACTTGAAGATGTTATCCGCAACAGTATCCCCTTGAGTGATGAAACGGAATATGATGAAACATTTTTCCGTACGCTGATATATAAAACCGTACTGGAGATCGATCATCTTGATGAACGGATAAAGAAGCGTTCAAAAAACTGGGACTTTTCCCGGATAACACTGATGGACAAGATCATCCTCCGGCAGTCCATTGCCGAAATGATGTACATTGAAGATGTGCCGCCGCGTGTAACCATTTCCGAGGCCATTGAACTTGCGAAAGAGTTTTCAACGGATGAAAGCCATGTGTTCGTTAACGGAATGCTTGACCGCATATACAAGGATCTTGTTGAAGAGGGTGCATTAATGCCGGACATCAAACCCGTGAAAGAAGGTTAACTCGCATATGATATTCGATAAATATTTAATAAGATTATTCGGTTCCTCATCGGACCGCTATTTAAAAAAAATAAAACATATCATCCCTGAAATAAATGATGCATGTGAAAGCATGAACGGTTTGAGTGATGATGATCTGCGCGCCAGAACCCGTGAAATGATCGCATTGATCGCTCAAAGTCGCAATGATGCCAAAGAACAGGCGGAGAAGGCCGGGCTTCCGTCCGAAGCCGCCGATACTGCGATCTATGAAGCCGAGCAAGCCGCGCTTGAATCGCTTAAGATCGAAGCTTTTGCCATCGTAAAACAAACCTGTAAACGCCTGTTGGGAACATCAGCTAAAGTTATGGGCAATGATCTTGAATGGAATATGGTGCCTTTCGATGTGCAGTTGCTCGGCGCGGAAGTTCTTCATAATGGCAATATAGCCGAAATGAAAACGGGCGAAGGTAAAACACTGGTCGCCACCATGCCGATTTTTTTGAATGCTCTGACAAAACGCGGAGTGCACGTTGTAACTGTTAACGACTATCTTGCGGAACGTGACGCCGAATGGATGGGGGTTATTTATAGTTTTCTCGGATTAAGTGTTGGGAAAATTTTAAACAGTATGCCGCCAACACAACGTAAACAGCAATATGCATGCGATATCGTATACGGTACGAACAATGAGTTCGGTTTTGATTATCTTCGTGATAATATGGCCGTACACCAGGAACACATGGTGCAACGAGGCCACTATTATGCGATTGTTGATGAGGTCGACTCCGTACTGGTCGACGAAGCACGAACACCGCTCATCATTTCCGGTCCGGTCCAGTCCAACACACATGAGCTTTTCAAAAAGCTGCGGCCACAGGTAGATCGTCTGGTTCGCGCACAGAAGCGAAAGGTCAACCAACTTCTTGATGAGATCGCCGATATTCCGGATGATAAGGAACACGAACTTGAGATCGGGACCAAATTATTGCAGATACAGCACGGAGAACCCAAAAACCCGCGTTTTCTCAAGCTCATGCAGCAAGCCGATATTCAGGACAAACTCTTCCGGACAGAAAATTATTATATGCAGGAAAAACGTCTGCATGAAGTGGACGATCTTTTACTGTATGCCATTGATGAGAAGAACCACACCATCGTTATAAGCGATGAAGGGCGCAAGGTGCTCAATCCCGAAGACCCCGAATATTTTGTGATTCCGGATATCGGGGATGAATTTGTCAAGATCGATGAGGATCCGGCACTCTCGGAAGAAGAGAAGCAAAAAGCAAAAAATGAAATACAGAACAAACATAGCCAGAAAAGCGAGATGATCCATAATATCACCCAGCTTCTGCGTGCTTATGCATTATATGAGAAAGATGTTGAATATGTTGTTAAGGACGGGAAGGTCCTGATCGTAGATGAATTCACCGGACGTATCCTTCCCGGACGCCGTTATAGCGATGGCCTGCATCAGGCCATTGAAGCCAAAGAACACGTACGCATTGAAGGCGAGAACCAAACCTTGGCAACCATTACCCTGCAGAATTATTTCCGCATGTATGATAAGCTGGCAGGTATGACGGGAACGGCAGCTACAGAAGCCAGCGAATTCGAACAGATATATGATCTGGAAGTTGTCTCAATTCCAACCAATGTACCGGTCGTCCGTATTGACCATGACGACAGGATCTACAAAAGCCGGACAGCCAAACACCAGGCGATCATAAATGAAATTTCCGATTGTTTTAAAAAAGGGCAGCCCGTTCTGGTCGGCACCATCAGTGTTGAGATCTCCGAAATGCTCAGTAAAAATCTCAAGCGGGCCGGGATACCCCATAATGTATTGAACGCGAAACAACATCAGCGTGAAGCCGAGGTGGTGTCACTTGCGGGACAGCGAAGCGCGGTGACCATTGCCACGAACATGGCCGGACGCGGCACGGATATCAAGATCACAAATGAAGTTCGGGAGCTTGGCGGACTAAAGATCATTGGTACGGAGCGACACGAGTCCCGCCGTATTGACAACCAGTTGCGTGGACGCGCCGGCCGTCAGGGAGACCCGGGTGAATCGGTATTCTTTATTTCGCTGGAAGATGATCTGATGCGGCTTTTCGGTAATCTGAAAGGGAATGCTCTTCTTGATGCCATTCCGGATGATGAAGTGATCTCCATGCCGATGATGAGCCGCATGATCGAGCGTGCGCAAAAACGGGTCGAAGAGCGCAACTTCGGCATTCGCAAACACCTGCTGGAATATGATGATGTCATGAATAAGCAGCGGGAAGTGATCTATGATCGCAGATCTTATGCTCTTGAGGGTGGAAATCTGAAACACGAGATCGAACAAATGCTCGAAGAATATATCAGATCTACGATTGAGGAGAACACGCAAGACAATAATCCGGAAAACTGGCTGTGGGAGGATCTGCGTCAGGAAATGCTAAGTGTTATAATGTGTGATATTCCTTCATCACATGATGATATGAAGCGCGAAGATCTCGAAGCGTATTTCCTCGTACAGGCAAAGGAAACCTACCAAAGGAAACAATCCCTGTATCCACAGGAAGTCATGCGGGACTTTGAGCGATGGGCGTATTTAAACAGCATTGACGGTCTCTGGAAAGAACATTTATACGAACTTGACCAGATCAAGGAAGGTGTCGGACTGCAGGCATACGCCCAAAAAGATCCGCTGCTGATGTATAAATCGCAGGCATTCGAATCTTTCAGGAACCTGCTAAGCCAAATTAATAAGACAGCGCTTCGTTTATTGTTCCGGACGGAAATTCGTTTGCGAGAAGAACCGCAACAGCCCCTACCGCTTCACCAGATGCAGGAGCGCCACGGCCAGACGCAGAACATGGGTTTTCAGGGAGCCCAGAATGATCCGCACATGCCACCGCAACCCAATGCGCCACAGGCAGGAAGGACGGAACCCGTCCGCCGGGATCATCCGAAGGTTGGCCGTAATGAACCATGTCCCTGCGGCAGCGGAAAAAAATATAAAAATTGCCACGGTCAGGTTTAGTTCTTGTTTTTAAAAACAATATTATGGCTTATGAATAAAATAGCCGATATAAACGTTATAATATAATGACCATCTATCTTTCTGCAATCCTGAATAGTTCGGTGTTATGGTGAGAATAGTCGCTCAACCTCCGCTCCTCTTCATCATCCACCGGGTTCGAAGGGAAAGCGATCTCAGTTTTAATCTTCTTTTATTGCGGAAAGATAAGTTCGGACGTTTCGTAACCGTAAGAATTCGCAATTGCCCTTAGTTTTTCAAACACCGCAGGTTCCATTTGAGGTGTTCTTGAAAGAAACCAAAGATATTTGGGAGAACTACCGGCAACCAGCGCCCATTGATAATTGACATTGTCCAGAGCGATAATATTATAATCCGAATAAAAGGGACCGAAGAACGATACCTGCAGCCGGCCGGGTTCGTTAATATCCGGTATTACAGCCTTTGCGCGGGCTTCTTTATACTTCCCGTTCTTTATGCCCGAATTGACGACACGTATGCGAGGTCTGCCCTTTTTATCGGGCTCAAGCAACGAATAATTTGCTTTTGTTTCCGTCATGCCTCTTTCAAAGATTACATCCAGGCGGGCATATTCATACCAGGAACCCAGATATTTTTCCAGATCGACCTTACTGGCGACATCCATTGATCTTGAAAAATCGGAAAAATTCATTGTGCTGCACCCCGTGAATAAGATAAAGATCATTAACATGATAACTGCGATATATTTCATTTCGAATCCTTTTATTTATAGCATAAAATAAACAAATAAGGGAAATAGTCCTATCATAATATTAACGTACGATCAGCGTCTCATGAAGTTTACGCGTATTTCCTTCCGTATCGTGCAAAATCGCCAGCAGAAGATAAATTCCCCGCGCCGGCCTGTCGCCGCTCTTTGTTCTTCCGTCCCAGAAGACGCTGACAGCCGGCTGAGAGAACATGGATCTTTCTTCGCGCCAGATCTCTCTTCCGGCGGCATTGAAGCAAAACAATTCACAATAGATCAGACCATTTTCGGAATCTATATTGATCTGCATCCGTTCATGCTCGTCATGAGAAAAGATCTGGGGGTAAACGGACAATGCATCCCTGTAGCCCGGCAGCACCGTTATACTGTTTCGTTGTCCCGGGGTCATGCCATTCGGTCCCACACAGGTGTGCCAGATGTCCGGATCAGCAGAAGAAATGTTCTCAAATTGTTTTTCCAAACTTCTTCCGCGCTCTGTAGAACCGTGATCCCGAAGATCGCAATCATCTACAATATTTCCGGCAGGATCCTCAAGACGAAAATGCGCACCGGCATTCGGAAGCGTAGGGAAACCCGAATAAACAAAGCGACGATCTGCAGAGACATTATGTACGATATCTCCGCTCTTGCAAAATATGCTGAAGCCCCGCAACATATATCCGGATAGGTCCAGCCGGCTGTTATTGACATATAATTTCCATTTTTCAAGGTCAAGATCATCTATACGACACTCCAGTTCTATAAATTCAGCTTGCCCGTATGTGTCCAGGGGGTCGCTTAATACCTCATTAAAAAAGCAGGGCGTGAAAGGATAGGGATGGTAATATTTAAAGACGGCACAAACAATGTTACTGTCAGCGGCTGCTATCCTGCAGCATTGTGTCCCCGGGTTAAAGAGACCCTGTATCTCGGGGTGACAGGTCACCGTATCGCCCGGATCACTCCCCGGAAGGTTAATGACCGTGCCGGCAGCCGGTGTTGTAAGGTCAAGCTCCAGCGGAGGAACGGGATAGTATCCGTCGTTCACAAAACGCAGTTGAAGTATATCCGTCGGCGTAAAAAAAGCATCCGACTCAAGACAGGTATAATGAAATAATTGTTTTTGTGTGCGATTTGCTTTCCCGGGAGAACCCGAATAACTAACCTCCCAGTTCTCCGCTTTCCGGTAATCCAGGCCCATGTCGACAAGCTGCATGGCGCTGTTGTTTGGGATAGACCAACCGCTATCGTAAAACAGTTCGCATATTAGCGTTTCATTTGTATTCAATATCCGGATGGCATCCATGTCGTTATTCAGATTGCGCCACGAGGGAGGGTAAATGACATTTTCAACAAATGGGAAATCGTCATGAAATGATCCCGATTGTGCGAGTACCACAAGCGAATCGGGGTAAAGAAGATAATCCGATCTGAATATAACCGATCCCGTCAGATCAGCAAAGACCAACTCTCTGCACTGAACAGGCAGAGAAGACCGCGATAGAAGTTCAATATACTCACAGGAAAAATCATTTCCTGTTTTACAGACGAATTCCGTAATGATCAGCTCATCATTTGATAAAGGAACACCGCATAGCTGCCATAACGTATCGCCAATATCGGGCTCGGCGGAAAGGAAAACAGTTAAAGACAAAGTCCCTTTTGCCATGAGGGGAAGAGATATTATTATGCGGCAGGAATCGCCGGCCGCGATCAATGTATCCACAATAAATGATTCGGAAATTTGCAGATCGGGACGATCATCAGAGATATCCATAATATATCCAAGCAAAAATGAAGAAACAGCGGTCAGGCCGCAATTATTTACAAAAACCTCAAGTTGGATCCTGTCACTTTCAGGTGTTGTTAAACATTTTTGCAGACGAAGATCACGATCTTTTGGACTAACGGAATTCCGCGTACCCGGCGTTCCGTATAAAATGAGCGCGGGTAGCCATTCATTACTTTCCGGCCGGATCCGCTCCATTGTGAACGCCTCTTTTGCCCAGCAGGGAGTGCCGGTAATATAACTGTCAAGCACCTGTTTATTTTCATTCAAAAGTGAAAAAGTCTTGGATGTGCTGTTTGAAATGCCGTACATCCCGAATCGTGCATCTTCGATGGTAAAGCGCGGTACGGAGTCCGGGATCAGGTGATCGTATTCACCGGCATAATCCGGATCAAGGATAATACCGTAGCATCGCGGTTTGATCAAATAATCCGGAAAAGGGATGATAGCGTCCGTGTCCTGCGGATCACAAAGAAAGAAACGTGTAAGATCAATAATTGAATCGGACATATTATATACTTCAATGAATTCACCAGTATTCTCATCGACAGCATCGATCATAAACTCATTTAAAATGCATTGTGCATGCAATGCAACGCAAAGCAATATGAAAACAATAAAATGTCCCCCATTACGTGTCATGATATAATTTAATAAAAAGAAAAAAATAATGCAGTGATACCTGTCACATATTGCAAGAAATTATTTTATCAGGTCCCGGTAAGCTTCCTGGGCTGCATAAATGATGTCCGCTTCTCCGGGAATTACACGATCGCGCATAAGGATCTTTCCGTTGCAGATCACCGTGTCGATACATTCGGGAGTGGCGCTGTAGACCATGTTGGAGATTAGATGTCCGGAAGGTATAAGCGAAGGGTGCTCCAGTCTGACAAGCATACAATCCGCTAGCATACCTTCTTCGACGCTGCCCGCATTCAGACCTGCCGCACGAGCGCCGTGCACGGTTGCAAGGTCGAATATTTCTTGTGCCGGCGCAGTTGTCGGGTCGGTGCTGCAGGCTTTTGCCCACAGAGATGCGAATTTCATTTCGCTCAGCATGGAAAGCGAATTGTTTGAACTGGCGCCGTCGGTTCCGAGTGTTAGCGGAATACCGCTTGCACGTATCGCGGCATAATCGAAATGGCCCGAGCTCAGTTTCATATTGGAAGTGGGACAGTGTGCGATGACAACCCCGCGTTCTCTGAGAATGGAACGTTCCTTGTCGTTCAAATGGATACAATGCACTGCCGTAACATCCGGACCGAGAAAGCCGATGGAATCCAGATATTCAATCGGTCGCTTCCCGAAATTCTTTATGGCCTGTTCGACCTCCGTCTGTGTTTCGGAAATATGGATATGGATCCGGCGCCCTTCCTTCCGGGCGCGTTCCGCACATTTTCGCATTGTTTTTTCCGAAACGGTATAAATGGCATGGGGTCCGTATGTGAAACGTATGCGATCCGGGTATTCCGCTTCATGGGAAAAAAAGTCATCGGCGCTTTTCAGGAGTTCATCCGATTTACCGGGATCGCCCGCATCTATCAGAAGTAGCGTAATATCGGCCCGCATCCCCATTTCCATAGCCGCACGTGCAGCACCCAGCGAAAGCCAGTACATATCATTGAAATAGACCGTTCCGGATTTGATCATTTCGAGAACGGCCAGACGTGTGCCGTGGTAGACATGTTCTTCCCGGATCTTTTTTTCCACCGGCCAAATATATTCGCTCAGCCAGGTATGCAGTTCGATATCGTCCGCATAACTGCGCAAAAGGGTCATAGGTGCATGGGTATGCATATTATAAAAGGCCGGGAGAATGGCAAAGGGTGTTCCGTCGATTACCGTATCGGCGACAATATCCACACAAGGTGCGATCCGGGTGAAGTGTTCGTCTTCGATATGAACATCAAGGCGCTGTTCACCAAGAAGAACTTGTTTAATAAGAATGGACATACTTATTTTTTATACCTTTCGGGCCAGTATTTAAGCAATCGTTCATAGATGAATTTTTCGTATCCGTTCGATCCGGGACTGTAAAGGGTCTCTTCCGGCGTTTGTTCGGGGAGATACTTCTGTTTTATAAACCCATCCGGATGATCGTGCGGATATTCGTAACCTAAGCCGTAGTGGAACTGTTTCATGGTTTCGGTTGGAGCGTTGCGCAGATGCAGGGGGACCGACTGGAACCCGGTATCGCGAATGGTTTTTTGTGCACGGCGTAGTGCCATATAGGATGCGTTGCTCTTGGGTGCTGCGGCAAGAAATACGGTAACCTGAGACAACACGATCGCGGCTTCGGGCATGCCGATAGCATGAACGGCCTGGTAGCCTGCATTTGCGATCACCAGCCCCTGTGGATCTGCATTCCCGATATCTTCGGAAGCCAGGATGATCAGCCTGCGGGCAATGAACAGCGGGTCCTCGCCGCCTTCCAGCATCACTGTCATCCAGTACACAGCGGCATCGGGATCCGAACCGCGCACGCTTTTAATGAAAGCAGAGATCGTATCGTAATGGTAATCGCCGTCTTTATCGTAGAGCAGCGCACGTTCCTGCAGTGCGATCTGAATATCTTCTTTTCCGATCGTAAATGAAGTATCGGCGGGTGTTCTGCCGCGCACGAGCTGCACCGTTATATCCAGGGTATTGTACATTTTCCGGGCATCGCCGCCGGAAGCGCGGATCAGAAAATCACGCACCGCATCGAATATGTCGATCGTATATCCGGAAAGTACAATGTCCTCCTCCATTGCGCGACGGATAAGGGTCTGCAGATCGTCGGGTTTCAGCGGCTGAAGACGCAGAATGCGGCAGCGCGACAACAAAGGCGAGATCACCTCGAAGGAAGGATTCTCGGTTGTGGCACCGATCATTACCACCTCGCCGTTCTCGACGGCATGCAGAAGCGCATCCTGCTGACTCTTGTTGAAGCGGTGGATCTCGTCGATGAAAAGGAGGGTCTTTTTTCCCATTGCCTGATGGCTCGTCGATTTGCGGATGATCTCACGCACATCCTTCACGCTGGCGCTGACCGCCGACAGTTCATAGAACATTGCATCCCCGGCCTGCGCAATGATCCGCGCGAGGGTCGTTTTACCGGTTCCCGGCGGCCCCCAGAGGATAAGCGAAAAAAGAGCTTTCGAGGCGATCATGTTGTGAATGAACTTCCCCTCCGCGACAAGGTGTTCCTGCCCGGCGAAATGTTCCAGACGTGCGGGGCGCATGCGTGCAGCCAAGGGCGGGAGATTCCCCGGGGATGTGAAAAGTGTTTTTTCGTTCATGAGTAAAAATACAAGATAAAAGATAAAAGTAAAAAGTAAAAAGCAAGCGAATGTATGTTGCCCCCGTCACAGGATCGGGTTGATATGTTTGCGGACCCTGTATCGTCGCAATGCGGGTAAGGCGAATGGATTCAATGCTTTCAATTACCGCCGTTTGTCCGGGAGGGAGCTTAGGGTGTGCTTGAATTCATGAACGTGACACGAAGGCGTGCCTGGCTTGAGTTGAGAATGGATGAAAAGGTCGTATCGCTGAGAACATCGTCATCGCTGTTATAAAAGGCGGTTCTGTCGCTGAAGTTAACGATCGAAGATAAGGAGGCAAGGTATTCCGAATTGTAATAATCACCGATCTCAAAATAGGTGCCGGTGGCTCCACTGAAATAGGCAAACGGCAGATTGTCAATGCTAATCTCTTCTTCCTGATGACTGTACTGCCCCCAGCCTTTGTTCGCTTGCCGGATGCTTTTGGTTGCGTGAAGGGTGACTGCAGGAAGATCATAACCCAGGATCGTTGTATGTCCGCTTATATTCAGAATGTAGTGGGTTCCTTCATCGTTAACGTAATCGTAAGCCACGCTAAAGCTTGTCCCGCTGGAAGACAGCGGATAATCGGAAGAACTTTGCATTCCCATGTATTGTCCTGTATTATCACCGTACTGGAAATAAACACTAATGAAATTTGCCTTTTCAAGGCGCGTTTTGACATCCTGATGCAGACTGCCGGTCATCTGAATATCGACCGCCGTTTCCTGTTGCGAGGTAATGGTAACCGACGGGGTTGCGGCTTTCTCCCCTTTTTTGTCCATTGCGCTTATATCCCAGTTCCCCGCCGGCAGTGCCATCAATATTTCTCCTGCGTGGTTGACATAATTTCCCACACCGAAGATCAAGTCCGGCAATCCGCCCCCGCCGCTCTTGTTCTCGGCAACGATCACATCGGGTGTAATGGACTTGTCCGGACTTGTGATCTTTGCCACACCCCAGTCAATAGCCTTTTCGTAGAGCTCCTGCGTGTCGTCCGTACCGAAGCTGATATCAGACAGTATCTTGACTGCGGTCGCGGTTTTCTCACCAAGTCCGGTGGCATTGACAGCCCCGTCGATATCCACCATGCCGGCAAGTTTTCCCGCCACGCGTTCCTTTATCTCATCCTCGATCAATTCCAGGGGCTTGTCCACGGCTTTTTCGGCTTTTTCCCACCACTTCTTCCCCTCGTCAACCATATCCATACCCTTACCCAGCGGCGTGGCGATCTTTGTCGCCTCGATCACAACATCCATCCCTTTCTCGGTCAGACTGGCGCCTTCCTTGACAAATATCTTTCCCGGGGTTAGGTTGTTGTCGTCCGCGAGGGAAACAAAGCGGTTGTTCAAATCGGAGTTATCGTAGAAGTCATTATAAATGCTGCTGGTCTTATCATCGAGATCCCCGTTTTGGAGCTTGGTCCAGAAATCGTTCTCATCGTAGAACTGATTTTTCCACTTGCTTCGCAGCTGGTTATTGAACAAGGCACTTTTCTCTTCATTGCTCATATTTGAGACAATGGTCAGGATACGCTCCCGACTGCGCTCTCCCATGGCGGCGCCTTCGGAAAAAAAGCTGAATAATGAACCGAAAATCCCTGTTGTTTTGCTCAACGGCGAGGGCGTAAGTCCCAGGGAGTCCGTTACCGTCTGCGCCGCGGAAATGACATCTTCTTTATGCAATAGTACATTGCGCAATTCTTCATGGAGTGCCTCCAGCTCAGCAAGGGTCGGTTCATAAACGAATAGCTGCCCTTCTTCGTACCCGTTGGAAAAGGTCTCAAAATAATGATACATCCACAACTGTTTCAGCGCATGGGCCTGAATGAGCACATACAGGGCGTCCTGAGGATCGGCAAGGTCCGGATCGGAGGGAAAGCGATCACAGGAAGAAGTTATCAACAAGGAAATGACCAAACCGCATTTTACGATCAACCTGAACAGTTTTTGCATAGAGAAGACTCCATTGTAATATTTTAATAAATAAAATTAATATGATTATTTTGATTTTAAAACAAAATATTGCGGCAGATAAATTTTATTTAGCAGTTCTGTGCGTGTTGTTCTACCAAAGCATCAATGACGTTCTTCCGGATGAGAGATCGAGAAAAGGACCGGCCCGGTTTTGGTCAGGTGTCCGCTTATTCCCAAAATGATCCGTATCGATCATTAGATATCCCCCGTCAGGATTGTTAAAGGGGGCTTTGGGAATGCGCGCTTCCCCAAGAATATCGCCGTTTATGATCCGGGTTTTATGTCCCGCAAAGCGGGATCCGGGATCAAAAGAAAGATAAACACCATTATCTTTTTCTTCGAGCAGGAGTTCCGGGTTATGGTCTGGGCACATAAGAAAATGTTCGTCATGGACCGAAGGTCGCGCGCCACTATAATAAACATTGCCTTCCATCCAATTCGGGAGGCGCGAATTGTCATATCCGCTCAGTCCGTGATCGTTATTTTCATCCGCTCCGATAAAAATGTTGTTATAGTAACGATCGTCCCCGGCAAGAATAATACTTAGTCCGGCAACATCGGTTGAGTTTGGAAGAAAATACGGTGTAAAACGCCGATGGTCCGGCCGGGTGATGACCATTCCACCGAACAGATTATGTATAAAAGCCCCCCCCTGCGAACGTGTGATCAGAGCGTTTGGAGAAAGAAGAACGTTATTGTCTGCGACAAAAGGACCATGGTTGACCTCGAAATAAACATCCACGCGGTCATTGTTATACAACAGGTTCCCTGATACACGGGTCCCCTGGGTCATCCAATCCAGCCACAGACCGCGCGCAGCATTGTGGATCCGGTTATTCCGTATCAGCACATCTACCGGCGCATGCAGTTTGATGCCCCCGATCTCATCGCCGCCGAACTGTCGTTTTGTCCAGATATTGTAAACATGATTGTTTTCGATGACGCTGAATGCCGCACCCATCGTTCCGCAGATGCCGGCCTGTTCGCAATTGAATATGGTATTGTTCCGGACAATGTGCGAACCGATCTGTTCTTTGTTCCAGCCATTGCGAAGTACACGGAAAAGAACTTCGATATAATGAACGTTCCCGTCGTTATAAACGCTTCCGATATCGGCCGACCAGACATTATGACCGGTGCCGCGCTCTTTACCCAGTGTGATCCCGGCACATTTGGAATCGTGGATGACATTATTTTCAATGATCCATCCCTTATTCCAGTGCGTGGAGATCATACCCACCTGTTCGGCGGTAGGCGCGGGCCATTGTGTGGCTGCCTGCGAAAAATGGAAACCGCTGATGGTAATGTAATTGATCCCGGGATTCTCAGGATAAAAGCAAGTTCTGCGCACGCTGATCTCGGTCAGTTCTTTATTGGGATCATGATCATGAAAATTTGCCCAGATCGTCGTTCTTTTTTCATCGCTTTCGCAATACCAGGTATATACTGAACCTTCGGGATCCATCATGCTTGTATCCGGAACGGGATCAAAAATCTTTTCAAGTGTTTCTTTTTCATACATGGATTTACCGTTCAGAAAAACCTCTCCGGTATGATGGATACGCCCATAATCATCGAACCAGTCACCAAAAATAAGATCCCGATAGGGATTATAATCGCCGAAAAAACGCTCCGGAAGGGTCACTTTCCAAACACCATCCTTTACACGTTTCCAGTTCTTTATGATTTCGGAACCCTTGATCTCAACATGTTCTCCGGGTGCGGCTCGGTAGACGATGCGTTTTTTGTCGCTTTCTCCTCCGCGGACGGGATTCACCCATTCCCGGTAAGTCCCCGCGTAGACCGTGATGGTATCGCCGGGCATAGCGCATTGAACTGCTCTTGATATCGTCTGGAAGGGTTTGATCCGGGAACCGTCATGACGGTCACTGCCTTTTTTAGAGACATGATATTCTCTTGCTGATAAAGAAGCGCAAAGCACGACTCCCAACATTAAGATAAATAATTTTCGTTTGACGGTTCTTAAACTCATTGCGATCTTGTTTCCCCTGTTGTTATTAGAGTCCGGTATATTAGAGCACGACTTTAAAAAGCGTTTGAATTTAAAAAGGGATTCATATATGATGCAAGATAATAAAACCGACAGGCGCCAACAAGTACCGGTGGGAAGAAATATTCTTTCATATCAAGAGGTCTTTTTGGGCGGATTTAGCAAGGTAGGGCCTTTTAGTATTGAATAAAAGGATCAGCGTCAGTATATTAAGACTGAAAAAACCGGAGAAAAAGTAACTGTTTTTGCCCTACCGGAAGGAAAGCTTGATGCGAAGAACATTGTTAAAATTAATCATAACTATAAGCATTGTTTTGAATCTGTCTGCAATGCCATTGCCAGATTCATTATCCATTTACGGGCGCGTCTTGTGCGACAGTACGGGACTGGCGGATGTGAAGATTGGAGGGAGCCATACGGATACAAGCGGATATTTTCATATAACAATCCCCGCGGGTATTGATACGATACTGGTCCCATCGTACCGCGCATTTAAATTTTCACCGGCTTTTATTGAAATAAACGCCTCAGATACAAGCATTGATAGCATGATCTTTGTTGCCCAGCGTGTCCCCCAAAAAGTTATTGTGATTGCAGGTCAGTCAAACGCCGAGAATGTTGGCGAACCGCGCTTCTTCATCCCCGATACCGTTGATGACCATATACCCTATTATCTGGCATACTCCCATGGAGAGTTTGGGTTGTCCACACTGGGATTGCTTACAAAATTCGGTCAAAGTGAAAGCTTTATTCAGGAATACAATCGCGGTTTTGGAGTGGAGATCTTGCTGGCCCGAACATTATATAAATATTACACCGATTCTCTTGCGGTAATGAAGATCGCCTTTAGCGGAACCACCCTGAACGAAGACTGGCAGGTCGATGGCAGAACGTATCCGCGCTTTATCCGCAGGCATGACAGTGCGGTTGAAATGTTTCGGAACCACGGCTACGATCCGCAATATATTGGGTTTTTCTGGTTCCAGGGCGTAGGAGACAGATCTGCCGACCGCGCACCGTATTATGCAGAAAACCTTAACGAATTCATCACGCGCATCAGGGGCCGCTTTCCAAACGATTCCGCCGTTGACAGCCTTCCCTTTGTCTGTGTACGAACAAAGTGGAGAGAGACCACAATGGAGAATGTGTTGCGCTCTGCGCAAATGGGCATGGGTGCACACCGGGGATACTATGCCTGGATCGACATCGATGATTGTGATAATCTACGCTACAGTGACACCAACCTACATTTCAACGGGAACGCGCTTAACCGTATCGGATATAAACTTGCTCTTGAATATCTTGATCTGGTCGGAGAACCCCTTGACAGTAACATTACTATCCGAATAGGAATTGAAGGGACGAAAGACACCGTACTTGCCGTGCACATCAGTGGAGATACAAGCTTTACACAGCTCGTGCCGGTTGGCAGTGAATTCGAACTACCGACTCGCATCGGGAAAAGATACACATTGCGAAGAGATCAGGACGGCGAATCATACAAAATCTCACCAATACTGCATTACATTCCGTTTGCATACGGACATTCCGCGCTTCATACTCCGGTATATACATTTAGAATTGAAGAAATTGTTAACGTGCGAGATCCGGAACCGCCCTCCGATT
The DNA here is from genome assembly GCA_964535585.1 of uncultured bacterium. Classification (GTDB taxonomy): domain Bacteria; phylum Fidelibacterota; class Fidelibacteria; order Fidelibacterales; family Fidelibacteraceae; genus M50B103. The sequence continues at coordinate 296,655 of CAZHTR010000001.1, read as the reverse complement.
ACCAGCTGTTACAGAATTACCCGAATCCATTCAATGTCTCAACGGTACTTCAATATGTGCTGCCGGAAGTGTCCGATATTCAAATGACCATTTATAATATCACCGGCCATGCAGTTAAGCAATGGTCATACCGGGATCAGACACCGGGCAGCAATAAGATCATCTGGGACGGAACGGACATGCATGGAAATATTTTGTCAACCGGTGTTTATATTTACCGTTTACATGCCGGTGAATTTTTTGATACCGGAAAGATGGTTATGATAAAATGAGCAAATAAGCTCAAAAACAAATAAGTTAAGAAGCCCTTCCCTTTTGTCCGTAATGTATGTTCCGATTTACGGCGGCTTGCTGACAGAAGAAGAATCATATTTTCCAAGGAAATATTTTGTTAAGGGAGATATTTTACATAAAATATCCTCATGGCAATTTCAACCGTATTCCTCGATCGCGACGGAGTGATCAATGAAGATAAACCCCCATATCTTATCCGGGCAGAGGATGTGGCCATCCATAAAGATGTACCCGGGGCTTTGCGGAAACTCACAGATGCCGGGATCCGGGTGATCGTGGTCAGCAATCAGGGCGCGATCGGTCGCGGATTGCACAGCAGAGAAAATGCCGAACGTATTTTCCGTAAAGTGATTGACGGTGCGGAAGCGGGCGGCGGAAAGATCGATGCCTGGTATTACTGTCCGCACGCACCGGAAGAAGGATGCAGCTGCCGCAAGCCAAGGACCGGGATGTTCGAACAGGCGGTACACGAACACGGGATCCGCTTGGAAGAGGCAGTTTTTGTCGGTGACGGATTCGGTGATGCCGTTGCGGCTCAAACGCTGGGGTTGCCTTTTTATCTTGTGAACCAGGGCTGGGGTCCCGGTACCAGAGTTGAATGTGACGACAAACAGGTACCATATATTCCGGTCGCCAACCTGGGTGAGGCGGTAATTAACATATTGAACAACAGGGAAGGGAACAATATATGAAGATCTGTGTGCTTTTGGGCGGAGCATCGCCGGAACGGACAGTATCGCTCGCCAGCGGAACGGCGGTCGGTAAAGCACTGACAGGAGCGGGACATGAGGTGATGTACATGGATCCGGCAACCGCACTCGCAGATATGGATGGTTTTCGTAAAGGACTCGAAACATATTCTATGGAGGGCGGAGACTTTAAGGCGATGGCCGGGTTAAGGGACCACTATTTTCTGGAACAGGTGCAGGCGATCAGCGAATGGGGCACCGATATCGTTTTCAACGCTTTACATGGCGGTAATGGCGAAAACGGCGTGATCGCCGCCGTACTGGAAATGGCGGGACTGCCGTTCACCGGGTCGGCCTATGCGGCATCTGCAGCGGCGATGGACAAACAGCGCACCAAAATTCTTGCAGAGGCGCAAGGTGTACCATGTGCTGAGGCAGAGATCTACGATATAGCCGTGAATAAGCCGCAAAATATTGATTATCCCCTGGTTGTAAAACCAAACGATGCAGGCTCTTCGGTAGGCTTGACGGTTTTTATGGAAGAAGCCGATCTCAGCGAAGCCTGTCGGGCGGCATTGACCTTCAGTCCCCTTGTAATGATCGAACGATATATTCCCGGCCGGGAATTCAATATCCCCGTGATCTGCGGTGAAGCCTATCCCGTTCTGGAAGTGGACGCGGGCGGGGTCTATGATTTCAATGCAAAATATCTGGGACATAAAACACAATATCTGGTCCCGGCCCCCATTTCTTCGGATATCACCCGCTATCTTAAGGAACAGGCAGTGAAGGTCTGGAAGGCGCTGGGTCTGAAGAATTACGCCCGGATCGATTTCCGCATGACGCCCGAAGAAGACATCTATTTGCTTGAAGCCAATACCCTGCCGGGTATGACAGCCTCATCGCTGGTACCCAAGTCAGCCAAGGCGATCGGGATATCTTTCCCGGAACTTCTTGAGATCATTATTCGTGACGCGCTGGGTGCCTAAGTCAATATTACTGATATCGAACGAATCCTCAAATCGATCTATTAACTGTTTATAAAGAGATAATTACTTTTAAAGCCTTAAAAATTTGTTTATTTTTGCACAAAACTGTGAGGAACGACATGTCACTGACATTCTATAACACCCTGACACGTAAGAAAGAGATCTTCAAACCGGTCGCGTCCGGGAAGGTCAGCATGTACAATTGCGGACCCACCGTATACAATTATGCCCATATCGGAAATTTTCGTGCATATGTCTTTGAAGATATTCTGAAACGCTACCTAAAGTTCAAAGGATATGATGTTACACAGGTCATGAACCTTACTGACGTGGATGACAAGATCATCAAAAAATGCGCCGAAACCGGAACGTCGATCTCCGAATATACGGATACTTACAAAAAGGCTTTTTTCCGCGACCTTGAAACGCTGAATATCGACAAAGCGGAGATCTTCCCCGCCGCCACGGAACACATCCCTGAGATGGTTGCACTGGTCAAAAAGCTCATGGAGCGCGGACTGGCTTATCGCGCATCCGACGGGAATATATTTTTCAAGATAAGTGCATTTCCACAATACGGAAAATTACAACATCTGGATATGGACAACCTGAAGACCGGTGCGCGGGTTGACGATGACGAATACGACAAAGAATCAGTCAACGACTTTGCCCTGTGGAAAGCCTGGAAACCGGAAGACGGGAATGTTTACTGGGAAACGGAACTCGGCAAAGGACGGCCGGGCTGGCACATCGAGTGTTCGGCCATGTCCATGAAATACCTCGGTGAGACCTTTGATATTCACACCGGCGGTGTTGACAATATGTTCCCGCACCACGAGAACGAGATCGCCCAGAGCGAGGGAGCTACAGGTCACCCCTTTGTCAATTACTGGCTGCATTGCGAACATCTGCTCTGGGAAAACAGTAAGATGAGCAAATCGCTGGGTAATATTATCTATATCAACGGACTGGTCGAAAAGGGTTATACGCCGGCAGCGATCAGATACACGCTTCTGTCCACCCATTACCGGCAGAAGCTAAATTTTTCGCTGAATCTGCTGGATGCATCGGTCAACACCCTCAAACGTTTCAGTGATTTTCTTTATGAACTGGATCATACGCATCCCGGGGAAGCGAATCCAGAGATCCGGGAGATCTGCGGGAATATGTTGAAGAAGTTCGAAGCGGATATGGATGACGACCTCAATATCTCTCCGGCGCTATCGGCGATATTCGATGCTATTCGCGATATCAATCGCATCAAACGGGAAAAACCGCTGAGCGAAGGCGACAAAAAAGAAATATTGGAAGCGCTTAAGAAGGTCGACAGCGTACTCGGGGTGATCTTTCATAATGAAGAAAAAGCACCAGAGATCGATGAAAAAACGATCCTCCGTAAAATCGGGGAAAGGAATGCCGCGCGTGCCAACAAAGACTGGGCAAAGGCAGATGCCATCCGCGATGAACTGGATGCCATGGGGATCGAACTGCTGGACAGGAAAGACGGAACGGGATATAAGATAAAGAATTAATAATTGACAAAGGACAATTGACAATTGTCAATTTTAAGATTACAAATATTTTAGTGAACTTCGATCAAATATAATAACAGTATAACACATTCCCGTCCTATTCCCGGGGAGATTGGATAAGCATAGAGATTTTCATACGCCCGGTAATTATCCTTTGCCAATTATCAATTATCAATTAGATTTCAATATGAATTTTCCCACAAACAAGAATGAAATGAAAGCATTGGGCTGGGATCAGTGCGATGTTATCATCGTTAGTGGTGATGCATACGTGGACCACCCGTCTTTCGGAACGGCCATGATCGCGCGGGTGCTGGAAGCGGCGGGATATAGGGTGGGTATTCTTGACCAGCCCGACCGGAACGATCCTGAAGACGTCCTGCGCCTCGGCGCGCCGCGCCGCTGTTTTGCCGTTACGGCGGGTAATATTGATTCCATGGTCGCGCATTATACGGTTAACCGAAAAAAACGCGGAGAGGACGCATATAGCCCCGGCGGCAAAACAGGCAGGCGGCCAAACCGCGCAGTTATTGTTTACAGCAACATGCTGCAGACATATTTCAAAGGCACACCGATCATACTCGGCGGCATTGAGGCCAGCCTGCGGCGCATGGCGCATTACGACTACTGGAGCAATAAGGTCCGCCGCAGTATCCTGATCGACAGCAAAGCCGATCTGCTGATCTATGGTATGGGGGAGTTGCCGGTCGTACAGGTTGTCGACCGCCTTTCTGCGGGCGAAGCGATAAGAGATATCAAAAACGTACCCGGCACGGTCTGCAGGGATGATGTGATCCTGGCGGAAGGGATCACGTTGCCCTCATTTGAGGAAACGGAAAAAGACAAAAAAGCCTTCAATACAATGACCCGCATTCATTATGAGAATCGAATTTATCCCTATGCAAAGATCCTGTACCAAAAACATGGCGATCAAACGATCCGCATCAACCCGCCGGCCAAACCCCTAAGCTCCAAAGAAATGGACGCACTATACGCGCTGCCCTTTACGCGTGAACCGCATCCGAAATATAATGAACCCATTCCCGCCTGGGAACAGATACGTGATTCGGTTACTGCGCATCGCGGTTGTTTCGGCAATTGCAGTTTTTGTGCCATTACCTTCCATCAGGGTCCGCGCATTCAGAGCCGAAGCAGTAAGTCAGTACTGACGGAAGTTGCGGATCTCTGCAAAAAGAGCTGGTTCAAGGGAACGGTCAGTGATATCGGCGGTCCCACTGCAAACATGTACGGTATGCACTGCGCGATCGGCGGTTGTAAGGAAATGAGCTGCCTTTTCCCCGAAATTTGTGAGCATCTGGTCGTTTCGGACCAGAAAAAATACACCGCACTTCTACAGTCCGTCGCGGAAATTCCCGGGATCAACCATGTGTATATCGCTTCCGGTGTACGGCATGATCTGGCGCTTGCCGACCTGAAGGCCATGGAAAAAATGGTTACCCGCTTTACCGGCGGACACCTGAAGATCGCCCCGGAACATCTGGTCGATGATGTTACACGCGTTATGAATAAACCTTCCGGGAAAGTATATTTTCAGTTTCTGGAAAAATTCCGTGCATTTTCCCGCAAAGCAAAGAAAGAACAATATATCGTTCCTTATTTCATATCGGGACATCCGGGCTGCACCGATGCAATGATGGAGGAGCTTCAGAAACAGTTGAAAGCCGGTGGCCATAAGCTACGGCAGGCAGCTGACTTCTATCCTACACCCATGACTCTCGCAACCGCCATGTATCACACAGGATATCATCCCCTGACCGGCGAAAAACTTCACGTCACAAAAACAGAGAAGGAAAAATTACGGCAATTCCGTATGATGATGTGGCATGTGGGAGAAATGGAGTAAGGGGGTAAGGGAGTAAGGGAGTAAGGGAGTAAGGGAGTAAGGGAGTAGGAATTCCGTTTATCTTTGTGATATTGCTCACACCCGCAACTAATCAATTGATAAAGATTTTGGCTTTGCGTAATTTCCCCCGAGCGGGGGCGCATGCGGAAGATATTCTACAGCTTAATTTTTGTTTTTTTGTTTTCGGAGATTTTATCTGCCGCAGTCTGGCATGTTGACCTTGCTTTATCCACCGCAGGAGCAAATCGTAATGATCCCGCCTTCTTCATAAGCAACAGCGCGCTTTTTCCGGACACGCTTTGTATGATCAGCGCCTGGACACCGGGCTACAAAGGATACGGCATTCAGGAAGGGCTCGTCTATGCCGGCACGCGTTTTGCTTCGCTGTCATTTAAAACCCAATACCATCGTTTGATGTCCAATCATGATCTGAGCATCGGGATCCCGATCCTCAAAGAAGATCAGATCCGCGCGGGTATACGTTTGACTTACGGATTATCTGCCATACCCGGAGTTGAGACGCTGCACGGCGGTTCCTGTTCCGGGGCGATAAATATCCGGCCGCACCCGCACTGGGATATATTTATGCAGACGGAACATTGTCTTTTCTTTCCGCAGGACAGATCCATGCGTTTTTTTGAACCGGTGACAAAAGCATTACTGCGCTGGGACCCCGGCGGTCCGATATCGATGAATGTTTTCATATCCAAACGGGAATATCTGCCCTGGGATGCCGGCCTGCAGGTTGCGGGTTCATTATGGGGCGCCTTATACCCTTCACTTTTATATGTCGTTCCGGATGGCAGATTGGCGCTGACGATCCGTATCCGTATTGGAAGGTTCAACATTCACGAATGTCTTTCATATCATCCCTTTCTTGGGGTATCACAATCGGTTTTTATCTCCTATGCACATTAGTGTGATCAAATATACCGCAGTTATTTTATTACTTGCCGCAATGCATTGTTGCTACGGAGAAGACAGTGAAAACTATCCGGAATTTCTGGCGGGAAATTTCTTTGAAGAAAGCGAAAGCGGTGCACGCGTGCATAGTCAGTTCAGTTTTAAGAACAATTTTGCCTATAAAAATACGGTGGTTGTCGAACAGGGTCTATTGGCGTTGTATTACCGTGGAAGTGGCGGAGCGGGTGATCCGGACCAACTGCTTTCCGTTTCTTTGACATCGGATAAGCTGCAGGCGGGCATTGGCCGCGGACGTCCGCACATCGCACGGGGTGTTATACTGGGCAATACCATGATGCGCTTTACAGCGGATCCGGCATCGAATTTTCGCAGCGGCATGTCTTACCCCAAAATACGGAATTATGATTATTATCCGCGTTTGTATTACCTGAGCGCGGAGATCAAAAAGATCAATGCCTGTTTATTTTTCTATAAGAATATTCCATGTGGAATGATGGAGATAAAGCATACACCCGTACAGGCAGGTATCGCATTCTACGGCACCCAGATCCCGATTGCGGAATCATGGCTGGCATATCAAGCGGATGGGTTTCGAGGCGATGTCAACTTGTCCATGTCGCCCCGGGGATTCAATCATCTTTCCGCCGATCTGTTGATCAGGCATACGAAATTCGTCTGGCATATTGCGGGCATACAACTAAGTGATAATTTTATTAGCTGTGCCGGTGACAGCAAATGGGGTTCTGCCCTTAAACCCGGCAGTGGCGGACTCACGGCAGCGATGTCCTTTTCCACCGGAAGATGGAAGATCCGCGGAAGTGCACATCACATTTATCACCCTACACGCAGTGAACAGCGTCTGACCATTGATGCCGCTTACCGTAAAAAACCGTTTGAATTCGGTCTTGTATTTACAGGCAAATACATCAATGAGGTAAAAATATCGAATACCTTTCCTGTCGGTCCGCACCGGCAATATACACAGAGTGATATTCTGAAGGCGCGCATAAAAATGGATCTTACGCAAAAAGTGATCCTGGATATTCAAATACTGGGTGACCCGCGATACGGGGAGGCATACGGTTGTTTTTATCGTGTGACACACAAGACACCGGAAGGTTTTTTACGTCTGCAATATACGCGCGGTCGAAGTGCGGACACCATTCTGTATGTATTACGTCCCTTGAATCATAGCCGATACCTGATCCAGCGGCTTCCCCTGAACGAGGCACAGTATCTTGATCTTGTCTATTCCAGGATGATCGGTCCTTTGCGATGCAGTATTCTGCTGAGTCCCGGTGGTATCGGGGCGGAAATGGAATTTATCATATGATATAATATTAACGATCGACTAAAAATAAAAAAATGTGCACATTATCATTTTTTGCATAGGTGCTTCATGTCTCCGGATATCTCAAGTCCCGCAATATGCGAACTGTCATCAAAAAGAACGCTGTTCTTTTTGTCTCTCAACTCAACATGCAGGAAAGCATTCAGGCTTTCTTTCATGCTTCGATGCATAATGCCGTTTACGGGCGCGATCAGTTCATTGCCACTTCCGGTTTCGGCATGAATGCGAAGAGAGTGTCCGCGTCCACCGATCACGATGTGCAGATCATTTTTATCATGATCCAGAGAAAGTGTTCTGTGCCCCCGATAAGTCGCAAAACGTTCCAACTTCCCATCATAATAGAGAAAACCAATTAAACCCCTGAACCACGAACCCATCCAGGGTATCCTTGCGACAGAAAGCATAAAGGAAGCATCGGAATTTTGAAAGGGATTAGACTGCATCCATATCCAGGACTCGGGGAACGATCTGCCCCAGTCTTTTTCAATATAACCTATGCCGTTTTTAAAAATATGCTCATTTTCGTTGAATTGTAATTTCCCACGGATACGGTGCCGCATAGAAACCACACCATGGTAACATTCCATAGAAGGAACATAGGTAAACCAGCCCATGATACCGGGAGAAATGAATGTCGAAGGGAAAGGATGTACATCTTCAAAGGCGAGGTCTCCGTGCAGTGATAAGCCGGGGACATCGATCGACAGGTGTATCCCTTCCGCGTTGAAGCGGTTGTTGCCGATACGGATATCAAAGGTATTCGCGGAGTAGTCAAAATCCGTGATGGGATATTTTATATACTTGGTGACCCCGTCAGAGGTATTGACCTGTATGAACGCATGTCGGTCGCGACTTAATGATACTCCCGGGATAAAGGCAACGGATGACATGAGATCGTCGTAGAGACATTTAACATACCAACCTTCAAAGTAAGATCTTTTATTTAGGGATCCCTGGAAAACCGGCGGATGTAGCAAACGGATCATAGATTTCCTCCGATTAAAAGTAAAGAAAAACCATGATGTTTCATATGAAAAATATTTCAACCCAATAAGAACAATGTTGGAACATATAAGGTGTTGGATAAATAAATTCAGATGCCGGGCAGTAAATCACTTTGTATCGCTTTAAAAAGGGATTAAATTAATAAGATGGCAGAAAACACGAACAAACATACGATTTTATGGGTTGATGACGAGATCCATCTGCTCCGTCCCCATATCCTTTTTTTGGAAGAAAAGGGTTATGTTGTTAAGACGGCCACGAATGGAGTAGATGCTCTTGATATCATTAAGGGCGAGTATATTACTGCAGCGTTGCTTGATGAAATGATGGATGGACTTGACGGGCTGGCAGTGCTGGAAGAGATCCGCAAGTTGCGGCCGGTCATGCCCGTGATCATGATCACTAAGAACGAAGAAGAAAGCCTGATGGAAGATGCTATTGGAAAAGAGATCTCCGATTATCTGACCAAACCCATCAATCCTTCGCAGGTGTTATTGAGTCTAAAGAAAAATCTTGATCGTGTCAATATTGCCCGGGATGCACGTGCCAACGAATTCATGTCATTTTACCGGGATATGAGTCATCGCTTGCTTGAGGGGATCACCTCCCTCCGCGAATGGGCATTTTTACATGATCGTATCGCTTTCTGGCAGATTGAGTTTTCAAAGAATATTCAATATGATCTTGAACACTTTCTTGAAGAATTGAAAGAAACAAGCAACAAGGAATTTCAGCGTCTTGTGGAATCCAATTATGCCGGCTGGGTCAAACAATCGCCGGATATCCCAATGTCCCCTGCTCTTCTTGATCACTACGTTGAACCCCTGTTGAGGCAGAACGAGAAAACGCTTTTTGTGTTGATCGATTGTCTGCGATATGATCACTGGATCGCACTTGCGCCGTTGTTTTATGACCAATTCAATATTGCCCTGGAATCTCACATAAGCATTTTACCTACTGCCACACCCTATAGCCGGAATGCGATCTTTGCCGGCATGTTCCCGGATGCGGTCAATGTGAAATATCCCGATCTTTACGCCAATCCGGACAGCGAAGAAAGTATGAACCGCTATGAAGACAAGCTGGTCGCGGATTATTTAAAGAAAGCTGGATTGCATTTGTCCCATGGGCACTCCTTTCATAAAGTCTCCGATTCGAAATTCGGTGACAATCTTGCAAACCGTTTTTCGGATATAAAAAATAACGATCTTATTGTTGTCGTTGCCAATTTTGTCGATATCCTTGCACACAAACGTTCGGCATCGGAGGTTTTACTCGAGATCGTTCCCGATGAAGCCGGTTACCGGAATGTCGTACGCAATTGGATGGAAGGGTCCTATCTGCGTCGTATCATTGAATATGCCGGCGAGGCGGGATTTACGATCGTTATCACATCCGATCATGGCAGCCTCCGGGTCAACCGCGGATCAGTGGTCAAAGCCGATCGTGATTCCACCGACAATCTGCGCTATAAATCCGGCAGAAATTTGGTTGTTTCCGGAAAGACGGCGATCTATTTGAAAGAACCCGCGCATTTTCGTCTTCCTGCAACTCATCTCAGTTCAACTTATATCTTCGCTAAAGACGATTATTTTTTCCTTTATCCGAACAATATGAAAAAATATGAAAAGCAATATCCCGGTACTTTCCAACATGGCGGTGTTTCCATGGATGAAATGATCCTGCCGGTCGCGATCATGAGGCCGAAACGATGACATTGTATACCTATGTTCTGACCAGCCACTCTCCGGAAGATACCATTGAACTGGGACGTCGTATCGGAGCGCAATTACAGATGAATGATGTTATCGCTCTGTACGGTGACCTGGCTGCGGGGAAAACGACCCTCACCCAAGGCGTTTGTTTTTTTTTACATGCCGACCAGCAGGCGACATCACCAACCTTTACGCTGATCAACGAATATAACGGCGATCTGCCGATCTTTCATTTTGATTGTTACCGTATTAAAAATCCCGATGAGATGATCATGCTCGGGTTCGATGAGTATCTTGAAAAAGATGGTATTGTGCTGATCGAATGGCCGGAAAACATATCCGGTCATATACCGGATAATTGTATCAAGATATATATGCACTACGTAAACGATAATACCCGGCGGATCGAAATACATGCTCCGCGGGAACTGGAGATATAGATGATCTTAGCTTTGGAAACCTCTTCCCTGGTTTGCGGTGCCTCCCTGCATGAAGGTGATGAATGCATCGCAGAGAATTTTTTATACGAACCCAGGGTCCATGCCGAAAAACTGGTCAGTATTGTTGCCGGTCTTTTCGAGGAACAGCTGATCCGGATTAATAAACTGGATGCAGTCGTTGTTTCCTCCGGACCGGGATCCTTTACCGGTTTGCGTATCGGGATGAGTTTTGCAAAAGGGTTTGTTTATCCCGACAAAATTCCGCTGGGAACCGTGAATACCATGCAGGCCTTTATTGCCGGCACCATGGACAAAACGGATCCGGAAAAAACATTGTGGGTGATCCGCTCACACCGCGACCTTGTTTACAGCGCACAATTCAGAGATCCTATTTCTGCAATAGATATCCATTACGGAAGCATTGGCGACCTTTCCGCATGGTATCCCGATTGCAAACACGTCATAAGCAATACGGATCTTGAATTGACCGGTAATATCTCCGTTATAACTGAAAAGATCCTTCCGTCTTTTATCGGTCATTATTATAACAGATATCTTTCGGGTTCCGCCACGAACGACTATGACAGTCTGGTACTGGAATACGGCATGGAATACAGACCCAAAGAATGGAAATCGGAACATTCGGTATGATACAGATCCGCGATATGACAATAGAAGATATTCCGAAGATTATGGAAATAGAAACAGCATGTTACGATGAGCCCTGGGATCCCGTACATTTTATCTTTCAGCTTGAAAGGGAAGACCCCTGTAATTGGGTGGTCGTTGATGGTGAGAATATCTGTGCATATATTAATTGCTGCAAATGGGGAAGTGAACTGCATCTGAACAATATTGCGGTTCGGGACGATATGCGCGGCCGCGGAATAGCGCAGATCCTGCTGGACCGGGCGATCGTCTATGCCGGGGAACATCGGCTTGGGGTTATTCGGCTTGAAGTGAATGAAAACAATCAATGCGCACGGGATTTTTATAAGAAAAACGGTTTTGTTCAGACAGGATCAATTCCGGATTACTATGAAAAGAACTCATCGAATGCGCTTATCCTATCCAAAAACCTGGAGAAAAAGTGAATATATTGCTTGTAAATGACGACGGAATAGACGCTCCCGGTCTCAGTGTGTTATATTCGGCCGTACGGGACCTGGGAACGATTACGGTCGTAGCGCCCGATGGCGAACGCAGTGCCGTCAGTCACAGTATTACACTGGATAAACCCATGCCACTTAAAAAGTTCGTTAAGGAGGGCCTCTTCGAAGGATATGCTCTGTGCGGGACACCGGCGGATTGTGTTAAACTTGCTCTGGCGGAGATCATGCCGTCGCCGCCGGATCTTGTTATCTCCGGCATTAACCTCGGCTCCAATACCGGACTGAATGTCATTTATTCCGGAACTGTGGGCGGGGCGGCGGAGGCGGTGTTCAACGGGATCCCCGGGATCGCGGTCAGTCTGACAACCTACGATCACCCCAATTGGGAACCTGCCGCCAATTTCATTCGTTTTCTGGTGAAAAGGATGAAGAACGATCTCCCGCGTGACGTTATGTTAAATGTGAACGTGCCGAATGTCAAGAACAATTCGGATATTGCCGGCCTGCGTATCTGCGAACAGGGGATGGCACAGTGGAAAGAAAAGTTCGAGAAGCGTACCGATCCCAAAGGGAGGACATATTACTGGATGTCCGGTATAAAAAAGGAATTGAATGAAGCCGAAACAATAGATGAAACTGCGGTTAAAAATAATTATATTTCACTTACGCCGATCCGTTTTGATCTGACGGCACACGACAAGCTGAACGGCTTAACCATATTGGAGTCGGACTATCAGAAGAATCGTTAACATAGGGATATATCTGATGCTGCTGTTATTGCTGGCACCGCTTTGCGGAGCAAGCCGCGCAGATATTGATCGCGGGATCACACAATATCAGCGTGGCGCTCATGATCGGGCGCTGCAAATATTCCGCGAAGCATATGCATCGGAACCTCCTGCCACCAACGTTTACGCGGCCATCTCATTGTTTATGGTCGTTAAATGTAATTTCGAACTCGGGAATTATGATCAATTGATACATGACAGTCGTGTTTTTGAACAACTTTTTTCCGATACGCGCTATTTGCCGGATGTGTTGTTTGAGCGCGCAAAAGCGCTTGCCATGAAACAACAGTTCTATCCGTCTATGGTAACGGCGATCCGTGTCCTTTCCCTCACAGAAGACCCGGCTCTGCGTAAAGATGTAATGACCTTTAGCGATGATCTTGCACGCTACTATTTACAGCCATCGGATTTCGATATTTTGTCATCCCTGATCATCGGGAATGAATCGCTTGCTTACTTGAAACTCCTTTGGGCCGAACGCAGTATCGCGGCAGGAGATTTTTCAGAGGCCGATCGTGTTTTGCAGGAAGTAAAGAACGAACTGAAAAAAGCCGATTATGCCGAAAAATATAAAGAGATTATATCCTATCTGAATAAAAGTCGGAAACAAGATGATACGGAGATCAATATTGCGGTTGTACTGCCCCTTACAGGCCGGCATTCGGAAACCGGGACCGAGCTGCTTGACGGTATAAAATATGCTTACGAATCATATCGCAGTAAAAGTAAGAATCGCGTTAACCTGATCATCGTCGATACAGAAAGCAGGATCCGAAGCGGATTGAACAATTTGAAAAAACTACTGGAAATGCAGAATATTGCCGCGGTGATCGGACCCGTAAGCAGTGATATGGCGGTATCAATGGCACCCCTGTGCGAATATGCGGGTGTACCGCTGATCACACCTACTGCCACAGCGGACAATCTTGTTGATATGGGTGCATCAATCTTTCAATTGAACCCCGAACAGCAACAACGAGCAATCGCATTGGCCGATTATGCAAGCGATAGTTTATCGTGCAAACGTTTTGCAGTTATCGCACCCGTAACGGAATACGGTCTGGATATCACGGCCTCGTTTACGCGTGGTGTCGAACGCAACGGAGGTCAGGTTGTGCACAATGTTTGGTACAGCGGCACCCCCACAGACATTAACGATAAGCTAGCGGAACTGAAAGAAAAAGCGGAATATTTGCCACGGTATTTTTCGTATTTGGACGGATTCTACCGTGCGCGGGCAGAGGGATTGTTCGATGTTGATACTGCAGAGGTGACGCCAGAGGAAGTGAACATGATCGACAGTATTTTTGCTGCCACGGACGCCCTTGATCCCTTAAGGATCGATTCCCTGTATGCAATTGTACAGCACGATACGACACCGTCACCGCCGGACACGACTTTTTTACTTGAAAGTCTGTGGCCGGACGATCCGACAGTCTATGACATTTTAATTGAGGGAACACTCGAGTCAACGGAAAATATTTCCGACACCCTGATCCGGAAATTATCCCGCCATGCGGGTGGTTGGCTGTCCCCGGAGATCACACTCGAAGATAAATACTATACGATCATTACAGATAGTATCTGCATATTACTGGAAGCGATCGAGGACAATCAGGAATCAAAAAAGATCGAACAGATCCTGGCGGAACTTGAGCCGGTTCAGATCGGTCCGGATTATATCGGATCTTTCTATTTTTCAAAACTGACCGTCGATACGACGGCACTTGCGCCGTACATTGATCTGGCGCTCGTGGAATCGTTGAAAAAACAACTTACGAACATGGATTCTCTGTCTGCGATCTGGTTGCTATCCGAAGTGGATACGATACTATTTCCCTATATTTTCAATCGTGAAAAATACGGCATCGATGCCGTTTATATTCCCATACCTCAAGACCATATCCAATATATTGCACCGCAATGGTCTCGTAATCGCTTTAACGCTTATCTTCTGGGTGACGGGAACTGGTATCAAACGAATATCCTGAACCGTTACCGGACAAATATCGACAGTATGATCATCGCCAGTGATTATTACTGGGATTCACGCGCCCTGGACCTGCGTCAATTTGCCAGGGGGTTTCAGCAGAAGACGAACAAACAACCGAGCAGAATACATATTTACGGCTACGAAAGCATGAAGATAGTGATGGATATTCTTGAGAAAAACGCAAGCTCCCCGCGCGAGATCCGTGACGAACTCAGCCTTTTACAGGGCACGCACGGCATTATCCGACATATACGCTTTGCTCCGGAAAAACCCCGCAGCAGCAGTGGTGTTCGCCTTATCCGTTTTTATAAAGGAAATATCACCCCGTTGAATTAAATCCTTAAACGCATTCCGGTGTATTACGCAGAATTATTAATATAAATTATTTTCAGATATTATCGTTCTGTAGCATTTTTACGATCTTCATATCACCGTCAAGAAAATCATAAGTGTGTAGTTTTTCGCGGAGTACCCATGCCGTCTGCTCAAATTGACGATTTTGAACCGTTCCGGAAAACTCGGTTATAAAGAAAAAAATAAGACGGATCGCATCTTCCAGCGGATATTGATGATCGTATGAAGTTGCAAAACGGACACTACGGACATGTATCCCAAGTTCTTCTTTCATTTCTCGAATGATCGCGTTTTCGGGTGATTCACCGGATTCGACCTTTCCGCCGGGGAACTCCCATTTTAAAGGAAAACGACGTGATGCCGAACTGCGCCTGCAGATCAGCATATACCCGTCCATTTCGATCATTGCGGCAACGACATGCTGCACTAGAAATCCTTTTTATGAATACCCCGGAAGATCTTACTGATATTTTCCCGATGAGTAAAGACAATGAAGACCGGAACCGCGAGACTAAACCAGAACATCTGCATCGGGATGGGAATGTCCAACACGAATTTATAGAGGATATTGATGATCGGGAAGAAAAAAGAAGCCGCGATCGAGCCGACACCGGACTGTCGTGAGAGCAACAGGGCCACGATGAAGGCAGCCAGACAGATCAGTCCGATCTCCCAGCGAAAAGCAAAGATGATCCCCGCTGTTGTTGCAACACCTTTTCCGCCCCTGAAATTGATAAAAACGGGGAAACTGTGTCCTATCAAAGACATGGCAGCCAATAGAACACGTGCGGATTCAATATCCAGTGCTTCATGGATCAGCACAGGCAGCCAGAAAACGACAGCAAAACCTTTCATGGCATCGACCAGAAAAGTAACGATCCCGGCACCCCAGCCAAGATTTCGAATAACGTTCGTCGTACCGACATTCCCGCTTCCATGATCACGGATATCATATTCTCTGCCTTTAAGGATCTTCCCACAGATCCAGGCGGTCGGAATTGATCCGATCAGATAAGCGAGTGCCGAAACAAGAATAATGTTTACATTCATGCTTCCTCCTGTGTTTGTATTTATTTCCGTTTGGCAGGGTCCCTAATCCTGCCGGAAAAAGTATAGGAATATATCACACCCCCAAAAGAATATCAACTTCTTTTATTTTCCAAAGAAGTCTTCCAGCTGTACGTATGCCTGCTCATATCCTGCATTGATCGCCATTTCGTGGCGTTTAAAATCCCACATTTTCATTTTTTCACCCAAGTCGATATATATGGCAAGATCGGGTTTATTTGCTCTAATCTCTCTGAAAGCGGATTCGGTGGATGAGATGGCCATTGACCGGGAGATAACCTTCAAAATACCCGGACTGTCCTTGTCCTTCCCTTCTTCTCTCGTTTCTTCGGGTGATATATCCAGGAATGCGGGTGATTCATCCCGTAAGGACGCTTTCAAAAGGCCAACGGCGATACGCAGTTTCAGCGAATAATTATTCAGTGCGCGCAATGGAACAGAGTCACGGACACCACCGTCCACCAGTTGCAGTCCGTTCGTAACATAAGGGCGGAATACGCCGGGAACGGAAATACTTGCGCGGATTGCATCGGCCAAACGACCGCGATGAATATAAAATGTTTTACCGCTGATAAGATCAACGCTGACAGCAATAAAGGGAATGGGGCAATCCTCAATGCGCACATCTCCGAGAATGTCCAACAGTTTTTCATGTATGCGTCTTGCATTGACCAGTCCGCCACGCAGGGACATTTTGAAATGATCGAACATATCATCCCCCATTTCCTGTGAAAGATCGATCATTTCTTCAATAGATCTTCCGGAGGCATAAATTCCACCGACCAGCGCTCCCGCACTGTTACCACTGATGACCAGAGGGCGAACATCAAATTCCTCTAGTGCCTTCAAAACCCCGACATGCGCAAGCCCCAGCGCGCCACCGCCTCCCAGCGCCAATCCGGTTGAATTACGCCTGTGTCTGTGTACAAAATGTTTAAGGGACATTTTTTCTACCGCCTGTAATTACTTGTTGCACCCCGGATTATCATAAAAGGCTTTCGCAAAAGAATAAAGGCAGGGAAACCTGCCTTTATTCTTCGTTATTAAGCTTTTTCTACTTTTTTCTTTGCCTGGAGCAATGGCGGGATGCTCAGGAAAAGGATTGATATAATGATAATACCCGCACCAATGAACTGCGTGGTTGCCGGCATCGATTGTCCCGGGAAAAGCGCAACGAGAAGTGAAGCGATCACGCCTGCTATCACGCTGGACGAACGGTTGACCGGGATACAATAGGTATTCTCGTTTTTATCCAGGAACACCAGCGTACCGAAGAAACCGGTTCCCTGTGACATAATACCGATCAGGATCAATGCCCAAAGGTAAGGTTGATTCCAGTGGGCGGTCCATCCAAAACGGATGTCGGCACCGATATCACCCTTGAACAATGCCAGGACAAGAAGAATAATTACCAGCGTTGGCGTTGAGACCATCTGTTCTTCAACAAAATAACGCAGATTCACTTCTTTCTTATCTGACTTTGCATTCCGGCTCATGAACTGGAAGCGCATATAGTAGCTCAGTAAATAAACAAAGATCACAATACCGAGCATAACCGGAATATCGAAATTGCTGGCGTTAAAAGAATTGACCAAAAGCGCAAGCAGGGCTCCGATAAGACCCGCCCAGGAAAACCAACGGACCTTTCTTTTGGTCAGGGCATCTACAATAGGACCAATGATCAGGACACCGCCGCGCATGAACAACATGGCAAGCACGATACTGACATTTTCAAAGGTATAGGCGAGTGTTGTTGTGCCGATGATCAATGAAGTAAAAATACCGGATAATAGTGTCCATTTCGTCGGATGAGGAACGCTCACGCCGAAGACGGTAGAATGACTCGCATATTTCCACCAGCCGAGAAGACTGATGACAATGATCATGGTCACAAGTGTTGCAACAGCCGTAACCGGAAGAATAGAAAAACCGGCCAGACCTTTGTTGTTAAGAGAAGGTAAAAGTCCGCGGCTCATGATGTTCGTCAACATACTGTAAGGGACATATGCTGCAAAATATCCGAAAGCAAATCCCCAGATACTGTAATCTCTAAGGAATGTTTTTAAGGTTTTTTTTTCAATATTCATAGAGGGTTATCCTTTATTTCTGATCTTCCAGAGTTTACTGAAACAATCTTCCAGAGCGGGTCCCAGTTTTTTGGGATCATCGGTTACTTCCGGCATGTTGTGCAGGACCACATAAGGGATCTTATGTCCAGAGAAAGAGATATATTCGGGATCATCACCTTTAAAGATCTCCCAATCAACCTCTTTATACATTTTTTCAAGCTTGGCATCCGGCAACCCATGTTCCAGAATGGAGTCCGGACGGTCCGGATTGAAACGGCGCCTGTTCTTACGCAGAGATTCCTCAAAAGGAACATCTATGTACAGAACACATGCTTTTTCGAGGATCTCGTCGGATAAATGCTGAAAGGCACTCTTATAACCGCCGTGTTCCGAACCACGGCTGAATTCCAGGATCGTGGTTGTTTTATCGGAATATCCCTCATCCCGTAATTTTTTATTGTATTCCAGTGAGATGCGTTCAATCAGAAGATCCCATTGGTAGCGGTATAAAAAGAATCCTTCGGGATCGGTGTGGAAACGTGGTTTGTTCATGATCTTTTCCAGAATGGCATCTTCTTCGAACCAGGTCCATAACATGGGGAAATCATCGATTTCCTCAAATTTATTGACGTGAAAACGTTTCAAGCGTTCAGGGACCGGGGTTTTCTTTAGAAAATCTATAACCTCAGATTTTCCGGAAGCGGGTCTACCCATGAGAATAATAATCTCAAAATGTTCTTTCATAGAAACTCCTTACATTTTTTTACTGCAATAAATTAATAAAAAAGAGAACAAATTAAAATAAAAAGATTAATTCTTTCCGACCGACCGGGTACAAACATTCCTAAAAACAACGTTTTTTGAGGGGTTTAACGCATTCGCCCCCGCAACGATAGCATATCTCGTTCTGTAAAATACGATCGTTAAAAAAGTCATCGGCGTTTCGGAGTGTTGTCGTGGCGATGTTTTGCAAGGCTTCCCTGGTAAAGAAAGCCTGATGCGAGGTAATAAGCACATTCGGGAAAGTCATGAGCCTGGCAAGCACATCATCACTGATGGCGGAATTTGAAAAATCTTCGAAAAAATATTCCGCTTCCTCTTCATAGACATCCAGTCCCGCTCCGCCGATACGGCCTTTTTTAAGCCCGTTGATCAGCGCTCGTGTGTTGATCAGTTGCCCGCGTCCGGTATTGATCAGCAAGACGCCGTCTTTCATTTTTCCGATCGCATCAGCATTGATCATATAGTGGGTTTCCGGCGTTAAGGGACAATGCAGGGAAATAATATCTGATTCCCGATACAAAGTTGGCAAGTCAGTGTAGGTAATGCCGGCTTCTTTAGCATACGTCTCATTCGGATAAGGGTCATGAGCCAAAATACGCATTCCGCAACCTTTTAATATGGAGATCAGACATTGACCGATCTTTCCTGTTCCGATAACGCCTGCAGTCTTCCCATGAAGATCAAATCCCATCAGTCCGTTGATAGAAAAATTTCCGTCGCGTGTCCGGTAATAGGCACGATGGGTTTTGCGGTTTAGCGTCAATAGCAGTGCCATGGCATGTTCAGCTACCGAATAGGGAGAATAGCGGGGGACCCTTAAAACATGGACATGCTTGTATGCCGCGGTGAGATCGACATGATTATAACCGGCACAGCGCAGCACCACCAACTCAACACCATGCTTATGGAGATGTCCGATAACAGTACTGTTTAAGGTGTCATTTACAAAGGCGCAGACCGCATCGAATCCCGCGGTGAGTTCTGCCGTATTTTCGTTAAGATGTTCTTTAAAATAACGGATATCAAAACCAAATGTTTTATTTGCCTCATCAAAAAAGGTCTTATCGTAAGGCTTTGTATCGAAGAATGCGATCTTTTTCATTTTTCGGGTATTCCTTTTGCTTATTAATAAAATAAGGGAGGAAGATTAATGCTCATGATGATGGTGTTCTTCCGCCTCTTCTTGTGTCGTATATCGTGTTCCGAAGGCATGTTCCGGCGGGCCGTAGATCGAATAGAGTTTTAACTCTTTTTTCCCGACATTAATAACATTATGCCAGTATCCGGCAGGGATCAGGATAGCCCAATCATCTTTAATATGCTTATCGAAACTGAGATCATCCTTGCTCTTGCCCATCACAACCCGAGCTTCCCCCTTTTCGATACGGATGAACTGATCGATATCCGGATGCATTTCCAAACCGATCTCTCCACCGGGCCGAATGGACATCAGGGTCATCTGCAGAAAATCACCGGTCCAGCTTGCGACCAGAAAATCGGGATTGGACAGGGTTATCTCTTCGATATCAACGATCCAGGGTTGTTTTCCTTTGTCTTCCGTTACCGTTTCACCGACGGTTTTATATTCACAACACGCAGCCATGGCGATGAGCATAACAAATAGCGGGATGAAAGAACGGCGGACAAACATCAGATTTTTCATTCTGTACCTCTCTTGATTATTATTGTAATCTGTTGAAATGTAAGTACAAACGCTGTAGCTGTCAAAGAAATATTTCTCAAGTGCCCATAAAAAATGTTTTATTATTATATATTAATGGTAAGTATTTATCTTTCATATTTCACATAAATAGTGTAATATTGTAATTAATAGAAAGGAAAAAAATGAAGAAGACAATATTATTTCTAACAGCTGTTGTACTTGCGGCCAGCGTATATGCGGACGGCCCCGCCACCTTGCTAAATCCTTCGAGGAATTCTTTGAAGATCTTTTTTGAGCTGGAGACCGGACTTTTCGGGGTGTTGAACCATACCTATCAATCCGGGAAAAGTGATGAGGGTGCCTCAACATTTGATTTTGTCAAGGAAGGCGGACAGGACATTCTTTTCCCTTTTGACCGTTATGCAGGGGGATTGACACTCAATGAAAAACACCGGATCGGTTTGCTGTATCAACCCCTGACCGTTGTAACCAATGTTACATTCCGTGAAGATGTGATGATCGACAGTGTGATCTTTGCAAGCGGAACGCCGATGGAGATCAAATACGGATTCCCGTTTTATCGTTTCACCTACGCCTATCAATTCGTACAGAGTGAAAAATGGATGTTTTCTGCGGGCCTGGCTCTTCAGGCGCGGAACGCTTCCATTGTATTTAAAGAAGTCAGCGGCAATCAGATGACGGTCAGTCAGAATGTGGGGCCCGTACCTGCCATTTACCTGAGTGGGCGCTATACGATGCCCTGTGGTGCCTATGTCGGCTTGGATGCAACGGGTCTTTATGCGTCCTCTGCGATCATTAACGGTGCAAGCTTTACCTTTGAGGGTTCTGTTCTGGATGCTTCCCTCCGGGCCGGTTATCCGCTGCGGAGAGGCATTGATGTTTTTGCCAACTTGCGATTCCTCGGCGGAACGGCGAAGGGGGAATCGGAATACGTTGAACGCACCTGGAGCGAAACCACACAGGCCTATACAGAAAATGTTCTTGCGACCACGGCTTTTACGATCGGCGTGACAATCTACTAGAGATCACTTAACATAAAAACTCGACCGGCCTGATGGCCGGTCTTCGATTATTGCCCCAAAAAATATTGTGGAATAATAATTTGAGGCTCTGTATATTGAGCAGGAAATAAAAAAGGCTTAATTATATGATTCAGCAGATCATTGTTTTTGCTACACTCATTTTTGTTCTGGCTTTGTTCATTTGGGGGCGCATACGTCACGATCTGGTTGCCTTGCTCGCCTTGTTCGTTCTGATCTTGACGGGTATTATAGATCCGGGTAAAGCCTTTCTGGGTTTTGGCCATCCCGCAGTAATTACGGTTGCAGCGGTTCTTGTGATAGGAAAAGCGCTTGAGTATTCCGGACTGATCGATCTGCTCGGCAAATGGGTCATGAAGATCGGGAAGAACATGATACTGCAGATCCTTGTTCTCTGTTTGCTGGTTGCTTTTGCGTCTGCTTTTATGAACAATGTTGGCGCACTGGCCCTGATGATGCCAATTGCCATTCAGATGGCGCGTAAAAGCGGTAATCCGCCTTCCTATTATTTAATGCCTATCGCCTTTGCATCCCTTTTTGGGGGCATGACCACGCTGATCGGTACACCACCGAACATCATTATTGCCACATTCCGCGCGGAAGAGACCGGCTCCGCATTCGGCATGTTCGATTTTACACCGGTCGGGTTTTTTCTTACGATCGCAGGGATTTTGTTCATTACCTTTCTTGGCTGGCGCATGTTACCCAAAAGAGCAACTAAAAAATCCGAATCCGAATTATTTGAAATAGACGATTATATAACTGAAATAAGGATACTTAAGGAATCCAGGATCTGTAATAAAAGTATCATTGATGCGATGAAGGGAATATCTGCAGATGTTCAGATCCTGGGCTTGATACGCAATGATAAACGTATCCATGCTCCGGATCCGGAAGAACCGTTACTGAATAAGGATATTTTGATCATAGAGGCCGATGCGGATGATCTGAACACCTTCATTGAAGAAACGGGAACGCGCATGGTAGGGGATAAAAGATTTCGAAGCGACGCGGAAGGTTCAAAGAACATTGCGATCACCGAAGCGGTGGTAATGCGTAATTCACCGCTTATCGGACGCACAGCGGCATCGTTGCGGATGCGCAGCCGCTACGGCGTAAACCTTTTGTCCGTTGCAAGGAAAGAGCAAAAGATCCATCATCGTATCAACCAGGTCGTATTTCGCACCGGTGATGTATTGCTCATTCAGGGGCGTGAACATCTTTTGAACGAGATCATTACATCGATTGGCTGTCTGCCGCTTGCGACCCGCGGTTTGCGGATCGGATATCAGAAAAAGATCACCGCCGCACTGGGTATCTTCACGCTTTCGATCATTTCCGTTGTCAGCGGGCTCCTGCCGGTACAAGCGGCATTCAGCATTGCAGCTGCAGCCATGGTGTTGGTGGGGGTCATGCCCCTGAAAGATCTTTACACGAGTATTGACTGGCCGGTCATCGTGCTGCTGGCAGCAATGATACCGGTTGGAACGGCACTTGAAACTACCGGAGGGGCAGCCCGTATTGCTGAATATGTTTTACTGGCAGGCGGTAATGTCCCCGCCTGGATGATGCTGGGACTTATTATGCTTATCACAATTATATTATCGGGTGTAATTAACAATGCCGCCACGGTCGTGTTGATGGCGCCGATCGCGATCAGTGTTGCCAAGGGCTTGGGCTTTTCCATAGACCCTTTTTTAATGGCGGTTGCCATCGGCGCATCCTGCGCATTCCTCACACCGATCGGACATCAATCCAATACATTGGTTATGGGTCCCGGTGGATATAAATTTTTTGATTATACACGTATGGGGATCCCCCTGGTCATAATCGTTCTCCTTCTTGGAGTGCCGCTGATAATGTATTTTTGGCCGTTTTAAATATTATATTCAAACCGTTATTACTGCTACACGCCATTGTTCTGCCGGTCCAGATTCCGGTAGTGGATGGCTTCACTGATATGTGCCGCACGAATATCCTCATCGGCATCCAGATCGGCAATGGTTCGCGCAACTTTCAGAATACGCGTATATGCCCGGGCGCTCAGACCGAGGCGAATGATGGCTATTTTCAATAATTCCCGGCTTTCAGCCGAAAGTACACAATGCCGTTTGATATCCCGCGGACCCATATGAGCGTTGCAATGAATGTGGGCGTGTGATCGAAAACGCTCTGTCTGAATAGAACGTGCTGCGCAAACCCGCTTGCGGATAACTGCGGAGCATTCGCTGTCCCCTGGATCGCTGATCTCTTCATAGCTGACCGCCGGAACATCAACATGAATATCGATACGGTCAAGCAGGGGTCCTGATATCCGGCTCAGATAATGCTGGATCTGTCCGATACTGCAGGTGCATTCGTGTTTCGGATCTGTAGCATATCCGCAGGGACAAGGATTCATGGCCGCTATAAGCATAAAACTTGCAGGGTAGGTAAGGGAGGTCAGTGCCCGGCTGATGGTTACCTGTCCGTCTTCCAGCGGTTGACGCAGCACTTCAAGCACATTCTTTTTGAACTCGGGAAATTCATCCAGGAAAAGCACACCGTTGTGAGCAAGGCTTACTTCTCCCGGCCGTGGTATTCTGCCACCACCGACGAGTGCGCTGTCGCTGACGGTATGATGCGGAGAGCGGAACGGCCGCCGTGTAATCAGACTGATATCCGAGATGTCCTCATAAACCGAATATACGGCTGTTGTCTCCATCGCTTCATCCAGTGTGAGGTCCGGCAGGATAGTTGAAAAACGTTTTGCAAGCATGGATTTCCCGGAACCCGGCGGACCGATGAGTACGATATTATGTCCGCCCGCAGCCGCTACTTCCAAAGCACGTTTGACATGCGCCTGTCCTTTTACTTCCGAAAAATCAACATGATCTTGCACGTCATATTGAAAATAGGAATTCACATCCACCTGCTCGGGCTTGGCGGATGACCGTCCGTTAATGATATCAATTGCATCTTGTAAGGTGTCAACCCCCCAGACCGTACAGTAACCCGGCATGGCTGCTTCTTTAGCATTTGCGCCCGGTACCAACAGTTGCTTCTGCCGGAAATGCTTCATACTGAGAGCAATGGGCAGAATACCCTTTGACGGACGTATATGTCCGTCCAGGGCAAGTTCACCGATCAGGATCATATCTTCCAGGCGGCTTGTGTCCACATCTCCACTTGCCGCCAGGACACCGACAGCCAGAGAAAGGTCAAACCCCGTTCCTTCTTTGGGAATATCCGCCGGTGCGAGATTCTGTGTGATCTTGCAGCCCGGCATGCGATAGCCGCTAGATTTTATGGCAGAATAAAGTCGGGAGTAACTTTCCTTGACCGCCTTTTCAGCCAGGCCGACGATAAAATATTTTGGGAGAGCATGGTCAAGACGGGTCTCGACCGTTACCTCATAAGCATGTATTCCGTGTAGTCCGGCAGCGAAACATCGTGATATCATATTGTCCCCCAAGAGGAATGTAGATAAAAATCCCGAAGGGAAAAACAGCTATTTCCGGTATGTGATATTTGTCACTGTTAACCCTTTTTGCGACATACCCGAAACGGATTCCGATCTTTTTATTACGGAAACAAAAAAGCAGGTTGCTTTACTCGTAGAAAATAAATATGTTAATTCATAAAATAGGCTGTTTTTATGTATCATACTATTCTGGTAACCGGGGGCGCCGGATATATCGGCAGTCACACATGCATATCACTGCTGGAAGCCGGGTATGAAGTGGTTGTTGTCGATAATTTTTCAAACAGTAATCCCCTTGCATTGAAAAGGGTTCAAGAGATATCCCACAGATCACTGAATGTTTATTCTGTGGATATTTGTGACCGCGCTCCACTGAAAGAAGTGTTTCTGCGACACAAGATCGATGCCGTGATCCATTTTGCCGGGTTGAAAGCGGTCGGCGAATCGGTCGAAAAACCGCTGGCGTATTATCGGAACAATGTGTATGGCAGTATTGTCCTAAGCGAAGTCATGGCCGCTGCCGGGGTTAAGACGCTGATCTTCAGTTCTTCAGCTACCGTATACGGCATGTCCGAGAATGTGCCGTTCAAGGAAGATGCACCCACATCCGCCACCAATCCCTATGGGCGAACCAAGTTATTTATCGAAGAGATCCTGCGTGATATCTGTGTCGCGGATCCGGAATGGTCGGTGACACTTTTACGGTATTTCAATCCGGTAGGTGCACACCCCTGCGGCAAGATCGGCGAAGATCCCAGCGGTATTCCGAATAATCTGATGCCTTATATTTCACAGGTCGCCGTCGGACGCCGGGACAAGTTGACCATTTTCGGGAAGGATTATCCCACACCGGACGGGACGGGAGTACGGGATTTTATCCACGTATGCGACCTTGCCGAAGGACATGTCAGGGCATTGGAAAAGATCCGTGCCTCGGCCGGAATATCCGTATTTAATCTTGGTACTGGCCGGGGTTACAGTGTACTTGATGTTGTAAAAAGCTTTGAAGCGACCAATAAAATAAAGATCCCTTATATTTTTGCACCGCGCCGCCCGGGAGATATTGCAGTATCCTATGCCGATCCGCAGAAAGCAAAAGAAATACTTGGATGGGAAGTGAAACGAAATCTGGAGGACATGGTTCGGGATGCCTGGAACTGGCAAAAGAAGAACCCTGAAGGATATGCATAAAACACCCGTGATCGCACATCGGGGAGCCTCCGGCTATGAACCGGAAAACACATTAATAGCCTTCCGCGCCGCAGTGGCATTAAAAGCCGATGCGATCGAATGTGATGTGCAGTTATGCGGGTCCGGTGAGCTGGTCGTCTTTCATGACCGTAAACTCAAACGCATAACCGGTGCGCGCGGGAAAATAAAGCGAAAAAAACTCGCTGAGCTCCGGAGCCTGGATGCGGGGAAAGGGGAACATATCCCCACCCTGAAAGAAGTCCTTGATGAACTTGATGGTCACATTTGTATAAATGTGGAATTAAAAAGCCGGCGAACGGCCGTTGCTGCCGCGCAGGATATCAGAAACAGTATCCGCACCGGGCACTGGAAGACAGATGACTTTTTTATTTCTTCTTTTTATTTTCGTGAACTGCGGCGCTTCCACGAGATCTTTCCGGAGATCCCAGTCGCCCTCTTATTCAAACGGAAACCCCGTCGTCTGAAAAAAAGAATAAAGATACTCACACCATTTGCTGCCAGTCTTGACGCAGAATGTGTTAAACCCGCATGGGTGCGGCATGTACATGACCATGGATTAAAAGTATATATCTGGACAGTTGATGATCCCGAACGGGCGGCAGAATTGCGGACGATGGGTGTGGACGGTTTTTTCAGTAATTATCCCGATCGTCTGATAAAAAAACGCTGATCGATGATCAGCCGGTAAGATATCGGTTGATATATTCCTGCACTTCGTTTTTCAACCCCGAATAATCGAGCTTTAATTCAAGGATCACCGAAACCAGTATCCGAATCTGTTCTTCATGCGGCATGCGCTTGTTAACGACGATGACCCTATTCTGATTTATGACGCAATGCCCGCCGGAGAAGGCACCGGTGCCATAGACCACATCAAAATCCTCACTGCCGAGAAATTGATTCAAATGTTCGAGAAGACGTTTGGCTTTCATATATCAGAGTAATTCCTGTTCACCGATCAATGGCAGGGAATCAACGATCTCTTTAATGTTTTCGGCCTGTGCGCGGGGCAAGATCAGTAACGCACCGTCACTTTCAACAACAATAAGATTTTTTAGTCCGAGCCCAAAGACCTTAAGTTTTTTCGTATACACATAATTTCCACTGGAACGCAGCAACAGGCCCTTTGCACGCATCACATTCTTGTTCTTATCTTTTTGCTCTATTTTATAAATTGTGTCCCAGCTTCCCACGTCACTCCAGTCAAAGTCGGCACGCATCACATGGATGCGGCTGGATTGCTCCATAACACCGTAATCGATCGATATCGGCTGAATGGTCTTCCATTTACGCATGATCACACGTTTATACTGGTCCGTACCGATACTTTCTCCGATCTCTGCGAGGCAGGTACCCAGTTCCGGCAGGTAACGATTGATCTTGTCAATGATCACCTTTGCCTGCCAGACGAACATACCGCTGTTCCAGAGGAACTCGCCAGATTTCAGAAAAAGCCGGGCTGTTTCGATGTTCGGTTTTTCGGCAAAAGTAACAGATCTGTAAATATGCGGAGATCCCGGAATCTCCTCTTTCTGAACCTGTATATAGCCGTATCCGGTCGCAGGGAATGTGGGTTTGATGCCGAAGGTGAACAGAGCTTTTTCTTTTCCTGCCGCATCGATCGCTTCCCGGACGGTATGTGTGAATATTTCGGTATTTGTGATCAAATGATCGGCAGGAAATAAACCCATTACGGCATCGGGATCGCGCTTGAGAACATGCATGGCCGCCAGACCGATCGCAGGGGCCGTATTTTTACCGGAAGGCTCGATAATAAAATGATCGGGTGTAAGCGCCTTGTTCTGGCGCATGATCAGATCGGCCTGGTCCTGGTTGGTCATGATGTAAATATGATCAAGATCGCTTAAAGAAAGAAGCCGGTCTATGGTCAGATTGATCATACTTTTATTTCCCGCGATATCAAGCAATTGTTTGGGGTTGTTCTTACGGCTTAAAGGCCAAAAACGCTTGCCGACGCCGCCTGCCAGTATAATACTGTAATAGTGTTCCATCATTACCTCAATTTATATAATCAGCGGTCAAATATAGGATGTTCATTCTTCGTTTTCAACCGGTATTTTATAGGGTTCTGTCAGATCCACATCCCAGCGGGATCTGACCTGAATGCCTTTTTCGAGCAGATAAGTGATCTCCGGTCTTTCGTAAGGGAAGGGGCGACCGGGGTCCGGCCGTTTATTGCGATTCCGGTCCCGGTACCACAATAAGGTATAGGTTCCTGCTGTGACTTCAGGGAACGTGAAGGTATGAGCATCGCAGGCCGTTTCGTAGCGCTTGCCGGGGCTTTCCAGTATAATGCGGGAATCGGGAGGAACCGGCGTTTCCAAAAATCCGCTTACAGCACTGAATTCAGGTGGCGCCGAAAGTGACAGAGGCACAATGTAAACACTGTCGACAAATATCCCCGGAAAAGCTTCATTACGCGGCATTATAATGTGCCATTCGCCCCGCACAACGGAAGGAGCGAAAGGAAGCGCATATAAACCATGGGTCTTTTGTTCCAGCTCGATCTCGACGGTATCTGTTTTGCTCTTAAGTGTACCCTGCAGGCGGCTTGCAGCGGGCGGCGGTGTCACAAAAAGGGTCTGTTGGCGCTGGTCAAAGGTATAAAGCGTGTCGTTCAAAGCATTTAGGGGTATGCGAAAGCTTGTATCTTTCATGGCACAGGACAGATAATCTTTCAGCCCTTTTATTGTAATACGAAGCGAATCGCCGCTTACGATTGAATGATATAGTACACAGGTCTTTTGATCGTATATAATTGTATCAACGACAGCGCCTCCGACAGTAAATATCTCCCGTGCATTCCATGACGCGGGATCTTTGGTAAATTCCAGCTGTGTTTCTCCGGGATATATATTCTTTGCGCGAAGCAGGCGGGGCGTGGAGAAATTATCATAAACAGCCAGCATATCCAGCACGCCTGTCTTAAGGGTATCCGGAACGATTTCAGGTCTGTCGGGTACACACACACCGTCGGAAAGAGGATTATAGGTATTACTTTTATTCAGATCAAGATATCCGACGATACGGAATACATCCGCAGGAAGATATTCAAATAAAAAATTGCCCTCCGGGTCGCTTTGCGTAAGATATTCCGGTGCCGCAAGCACCGAATCCGGATGAGCAGTATTCCGGCTGATATGAATGGTGGCCGTAGTTCCCGGTTTGAGCCCGTGGACCTTCCCTTTGATGATGTTCCGGGGCATTTTATCACCTCGGGTAAAGCTGAATTGCAGCGCCGTCGTCATTTGATTGTTGCGAAGATCGGAAATATTCTTTCCGAGAATGACCGTATAGACAAGATCATCTTCCCAAGGCTTTAAGGGGGTGATAGTGATCCGTCGTCCGCGCACACGGATATTGGTATCGTGCCGCCCTAGCGGAAAGATCCGTATCGCGGACAAAACACTGGGAGCGCTTAAAGGTTCGGAAAATTCAAATTCCAGAGTAAGCAATGAGTCTATGTCTGTACTTCCGCTCTTAATGGATGAACCGACAAGCACCGGCGGATCGGTATCCGGAGGTCCGCCGCCCGGCGGTTTCTCTGCGGCGCAATTGATACACAGCACACAGCAGCAAAATGATAGAACAATAACGGTGATCAGATGTTTCATGTTGATAAAATACATTAAATTGTCAACAGGTAGTAGCAAAAAGTCCGGACAGTTGAAATTGCTGTCCGAAAATGACATAATCGAAAACGAAAGGGACAAAGAACGCGAGTTATAAAAATAACTTGTTTTAAAAAAAAATAAATGATAGAATATTTCATAACAGGATACGCTTATCGTTTAATCGTAACATAGGTGTCAGCCCTCACGCTTTAAAAACTAAAACAAAAGGAACATACAATGAAAACGAACATGCGTTTAGGCGTTTGCGTGCTGGTGGTTATATTATTCCTGACCGCCTGCGACCGGGGTGGGAGTATCGTACCCGGAAAGATACGTTTGGTTCCCCTGAATACGTATGACCTTGCTAAAGCCGTTACGGACGAAGAGGGAAGGATGTGGTTTCCGGCGTCAGAAATGCAAACCGTTCTTGCAAAGCCCGCTACTGCCGATATCAACTTCAACGAAGTGAAGGCAACAAAGACCCTGCAGTATGTTTTGATGAATGTTGGGAATACCGATGTCTATGACATCAGTTTCCACGCGGAGGAAGTGGTGGTTTATCCTCCGTCGATCGCGCTGATCCCCGCGGCCGGGGAAGGTGGTGATATCAGCATGCTGCCAATCGTGAGCTTTATTCGCGAACATGTGATCCCCATTGATGGTGTGGGTTCGCTGATGAATATGTCTGTCGGCACATTCACCGACATCCTGACCCTCTCGTATAATTATACCCTGCAGGACACCTCGGGAGATCAGGATTATGACGTGATAGACGAATATGATATTTCCGGCAACAACATGGGCGGGCTGATAGATATTTTCGTATCGGGGAGGAATGTGCTTGAGGCTGTTATCTATCCCATTGGGGAATCCCAGACATCCTGGTTTATAGAATCCGTATTGGATTTTGCGATCTATACGGGCGACCTGGACACAACGATCATTATGAATTCCGGGAATGCGCCGATACCCCTGCAGATCATCAATCCGTATATAAAATATTTTACGGGAAACGGGACCGTGTTGGATACGATCATTCCGGCCGGAGGGTCTGTGGATATCAGCGGCATTTTACGGGGAGATCGCTATTTTGAAAATGATGGCTGGGATACGACACGAGGAGATATTATCCTATTGGGTTCCGACAGGAATCAACCCTATATATTCCAAATATTCAATACACTTTGTATTGATGGTGACCGCTTGCTAAGGGTCAATGAAACCCATCAAAATTGATACCACACAAGTTCCGGACAGACCCTCTGCGGGTTTTATTTACATTTAACCGCCGAACATGGCCGGAGTCAGGATAAAACATGCTGTCAGCAAGGCAAGCGCGAATAATAAGGAAATGGTTGCACATTTAAGTGCACGACGGTGTTCGGGATGCTTGCCTTCTTTCGCTGCGGCTTTGCGTGCGACAAGATATGCGACCAGGGCATAGGGCGGAAAAACGAATCCCACCCATGCCAGTTTTTTAGCCAGCAGTGATTCTTCGCCGGCGGCATGGTCAATTTCTTTTTCTTCCCTGATGTTCAGATATTCTGCTCCGCGAAGGATGCCCTGAACATTCAGCAGTCCGGCACGATACCACCTTATTCCACGTTCTTTCAGATGTTTTCGACGTGCAGGATTCAGAAAGTAATTCAATTGTTTGATCATTGATTCCAGTGATCCTGCATAACGGATCTTTTCCCATAGCAGCATCATGGTAACCATCAGGGATAGCCCGACGATGATCGTTACAAAGGTCTCACCCCATAATCCCACATTGCGGCCATAGGTTCCGCCGAAGATCCAGTCCAGGGTAATGAACATGCCGATATAGTAAAGGAATTGCATACTGTAGTTGGTAAAGGCAACAAACCCGAAACGCCGTACAAATAATGTCCTTTTGCCGAATGCTTGTGCTTTTCCCCTTAGCTCAACGAGACGGATCACGCTCATGATAAGCAGGATACCGAAACCGTTCAGGAGCATGAACTGAAAATACCAACCGAGAAACGGGGTACCGCGTAGTTCGGAGGTCCATCCCCGGTGATCCCAGATATGCAGATAAACATCCAGGCCCGCATCAAAACCGGATGTACTGATCACGGCGACAATATTGCCGATAACACCGACAAGACCGATCAGATACATTATCACACCGATATTCAAAGCAAGTTTTGTAAAAGGCTTGGTCTTGCGCTGTTCTTTGTGCATCGTCAGAAAAATGCCGAAGATCGTACCCGCAAACGATGCGGCGAGGTAAGGGAACAACGGTTCGGGATATCCCGCTAGGGGCTGAAGGAAAAAGACCAGAATAAAACGCCCGAAAGGATCGGTCCCGATACGCGGATACGATTCATAATAGGTCCCAAGTTGTGCCGGAAAGCCCGGAATGATCAAATTTACAAGTCCCCAGACCAACGGTGTAACGATCAGTACGGCGACCGCAAGGTAAATATACGTACGTATCAGTTTGTTCTTGTCCCGATACTTTTCCCTCGTACTCAATGCGGCATGAATAACCCCGTTAATAATGATACACCAGGCAATGGTATGAATGGTCTCGAAATGATTAAAGCGCCACAGCGCATGGTTCCATGTCCAGTGAAAGGGTGAGATCGAAGGATCGGACGCGGCCTGCAGCGATTCATGGACAAAAACACCGAGATCGCCATGGTAGCCGATCAATCCTTCAACCAGCATGGCAAAAAAGAGCAGGATAAATCCACCGATCATCTGGCGGCGGCCAATCTCGGCAGCCGGTATGTTGCGCTGCAAGGCCTGCTCCATACTGATCGTATTGCCCATTGCGGATACCATCAGAAAAAACCCTGCCATTCCCCCGCCAAAGGGCAGAATGATCATCAGAATGAACTGGATAAATGACAGCTGCGACATATCCGCCGTTAGCGTGTCAACATCCAGGGTATGTGATACCATATGCAGTACCAGCATCAGTAAGATCGCCAGACCACGCATAAAATCAACGCTCGCAAATCGTTTCATCAGGCATTCCCTCCTTATAAGGACATGCGTAAAGCCAAAATAGTTTTTAACAGGATGAACATAATGGAATTGATACAGAAAAACAAGTTTTTGAATGCCGGTTCGGACCTGCTGTCACCCGGGACCGAAAATGTTCGAAAGACATTTTTCTTTTCATGCAAGAAGTTGTACATTAGGGAGGTTCATAAAGACAATACGAAAACAAAAAAACGAGACCCATGGCAGATTTTGTCCACTTACATACGCACAGCGATTATAGTACGCTTGACGGAGCGCTGAAGATCGAAACGATCATAGCAATGGCACTTGAAATGCAAATGCCCGCCGTTGCTTTGACTGACCACGGAAACATGTTCGGTGCGGTCGAGCTGTTCAATCTGGCCAAAAGGGCGGGTATAAAACCGATCATCGGATGTGAAATGTATGTTGCCACAGGATCACGTCATGAACGCGCACATGTAAAAACGGAATTGGGCAATTATTTTCATCTGGTCCTTCTGGCAAAAGACAAACAAGGCTATAAGAATCTCACAAAACTTACATCCCTGGGGTATCTGGAAGGATTTTATTACAAACCCCGTGTCGACAAAGAATTGTTGCGCCAATATAGCGACGGTTTGATCGCAACATCGGCCTGCATCAAGGGGGAGGTCGCTGTTGCGGCGCGTGTGGGTGGTTATGAAAGAGCAAAAACCTGCGCGCTCGAATACGCGGAAATATTTCCGGGTCGTTTTTACTTGGAGATCCAGCGACACGGGTTACCCGAAGAGGATATCGTTAATGAGGTTTTGATCAGGGTATCCAAGGATACCGGCATTCCTCTGGTATGCGCCAATGACGCACATTATGCGAAACGCGAGCACGCAGAAGCGCATGATGCGCTGCTGTGCATCGGTACGGCAAGCAACATCAGCGACACCAACCGTCTTAAATACGCCAACGATGAGTTCTACTTCAAGTCACCTCAGGAAATGCGGGATCTCTTCAGGGATATACCCGAAGCTGTCGAAAACACGGTTGTTATTGCCGAACAATGTAATTTTGAATTGGAGACGGGTGTATATCATCTTCCGAAATTTCCAATACCCGCGGAAGCCGGGACGGAAGATCCGAACGTCTATCTGGATATGCTGGTACATCAGGGACTGAAAAAACGTTTTAACAATGAGGTAACGGCCGGGCATATCGAACGTGCCGAATATGAGCTTTCAGTGATCAGGAAAATGGGTTTTTCCGGATATTTTCTCATTACCCAGGATTTTGTACAATGGGCAAAGGACAACGATATTCCCGTCGGACCCGGCCGCGGTTCGGCCGCAGGAAGTCTGGTCGCATACGCGCTTGGCATTACCAATATCAACCCCCTGACCTATGATCTGCTTTTTGAACGTTTTCTGAATCCCGACCGCATCAGCATGCCGGATATTGATATCGATTTTTGCTATGAGCGCAGAAGTGAAGTGATCGACTATATCAAGGAGCGATACGGGAAAGACAGTGTGACCCAGATCATTACCTTCGGACGTATGAAGGCGCGGGCCGTGGTACGGGACGTTGCCAGGGTTATGGGAATGGATTATGCCACCGGCGACCGTTTTGCGAAAGCCATTCCGGAAAACATCAAGATCGACAAAGAAGAAAAAGACAAAGGTATCACAGAACTTATCAAAGCGGAAACGATAAACAAAGATCTCCGGGACCTGATCCGCGAAGATCCCGCACACGAGAAACTCTGGGAAATATCACTGGTACTGGAAGGTATGAACCGGCAGGTCGGTATCCATGCTGCAGGTGTGGTCATTGCACCGGGCGATCTGCTGGACTATGTTCCGCTTTATAAGTCCGCAAAAGATGATGTGACCAGTCAGTATGATATGGGATGCCTGGAGCAGGTCGGTATGCTCAAGGTTGACTTCCTGGGATTACGGACACTGACCGTGATCAAGCATACCCTGGACCTGCTGCGGCAGCGCGGGATCGATCTGGATATTGACAATATACCCTTTGACGATCCGGAGGTTTACCGGCTTTTCAGCGAAGGCAGAACATTCGGTCTGTTCCAGTTTGAGTCTGCAGGCATGCGCGAATACCTTAAAAAACTTCAGCCTACATGTATTGAGGACCTTGTGGCTATGAACGCCCTGTACCGCCCGGGGCCCATGAACAATATTCCATCTTTCATTCAGCGGAAACACGGACGTGAAAAGATAGAATATCCCGATCGCAGAATGGAATCCATCCTGAAAACAACGTATGGCGTGATCGTTTATCAGGAGCAGGTCATGAAGATCGCATCCAGTATCGCGGGTCTTTCTCTGGCAAAGGCGGACAGTCTTCGCAGGGCAATGGGGAAAAAGAAGCGTGACGTAATGGAGAAAATGCGGGGCGAGTTCCTTGAAGGTGCAAAAGAGAACGGCATCAACGAAAAAACCGCCAACGAGATCTATGACCTTCTGATCCGTTTTGCAGAATACGGTTTCAATAAAAGCCATTCGGTGGCTTATGCCTATATTGCTTACCAGACAGGATTTCTCAAAGCACATTATCCCGCCGAATTCATGGCCGCGAACCTTACCAGCGAGCGCGGTGAGATCAAACGCGTAGTGGAACTGGTATCAGAAACAAAGAAACTGGACATAGAGGTTCTGCCCCCGGATGTAAATACCCCGACCGTTTATTTCTCGGTCCTGGACGGCAAGATCACTTACGGACTTTCCGCATTGAAAAGCATCGGAGAGAAAGCTGCTGCGGAGATCGTTCGCGCCCGCGAAGAAGGGGGACCATTTAAAAGTCTCTTTGATCTGACAAGCCGGGTGGATCTGCGCACGGTCAACCGTAAAACGATCGAGGCACTGATCAACGCCGGTGCTACCGATACGCTTGAAGGTAACCGCAGTCAAAAATTCTATGCCATCGATATGGCCCTGAAATACGGCCAGCGTGTTCAGGATGAACGGGAAGCCGCTCAGGTCAGTCTCTTTGGCGAAAGCCTCAGTCAGATCGTTATGGCCGAACCGCAGCTGGAAGTTTTGCCGGAGTGGAACGATCAGATGAAACTTGAAAAGGAAAAGGAATATATCGGATTCTATCTCACGGGCCATCCGCTGGAGCCTTTTCGAGATGAACTTGAGGCGGTCTCAAATGAGTATTTTCTTGATGATAACGAACTGCCTTCACCGGATATTCTGCGGGTCGGAGGAATGGTCACCAATTTTGTTCAGCGTTATGACCAAAAGAACAATCCTTACGCCAAATTCCGTTTTGAAACCCTGACGCACGAATTCGATGTGCTGGCTTTCAAATCCTATCCCCAATATAAAGAACTGCTGCGAGAAGATTCCAGGATCTATATTGAAGGCAATCTGAAAGTAGATAAAGACCGCGACCAGCTTCCGGTTCTGTTCCTGAATTATGCCATGCCGCTGTCGGACCTGCGGGAACAGAAGATCCGTGCTTTGCATCTGCGAATACGCAACGATACGTCCTTTGAAGAAAACCTGAACAAACTTAAAGTGCTTGTTCCCCGTTATCCGGGGAACAAGATACTCTATATCCATATCAGTTATCCTCAAACCAATGAACCCGAAAAGATCATCAAGGTGGGGACCGGGATCAATGCAGCCAGAGAAATGGTGCAGCAAATGCGAAAAATTGTCGGGCAGCTCAATGTCTGGCTGGGCTGATCATGATCATCCATATTACATCGGGATGTGAGAATACGGTCATTGCCCGGCGTTTCATGACCGCTTTCCCCCGGGCCGGGATACGCCTTGTGCAGGACAATGAGAATGCGCGACAGGCGTTGTTTGCGTCCGTGTCGCATACGGGGAAACATCACATATTCATAACAAATGCAAAAGGCGAACATTTTAAAGTATGTCCCGGTACGCCCGCGCCATATTTATGTTGTTATTACTGGACTCTTCATGCGGCAACCAATTGTCCCTACGACTGCACGTACTGCATTCTGCAGTATTATCTGAACAATCCGCTTCTGACCGTTTTTGCGAACCAGGACGAACTAATGGATCAAATCCGGCAACGGATCGCGGAAGAGCCGCAGCGCCTGTTCCGGGTTGGGACCGGCGAACTGGCGGACAGTCTGGCCCTGGATGATATTGTGCAGATCGGTCCGGAACTGATCCGCTTTGCTGCGAGGCAAGCGAACATGATCCTTGAGTTAAAAACAAAATCCGATAAGGTCGACCATCTGTTGAATGTCCCACATTACGGTAAAACGGTCATCTCATGGTCGCTGAACCCTCCGGAACGTATGGCGCGGCACGAGTTCTGCGCCGCGGACTTTTCCGGGCGTATGCGAGCTCTGCGCAAGGTTCAGGATGCCGGATATATGACGGCTTTCCATTTTGACCCCATGTTAATTTATGAAGGATGGGAAGACGGATATACGCTGACGGTAAAAAACCTTTTTGAACATGCCGATGCAAAACGCATTGCCTGGATCTCCATCGGGAGCTTGCGTTTTCCTCCCGAAATGGCCGAAAAGGTGCGTCATAAATTCCCCGAAACGGATCTGCTGGACAGTGAAATGATCCGTGGAAGGGATAATAAAATGCGATATTTCAAACCCCTGCGCGTGAAGATGTATCAACATCTCTATGCGTCTCTCCGAAAATACGGGGGGGAAGACCTTTTTATCTATTTCTGCATGGAAGATGCCGATGTGTGGAAGCGCGTTATGGGCTTTGCCCCGGACAGCAATGAACATCTGGATTATCTTTTCGCGGAACACCTGTCACAAAAATTTCCCGAGCTTTGCCTGCCCACACCGGAACCCGATCTGTATCGGCAGTTCAGAACACGGCGAAGCTGGGAATGACCAATATCTGCATCAATTTCTTGATAGCGCCTCTCTTCCTGTCTTAATCAGTCTTGATGTCCGGGCTCCATATGAATTGTGGCTTCGATCTGTTTGTCTTTTTTTAGGTATTTTTCTATCTTTGTAACATATCCATGTGCTTCCCGGAGAGTCATTTCGGGCGGAAGTTCCAGGTGAAAAGTTACCTCAAGATGCCTGCCGTAGCGATGCAGATGTACATGATGAACATGTGTCGGCCCTCCCATCAACTTATCGCAGGTTTGCGATAAATATGCGGTCAATGCTTTATCCGGAGATTCACCGAGCAAGGGTTTGATCCCACCGGAAATAACCTTTACCGCCGTAAAGGCGATCATGACCGACACGATCAGGGTAAGCACACCATCCGCCCACCACATAAAGCGGCCGATAAAAATACCAAACAAAATAACAACGGATGATAAAGCATCACTGCGATGATGCCAGGCATCCGCTTTCAGGGAGAGAAAACCGGTGCGCCGATAACCCCAGAGAGCATATTGGGCCATAGCCTCTTTGGATATAAGTGAGAATGCGGTCACCAGTATAGCCAGCATTCCGTACCTGGCCGGCGTTTCTTCGATCAGACGCCGGATGCCCTCCATGAAGAAGTCAATAGAAATGAATGCAAGCAAAAAACCGACCAGCAGAGAGGCGATCAATTCCGCGCGGCCATGACCGAAGGGATGCTCTTTATCGGGTGCTTTTTGTGACACGCGCGCACCTACGATGATGATCAGCGAACTGACCGAATCGGACAAAGTGTGCCAGGCATCTGCGATCATAGCGGCAGAAGCGGAAAGCATACCCGCCCAGAGTTTCAAACCGAATAAAAGAATATTTGCAAACAGAGAGACCCGACCTTCTTGTAAAGCATAGGTTTCGGGATGAGTCGAGTGTATCTTTCCGGTATGATTTTTAGCTTTCATGATCTTGGGCGCTGCCGAGGATTTTTGTCAGTTTATCGATCAGATCCGATTGACGGTAAGGCTTTTTAAGGTATCCGTTCACACCCATCTCTTTGAGGGTCGTTGTTTGCTCGCTGTTGGCAAATCCGGAGGAAATGATCACTGCAACATCCGGATCGCACTTCTTGAGTTCTTTATAGATCTGTACCCCATCCATCCCGGGCATGACCACATCAAGAATAACGACATGAATATTTTTGGGATTATTCAAGTAGACGGCAAGTGCTTCTTCACCGCTGCCGGCCTCTTTAACATGATAGCCCATATACTCCAGGGATTTTCTCAACATTTTACGGATCGGTTCCTCATCGTCAACGATCAGGATCGTGCTGTCGGAAAGCGGTTTGTGGGTGCTCCGTTTTTTTACGGTTTTAGTCTCTTTGGGCTTAAGCGCGGAAACAGGGAAATAAATGTGAAAAACGGTCCCTTCTCCAAGTGTGCTTTCGGCATAGATACTGCCGTTATGTGCCGTGACGGTTCCGTACACGGTAGATAGTCCAAGACCGGTACCTTTCCCCGCGGACTTGGTCGTAAAGAAGGGTTCGAACATTTTTGATAACACCTCTTTATCCATTCCGACACCGGTATCCCGAATGTGCAGTACCAGGTAATTCCCCGGTTCGATAAAAGCCGGGAAGCCCGGAACATCCTCTTCATAGACAGCGACATTCTCGGTCCATAATTCAAACTCACCACCGTCCGGCATCGCATCCCGGGCGTTGAATCCAATATTGAGCAGCATGTTCTGTAATTGGGAGAATTCGCCCATGATAAAATGTTCTTTTGCTTTCAACATGTGCTTGATATGTATGTTCTTCTGAAGGGAGTGACGCAGAAGGTCCATGGAGTTCAGGATGAGATCGTGCATATCGATCGCGGTGCTTTGTTTGCTTTGTTTGCGCGAGAAGGTTAAGAGCTGACTTGTCAGTGTTGCCGCGCGTTCACAGGTATCTGTAATGTTTTTACAATAATAACTCAGCTCTTCATCATCTTTCAGTTCTTCTTCCAGCAGTTCGGCAAAGCCGAGGATCGTTGCGAGCATGTTATTAAAATCATGTGCGATACCGCCCGTCAGTTGCCCCAGTGCCCGCAGTTTGCGTGTCTGTGCGAGCGTTTCATCCTGCTGCTTGATCGTGTCAAGCATACCGCGCTCTTTGCTAAAGTCAATACTGACACCAATGATCAGTTTGGGTTTGTCTTCTTTATCGCGCTCTATCACCTGCATTGAACAGCGGAACCATTTGATCTGATCGTCTGCCTGCCTTATACGGAATTCGAGGCGGCAGGAATCCTGATCACCCCCAAAGAAGGAAGTTATCTTTTTGATCACATCCGAAACGTCATCCGGATGCATCAGTTCATACCAGCGGTCAATATTAAAAATGCTTTCCATGCCTTCCATGCCGTAGAGATGCATCAGTTGGACATCCGGGATCCATTTCTTTTCCGGAAGCTGTATGGTGAATGTTCCGATAAGCGCCGCGTTGAATGCCGTATTCAGACGTTCTCGACTGAGAATAAGTTCGCGCTGTTGCTGATGCAGCTCCGTCGTGTCAACCAATACCTCAATAATATTAACGAGTTCGCGCTCCTCGTTATAAACGGGTGTTGTTGAAACACTCCATATCTTATCTTTCATATAGGTCTTTTCAACCTGGACACGCCCCCCGGCGGCGATCGCATTTTGTGCCGTGCAATTACTGCAGATCGTATCATTATTGTGAAAGACCTCATAACATTTTTTACCGAGGATATCATTTGCGGATGTAATACCGACCATCTGCGCTGCAGCATCGTTTGCCTGAACGATATTGTAATCCAGGTCGAACATGATAATGCCTTCTCCGATCGCTTCAAAGATCGTTGCTTTTTCTCGCTGTAGCTGTTCGGATTTTTCCTTATATCCCACCAATTCGGAGATATCCTGAAATATTCCCCGATAAGCAATGAGCTTGCCTTCCTTATCACGCTCATAAAAAGCACTGATGCGAATATGATGAGTCACCTTGTTGAGAAGAATACGGAAGATCGCAGTAACGGGTTTGTTTCCCTTGAGGTATTCTTCCTGTTTTGCCTTCAGTGAAGGGATATCATCCGGATAGGCGTAGTCATAGAGCGTTTTCAACTGGAAGGTATTGACAATACCGCCAATGATAGTGGATACATCACCCTCGAAATTTACGATCTTCGTTTCGGGGTCCATTTCCCAGATCATCATTTTCCCTACGAATTGGGCGTGTTCCAGGAGGGTGTTCCGTGCGTTCAGTTGACGGATCATCATTTCCTGTTCGGTAACATCTTTTCCGAAACACTGATAAGCACTTGCCTTTCCGCGCCGGTCAAAGATGCCGCGATAACTCCATTGAATAAAATATTGCTTGCCCTCGGAATCGGAATGGGTAAATGTCTTTGTATCGCTTTGATTGTGAATGCTGATGTTATCAAGATGACGGATAAAATCCAGTTCCTCGCGATCGGGGAAACGCTTTATGAGATTTTGTCCCCTCAGTTCTGGATAATTGCCACGGAACCAGAACGTAAAGGCCTGGTTGACATATTCCAACTCTTTCTCCTCATTGAATCGGCAGAACATGATCGGAGAATCCTCAAGAACGGAATTCATAAGAGCGTGTTCATGAACGATCTCCCGCTGTAAGCGGTACCGTTCAATGTGTGTTTTCAAGCGAGCCAGAAGAACACGGTCGTTAAACGGCTTGGAAACATAATCGTCCCCACCGACATCGAACCCTTTTTCAACCGCCTCTACGTCCGTGCGTGCCGTCACAAAGATAACCGGTATGGGTTTGGTCTCGGGGTTTGCCTTCAGCTGCCGGCATACCTCGAAGCCATCCATCTTGGACATCATGATATCCAGCAACACAATGTCGGGATGATAGGCTTTGGCTATCCGCAGAGCTTCTTCGCCGGACTGTGCAAGCAAAATATTATATCCCTGTAAGGTAACGATCGTCGTCAGCACCTGCAGGTTTGCGACGGTATCATCAACGATCAGAATCGTGATATTGCTATTGTCCATATTTTCTTATTCCCCGGGACCTTTTATTCCTGTTAGGGTAATATACGAATGTAAATATTAAAATGAAACGCGCTTATTTACAAGCCTTACCTCGAAGTTTACATATTATTTATTTTATATGTGAATTTTAAACGCTTTTCGAAAAAAGCATGGAGAAGCGATCAATATAGTTTAATTTTAAGAATGGGAACGAACTTCCAAATACGACATATCGGGCCGATGGAGTACAAAGCGGCTTTCAGTCTGCAACTCAAGCTGCATGAACACAGATTAAAAGATGAAATTCCCGATACCCTGATCCTGCTGGAACACCCCCACGTATATACTCTTGGCCGTCACGCGGATGATCATAATCTTGTCTGGAACGAAACACAACGTAAGATCAACGGCGTGGATCTGATCAGGGTTGACCGTGGCGGCGATGTGACCTATCACGGTCCGGGTCAACTGGTGGGATATGTTCTGATCAAACTCAGAGAGCGGAACCTAACTCCGCGTCTGTTGGTGGAAGGGGTAGAGAACCTCGTTATCCGCACGCTCGCGCAATGTGATATTAAAGCTCACATCCATCCCGCTTATCCCGGTGTCTGGGTTGGGGATGCCAAGATCTGCGCCATCGGCATGCGTATCAAAGAGGGGGTTTCCTATCACGGATTTGCCTTGAACGTATCCACGGACCTTTCTTACTTTGACGGTATCATCCCCTGCGGTATCCGTGATAAAAAGGTTTGTTCTATGAATTCCGTGTTGGGTCGTGAAATTGATATGGAAGAGGTGCGGCAGATCCTCACATGTTCAGCCGGACAAATCTTCCCTAAACTCTAAACTCTAAACTCTAAACAAAATATCTTCCCATTTCCTTAAAACTTTCGTAATCTATACAGTCAGACTTTTATGAATTCATTAATAAGGAGCGAAGGGGTGAAAAGCGTATTTTCCGGACAAAACGAAAAGGGTGAACGTTCCGACTGCAAGGTAACATTCGGCTTGAAAAAAAGCGGCGGGATCAATATTGAGATCAACAGCAAAGTTTTGTTGCTTTACGGTGAGTCGATCCGCGCTACCTGCCTTGCGGTGAGTGAATATTTTTCCGTTGCGAATGCGGATATTGCGGTAGATGACAGCGGGGCACCGGACTATGTTATCATGGCACGCCTGGAGGCCTGTATCAAAAAGGTTTTAAGTACGGACAAAGAGTATTTACCCGATCAACTCGCGGTCAATACGGCGGGAACCGCAAAAGACCGCCTGCGTCGCTCACGGCTCTACCTGCCGGGCAATACGCCCAAATTGGCCATCAATGCCGGACTGCACAGCGGGGACGGTATCATTTTGGACCTGGAGGATTCGGTAGCACCGGAACGCAAGGATGAGGCCCGAATATTGGTTCGTAACACACTGCGGGCGGTAGACTTCTATGGTGCCGAGCGAATGGTGCGTATCAATCAAGGAGAGCGGGGACTGCTGGATCTTGACGCTGTTGTTCCGCAGCATGTGAATGTGATCCTGCTGCCGAAATGCGAGGGTCCGGAACAAGTACAGGCCATCGATGCGCGTATTCAATCGCTCCGGAAGGAACATAATATTGAACATGGTATCTGGATCATGCCCATTATTGAGAGCGCTATGGGTGTGATGCGGGCCTTCGATATTGCCGGAGCAAGTCCGAACGTGATCGCACTGGCCATCGGACTCGAAGACTACACTGCCGATATCGGCGTAGCGCGCACAGCCGAAGGGAAGGAAAGTTATTTTGCCCGTGCAATGGTGGTCAATGCCGCAAAGGCACGCGGCATTCAGGCCATCGATTCTGTGTTCTCTGATATATCGGACATGGAGGCGCTACGTAATAACGTACTGGCATCCAAGGCCCTGGGGTTCGACGGTATGGGCTGTATCCATCCGCGGCAGATCAGGGTGATCCATGAAGCTTTTGCACCCTCCGCAGAAGAGATCGAAAAAGCACGTAAGATCGTAGCTGCTTTCGAGGAAGCGGAGAAAAAAGGACTGGGCGTTGTCGCGGTCGGGTCCAAGATGATCGATCCGCCGGTGGTCAAACGCGCGCTACGCATCATGGAACTTGCGGGAAAATAATCATATTTACAGGAGACCGTATAGATGAAGATGGTCAAAAATGCAGTCGGACGCAGGGTGCCGACCGAGATCAACGGAGAAAAAGTCATCCCTTTCAAAGGCATTGGTAAACACCGTCCAGACGGTAAAAAACATGCACCCTCGATCGTGACTTCGGTGGATTATCCACCGGACGGCGATAAACGCGTACCTTCACTTAAGGAAGCCCTGATCAAAGCGGGTCTGAAGGACAGTATGGTGATCTCTA
This sequence comes from uncultured bacterium, assembly GCA_964535585.1. Lineage (GTDB taxonomy): Bacteria > Fidelibacterota > Fidelibacteria > Fidelibacterales > Fidelibacteraceae > M50B103. Next base: position 252,450 of record CAZHTR010000001.1, on the reverse strand, counting down.
CACACCATCATTTGCGCAATGGCGATCTCGTGGCCAATCAGATCTTTGATATTGCCGCGGAACTGGGTGTTAAGGACCTTGTCTGGTTGCCTTCGGCGTCCTTTCCCTGTCACGCGGAGATCATTAAACATCTCGAAAGCGGCGTGGTACATCATATTGAAGGCAGCATGAACGGTCCCCTGGGTAAGTTCACCTCCGAAGGAAAAATGAAAGGAATGGCTGTCCTGCGTTCACACGGCGGCCGCTATCAGGCCATTCAGGACGGGGAGGTCGAGATCGATATTGCCGTACTGGCGGCGCCGACGGCAGATGCCTTCGGGAATGCGCACGGACTGGAAGGGCCGTCGGCCTGCGGCGGACTCGGGTATGCGCTGGCGGATTATCAGTTCGCGGAAAAAGTGATCGTCGTCACGGATAATCTCGTTCCTTTTCCTGCCATTCCCATGCAGATCATCGGGAACTATGTGGATTATGTGGTCGAGATGGACAAGATCGGCATTCCCGAACTTATCGTTTCCGGAACCACGCAGATCACAAAAAGTCCCGACCGCCTGCTGATCGCCGAGCTCACCGCCAGATTCTGCGATGCGGCCGGACTGGTCAAAGACGGTTTTTCCTTCCAGATGGGCGCCGGCGGCACATCATTATCCATTGGGCTTTATTTCCATCAGATGCTGAAAGAACGCGGTATCAAAGCGCGTTTCGCGGTCGGGGGCAGTACGCAGTACTCCGCAAAAATGCTCGAGGATGGTTGTCTGGATTATATGCTGGATGCCCAGACCTTCGATCTGGAAGCCGTACGCTCAATGCGGGAGAACCGGGCAAAGCACCCCGATATATCCATTTTTCACTGTTACGACTATCACGCCAAAGGCAATTTCACTACGATGATGGACGTTATGATCCTCGGTGCAACGGAGGTCGATGTGAATTACAACGGCAATGTGGTCACACATTCTGACGGCTATATGCTGCACGGTATCGGCGGCTGGCAGAATTGTCTTTTCGCGAAATGCACCATTCTGCCTGTTCCGCTCTTTCGTAACCGCATTCCCATTATCGTGGATGAGGTTACTACCCTCGTGGGACCGGGCGAACTCATCGACGTGATCGTCACCGAGCGCGGTATTGCCATCAATCCCAAACGGCAGGATCTGATCGATAAGGTCAGGAATGCCGGACTGCCGCTCAGAACTATCGAAGAGCTCAAGGAAGAAGCCGAACGCATCTGCGGCAAACCGCAGAAACCTCACCTCGGCGACAAGATCGTCGCGGCCATCAAATGGGTGGACGGAACGGTGATCGATGTGGTAAGGGAAGTGAAAGCATAATATATGGACGGAAAGCGGTACGCAAAGCAAAAGTTAAATGGTTATTATACTTCCCGCTTTGCCACCACCAGCATTTCAAAATCTTTGGTGCTCAGTGTATCACTTCTTGAGAAGGCGCCTAGCTTAGCTCCGAATATTTCAATGCTCGTAAAACCAAGCGACTTAAGCAGCCAGCTGATCTCGCTTGGCACGTAATAACGTTCGTTACATTCCAGTTCCTTCGTTACGCCTTTATCATCCGTGAACGTCATGATATTGTGATCGCGGAAGGTCATCAGGTCAAAGTGGGTGCTGTTGCATGCCGCACCGCCTTCGGGTGCACCCTCTTTATAGAAATCGTTGATCGAATGGAAGAGCGGAAAGAGCCCGTTCAGGGTTGTGAAAATGAAAATGGCGTTGTCCTTCAGTGCCCGTGACACGCTTTCCAGAATGGCGTAATTCATTTCATCTGTCTCCATCAGGGAAAAGCCGCCCTCACAAAGCATGATGGCAGCATCGAAAACCTTATCGAAGGGCAGTTTGCGGGCATCCTGAAGCTGAAAGTCGATATGAAGCCCTTGATCATTCGCTTTTTCCCGGGCTCTTGTCAGCTGACTTTCAGACAGATCGATCCCGGTGACCATGTAGCCCCGCTTGCTCAGTTCAATGGCATGCCGTCCGGTACCGCAGCCCACATCAAGGATATTGAGTCCTTTATTCTTCTTTAATTCGACCTCAATAAAATCACATTCACCGGAAGTCCCCTGTGTATAAGGTTCCTTATCATATTGTTCGCTGTAATTTTCGAACAGCGCTTCGTACCATTGTTTTTTTTTCATTCAAGTACCTTTTTTATATTATCTTGTTCGGATATCCGAATGCATTACGGCTTTATTTTATGATAAAAGCCGAACGAATTAAAAGAAATAATTAAAAAAATCACACGTTATTCATCAACGTTATTATTTGTACAGATAATCTTTCCGGGTGGATCATGATACGTTGTCGGCAACCACCCGGTATACATAAACTATTTGGTAATTGCCCCAAGGATAATTATTTTATGAACAAATGCATAAATAGTAATAATGTAGTGGGAGCTCACAACTTATTCAAATGAACACATGCAGCAGAAAATCATTCTCAGGCATGCAGACGTTTTTCGATCTTGACCGGGAGTAAAAACATGAACAAAAAAGAACAAAGCAAAGCTGAAGAACAACATGTCCTGGAACAGTTGCGAGAGGAAAATGCATTGCTGAAAAAGGCAGTGAAAGCGGAAAAAGACCGCATTAAAAGCATTAGAGAAAAAACCCGGGAGAATGAGGAACGTTTTGAGGCCTTGTATGCGGCACCTTTCGGCGGGATCGCCATCCACGATAAGGGCGTGATCCTGGAATGCAGTGGTGGACTGGCAGATATCACGGGGTATACTGTTGAAGAACTCATCGGTATGAACGGCTTGCTGCTTTGCGCGGAGCGATCCCGCAAGATGATCATGGAACATATACGTGCGGGCTATGAAAAACCCTACGAAGCGATCGGATTGCGCAAAAACGGCGAGGAATACCCAATAAGAATTGAAAGCAGAAATATTTCATATAAGGGGAAAATCGTACGCGTGACCGAGTTCCGTGATTTGAGCGAGATAAAAAAAGCCGAAGCGGATGCCCTCAGACATCATGAGCAGCTTCTGGCATTGTTCAATTCCATTGACGAACCCATTTATATCTCCGATCCGGAGACGTATGACATGCTGTATGCCAACAAGGCGCTTTATTCACATTTTGGGAACTATGAAGGTCACAAATGTTATGCGTATTTGCAAAAACGAAAAAGCCCCTGTTCTTTTTGTACAAACGATAAAATACTGGGAGAGTATAAAGACCGCTCTTACGTCTGGGAATTTCGGAACGAACTGAACAAAAAATGGTATCATTGCATCGATAAAGCGATCCCCTGGCCGGATGGGCGGACGGTCCGCTATGAAATGGCCATAGATATCAGCGAACGAAAGGAAATGGAAGCATCCCTGCGGGAAAGCGAAAAGAATTTCGCGGACATTTTCCACACCGTCTCGGAAGGTATCGCGTATACCACGTTGAACGGCAAGGTACTGTCCGTTAACCGCGCTTTAACGGAAATGCTGGAAATACCGGCAGAAAAGCTCGTCGGTAAAAGCATACTTGTACTGGTAAATAAATTATTGTCTCCCGCTGATGTTAAAAAGGCAGTTCCTTTTTTAAAGGATCTGATCCGGGGCAAAGCGTTCAGATCTTTAGAAATAGAATATAAAGATAAGTTACTGGACATCACAGCCGACATCAATACACACAGCCGGCGCTTAACGGCTGTTGTTCGGGACATTACAGAACAAAAAAAGATGGAAGTGTCCCGGAAGAAGGACGAAATATTTATAAAAACCGTTCTTGATAATCTTCCCGTGGGAGTTGCCGTGAATTCGGTGGATCCCGCTGTGAATTTTTCTTATATGAATAAAGAATTCCCAAGGATCTACGGGACAGAAGAGGAAGAACTCAATAAACCGGACAGTTTCTGGGAAACGGTGTACAAAGATCCGGAATTCCGGGAGAAGATAAGCAAGCGGGTCCTGGAAGATTGTGCAACGGGTGACCCGGAACGTATGTACTGGACCGATATCCCCGTAACGCGTCCGGATGAAAAAACAACCTATATCAGCGCTCGCAATGTTCCCATTCCCGAAAGCGATCTGATGATCTCCATGGTGGAAGATGTAACCCGCTATATCGAAGCGGAAAAAAGAATCAACGACCTCAATTCCCTGCTGATGTCCATCCGTAATGTGAATCAGCTGATCGTACAGGAAAAAGGCCTCAATTCCCTTATGCAGAAAGCTTGTGAATCCCTACTCGAAACCCGGCAATACCTGAACGTTGAGATCGCGCTTCTGGATGAAAATAGTGTTGAACTAAAACCGGTGGCAAATGCCGGCGAACATGGTTTGCGGGATTGGACTGCTTCTTCGGAAAATAAAAATCATGTCCCCTCATGTGTCCAAAAGCTTCTCAAATCGCAGAACATACTGATCGTTCAGGATGGCTCCGGCTTTTGCGACGGATGTCCCCGCCGCGAGGAGGAGCTTAAACATCAAACCGTTCTGCTACCCATAAAAAAGGATGATATTTTAGTCGGGATCTTAACGGTATGTATGTTGCCGGGTCATCTTATCAATCAGGAAGAGCGGGAGCTTTTGCTGGAAGTTGCGGGAGATCTCGGCTTTGCCCGCGAAAAGCATTTGGCGGAAATAGAGCATAAACAGTTGATAGACAGTATGAATGACTGTGCTTATGTGATCGATCCGGGCGGGCATTTTGTTGAGGTCAATGATACGGCCATTCAAACGCTGGGCTATTCCCGGGAGGAATTGCTTCGCCTGGGGCCGGCTGATATCGACATGAGTCTGGATCCCAAAGATATTAGCAAAATGCTACACCGTATGCGTTCAGACAAGAAACAGATCTTTGAAACTTCGCATAAAACAGCGGATGGAAGGGCCTTCCCGGTAGAGATCAGTTCAAGCCTGATCAGTTATCGCGGGAAGCCGGCTATTCTGAGCATTGCACGCGATATCAGCAAACGTAAACAAGCGGTAGAGGCATTACAGCGTGAAAAGGATTTCAATCAAACCCTGATCCAGGCTTCGCCTGCGTATTTTGTTGCCATCGGAGCGGACGGTAAAACGATCATGATGAATCCATCCCTGCTGAACGCACTCGGATACGATGCCGAAGAGGTAGTCGCTAAGGATTATATTGACACATTTATTCCGCCTGCAGAACGGAATGAACTCCGTGTTGTATTTAAGGATCTGATCGAACAGGGAAAGGAAACGGTCAACGAGAATTCGGTGATGACCCGGGACGGACAATCACTGATGGTTGAATGGCATGGCAAGCCCATTTATGACGGTAATGAACCGGATTATTTTATCGGGGTCGGCATCGACATAACAGCCCGTAAAAAAGCCGAGGACGAATTACGCAGAAGCGAAGCAAAGTACCGCAGGATCACCGATAATATTACGGATATCGTATGGACAACCGATATGAATTTCAAGACGAACTATATCAGTCCTTCGATAAAAAAACTTGTCGGTGTCGGACCGGAAGAGTATTTGCGCATGAGCATTTTTAAAAAGCACCCCCCGGAGACATTATTGCGATTCCGGAAAATTTTAAAAGAAGAAATAAAAAAAGAGAAAGACCCCTCTGCCGACAAAGACCGCACAATGATCATTGAAGGAGATATTTACAAAGCGGACGGAAGCAGAGTCGTAGTTTCCATGCATGTTTCATTTTTGCGTGATGAAAACGGCAAGGCGATAGGTTTGCAGGGCGTGACCCGGGATATCAGTGAGCTTAAAAAGGCGGAAGCAGCCTTACGGAAAAGCGAAGAGAAGCACCGGCGTTTGTTCGAGACCATGTCCCAGGGAGTGATCTATCAGGATGCGGACGGCTCCATTACTTCCGCCAATCCCGCAGCGGAAAAAATATTGGGTCTGACCCTTGACCAAATGACAGGTAAGACCTCCATGGATCCCCGCTGGAAAATGATCACGGAGGACGGAAAACAGGTAAGCGGACCGGATCATCCCGCTATGATCGCGCTAAGGACCGGAAAAACAACGGGTCCAATTATTCGGGGCGTATTTATTCCGGAAGAAAACAAATATGTCTGGCTTTCAATTACAGCTGTTCCTGATTTCCGGAAAGGAGAGAAGAAGCCTTATCAGGTTTATGCAACTTTTGAAGATATCACCGACCGCATACTCGCCGAAAGGGACCTGCAGGAAAGCGAGGAAAAATATCGTCTTATCGTAGAAAATGCCAATGACGGGATTGAGATCACACAAAATGACCGGATCATTTTCAGTAATACACGTTTCGCCGAAATGCTGGGTTATACGGTCGAGGAACTTAAAGAAATACCTTTCAGACGCATCTTCACCGAAGAAGCCATTGAGCAACTCAATGAACGCAGCTTAATGCGCAAAAAAAACATTGATGTACCGAAGCGCTATGAAACCAGTTTCCGGAAAAAGGACGGAACGAATATCGCAGCATCCGTAAACTACGAGATCATCAATTATCATGGGGAACCCGCGACATTTGCGATCATCCGGGACATCAGCGACCGTAAAAAAGCGGAAGAGAAGCTCAGGCATTCGCATTATCTGATGAAATATATCATTGAACATAACCGCAGTGCCGTTGCCGTACACGACAAGGAGATGAATTATATTTACGTAAGTCAGAGGTATCTTGAGGATTATAATGTGAAAGAAGATATTATCGGGAAACACCATTATGACGTATTTCCGGATCTTCCGCAAAAATGGAGAGATGTACATAAAAGAGCGCTTTCCGGAGAAGTATGCGCTGCTGACAATGATCCCTATTATCGCAGCGACGGAACGATCGAATGGACACGCTGGGAATGCCGCCCCTGGTACGAGTTCGACGGCTCGATAGGTGGTGTCATTGTCTATACCGAAATCATTACGGAACGAAAAAAGGCCGAGGAAGAACTGATCAAGGCGAAAGAAAAAGCAGAAGAAAGCGACCGTCTGAAATCCGCTTTTCTGGCGAACATGAGCCACGAGATACGTACTCCCATGAACGGGATCATCGGGTTTTCCCATTTACTGAAAAATCCCGAATTGAGCGGAGAAAAACAAAAACAGTATATTGAGATCATCGAAAAGAGCGGACAGCGCATGCTTAATATCATTAACGATATTGTGGATCTTTCAAAGATCGAAGCGGGTCTCATAGAGATTGACATAAAACAATTCGATCTCAATGAAAAATGCAAGGAGATCTACAATTTCTTCCTCCCGGAAGCGGAAAGCAAAGGACTGAAGCTGCACATGGCAAAAACACTGCCTTCTCAGGAAGCGCAGATCTCAACGGATCCGGAAAAGCTGTATGCCGTGCTTTCGAATCTCATTAAGAACGCGATCAAATTCACGGACGAGGGATCGGTCGAGTTCGGATACGGTAAAAAAGATAAATTCATCGAATTTTATGTAAAAGATACCGGTATCGGTATTCCGGAGAACAGGCAGAAGGTCGTTTTCGAGCGTTTCATTCAGGCTGATATTACCGATAAAATGGCACGTCAGGGCGCTGGGCTCGGTCTGTCGATCAGCAAAGCATTCGTTGAAATGCTGGGTGGTGAGATCCGGATGCAAAGCAAACCCGGAGAAGGTTCCGTGTTTATCTTTACACTGCCTCACCATAGGAAGAATGCGGGAAACGAACCTGCCGCGGCAGAGGGGATCCCGGTGCGGACCAATATGGATGCATGTGGAATTAAGATATTGCTTGCCGAGGACGATGAAGCGTCGGAGATGCTCTTTTCCATTATTTTGAAACATGTTTCACGTGAATTGATCAAGGTAAAAAGCGGAGCGGATGCCGTAAGGGCCTGCAAGGAACATCCCGATATTGATTTGATCCTGATGGATATTCAGATGCCGGATATGAACGGGTATGAAGCTACACGGAAGATAAGACAATTCAATAAGGATGTGGTGATCATTGCGCAGACGGCCTACGGCCTCTCGAGTGACCGCGACAAAGCGCTTGCCGCGGGATGTAACGACTATCTCTCAAAACCCATTGAAAAAGATAAACTGCTGAGGATGATAGAAAAATATTTCAATTGAAAAAACGGATCTACGCCCCGGCTATAATATTCTCTCCATATCTGTGCTGTGCGCTTTCATTCGCTTCCGAAGGGACCTGTGGTTTTTTCTCCATAACAAAAAAATACCGGTAATTATTAAAAAGGGGCTTGACCTCTCTGTGAATGGTAAAATACTTACCCAGGGCAGCCCGGATCTTTTTCTTTGAAAAATTCCGTCTTCCCATTTCCCAGTAATGCTGTCCGTCAAATTTTGCCGGCATGAAGAAATAAGGGATGATCAGATACAGACGAATGAAGGGTGTCTTGAAGATCTTATTGATCAACGGGAGTTTTATGATCAGCTCAAATCCGGCGGAATAATAGGGGATGGACATCAGAACATATTTCCTTGAGACCCTGTGAATTTCGCTTAATGCAAGATCAACGTCATCCCATGGGATATGCTCAATGACCTCGCAGGCACTTACCACATCATAGGATGCGTTCGAGAATGGCAGTGCCCGGATATCTCCCACATGGTCGGGCCCCAGCGCTTCGTCAAAATCACAGGACGTGACCTGCACACCCGCCTGTCTGAGATAATTGACCACCGTTTTATTCCCAATGCCGATCTCAAGCACGTTGTCCGGCTTGAATTTTCGTATCAGTTCGATCTGACAGAAGTAGGAAACGAAACGGGGGACATTATCGTATTTTCCCGCATAATGTTCTTTACCGACCTGCGTGCAGAAATTTTCCGGCATTGATGGTATCCTTTTTTTTAACGGTTAAACAATGGCTTCAAAGGACTATTGCGGTCATGACCCAAAACAGTCACCATCCTCCGTAAATCAGGTTGTTGTTCCCCTTGCGGCATGTTCCCCGCAAGGCGCAGAATGAAATTTCACGGATCCGATATGGTCTATACAGACGGCAAAAAACGATACATTTCAGTGCTCCGGGTATGTTGTTCCTTTATTGCCGGTACAAACATGCCTTGTTCGTAAAAATGTATAAGATCCGTAAAACTGTAAATAATCTAATGCAGAAAAAGTCAGCATGCAAAACTTTTTTAGGCGGGGAAATTCCGGCCGGATCACCGTGATTGCTTTTTCCATTATTTGGGATTATATTTCTTTTATGGTACTTAAGCGCCGGAAAAAACATCACATCCAAAGACAGTCGTCCTTTTTTATAAGTACAATGTCTGCGGCAATTATCTTTTTTCTGTTCCTGTTTTCCGGATGCCGGAACATTTTTGCGCCGGCCATCGGTGAACTTGACGGCGGAAAATCCATCTACCGCCTTGACCTTGCGTCACCCGCGGACGTGCTGCATAATTTCCGCTACGCTTATATTTACCGGGACAGTCTGATGTACGCGAACCTGCTGGACGGTGAATTCGTGTTCGTGTATTTTCAGCCCAGCACGGAGAGCGGTACGGGACATTACGATTCCTGGATGCGCGATACCGAACTGCGGGCCACCGGCCGCCTGCTGGGAGCATTCAATTATATCGATCTTCTGTGGCAGACCACCCTGGACAGCGCATACTATACGATCGAAGATGAGGTGATCGTTCGGGAAGAGAGCGGGTGGTTCGAGGAAGCGAATTATGCCGATATCTCAAAGTCCTACCAACTGACCCTGGGTGATTATTATACCCTGATCGGGGATGCATCTTTTCGTTTCCGGAAAGATGCGGACGGGAAATGGCGCATCCTGCGCTGGGAAGATAAATTCAACAGTTATTAGTAGAATAATACATTATCGGATACCTCACCATCCTCAAGACGCAGTGGACGTGTTTGCCTTTTATGCCGGCGGACCGACAGAACGATGATGTTGTTTTTTGGGGGGATGTTCCGGGTGGCTTGATCAGGCGATCATCGTGATAATTTCTCCCGCAATTCCAGAGCCACATCCGGATAATCGGTGATGATACCGTCGGCCCCCACCTCCAGCAGGTACTGCATGTCCGTGGGATCGTTGATGGTCCACTGCCAGAGCTCCATGCCTTTGGCGTGCACGGTCTGCAGTAATTCCGCTGTGACCTTTGTGGGGCGTCCGGCACCGATGGCGCTGGCCCGGATGGCCGCTGCATCCGCGATGACCGTACTATCCACCACACTGCGCAGATAGAGCAGTGGTATGTCCGCATCCAACTCGCGGAATTTTTCCAGTACGGAATAATGAAAAGAAAAAATTATGACCTCATCCTCCATTCTCAGTCTGCGGATGATTTGCATGGTCGCTTCCTCGATGCCTTCCACTTTGATCTCAACGCAGACCTTGATCTTTCCTTTGGCGGTCCGCAAGGCCCGGCGCAGGGTCGGGATGCGTTCCTGCGGGAAATTATCTTCAAAACGCCGCGGATATCCCGCGCGGATTTTTCGTAATTCACGCAGGGTCATATCGGCTACCTTCCCTTGTTCCCCTCCGGAAGCAACGCGGTTAACGGTCGCGTCATGGATGACCATCAGATGTCCGTCCCTGCTTTGGTGGACATCCAGTTCAAAGTAATCCGCGCCGACCGCAATGGCCTCGCGGAAGGCCGCCAGCGTGTTCTCCGGTGCGGCGGACGAGAATCCCCGATGCGCGATGATCTTGGTTTCGGCAAAAGTGAGTGCCGGCAGAAGGGTGCCCAGAAGAAAAATCATATACAGACGTTTCATTTATTTACCTCGCTGTTTCGTTCGGTACGGCGGAAAAGACTACGCAAATGCGGACAAATAATCAAGCCTAAAATCCAGGGGATGTCTCTTCTTTTTTTCTGTACGCAAACAGACTGTGGGCCCCGTGAAGCACAACAAAGATAATGGAAGGGATCAGGTAGTGTTCCGGCCGGAGGGTCAGATTGAAATAATAGCTTTCCGCCATAAGTCCGATGCCGGTGAGCCAGAGCAGCGGGGTCGTGGCAGGCGCGCTGAAGAGCAGGAAATTCTTTCGCCAGACCCGCCGGGGGAGGAGGATCAGTACAAGCCATGAAGCAAAATACAGAAAAAGTCCCGCGATGTAGACGATCACCCCGAAGGTTCCGGTTCGTGAAGTAATATCAACGCGGAATAAAAGCGGCAGAAGAAATACGATCGTCCGGAACAGGTGTTCCAACACCAAAAGTACTTTCGGAACCTTCTCGTCAAAGCGGACAGGATCATATTCCACTGGCAGTTTTGGAGTCAGGAACAGGTTCCAGATCAGAATAGGGATCAGAAAAATAAAACCGTTATGTGCAATGATATCGATCATATTCATGGCGACACGGCTATTCCCGGGGTTCGCCGTAAATGCAACGTACCGAAAAGAGCAAATGTTTTGGACTCGAACCGTCCAGATAGGCACCCTCGGTATCGCTGCGAAGGGTGGATCCGATCTCCATATTCCAGGCAGCGCTTGTTCCGTTTTCGGTGGATGTCCAGAAAGCGGCATTCTGGCCGATTTCCGCAAATACCCCTATCCCGAAGCGCGGATCCGCCTCCCGGCAGCCCCAACCGCCGAAACGCGCATTGAATCCGCTGTCGCCGCCGGGACCCAGGGCGCGTGCGGCGCCTTCGGAATCATAGGGATCGCTCCCGCCGGCAAGGAACAGCAGTTCCAGAAAATCCTCCAGCTCCGGAATGCGGTAACCTTCCGGCGCCAGTCCCCTCGGGTCGCTGACGGCATACCAGTTGTACAACAGTCCGTACTTTTTCCGGTTCGCCCGGTCGAAATCATAGGCGGCACAGGCCGGCATACCCGCTTCGCTAAGGCGCTCCCATTCCGAAAAGTTCTTACATACCGGAATGGGGTCCCCGTTACGGAAACGAGTAGTGTTCAGATTTTCCGTCATCCAGGCTTGCGTGCCGATCGTGACGCTTGCAGGCTTATCGCAGGCGAGAAAAAAGCAAAGGAGCGCAAAGACGGAAAAGCGCAAGAGACCTGTTATGTTCTTCATGAGAACCCCCGTTGTTATGATTCAATTGTACAAAATCCCGCCGAAAGATACAAATGCAATTCTAAGATATGAGCAAAGCAGGGAACAGGCTTATTTTTTGAAAAGGATCAAGCGATCCCGGATCAATACTTCCCGGAAATAAAAGCGGTTGGCAAGATAGTCGATGGTCTTTGCCGTGTAGATAAAAACATGGGTGGAGTCGTTGCGGTAATACCAGTTTTTAAAAGGAATGCTTTCATCGTACAGATGTGTCATGCACAGCAGGGTGCCGCCCGGCTTCAGCAATCGGTGCAGCAGCGCAAATTCCTTGTCCGGATCATGAAAATGTTCCATAACCTCGCAGCAGGCGATATAATCATAGGTTTCACGCAGACATTCCGGGTTGTTCGCGAAAAAGGGATCATAGGAGCGGATGAAATAATCCTGCTCCCGCAGAACCTGCGATATGACCGGCGCGGTCCCGGAACCAAAATCGAGTCCCCGATGTTCTGTTGAAAAATGTTCAAGGATATGATCCGTGACGGGAGAAACGAATTTCCGGTAGCGGGGATCATATACATCGTTCCGATGCTCGCGGTAGCGATCCGCTTCCCGTTCCGGAGAAAGATAATCCCGTTCATTTTTAAAAATGCCCGAGCAGCCGGGGCAGACAAAATAGGCATCGCCACAGAAAGTGTTGCCGGGGTGTTGACATAAGGGACAATTCATGCCGTCTGTCACCGTGAGCAGCGAACACAATATTCGCTTTCGGGAATGATCAGGATAAGTTCGGCCGGGATGGCTTGGCCACAGGTTCTGCAACAACCGAAATTTGCAGTGCCGGCTTTCGCCAGTACGCGTTTCAGTCCGTCACGTTTTTTGCGCGCTTCATACAGGGAGGATTCCATCATACTTTTGTTGATGATCGCATCCATTCGGGAAACCCGTCCGATGGCATTATCCGGCGCGATGGGCCGGGTCTGTTCTTCATAACTCGTGATCAGCGCGTCCGTTTTTGCAAGCTCTGCCAACAAGAGTTCTTGTAATTCATTTTGATCCATAAAAACTTTCTTTATCACCGGCTGTTAATCTATGATAAAGTCACGGGTGATGCAAAGCAAAACAAAGGAAGGACAAAGGCTGATGTTAATAGTATTAAGTTTCCCGGAATTCAGGCAATACCGAAAATTGTGCGTTTCAGGACTGTTTTAATTCCAGATCGATGCGACAGTCTGTTGCAATATCACGGAGTTTTTCTTTTATTATTTTATTCTGTTCTTTCCGGCTCATGTTTTTGGTGCTTATTCGAACACTGCGCAGGGTTTCATTTAATGCTTCTGCCGGCAGCAAGGTGCAGGCCAGACAGAAAAAACTTTTCGATCGCACGTCGTCGAAATGATCGAGCAATTCACGAAGGACTTGCATGCGCTGCTCCTGCAGTCCGAGAAAATGTTCAAGCCCCTTTTCCCGGATGCGATCATGGTTCGCGAAGATCTTTTGATGCGTCACAAAGGAATCGCGGTTTATTTTTTGCGGTTCGAAGCGGGCGCAGGGATATTCCGCACATAGCGCGCAGATCTCCAATCCGTGTTTTCGCACACAACAGGTCAGGATCCCGCAGGAGGGATGTTTCTCCCGGAAATCCGGACCGCCGCAGCCCGGACAAGCGGAGGGTCCCGCAGTGTAATAGCGGGGACACAAGCCGCAGTCGATACCGCAGCAGCCGATAGTGGGATAAGGTTTCATGAATATAAATGTAAGGTTAAAAATCGTAAAAACAAAGAAAGGGGTTTATCGTGGACGGACTTCAGTCTTCAGCCGTCAGGGTCATCAGCAAAAAACCAACACAACCTCATCATTCGTGATCCCTTACAGGACGCTCAATCTATAAGTTACCATGTCTTTGATCAGGGACAGGGGCAATTCTTTATCGTGCGGAAATCGCACCGTACCCTCGGCGCAGGAGTAGTCCTTTAATCTGTCTTTGAAGGCATCAATGGTTTCCGGCATGGGATAGAATCCGATATGTTCCTTATGTGCGGCGTACATCACCACGACCTTTTTCAGTTTAAATGCGGGCACGCCATAGGACATGACTTCCTCAGCTTCCGGAACGATCTCCCGGATGCATTCGCGCACCTGTTCCAGACGTTCCCGGACATCCGCCGGAAATGTAGACAGATATTCCTGTATTTTATTCATATTCCCCTTTTGGGTTTCCCCTGTTCGGAAGATCACGACCCGGCGTAAAACGGTCTTTCCCATCCGCAATGCATACAGACTTTTCTGTGAACGGAAAGCGTCGCACCGCACTCCCGACAGGCCCAGCGCGCTTCTTCATGTTTCAGAAAAGCGTCCATTCCGTGTTCCCTGATGAATGCCAGGTTTTCAAACATGCTCATTCCGTAGCGCGTCCGGTAGCGCTTGTCCAGATTCTTCATGCGGGTACAAGGGAAGGAGGAACAATCGTAACAAAAGCCACTTTCGGTTCCCTTGCGTTTCTCGCAGAGCACGATCGTACAGGTTTGGCAATACTGCGGTTTTGATTGTTCGTTGCCGTTACAGCCTTCGCAGCGATTTTTTTCCCGGATATGCCCGATGCAGAGGGCACAGTTCATTCCACAGGGGGCGATAAGTAAAGCATTCATATATTATCCACCTTTCAAAAAAACGATCAATTAGTAGCTGTCTTTTAATTGTCCATTGTCCTTTTTCAATTGTCAATTGAGGAAGCAGGGGGCGATCATGGATGCTTGCATCATAACCCTTTTTGATAATCCTGCCGGTTTGCAGGGTTTTGTATTATGTATTCGCGTATCCGGTTTAAATATAATGCATTTTTTATGATACGTTCATCATAATTTTTCTGCCATACGGGCGCGCCGGGTGTATTGCGGATTTTGTTTACGCGTTTGGTGACGGCGGATTTAAATGAACGGATGATGGTAGGGACACGGCGCGCCGTGTCCCTACCATATGTTATATCCCCATCACAATGCGCCTTGCCCCCACCACATATTATATTACCATCCCCATCGGCCGTGTCCCCGCATACGGTTTTATCACCCCCGGGCGCCCTGTCCCCGTCATTCGTAATAACAATGATCCCGTGAAAATGATCGGGCATAACGACCCATGCATCCAATTTGACATAAGGTCGGATGACAGCAGTTTTTTCCCATTCGTCCGAAACGATGTGTCCGTAATCATTGAGGATCATTTTTTCGTCCGTGATATTTCCAAACAAGCAGCGAAGCCCCGGGCATAAAAAGCAGAAACAAATATTTTATTTGTTTTATCAACCCATATTGTTAAAATAACATCAAAGATAAAGAGTATTCGGACATGAACAAAAACCCCTTGATGAGGTGTAGAATGAAAAAACATCGATTTTTTCCCTTGATGATCATCGTATTTCTTTTACCGGCGTTCGCAGCCGAAGGACCGGACAGTTCGGCTCCCGCGGGATCCTTTGAAGCGGCACTGCAAAGCCATCTGACATATGTGAAAAACGAAGTTGCCAAGCTGTGCGATCCGGAAACGGGCATGCCCGTTGAGATCCCGCATTTCGATCTGATCTATGAAACGGCGGGAAATATTACCGCATCGGATCATCCCGAGACCGATCTGGCGATCGCCTATTCCCTGCTGGGGCGTGCGAGCGATGTGGGTACGAAGGTGCCGAATATGCGTTTGCCATTACGCTTTCCGCGTGCCCATCATATCGATCCCGAAACGGGTTTTGAATGGTATTATTTCGGCACCACCCTGGACGTTAGGGATCCTGAAGGGAACGAAGGCCGGGTCGCTATTCTTCTGTCTATGCAGAAACAACGCATCATCGGCTTAACCACACAGAAAGCATACGGCTTGTCCGACAATGAATGCATGATGTTCGTGAATCTGGTAACGGCAACGATCGATCTCCCGGGAACCCGGAAGACCATTCGACGGACCGAGAATTTCCAATTGCCCGCGCTGGGCGGAAGCGGCGGCTTCAGCTCCAAAGGAGAAGCCTTTTATATGATCTGCGGAACGGATAGCCTGACCGGTACCCGACATGTTCTGCCGCTGACCGCTGTTGTGCGTGACGGTGATAACCTGAACCTGGAACTGACCTTTATCCCTCCGGAAGGCATGAAACCGAGACATGCCTTTTTCAAGCAGGGTATGCCGAACCTTGCGCTGAAAGGCAGAGGTTATACCTATGATCCTTCTCCGGGGATCTATTACAGCTGGCCGCAATTAAGGATCGATCTGGAAAAAGACAAGCACCTTGTCATTGACGGCACCGCATACCATATTCACGGCGGTGGCGCCTGGATGGATCATCAGCTGATGATGCAGAGTCTGAAAAATCCAAAAAACGAACAGCACCCCATCCCGTTCATCGAGGATCCTCTGCCCTTCAATGGCTGGAGCTGGCAGTTCTTCAATCTTGACAACGGACATGCTTTTACGGGGGCATCATTCCAGAAAGGCGAATTTGACCCGAGCCCGACGATCGTTTACGGCTATTATATTAAACCGACTAAGAATGGAAAACGATGGGAAGCCGTTTATCTGTGGGGCGATATGCACATGAAGGACTTCAAAGCTTTCCCGGTGATCACCGATGATCCCGCTTCTCCCACTGTTATGCTGCCCAATCGCTGGGATTATGATAATATACAAACGGTCAAAGGGCTCCTGTTCGCCGGTACCGCCACGCCCTGGTTTTTCGACGGCTCCTTCAACGGACAGAACCGTCAGATCATCGGCGAAAATCCCGTCGATTACCGCGACAGCCTGCATGCGGATATCCGGGGCACCGGGTTTTGCGAATCGGTCGGCTTTGAACCAGTTGAAAGCTACACCGAACGGGCTGTGACCTATTTGAAGCGGAACCGCTGACACTGCTTTGTCAATTGTCAATTTTATTAATATGAGCAATTGATTATTTCGAACGGGATCATAGATGTTTTCATCATCAACATTTTTGATCTTCTTGCCGATTTACGGGGTTTTGTCTTATGTATTGACGTATCCTCAAAATGTATACAATACCCGATCACCAATCGTGACGATGCGCACATATTGTACAACAGGTTATTCTGTAGTATTCACATGGACGGGAACAAAGGGGGGGTGCTCCGGCAGCATCATCGACAGTATGTCGCGCTGGAGGATCGATAGTGATTCCTGGTTGGCAGAGGGAAGTTTAGAAAGTCATTATGTTTATAGAATTTCTTCTATTTTTCCATTTACACCAAAAATAAATGATTTTTGAGAATTGGGTTTTACATTTTTTTTAATTTCAGGCCAATATTTTACAATTCTCCATGCTAAATCCCAAAATTGATAATCCAACCAATTCTTTTTTAGAAAAACTATTGGTAGTTTTGATTCTTTCCATGCCAACAATTCTTGTGGAGATTTTTTTATTTTGCGGTCTTTTGAAATAACAAACCAGTCTTTTTCTTTCCCAAGTGTTGTCATCCACTCAACATCTTCTGTGTTGGGAGAGAATTTTTCAGATAAATGAATTACCTCGATGCCCGATTTACCTTCAAGAAAGTTTAGAGTATTGGAAATTTTTAGCGGTAAACAATTATCAAAGAGACATTTCAATTTCGTAATCCATTTTCAAATAAAATTGCTGCTTCTATAGAAGAAAGATCAATACCATACCAATAAGCGATATCATTATTTGAATGATTTGTATCGTGTAAATCATATATTAATTCTGTTCGAATATTGTATTTATTAATTATAGGTTGCCCTAGACTTCGCGTTGGGTCTACAACTATGCCAGTTTCTTTTCCTTGTGGCCACCATCTTTCTGCTTTATCGAACTTATTAAAGTCAATTCTACTATGTAAATACGGTGTAATTATTTTATCAAATTTATATTGAGTTTTCACTAAATCAATCAAAACAGGATCATTTTCCTTTTCAATTATTTTTGCAAGAATAGTTCTGCCATCTGTAAAAAACTGTTTTTTAGCAAATGGATGAGAAGTATTTAATAAATCAGATGCAATTAATGTTGCTTTTCTAATTGTTCTTAAGGACACGCCATGTTGAATAAAGTTGTTAATAAATAATAACTCAATTAAGTCCAAAAAACTAATAGCAATTATTGAAGAATCGTTATAATCAGTTTCAATTATAGAATTGGCAGTTTGGCAGGTATTGTTCTTAGAGTATTTATAACCTTTTATCCATCTATAAACCTTAGAATAAGGCATCCCAAGTAATTTGGCAGCACTTGAAACAGAATATATTCCTTTACCGATTATTTCCAATTTAGTCTCTTTTTTGCTTCATCTTTGTCTTATAAATACAATATAAATGACAATTATCAAATTTGCAAGAATTTGAGTCATACTTAATCATATGGGTTATCATTAATAAATTTTTCCATCATATCAATTTGTTCTTTTATTGGAATTTTGTACATTTCTGAGTTTGAATATCCTTTATTTCTCGTATAAATAACATATTCAGCCCAATAATCTGTATATTTATACCAAATTTCTCTAGGACTAGCGGTCCCTTTATATAAATTATTGTTAACAAACCAGTGTCGGACTGAATTGATCATGTAATATTGATTATTATTATGATATTCAATATCAATTCCTTTTATATCTGATATAGCTTTAATGTATTCATATTCCTTGTCACCCAAGATCAGAAACATTTTTTTATGGTGTTTTTCATCCCCGGAATATTTTAAACAGCCAAAATCAAGCCCTAATTCAAAAGGCATATTCATTCTGGCAAACTCTTTTTTCTTCATAGCTTTAACTCTAGATAAATCATGAATACAAATTTTGCATTTTGATATTAAATCAATAATCTTATCAATTCTGGAAATGCCTGCATCTGAATTGTCAAGCGATAACCGAGGATAAAATCCCAATGATAAAAGTGTAAATAACATTGTGTTTAATAATGGTTCATATTTTGGATCATAGGGACAATTAATAAACACAGATTTGTAATAAGTTTTTCCAATCATTTCTTTTTATCGATAGGAGGGTGGGGGTCTCTACCATAACTATTTGGATTCTGGATTTTCCCATCTTTTTTATGCACTACTAATTCTGCTTTTTGATTTTTTGCAACCTGTTTTCCATAACTTACTGCTTGATCTTTTTTATCAAACGTTCTGGTTGCTTTGGCTGCACCACCCTTTTTTACACTCCATCCACCAGAGGGATTCGGTACTACATGTTGCGTTTTTCTAGCCATGTTTTTCACCTTTGTTTTTAGTGTTATTGAATTTATCAATATGATCTTTAATATCTGTGACAGTAAATTCAAGCGTTTCATAATTTTTAAGTTTTGTTTTCTTGGAGTATAGGTCTTTTCGAATATTTAATAGAAAATCAGAAAACAATAACAAAATGTTGGTATTGTTATTTTCTGGTCCGGTATTTATGTATGCATGCTGCATTAATTTATTAAAACTTCTCACTGTTTCATCTGAACCAAATGTAATCAAATCAAAAGCTGTTTTCTTGTATTGGGAGGATAGTATTTTCAATAATGCCTTATCTTTTTCTTCTTTTTTAGCTAATGGCGTTAAAACAGTTAAATAAGGATCCAATATTTCTTTATATGTTTCCAGTCTTTTTTCTCTTGAAAGTTGTTCGGCTAATTGAAGTGATTCTGTTTTTGATTTAATGAGCCAAGAAATTACACCCCCAACAGTTATTAAAACTGGTGAAAGCAAAGCAATTAATATTGAATTTTCCATATTATGCACCAACAAAATTAAGGGTTGATTTATTAAAACCACATTGTTTTAAATATAGAGGGAATTCGTTTTTAAGTTCATCATAACAAAAATTAACCAAAAGAGTTATATCCTCAATTACTTTTTCCAAATAAGTTTTTGAAATTCTGTTTAAAGTATATTTAGGCCTATCACAATTATGAATACAATCATGTCTTCTTTGAAATATTTTTGAAAATCTCTCTTCAAGGTGTTTCAATGCTTCTTGTTTAATGACATTTTTGGTTTTTCCAACTGAATCTTTATATAATTTCTTATCAATACGAAATATTCTTTGACGATAGTTATTACTGTTTATCCATCTGTCAATTGACGTTCCAGTATCAACGAAAAGTTTATGGTCTTTTCTAAAATAATGATTAAACAGAGTTTTAATTTTATTTATTGAAAGAACATTGTCTTTTTCTACTAAATCATTTGCAACATTCCGCCACAACCATCCACTATTGGGATTTTTTTCTAAAAAGATAATTGCGGGCAATTTCAAATTCTTCATTTTTGAGGTTAGTTCGATTTCCGGTTGGTGTATTTTAGCTCTATAGGTTCTTGAGAGTAAGTCAGCATAAGCATCACAAAAAAAAGCGTCTAATGACCCAACGGCCAACATACACGCCGCTCTAAGGACATCATCTTTTAAAACATCATTAGATATTTGTTGAGCATGAATTAACAAATTTTGTGCCCTATTTATATCTTCATGAAAATGACAAATTGGAGTATCAAGTAACATACTCTATATCTCCTCTATTTTATTAAGCTCTTTTTCAAACAAAATCAAATATGACATACAAAAAACTGTGGACAATAATAAATTTGCGCACTCTTTTTTTTCAACATTTGTGGTTGATCCTTTATGAGCTAATTCATTCCTAAGTCGTCTCAAGCGATTTAAATTGCCCGTGATAAATTCCGGAAGTCTTGGGAAATTAGATTTATCAGATAATAAAGGTAATAATATATTTAATTGATGACTGTATGTGGCTGCATTCGAAAGAAAATCATTTGATTTTTCTTTGCCACATAAATTTTCAAAATAATTTAATAAAATAGAATAAAGTTTTGATTCAATGGCAACATTTGCCGGAATAATGGTAGATTTAAATTGACCACATGCAAATGATTCAAATGCCTCTATAAGGTTATACCATAATTCATTATTTTCATCCATAGGGATCCAATCTACACTTACAATAATTGGAGTTTCCACAACTTCTTCAATTTCATTGAATGGCTTCCCAAATAAATGGATTGTTTTAGGTATTATATGTCTTATGGGTGTATTACCATGTAATTCAATTGGGAAAACACCCTGAGCATTAGGAGTATATCCTAAATTGAGTATTTTTGCGTCAAAAGGCATACCCAGTTTAATAAAATCCAAAGTCAATGTTTTATTTGGTTTAAGAAATATTTTAATCCAAGAATTAATTCCGCCTATAAGTGCATAAAAATAAGAAGGATGTCCCCATTCGAAATGGCGATATAACATTTGCCACAAATCTAATTCTGTATCACAATGAGGACATTGTATTTTATCTTTTCTAAAAAATTTTTCCATTAATTCTAGATTTATTGGAAAAGTTGATTTTTTACAGTGAGGACAAGGTGTATCTTTTATATCAGAAGATAAAACAGATATTTTTTCTTTTTTATCTTTCATTTTCCCCCTCAACAATCCTTATCTCGCCCTCCGTCAAGCCATACAATTCATAGACCGTTTGGTCTATCTCCTCCCGATGCGGCTTGAGCTTCAGGAAGGCGGCCCCGCTTCGCCCCTTCTTCTCTGAAGCTACGAAGAACTTCGCAGGGTGAAGGTTAATGGATTTGCGGGATGTGATTTGATTCATGGTTGTATTCCTGAGTATACTGATGGGATGGTCCGGCCCATCCCGTACAGGATGTAGTTAATTCGCCGTATAATGGGTTCCCGGCCCGGTACCATGGCGCTCGATCATGTTCTTTTTATAAAGTTCGGCAAGCAATCTTTTGACACTGGGCAAGGGGATGTGAAGTTTGTCCGATATGTCTCCTGATTTGCATCCGGGATGTCCGGCAATGTATGAAACAACAGATCTTTCCCGGATGGACAGTTCGGATCCGGCGCCTTCCTGCTGCAGTTTTGTCATCAATTGTTCCTGAATGCTTGATAAGGCGGAGAAAAAGAACTCGATCCAGGGCGTGACATTTTCATTCGGACGATCCGCCTGGCAGGTCCTTAACATACGGTAATATTCGTTTTTCCTGCTTTCTATCTCATGCTCAAAACTGACATATTGTATCCATGTGTATCCGGATCTTAACAGCAACAGGGTTGTCAAAAGGCGGCTCAAGCGTCCGTTCCCGTCCTGGAAGGGATGAATGCTGACGAAATCATAGACAAAAATGGCGCATTTAACAAGAGGGTGGGTTTCCTGATCTTTTGCATACCATTCCACAAGGTCCCGCATGGCGCTTTCTGTCGGGATACCCGCTTCGGTCGTCCGGAACAGGACTTTTGTTGATCCGTCTGGCAAGGTGGCTTCCACGGCATTATTTTGCTGTTTATAATCCCCTCTGTGCCATTGATCTTTTTCGCTGTATTTGCAAAGGATCTTGTGAAGATTTTTAATGGCGCTTTCCGTAAGTTCGATATCGTTATACGAATTGCAGATAATATCCAGCGTTTCAAAGTATCCCAAAACTTCCTGAGCGTCACGGTCATCAAGCTTTGTGATATCGATATCTTTTTCAAGAAAGATCCTGACCTCTTCATCCGACATTATCGAACCTTCGATACGCGTTGACGCACCCACGCTTCTCACCGTTTCAATATGTTTGAGTTGACGTAAACTGGCGCCTTCTTTTTTCTCTATGGATGCCCAGGATGCATCGAAACGATCGATCGCAGAGATCGTATTGATCAGTTTCCAATTAAGATCAAGAAAAAATGTATGAAGCTTACTTACCATAAAATTGAAACCCTGTGTTATAATGATACGATAATATACGATATGATACGATACGACACAAAGATAAAAACAACCCAAATACATTATTTTAATTATAATGATACGATATGATACGGTATGATACGATAACAATACGGTGTTTCATGGTACATATTTCTAAAACGTGTACCAAAAACCGGAATATTGGTACATGTTAATTCCGTCACCACGCTGACGCAATGCATGTAAATACCGTCAACATGCTGACGGAATTTGCAAAACGATACGTTATGATACGATATTGACAGGGTTTTGGCAGGGGCACGGGGTGTGGCGAGGACATGGGTTATGGTGGGGACATGATATGCAGGGAAACGGCGCGCCGTGCCCCTACCACCACATATGGGATTTGTATCCCCCGCGCCGTGTCCCTACATGCGGCAATCCCATCCCCATCCCATTATCCCGTCAAAAACATCCTGTCCATCCTGTTATCCTGTCAGGTATTATCCCGTTATCCCGTCAAAAACCATCTTACCCATCCTGTCAGGTATTATTCTGTTATCCCGTCTGCGAAACAGACACGGCACGTCGTGTCCCTGCGGGCGGGCTTCTTTGCTCCAACGATAAATTCTTGTATTTTCTCCGTTCTCTCGCTATTTTACACGGCTATTGACACAAAACGCATTTTCGGAGATATAAAGGTATGTACAAACCGGTTTCAAGCAAGGTGGATTTCGTCGAACTCGAACACGAACAACTCAAGTTCTGGGAAAAAGCCGATATTTTCAATAAACTCCGTAAAAAGAACGACAAAGGTCCGCACTGGTCCTTTCTGGACGGTCCCATCACCGCCAACAATCCCATGGGCGTGCATCATGCCTGGGGACGGACGCTGAAGGATGTATTCAACCGCTATCACGGGATGCTGGGCGAAAAAATGCGCTATCAGAACGGGTTCGACTGCCAGGGACTCTGGGTCGAGGTGGAAGTGGAGAAGGAACTCGGCTTCAAATCCAAGACCGATATCGAAGCCTATGGGGTTGACAAATTCGTACAGGCCTGCAAAGACCGCGTCCTGAAATATTCCGCTGTACAGACAGAGCAGTCCAAGCGCCTGGGTTACTGGATGGACTGGGACAACTCCTACTTTACCATGAGCGACGAGAACAATTACACGATCTGGCATTTCCTGAAAAAATGTCACGAACGCGGGATGATCTACAAAGGTCACGATGTGATGCCCTGGTGTCCGCGCTGCGGATCGGCCATGAGCGAACACGAGATCGCCACCGAAGGCTATAAGGAACTGACCCATAAAACGGTCTTCGTCAAATTCTATCTCAAGGACAAGCCCAACGAAGCCCTGCTGGTCTGGACCACCACGCCCTGGACCCTGGCCGCGAATACGGCCGCGGCGGTGAATGTGGATATGGATTATATTAAGGTTAAAGTTGAGAATAAGCTTGAGAAGAAGGTTGAGTACTATTATCTGGCCAAGGCGCTGGAGAATATTCTTGAAGGACCGTATGAGATCGTTGAGGAATTAAAGGGCAGCGATCTGCTCGGCCTGAAATACCACGGTCCTTTTGACGAACTGCCGGCTCAGAAAGATGTGGAACACGTCGTGATCGCCTGGAACGAGGTCAGCGACAGCGACGGTACCGGCATTGTGCACATCGCGCCGGGTTGCGGTAAAGAGGACTTTGCTTTGTCCAAAGAAAACGACATTTCCATTATCGCCCCGATCGATGAGTTCGGTAATTATTCGAAGGATTACGGTTTCCTGAGCGGCAAGAACTGCCAGGAGGTCAACACGGAGATCTTCAATGATCTGAAAGAAAAAGGCATCTGCTACAAGATCGATCAGATCAAACACCGTTATCCCTGTTGCTGGCGGCACGGGACCGAACTGGTTTTCCGCCTGGTGGATGAATGGTTCATTTCCATGGAACCCATCCGCGAGGACATGATGAAGGTAGTCGGTCAGATCACCTGGATCCCGGCCTGGGGTTACGAACGCGAGATGGACTGGCTGCGCAATATGGGCGACTGGATGATCTCCAAGAAACGTTACTGGGGACTGAGTCTGCCGATCTGGGAATGCCCGGAATGCGGGAATATCGATGTTGTCGGCGGAAAAGACGAACTGAAAACACGCGCGGCCGCGGGTTGGGAAGATTTCGAGGGTCACTCCCCGCACAAACCGCACATTGACAATATTGAGATCGCATGCAGCAAATGCGGCGCATCGGCCAGACGCATCCCGGATGTGGGCAATCCCTGGCTGGATGCCGGTATCGTACCCTTCAGCACCATGCATTATATTTCGGATCCGGACTACTGGAAACAGTGGTTCCCTGCAGCATTCATTACCGAATCTCTGCCCGGACAGTTCCGCAACTGGTTCTACTCCCTGCTGGCGATGTCCACCGTGCTGGAGAACACCGCGCCTTTCAAGACCGTGCTGGGGCATGCGCTGGTCAAGGACGAGCACGGCAAAGATATGCATAAGAGCGCCGGCAATTCCATTTGGTTCGAAGACGCTGCCGACCACATGGGGGTGGATGTGATGCGCTGGATGTACACCGCACACAATCCGGAGCACAACCTAAATTTTGGCTACGGTCCTGCGGACGAACTGCGTAAAAAACTGCTGACGCTCTGGAATATGTATTCCTTTTACATCACCTATGCCGAGATCGACAACTACGATCCCACCCGGCAGCAGGTCGCCTACGGGGATCTCAATGAACTGGATAAATGGGCGCTGGCCAAGATCAACGCATTTGTTAAAGAAGCCCGTGAAGACTATGATAACTTCCGGGTCGACCGTCTGATGCGGAAGTTCGAAGCCCTGCTGGACGAAATGTCCAACTGGTATGTCCGCCGCAGCCGCCGCCGTTTCTGGAAGAGCGAGAACGACAGTGACAAAATGGGTGCCTATTATACATTGTATACCGTTCTGCGCACCATCATCACTGCGGTGGCGCCGATCCTGCCGTTTGTTACGGAAGATATTTACCAGAATCTGGTGCTGTCCGTCGATAAAAATGCGCCGGAAAGCGTCCACCTGCAGGCATTTCCCGCAGCGGATGAAGCGATGATCGACCGGGAACTGTCGGACAAGATCGACACGATCATCAAGGCTGTTGAAATGGGCCGTTCCGCAAGGAACAAGGCCAATATCCGTACACGTCAGCCTTTGGCGAATATCCTGATAAAGACGCGCACGGATAAAGAAAAGGCATATCTTCTGGAACTGGCCGAGCAGGTCAAGGAAGAACTGAATATCAAGACCGTGACCCTGATCGATGAGATCACGGATTATGTCACCTACGAAGCGAAGCCCAATTTCAATACACTCGGGAAAAAGATCGGAAAAGACATGCCGCGGGTCATTCAGGGGCTGAAAGCCATGGATGTTGCGGCTGTGGTGCAGAAGGTGCAGAACGGAGAAACCCTTCTCGTCGACGGTATTTCCGTTGATCCCGAAGACATACAGATCGTCATCAGTGAAAAAGAGAACGTTGTTGCCGTTGAAGACCGCGGATACGTGGTCATTTTGGATATTGCTCTCAGCGAAGAACTGGAACAGGAAGGGTTGGTACGCGACCTGGTACGGCACATTCAGACCCTGCGCAAGGATGCCGGATTCAATGTGGACGACCGCATTGAACTTGCTTTGCAAGCATCTCCGGAAGTTTTGGCTGCCACAGATACCTTCCGGGATTATCTGGAGTCGGAAACACTTGCTTCTATCAGCAATAAACCCGGAAATCCGGATGCCGAGAAAGAAATAAAAGTTGGAAATGAACGAATAATTATTAATATTAAACGTGTTTAAAAAAATCAACAGGGGAAATAGCATATGCCCGAAACAAAAAGAAAAGGACCCAAACTGACCAAAGCCCAGCGCAAATATTTCCGGGATATTATCCTCGGGAAGCGCAAGGAAGCGGTGGAACAGATCGAGACCAAACGGGAATCCTTTATTGACAGCTCACCCGGAAGCAGCCAGCTCGACTCCAATTACGCCTATCACATGGCCGATGTCGGGACCGATGCCCAGGAGCGAGAGAAAGCGTTTATGCAGTATGCCCGAGAAAATAAGTTCCTGACCTTTCTTGATAAAGCGCTGGAGCGTATTGAGAACGATCCCGACTACGGTTACTGCAAAGAATGCGGCGAACGTATTCCGGATGAACGACTGGAAGAAGTACCGCACACCACCCATTGCGTAAAATGTAAATCCAAGATCATCTGATCATGAAATAAAATAGCATACCGCCGCACCCTGAAAGGGCGGCGTTCTGTTATCTGCCGGAATATTCAGCGTGATCCCGGATGTATTATACCCGGGGATCTTCGCGGGGCCTCAATGGTCGGAATTAACAAAAATTTAATTGTGATACCAGAGTGAAAAAAATTACATTTGAAGGAATATCGAAAGAGGTGCCGGGAGAGCGATATTGATAAAACGTACACGCATAATAATTATATCCTTGTTCCTGTTCGTCGCACTGCTCTTTGCGGAAGCTCCGGATACGAGCGGGCATTTTCTGAATATTTCCCAAAGCATCCCTTCTGAGCGGCAAAATGCCCAACAGGATACGCTGTTGATACCCGATCTGTTTGTTCCGCCTCCCGTTCCGCCAAGCAAGATCGGCGATCCGCCCCGGGCCGTTATCCCCGAGGATACGCACCTCGTTCTTTATCCTGAAGCGCTGCTTACCCGGATCAATAATCCCGAAGACAAATATGTACTGGACCTTCAACTTCTGTTCCCCCGCCAAGAAGTCCGGATGGAAGACAGTCTGATCATCTATGAACCTGCGGAGAACTGGTACGGCAAAGACAGTCTGTTCTTCCTGGTCAGCGCCGAAGACTACACCGATACACTTGTCCAGTATATTACCGTAGAACCGGTGAACGACCCGCCGGTCTGGCTGCCCATTCCGGTGACGGAAAGTCTCGAGGATGAATTGCTGATCCGTCCCTATGATTTCCTTTATACATACGTTGAAGATGTCGATACGCCCGACAGTCTGCTGCGTTTCCACATGTTCTCAGGGACCTATATCCACGTTTCCGGAGAGGGCGGCAGGATCACGGTGGTTCCGGATCAGGACTGGTTCGGAGATGACAGCATTAAACTGACCGTTTTTGATGGTGAGTTTGCGGATACGACTTACTGGCATATTACCATTCTTCCCGTGAACGATCCGCCGGTGTTATATGAACTGCCGGATATTGTCTTTTTGGAGGATCATGTCCATTACATTGAAAAAGAAGAACTGCATCAATACGCCTATGATGTTGAAACACCCGTCGAGGACCTGAGATGGCAGGTCCGCAGCTACGGCCGGGTACGTGCATTCTATGACGGCCGGCGAATCCGACTGACGACCCCCCAGGACTGGTACGGTACGGATTCCCTGGAACTGACCGTCAGCGACGAGGAACTCACGGCCAGCAGGAACTGGATCGTGCATGTATTGCCCGTGAACGATCCGCCGGTATGGAGCGAGATCCCCCGCAGATCCTTTTTGGAAGACGATACCCTGTTCCTGAGTAGAAAAGAATTATACTCCTGGGCGCATGATGTCGAAACACCCGATGAGGAGTTGGAATGGACCCTGATCCCCGGCCGCAATCTTCACATCGCGGAGGAACCGGAAGGATATTATATCTATGCCGATCCGGACTGGTACGGCAGAACGCAGGTGCGGATGATCGTCAGCGACGGCGAGCTTTCCGACAGTACGCGTTTCTTGCTCCGCGTGATCCCCGTGAACGATCCGCCCGAATTGAGTCAAATCCCCCCGAAGACATGGAAGGAAGATGACACATTGACGCTTACACGGGCTTATCTTGAACAATATGCCTTTGATGTCGAAACGAAAGCTTCAGACCTGATATGGTCTTTTATCAAACCGCCGCCCATTCATGTGCTGGAAAGCAAACAAGAGATCAAGATCTATGCCGATCCGGACTGGAACGGAAAAGAAAGACTCGGAGTCGTGGTTTTTGACGGCGGACTATTCGATACCTGTTTTGTGGATCTTACGGTCATTCCGGTCAACGATCCGCCGCGCTGGCTTGCCCTGCCGGATACGCACATCATGGAAGATGAATCCTTAATTATTCCACTCTCGTTCATACGGGATCATGTATACGATCCCGATGAAGGCGATACACTGATCCTCACTTACAGCAGCGGAGAGAATATGTATATCGAAGAGAGGGGCGACACCATTATTCTCTGGCCCGATCCGGACTGGTACGGAATGGAAAAACTTGTTCTTACTGCCAGCGACGGGATGGCATCCAGCACCAAGGTCTGGAACATCCCGGTGCTGCCGGTCAATGATCCCCCGTATTTTACGCATTTAATGCCCGACTCACTGGTCTTTAATGCCAATGAGACCGATACGCTGATCTTCAAGGATATTGTTTATGATATCGACAATGAACTTCATGAACTGGTCTGGGAGATCACCCCGGGCCGTATTGTCCGTTATACTTTTAACGAAACGATCGGAGGGGTTATTTTCTATACGGAAGGATTCCGGCATGGCAAGGACGCGGTCACCATCCGCGTAACGGACGGTCACGACATGATCGTCTATTATATGCCGGTCCATGTCAAAGAAGTTGACCGCTTCCTTATTGCGAATCCGGACCAGCTGGCGCTGCATCCCAACTCACCCAATCCTTTCAAGGAATTTACCGAGATCCGTTATAGTATACCCGTTGGGGGACAGGTCAGTATCCGTGTATATAACCTGCTCGGGAAGGAAATAAAAGAACTGGTGAACGGCTATCACGAGGCAAGAAATTACAGTGTGCGCTGGTTCGGTGAAGACGAATCGAACATGCATGTTCCCAGCGGCGTTTATTTATGCCGCATGGTTGCAGTCATAGAGGGCGAGCCGATCGTAATGATGCGTAAAATGATGCTGGTCAGATAAAGATACTTGAATTTCGTCCCCGTTTCAGTTCTTTTGTTTCCTTCCGTTCTCCGGCTGAAGGATCCGTGGTCCGGAACCTTAATTTAAGCGCAGCCTTAATGCTATAATTCTTTTTCCATTTCCCAATGCGGGATATCGATCTCCAGAAAACGTTCGCCAACACATTGGTAATCCAGTTTTTCATAGAAGGAAACCGCCGATTCACGTGCATGAAGTGTCATACGCAGAAAGCCTTTTTCACGCGCCGTTTTTTCAGCGATCGCCACCAGCGCCATAGCGATATGACGGCCGCGGTAAATAGGATCCACCACCAGCTGGCGCATTTTGACCGTATTTTTGTCAAGGGGTGTCAAGATCACGGTTCCGACCAGTTTCTCGCCGTGAAAAGCACCGAAATAAACATCTTTTTCCGGAAAGTCGTAATCCGAAGCCGCATCCTCGCGTCCCAGGGGTTCAAGCAGGATACGGGTTCGGAGATCGTCACTCTCCTTATAGATGTCATACCCGTGTTCAAAAATTCGGATCTCAATATTTTCAGGTAAAAGGTCCATACATCCTCTCTTTAAATTTACAGGGCGGGTCAAAGCCCGCCCCGTGTTAATGCTTATGAAACGACAGGTTCGTAATTTGAACAGGATTCGCTGAGTTTTTGTTCCATTCTTTTATGTTGCAGGGTGTCGAAGATGACAGGTACAAAGAACAGCGTCAGGAAGGTTGAAGCGAAAAGCCCCCCGATGATCGCTCTGGCCATGGGTCCCCAGAGTTCCGCACCGGAACCGATCTCCAGCGCCAGTGGGGTCATGGAAAGAATGGTCGTCAACGCGGTCATCAATACCGGCCGTAAACGGGTCTGACAGCCCTGAAGGATCGCATCGGTCACATGCTGTCTTTCTTCCCGGATCAGACGGTTGATATAATCGATAAGAACGATTCCGTTATTGACCACAATACCCACCAATACCATGGCACCGATCAGGGATGTCATATTGAGCGTTGTTTTCGTAATGAACAGACTGATGGCGACACCGATCATGGCAAGAGGAATGGTAAAGAGTATGATAAAGGGATCCAGAGTCGATTCAAACTGGGATGCCATGACCATATAGACCAGCAGAATGGCGACAAGAATGGCAAGCAGGAAACTGTTTGTCGTTTCGCGCATATCTTCCGCGGAACCGGTAATCAGTACACGGAAATCCGCCGGCATGGCAATGGTCTTGATCTCCTGTTCCACCATATCGGTCACGGAACCCAGGTCCCTGCCCGCAACATTCGCATTGATGGTTACGAGGCGGTTCTGGTCTTTTCGCAGAATAGATACCGGAGCATCCGTTTCAACGATCTCGGCGATGGCGCTCAGGGGTATCTGAGATCCGGTGGGTGTCTTTATGAAAATATTTTTCAGATCGTCTTCCGATTCCCGGTAAGATCTGTCAAGTTGAACATATACATTATATTCATCTCCGCCTTCGCGGTAGATCGATGCAATGGTACCTTTTACCGATGTTTCGATGACGCGTGCCAGCTGGGCAATGTTCAGTCCCATTTTTCCGGCTTTCTCGCGATCGATCATGACCGTGTATTCGGGCTGTGGATCGGAAAAGGAAAGATCGGCATCAACGATTCCCTGTATATTCTCGATTTTGTTCTTGATCTCCAGCGCGATCGCTTCGGCTTCCTTCAGGTCGTGACCGTACACCTCAATGGTCATGTCGCTGCCTGCACCCATAAACCCGCCACTGGCAAAGGTTGCCTGGACGCCGGGGATCGCGTTGATCTTCTGTCGGAGTTCATTCTGTATCTCAAATTTACTACGGCTGCGTTCGCTTTTATCTACGAGCTTTACGGAAACACTTCCGCTGTTCGATGTGCCTCCGAAGATCGAGGCGAATCCCGTGCGGGTCCCGAAATTCACATTGACATTTTCCAACTCCGGTACGGATGCGACCACAAGCTCTTCGATCTGCCGGAAATAATAGTCCGTCGTGGGCAGTGCGGTACCCACGGGTAGTTCAACACTAAAACGGAACTGACTGTCATCGGTCTTGGGCATGAATTCGAATCCCACGCGGCCCAACAGGTAGATCGCCATAACAAATAATGCCAGTACCGCAATGACCAGGGTTTTTTTATGACCAAGCGACCATCCCAATGCTCGCCGATAAATCACCCCCAGCCAGTCAAAAAAGCGCTGCATGCTCTTATCGAATTTTCGCATGAGGGTTGTTTTGTGTTCCTGCTGTTTTTTGGATAAGAACTTGGATGCCAGCAATGGAACAAGTGTAAGGGATACTAAAAGTGAAACGGTAAGCGAAACAATAATGGTCAGAGCAAGATCCTTGATCATCATGCCTGCGACGCCGCCCACAAAAAGCATGGGAATAAAAATGGACAGGGTTGTCAGTGTCGATGCCATTACAGCGGTCCCTACTTCGGAAGCCCCTTTATCTGCTGCTTCGCAGATAGGTTCACCAACCTCATTGTTCCTGCGGAAAATATTTTCCAGTACGACAATAGAGTTGTCCACCAGCATACCGATCGCAATGGCGAGTCCGGCCATGGAAATAATGTTCAGAGTGACACCGAGCTGGCTCATCACAAAGAAGGTCACAACAATGGAAACCGGTACCGACACGGCAGCGATCAGAGAACTTGTGAAATGACGCAGGAAGAAAAAGAGCACCAATCCCGTCAGCAGGAAAGCAAGAATACCTGTTGAAGCAAGATTGTTCGCGGATTCCATTATGAATTCCGACTGATCAAAATGCACATGCAGATTGATCCCGCTGCCGACATTTCTTTCGATATCGGCGATCGCTTCCCGGGCAGCATTACAAACCTGCACGGTGTTCGCATCGGACTGCTTCTGAATATTAATGTTGATCGAACTTTGCCGGTCATCCCGGACAATGGCCGTTACTTCCTTATATCCATCTACGACAGTGGCGATATTTTTAAGATAAATGGGATCTCCGTAAGAGGAATATCCCACTACCGTATTCTCAATATCCTCCAGGCTCTTGAACTCGGAGTTGGTAGTGACGGAAAATTCCATTCTGCCCTCTTCGATCAATCCGCCGGGGATCGGAAGGTTGGATGTTGCCAGCAGATTCACCACTTCAAGAATGGAGACATTATTGGCTGCCAGTTCATAGGGGTTGATATTGACCTGGATCTCGCGCTCGAGACCTCCGAACACATTGGCCGATGCAACACCTTCGATCCGCTCAAAACGCGGCTGTACCTGTTCTTCGACCAGTTTACGCAGTTCCGCCGTACCGAGCTGGCTGGATGTGGCCTTCAGGCGCATGACCGCCTGCATGGAAGGATCGAAGACCACCGTAAGCGGGTCGGAGGCATCAGTGGGCAGATAGCTGCGCACCATATCGATACGTCTTCGGATATTTGTTTCCGCCTGATCCATATCCGTTCCCCAGTTGAATTCGATCTGAAGAATGGAAACCCCCTTGCTTGAAACGGAACTGATATGCTTGATCCCTTCAACGGTGGTGATGGTCCTCTCCAGGGTACGGGTCAGGGTGTTTTCAATATCTTCCGGTCCCACGCCTTCGTAATTGGTGATCACAATGGCCATCGGGAATTCTATGTCGGGATAAAGGTCAAGCTTGAGACGTGAAAAACCGAAAATGCCAAATCCGATCGCGATCAGAAAGATCATGAAGAAGGTGACGGGTCTTTTTATGCTTAAAGTCGATAATTTCATAAAGTATTTCCTTGTGTTGGCCTATTCGACAATTTGGACAAGGGTGGAGTCACTGAGGTTGTTCTGTCCCATGATGACGACAAGATCACCGGCGCTCAGACCGCTGAGAACCTCGTATTCCGTTTTGGACTGGATGCCGATCTCAATGGGCGTATACACGGCAATACCGTCACGTACCACATAGCAACTGTAGGTCTCGATCACACGATCGTCACGCAGGCCGGTTCCGAAGCGTTTCAGGACGGTCTGTTTGTTGATGGCCGATTTATCGATGATCAGCGCATGGTCGCGATGTTCCGTGATTATCGCCGTGCGGGCGAACATACCCGGCTTTAGGCGAAGATCGGCATTATCGGCAAGAATACGGACCTCTGCGGTTCGGGTCATGGGATCGATCACCGGGGAAATAGTGTTGACCCGGCCTTCGAAGGTGATGTCGGGGTAGGCGCTGACGGTGATCTCCGCCGTTTGTCCGATATGAACACTGCCAAGATCTGTCTCAGTCACATGTACGGGGATCTTAACGGTATTGATCTGATGAATCGATGCAAACGGCTTCTGCGGTGTGGCCATATCGCCGGGTTCGTATATTTTATTGGAGACAAACCCGCTGATGGGTGCACGAAGTTCCGCGTAATCCAGCTGCGTGCCGGCCAACTCAAGTCCGGCTTCCGCTTGTTTCAGTCCGGCCTCTGCTACTTCCCGCTGGGTAATGATCTGGTCCCATTGACTTTGACTGAGGGCGTTGGCATCATAAAGTTTTTTCATGCGTTCAAATTCCACCCGAACATTCGCCACCTGACTGCGAGCGCTGTAATAAGCCGCTTCCGCCTGTCGGTGGGATGTACGCACGGTGGCATCATTAATGCGTGCAAGCAGGTCGCCCTGCCGGACATAGTCACCGTTCTCAACATAGATCTCTGTAATGATATCGGTCAATTTGGGGTAAACAACAACGCTCGGATCTCCCTGGACATCTCCGAGATATTGGATTTTTTTGGAGATGCTGCCGGGTTCCATCTTTTTTACGCTCACCGGAATAATGGACAATCCGTTTACGGAACGTTCTTCCGTACGTAAAGGGGTAAGTGTTTTTTGAACATTGGCAAGGAAACGACGCGCCTGGATGTTTGTCAATGAATCCGGAAGGGATCGTGTCAGGGAACGGATCGATTCCGCCGTTTCGGTATAGTTCTCGCGTTCTGCCGGAGCGCCGCAGGACATAAGGAATCCGGCAAGAACAAAGGTAATGAAAAAGGGTTTTAATGAGCGGGTATTCATATTATTCTCCATGATATGTAAGCAAATTATTCAAAGCTCTTTTCAATCCTTCAACAGCGATATTGTATTGAAAGATCGAACTGATGAGATTTGATCTTGCACCGATGTAACCGCTTTCCGCGGTCATCAGGTCCAGCTGCGTAGCTGCTCCCGTTTCGTACAGCAATTTCGAAAGACGCAGCGCTTCTTCCGCCTGTTTCACAACATCTTCCACAGCATTGATATTCGCCTGCATTTCTTCGACCTTGCGGTAGGCCGCGTCAACTTCATTCAGGACAAGATCCTCGATCTGATCCTTCTGATATCCGGCTTCTTTAACACCGATCGCGGCTTTCTGGATACCTGCCGCGCTTTTCCCTCCGGTGAAAAGCGGTAATGAAAGACTAAGGGAAACATTGGAACTGCGGCGATGATCAAGGTCGCTTAATGCGTCCACGTTGCTTTGCCATTGCAAGCTGGAAGCGATCTGCAGCTTGGGCATGATATTGCTCCATGCGATATTACGCTGATATGCGGCTATCTTTTTTTGTTCGTCTGCCATCTGCAGTTCTAAACGTTCGTTCAGGGTGATGTTTTGAAGGTCCTTTACCGTGAAGCCCGCATACGGATTTTGTACCTGCTCTAGGGTACCGCTCACGCGGATTTCGCTAAGGTCCGGATCGTTGATGTAGGTCATTAAGTTCGACTTTGCCGAGATCAGCTCGTTATTCAGCGACGCCAGCTGGGGTTTATAGGATTCAAAGCGCACTTTTGCCTGAAGGACGTCAAGTTGCGTACCCTGTCCAACCGATTGCCGTTTAAGGGCGAGTTCGTAATTTTCTTTTGCCGACAGTAATCCCTGCTCCGTTGCCGTGATCATCGATTCCAGCATCTGGATCTGATAATACAGGAGCCGTATGGTATAGACGACCGTATTGACCTGATCCTGCAGGCTGAGTTCGGAAAGATTGACCATTGATGATGCGATCATTTGACCGTTGATGATCGCACCGCCTGTAAAGACCGGATAGGAAAGCTGGATACCGGCAGTTGAACTGTACTGGGATCCCATTCTCAGTTCGGTAGGGGGCATGGGACCGTCTCCGTCCATATCGATCACGATCACCGGCCGTTCCAGATTATTGGTCAACTGGTAAAACGAATTCACGGTGGGAAAGAAATTCGAACGGGTTTCCCGTCTGGATGCCTGTGATCGCTCAAGGGATGCTTCCGATATCTTGATCTGCAGGTTGTTCTTTAAGGCAAGCTGTTCCGCTTCGGTGAGGCTTATTTCCCGGCCAAAGAGGAAGCTGCCGCTTAAAAGGATAATAAACAGGAAGTGTTTTTTCATTTTTTTTCAAAACCTCCTTTGAACAGTTGAATGAGGTATCGGACATGCATGCCTTGTTCAAGCTGTACGTTTGTCAATGATTTTATTTTCGGTCCGGTCGTATGATGGATCATACCGCTGACCGATGCCGCAAGGAGTCCAACCGGGATATCCGCGCGAAGCTCGCCATTTTGAACACCCTTATCGGTCATTTTATATACGGCATTCTGCAAACGGTTAAGATAATCATGAAGCATTTTTATGTCAAGTCCCCGTTCGAAACTTTGCGACATGATCAGCTTTAAAAGCCGGAAAGTATGCGGATGCCGGGAGGAAAAATTATACATGGCAATGATAATGCGTTCCAGTTTGTCCCAAAAGGATACGTCTTCGCTTGCCAGTGCCTCTATGCGTTTTACGATCGGGTCCAGTGCGTAGATCAGACAGGCATTGAAAACATCTTCTTTTCCGGGAAAATGGTAATACAGGGCGGCTTTCGTAATATCCAGCGTTTCCGCGATCTCACGCATGGATGTACCTGAGTATCCTTTTTCCGAAAAGGTCCTTGCCGCTACTTCCAGAATTTTGTCATGTGTCGTTTCGTTCATATATTCCGTATCTCCGGGCTTACCGAACGGAAAGTAAGCGAAAATGTTCCCGCTGTCAAGCAAAATACTGACCGAGCGGTAAGTTTAATTTTCAGTGTGGTCAGAAGGGGGATGAAATCCGGAATATCGGTTTATTAGATCCGGGTAATGTCCATAATATTGATAGAAAAATCAATATACCCGATCCAGGCTTTTTTGGAATATTCTGATAAAATCAGCCATATGCTGTCCATCCATCAGGGCATGATGTGCGTGGATGGCCAGGGGCATTTTACATCGCTGTCCTTCATCATGTACCTGACCGAAGGTAAGGATGGGTACGCCCTCGGTATTTGGCAGATCAAAAGGATGGCTGACCGATGTAAAGCGTATCCAGGGCAGTATAGAATAATAGAGGGTGTCGGGCCTGTCTTGCGAAGCGTCAAGATCTGCGCTTGCTTTGACGCGTGCGATCTCGGGTTCGGCCGTCTGCATGAAATCTTCAAAATGATCCGCATACGGCAGCATGGCAAAACCCATACCTCCGTCGTTGCGCCGGATGGTAGGTGAACCGTGCACACGATCATAGATCACGGGTTGTGCCTTTTCCAGGCGGGTACGAAAAGCGGGGATCGCATTTGCCGTTTGCAGGGAAAGATAAAAATAATACAGGAAAAAGGAGATACCGTTTGTTTTTGCATAACGGTATGCTGTCGTACAGTCCACGTCCGTACAGACGCCGAAATACGGGTTGCTGTACCGGATAAAGTGACGAAAGACACTTCCGCGATCCCATGTATCTATGTCGATAACTTGTTTCATGAGCGTATCATGATCAACATCATTTTGAATTTTTTGACCGCTTTCAATGCATGCGGTTCATTGGCCGGCATGATCAGGAGATCGCCTTCTTTAACATAATGGGACTCCCCGGAGATGATGATCTCGGCTTCACCGTCAAGGATATTGACGATGGCGTCGAAAGGCGCGGTATGTTCACTCAGTCCCTGTCCCTTATCGAAGGCAAAAAAGGTCACCGTACCGGTCTTTTTGTCCAGAATGGTCCGGCTCACGATCGCATCGTTTTGGTAATCCGCCAGATCACGCAGTTTTTTTGCGGCGGTTTCTTTCATTTCATTGTTTGTGTTCATGTTTTCTCCCTGATATGAATGATACGATAATGGATCCCGTGTTGAAATGTTCCCGTCAGAAAAGACCGAACGCCATGACCGGTGATCCCGGGAAGGCCAGAGCACTGTCCGTATGTCCGATAATAATACCGTCCGCCTGTGCCGAGATGGTCTCGATCTGCTTTCCGAAAGCGTTATAAACCTTTGCGATCTTTTGTCCCTTTCTAACCAGATCGCCGGGTTTTCTCAGGAAACGTACGATCCCGCTGGTCGAACTCAGGGGCAGGGGCGAATATTTCAGTATTTTGTTGCGAACCTGTTCCGGCAGCGGGAAATGATAAGTGAAGCCGTCATCGGCAACCATACCCATATCCGTCAGAATATTCCAGATCGCCTTCATGCCGATCTCAATGTTCTTTTCATTGATGATATATGATTCACCCAGTTCGAGCACCAGGGCGGGGATATCCCGGTGGATCAGATTATAGGTCAGGGAAGACTCGATCTTATCCGTATCCTCGATCTGCAGCAAGCCGGTGCTTGCCGCATAAGTGCGGATCTCACGGTCTATATGTTCCTCTCTGAAAGGATCCAGCAGCACATAGGGAATGGATTTATTCCAGTCGTTATGCAGGTCGATGACCAATGCGGGTCTCTCTTTCAGGATATTCGAAAAAATGATCGCGGCGATCCGTTCGGCCAGGGTTCCCTTCTCATCGCCGGGAAAAGAGCGGTTGAGATCCTCTTTGGACATTGCGATATTTCGTGAAATGGTTTCAAAGCCAAAAGGATTAACCAGCGGAAAAGCGACCACACTGCCTTTCAGCAATTGTTTTCTGAGGCGCTTGAACAATTCATGAATGATCACGGTTCCCCCGATCTCATCACCGTGCATGCAGGCGGTAAAGAGCACAAGCGGCCCCGCATTCTCATGCCGGGCAGCCATATACGGAACACGACGCATGGACAGGTCCGAACCCGTCAGAATGCGGATGAAGGAATAGTTTTGTTTTATCCGGGACATATATGTTGTTCCCATAAGTAAGGTTTTTGACGGGATTTTTTAATATACGAACGAACTGCCGCCCAGGAATTCCTGAAGAATGGATGTGGAAGGAATCTTGTCGTAGCGGAAAGGCACGAACAGTTCCATCAGCCGGCAAAGACGCTCCGCTTCGGCTTTGATCGATGAGTCGAGTGGAATGGCAGACAGCGGATCGTGCATAATACCGCTGAATACCGACCATTCGTATTCGAGGGCGCTATTCATGTACACATCCGCGTTTTCCTGATAGGGGAAGATCCAGCGGTCCTCGCCACGGCGTACGGACGGCCAGCGCATGAGGGTTTGTTCCAATGAATGCCCCCGGAATTGCGAGTCACGATACATGCGTCGCAAAAGGCGTGTATCGGAGGTGGATACCCGGTTATAGAGATTGAAATTCAGCTGCGTCAGTGCACTGATATAGATCCTGAACTTTTTGTTTTCGGGGATAGGCAGGGCCAGTCCGGGATTCAGTCCGTGGATGCCCTCTAAAATAAGAATTTCATCGGGAAGCAGAAAAGTTTCTTCACTGTCGAACTCCTTTTTACCGATATCGAAACGAAACCGCGGGAAATGTACGCCCTTACCTTCCATCAGCTCGGTCAACTGGACATCCAGAAGTTTATGGTCGATCGCATCGAAATGTTCAAAATCGAAATCTCCATTCTCGTCTTTTGGAGTCTGTTCGCGATCGACAAAATAATCATCCAGCGACAGATGTTTGGGCTTCAGCCCGTTCAGGCGCAGCTGAAGTGAAAGGCGTTTCATGAAGGTCGTTTTTCCGGAAGAAGAGGGGCCTGCAATAAAAACAAAGCGGACCTCCGGGCGATTGGCGATGGTATCGGCGATCTCGGCGATCTTCTTTTCATGCAGCGCCTCATAAAGGTGTATCGCTTCCATATGGTTGCCGCTCAGCGCACGCTGGTTCAGGTCCGCAACATGCCGGATCCCGAGAAAATCCCCGCGTGCCTCACTTTCCCGTATGACCCGGAAAAGATTGGGAGAAGGCGTAAAAGGTCGGATCGTATCGGGTGACATGACACAGGGAAACTCCAGAACAAATCCTTTTTCGTAAGGTGTAATACGGAAAAGACGGATATAGGCGGCATTCGGGGTCAACGGGGAAATGAACCAGTGCGGAAATCCGCAGAGATCGTAGATACGCACCTTGCTGCGCGGAGTGTTCATCAGTACCTGAAAGCGTTTGTAATCAAAATGCTTGATCTGCTCTACGCTGACCTGCCGTTCTTCGAATTCATAGCCGGCGGCGATATATTCACGCATTTTGGATCCAAGGATGTCCAGATACTTTTCCGGTAGCTTTCCCGGCCGGGTGGCTTCGCAATAAAAACCTTTGCCGAAGGAATGTTCGACCGAGATCCGCGTTTCGGGAAATAGTCCCTCCGCGGCCATCAGCATCAGCGCAATTGTACTTACCGCCAGACACTGTGCACCCAAAGGATGATGAATGTCATAGAGGTCCAGATATTTTATGGAAGGATCGATCGTATTGTTCAGACTCTGGAGTTCGCCGTCGCAGGCCATGCAGAGGACCGCTGTGTGCTTGTCGGGAAAATGCTTGCGTGCCAGATCAAGTCCGCATTGCGGTGTTTTCAATTCGACCAGTATTTCTTCCGATTGGTAGCGGATAAGCATATTACCACCTTAAATTAAGTTCGCGGTTCGCTTTGACCTCGTCAAGGCGCCTGACGGGTGTCGATCGCGGAGCCGATGTCACACATTCGGGGTCCTTTTCACATTCCGAGGCAATCGTGCGCATAACATCGATAAAATGATCAAGAGATTTTTTATTTTCTGTTTCCGTAGGTTCGATCATTAGTGCCTCATGAACGATCAAGGGGAAATAGATCGTAGGTGCGTGTATCCCGTAATCAAGCAGACGCTTGGCGATATCCAGTGTACGCACCCCATGTTCTTTCTGACGGTCCCCTGAAAAGACGCATTCATGCATGGGTGTGGAAGGACAGGGAAGTTCGTAAATATCCTCAAGGGATGTCTTAATATAATTTGCATTAATGATAGCATGTCGGGAAACGTCTTTCAATCCCGCTTCGCCCAGCATGCGGATATAAACCCATGTCTTAACGATTACGCTGTAATTTCCCCAGAACCCCAGTACTTTGCCGATGGATTGAGGGCGATCCCAATCCAGGGAATACCGATCGCCTTTTTTTTCTATGACCGGAACCGGCAGGTAAGGTATCAGTTTTTCAACAACACCGATCGGACCGGCACCGGGTCCACCGCCGCCATGCGGAGTGGAAAAAGTTTTATGTAAATTAATATGCGTGATATCGAAATGCATATCGGCGGTCTTTACAATGCCCAGCAGGGCATTCATGTTCGCGCCGTCCATATACATCAGTCCGTCCACGCCGTGCACCCGTTCCGCGATCTCGCGTACATTTTTCTCGAAGATACCCAGCGTATTGGGGTTGGTGAGCATAAAGCCGGCGACCTCATCGTTGAGTTTCGCTTTCAGATCATCAATATCAACCAGTCCTTCCGGGGTTGATGCCACCGTGACGGCGTGATATCCGCCGAGATGCACGGACGCCGGATTGGTACCGTGGGCCGAATCCGGGATAAGGATAGTGGTTTTATGGTTCTTTTTCAGATCGTGATATTGGCGCATGATCATCACACCGCAAAGTTCCCCGTGCGAACCGGCGGCAGGTTGCAGGGTAAAACGCGACATGCCGGTGATGGCGCAGAGATACTGTTCCACATCGTGATAGATCTTCAGCAGCGGCTGGACGGTGCTTTCATCCTGCAGCGGATGCGCTTCGGATATTCCGGGAAGTGCTGCGATCGCCTCGTTGATCTTGGGGTTGTATTTCATGGTACAGGAACCGAGCGGATAAAAATCTTTATCAACATGATGGTTCAGCGTAGAGAGGTTAACATAATGCCGTACGACCTCCGGTTCGCTGACCTCCGGTAATCCGCCCGGTACGGTACGGAGATACGAAGAAGGAATAAGATGTTCCAGCGCTTTTTCCGGCACATCGCAGTGCGGAAGGGCGACACTTTGCTTTCCGGGGGCGGAGCGCTCAATAAGCAGTTTTCTTTCCATATAGGGTTCCTTTAATATCCGATCAGAACAAAAAGTTATTAAAATATTTTTTTGTATCAAAATGCTTTTGTATTATTAGCGCTAAAATCGGAGAAATAACGAATGAAATATCTCGCAACAATTATTACCCTTATCATATTTTGTACAGCGCTCTTTGCCGTGCCGGCTAGTCCGGAACCGCAGACCGTCCGTTATCCGGATGGACGCGAACTGACTGTGTATCTGCGCGGGGATGAGAACCGTTCATGGCATGAGACTCTTGACGGATTTCATGTAAGGCCGAATGCGGACGGTGTTTATGAATATACCGTCGTATCCGATCGGGGAGAAC
This sequence comes from uncultured bacterium, assembly GCA_964535585.1. GTDB lineage: Bacteria > Fidelibacterota > Fidelibacteria > Fidelibacterales > Fidelibacteraceae > M50B103. The sequence continues at coordinate 210,364 of CAZHTR010000001.1, read as the reverse complement.
CGAAAGCATCCGGTGTGCCGGCGAACGATCCATTCCGGAGGGATACCGAAGAAAGGGATTTTACACTCACGCTGACAAAAGAGATCATTTATCCGGAGAGCAGGCCTTATTACAGCAGTCACCCCGCACGAACGATGTCCGCTGCTGTCCCTTCGGACTATACATTTCAAAAAACCACCTTCCCCACGTTGGGAGAGAATAAGTTTCTGGTCATACTTGTTGAATTCGACGATCTGTCATTTACGCATACGGCAGAGGATTTCGACAGTCTGATGAACGGAAAAAACTATACCTACAATAGTGCATTCGGTTCGGTAAATGCATATTACCAGGCTTCATCATTTGGACTTTTTGATCCGCAATTTGATGTTGTGGGTCCCGTCAAGCTTAACAGGGGCTATGCTTATTATGGAAAAGACGAGGGTGGATATAACGATGTGAACATCCTCGATTTTGTCCGAGATGCGGTCCTTGCTGCCGATTCGCTCGTGGATTTTTCCGAATACGATATCACCAATAACGGATTTGTGGATAATATTTATTTTATCTATGCGGGCTACGGTCAGGCATCGGGAGCGAGCCCGAACACGATCTGGCCGCATCGCTGGGCTTATCAGCGGACCCCGGGATTGTATGTTGACGGTAAAAGGATCTGGGATTATTCAACGTCCAATGAACTCCAGGGCACAACCGGTACCACGCGGACGGCGATAGGGGTGATCTGTCACGAGTTTGGGCACGTACTGGGATTACCGGATTATTATGATACGGATTACGAAGGCAGCGGCGGTAATTGCGGCGGATTGGGCAACTGGGATATCATGGCAGGAGGATCATGGAATCAGAGCGGGCGACGCCCGCCGCTGATGAATGCCTGGTCCCGTATGTTCCTGCGCTGGGCGGAACCGGTCGAACTCACGGATACCGAGCAGGTCACGATGCACCCGGCCCATACGCACAACGATATCCGCTATTTCCACGCGCAGACTTCCGGCGAGTTTTTCATGATGGAAAACCGGCAGCGCAGCGCATGGGATGCCGCGATCCCGGGACACGGACTGCTGATCTTTCATATTGATATGAACCATCCGGGATGGAACAATAATACACTGAACTGCAATCCCTATAAACAAGGTTTTGATCTTGAAGAGGCGGATGGACTCGGAAATTTAAGTTCAAGTTATATCGATGCCGGCGATCCTTTTCCCGGCACCAGCGGAAATACAAAATTCCTCGATACCGGCAGTCCCAACGCAATGGACTGGTCCGGTAAACCCAGCCACAGTCCCATACGCAATATTTCCGAATCCGGCGGTATAATAAGTTTCTTTTTCGGAAATGAACATGTCGATCCGCCCGCCGCATTCAGCGCCACGGCATTATCCGCAGATTCCATAAAACTGGAATGGAGTCCGAATGCAGGAAGAGATTCGGTGATCGTATTTGGCTCGAAAAATGAAACGCTTTCGTATCCGGAATATATGACCCCCTATGAGGTCGGCCATATGATCGGGAACGCAACAGTATTATATAAAGGGATCGATACGGTCTTTTATCACAGCGGACTGGAAGATGGAACCACCTATCATTATGCTGTCTGCTCTTTTTCGGACAGCACCTACGCCTACTCGGATATGCTTCGCAGCACAGCGACCACCCGTTCCCCGTTATATTATTCAAGCGATTTTTCCGGGGGGCTTCCCGAGGGATGGCTGATCTTTGATCGTTACGGCACGGGTACCTGGTCGACCGAAAATCACGAAAACAGAAGTTTTAATGCAAGCACCGCCGGGAACGGGTTCATGATCATGGACAGTGAGCACTTCGGGGATGTCAGCAACATTGATGCCGAACTGATCACACGTTCCTTCAATTTCGGACTGAGCCGTTCGGTGGTGGTACACTTCGAACACAAGCTGGTCGTCGGAGCATCTCTGACGCTGGCGCGTTTGCTTTATACCACGAACAACGGACAAACCTGGTACGAAGCTAAGCGATGGACCGCCAACACGGAAGATCCCGAGGTCTCTGAGATCGATCTGACCGCGCATTTGGCGGGATTCCGTGATGTGAAATTCAAGTTCAGCTATCGCGGGACGAACCAAAAATACTGGTGTATTGATGATTTCATCATCACCTCGGCTTTGGATGATGGATTAGTTGCGGCGTTTCATGTGACCGAGACCGACGGTTCCAAACCCTTTGCCGTGCAGTTCATGAATACGGGTATCGTTATCCCGGGGTCAATTGACAGCGTAGCATGGGATTTTGGTGACGGCAGCGAAATATCGAACGAGAATGATCCCTTGCATATCTATCAACATTCCGGCCGCTATACGGTTTCACTTTTGCTCCGCTCCGGAACGCTTCAGTCGAGTTTTAATAAAAATAATTTTATTCGGGTGATCAACGATGCGCCGGTCTATATCGGCGGAAGCGACACCCTGGATGTGCGCATGAATGCCGCCACCACGATCAATCTCATGGACCTTTTCATGGACCCCAACGGCGACCCCTTGCATTTTTCATGGGAGGGCAACAGTGCACAGCTGAATATTCAGGCACAAAATGATTCGGTGATCACTATCACACCGGGCAGTAATTATCTCGGTGTGGAAAGTGTACGTTTCATAGCAGAGGATAGCGAAGGTGATACCGTTTCCAGGGCGCTGGATGTTTGGGTGAGCGAAACCGCGCTTGCGGATATGCTGCCCTCGGAATTCAGTCTGGACCAGAATTATCCGAACCCATTTAATCCGATGACGGTTATATCTTATCAGCTGCCGGAAAGCCATTTCGTTGTTCTGGATATTTTTAACATGGCCGGAAAAAAGGTATCCAATCTTGTGGGGATACATCAGGACGCGGGTTACTACACCTTGAAATTCAATGCGTCCGAATTACCGGGTGGCATCTATTTCTACCGTTTGCGCGCGGGGAACTATGTTCAGACAAGAAAAATGCTTTTGATCAAATAAATACCTCTTTACCAGAATTAGCCAAGTTTCATGGCGTCCCGTACGCGTTTCATGGTTTCCTGCGCTTCTTGGCGGGCGCGGGTCTCGCCGTCCGCCAGAATATCCATGATCATCGCATCGTTGAGGGTCGCACGTTTTTCACGGTGTGGTGCAAAATATGCCGCGATCTTTGCCGCACAGTTCTTTTTGCAGTCAACGCAGCCCAGCGCGCCGGACTCGCAGTCGCGGCGGATCTCCGGGATCTCTTCGGTATTAAAGACATTATGATATGTAAAAATAGTGCATACATCCGGCCGTCCGGGATCGTTCTTGCGGATCTTTTGGGTATCGGTCACGGCTTTACGCACCGCTTCCCGGATGGCGTCCGGTCCGTCGGAAAGAAAAACCGTATTTCCAAGCGACTTGGACATCTTGGCTTTTCCGTCCAGGCCGGGCAGTCGCGAAAAGCGTGTGAGTTTTGTTTTGGGTTCGGGAAAAACCGCACCATAGGTGCTGTTGAATTTCCTTGCGATCTCGCGGGTGATCTCCACGTGCGAGGCTTGGTCCTCCCCGACGGGAACCGCGGTGGCGCGGTACAGTAAAATATCCGCAGCCTGTAGAACGGGATAACCGAGATGACCGTAAATGATGGTTGGAATATCCAGATCGCGCACCTGTTCTTTCAGCGAAGGATTGCGCTCCAGGCGTTCTTTCGTGATCAGCATGGAAAACAGGAGATACAATTCTGCATGTTCTTTGATCTGTGACTGACGGAACACGGGACTTTTTTGGGGATCGATACCCGCTGCGATCCAGTCTTTCAGCATCTCAACCGTATTTTTCAGCATGTCGGATGTATCAAGATGGGTTGTCAGGACATGATAATCTGCCACGAGATGAAAATTTTGATATGAACCCTGAAGAGCCACCCAATTTTCAAGAGCGCCCACGTAGTGCCCAATGTGGAGTTTGCCGGTGGGGCGCATACCGGATAAAATGCGTTTTTCAGTCATATTATCCTCGCAGTAAATGTTCGATCGAATAAACACCCTCAAGCATATCATCCAGTTTTTTCAGATAATGCGCCGCCTTCGGATCGAAACTGTTGATCTTGACCTCACCCGAAGAGTGGATGTATTCCGGCGTTTTCCGCATAATGGCAACATGCGTGATATTGCCTTTTTCATTTTGAAAGAACGCAAGATCGCCGGGCTTTGCTTTCCCCGTTTCGACCCGATGTTTTTTTAGGACTTTGATCTGCTGTCTGGCATCTCGGGGAAGCGGAAGACCCGCTATGCGGAAGCACATCTGCACCAGACCGGAACAATCAATGCCGTTCTCTGTCTTTCCGCCCCAGAAATAGGATGCGCCGAGCAAGCGTCCGGCGGCACACAGGATAATGTCGCGGGGATCGGTCACACTCATCATTGTTTGACGTATATGACCGTGACGCCCGTCCGGCAACAGGATCTCATAATCATTGTCCTGATGTTTAAGAAAAGGGAAAGTGGTTCCCATCGCCGTGACCGCCATGCGCGGATCCCGGAAGTCCGGACCGGGATACACGGATAAAAAAGGCGTATGTATCATGACATGCGGTAATTGCTGGAACAACGCTTCCGTTGCTTTATCGAGATCCACGGTGGAGAAATTCTGTGCCCAACCCTCGTAACCGTCCGGTAAACGTAATTTTACCCAATCTCCCTGACGGTCCAGTACTTCCGCGATCTCGCCCATAACACCCTGGGTAACGATCTCCGAAGAAAAACGGGCATCGTCATGTAAATTGGTAAATGGCGTTTTAATGATCTTTTTCATAACACCTCAACTTAATGGAACATGAAATACAACACGGCACCCAGCAGGCCACCTGCCAGGGTATTGCAAAAATTGACAACATCATTATTGACATATCGATATCCGCGGAACAGCGGTATGTCGGCACGTTCGCAATGATGGTCTTTTTCCGTTGCCTTTCCGCAAACCGGACAGAGATATTGCGCCTGGACGGTAGCGCCCAGAAGGGAATCCACCAACGCTCCGGCAAGTCCCGCCAGTGTGATCAACCCCACAAGATACATCGGCAGGTGCAGTCCCGAGAATATCTGCAGAGCAAATTTTCCGCTAAGTGCGATCAGAAAGGCGCCGAGAAGCGCGCCACTTGTGCCGATAAAGCTCAATCCGCCGGAGGTACCCATGGGTACTTTTTTCAATCCGAGGATGCTGCGAGGGTCTTTACGACTGAAGGCACCGATCTCCGTACCCCAGGTGTCGGCCGTTGCCGCAGCAATGGCTGAAAGGAAGATCGTATACCAAAAGATCTCACTGTTCGGCCAGACAGGTTCCAGGTAATGCCAGCACATCGTTGCTATCATGGCAACGCCGCCGTTCGCGAACACCTGATAAATATCCCGCCTTCCGGTTTTCTCAAAAATGGTTTCCAGTTTTTTCTTATGTTTTTTTCCGATCTTGGAAAGGATGGATGAAAAAACAAAGAAAATAACAATGGGGATCATCCATTCGGGTCCGCCAAGGCCAAAGACAACGGTTCCCAGCAACCAGGCACCCATCGCTCCCGACAAACTCAGCGTACGGGTCTTATATGCAAGATATGCTATCACGACGGTAATGCTCATCCATATCATCAGCTGCGTCTGAAGTTCCGGAGAACCGTTATAAAAGGCGTCCAGAATAACTCCCGCACCGATCGGGACCATAAGATTATCCGTCCCGCGATGCGAAATGGTTTCCGCTCCGGCAGAATACACGGCGGTGAAAAATCCGAATATCAGTGCGGTGGACCAGGAAATATCCGGTTGATCGAAAGCACCGCGGAAAAGCTTCATGCCGAGCACGGCAACAATAAAAGCAACTATGAACATCGCCGTGCTTCCCTGCAGGGATTTCTTTTCGCTTAGAATAGTAAATAGCAGGGGCTTCTTTCTGGATTCGCCCACCCAACTGGCAACCGGATCGGCAAAGGCCATGATCAGCATAGCGGTCAGAAGGATGGCGGGATCCTTATCCCAGAACCAGAAGACAAGAATGAAAAAAGATATGGGGAAATAGACCGTCCCGTAAGATATGCGATCGGTCTCGTGAATGCTTTTTATCAGATTAAAGCGAATGGCAAAAATATTTGCAATAATAAAGATGACCGTAACAACAAGGACCGGTACTCTGGATGTAAAAATAAAAGGAGCGGTGCAGACCAGGCAGCCAACGAGAATATGGACCAGACGCCGTGTATTATGAGAGTGGATCTTCAGAAGTCGCAGCAGTATATCCGCTAAAACAAGTATCAGCAGTATGGCAATGGTAAAGACCAGAAAAAGACCCCAATCCGAATGAAATAAAAAATCCATCACTTCCCCGAATTAATGCATGAATTTTACGAGAAAAAGCCCGGACTTGCAAGGCGAGATTATAAAATATATGTGCAGATGCCGAAGCGGAACGGAATACAAAATATTCAGGAGGCATTTTGTTCTTGTCTTTTTCATACGAAAGTAAGAAGTTTCATTATTGTAAAGATCAAAGCAGCGAGGATACTATCGAACACCCCAGACGGATCATATCACTTGATTTTATGCGCGGTCTTGCGATCATCGGTGTGCTGATATCCCACAATCTTATTTTAGATGTTTGGTACGGCAAGCAAGCCTTTCAGATCGTACCGATATGGGTGATCGGTCTTTTATTCCCGCTGTTGCTGGTTTTTACCTGGGCCGGAAGTTTTGTGCTGATCAGCGGTATTACCATGTCCTATTCAGCGTATAAGCGTTTTGAGAAAGGGGTTTCCGCACAAAAGATCGTATTTCCCATCGTCATCAACAGTATTGCGCTGCTGCTTCTGGATCCCATACGCACACTGATTTTCAGCCGGCCGCATCTTTTTCGTGGCGGAATGACATATTCCCTGCTTTCAACACCGATCATCACCGGCGAGTGGGCATCGCCCGGGATCGAACGCCTGTTCCTCATCGGAGCGCTGCCCATGATCGGTCTGAGCGGTCTGATGGCGGCGATCCTGATCTGTACAATGTTCGGAAAGAACAGGGAAGCGCAATTTAACGGGAACATGCGCTTTCTGATGGTCTCGGGTGTTGTTTTTTTACTCCTTTCCATTCCGCTTTCCTATGCGCTGGAACCCCTGATCGAGAGGATGCTGAACAGTGCGGAGCCGCGTTATATTGCCGCATATCTTCTGCGCATTTTTGGCAGTGCCCAACTTTCTTTCTTTCCGATGGGATGCTATGTGTTCTTTGGTGTGGCCTATGGATTACTGCTTGCATCGGGAAAAGATAAACAATTCATTGATACACGCCTCAAATTTTATGCAAACATTTTTTTTGTTGCAACCGCGATATCTATTCCCCTGACGTTCCTCTTGCTGAAAGAACCGCTCAACTTTATAGCCAATATTGATATTTACTCCCCGACCATCATTTTTTTCAGTATGGGATGTATCACGCACATATTTAAAGCGCTGGTGCGATATATAGAATACGGGGAACCCGGGAAACGCGCACGTTTTGCCCGTAGAACACTCTGGATACGGCGTTTTGGTATCGTAACACTTACCTTATACATTATTGAAGGGGTCCCCGGAATGTTTTTCAGTGAATTTTTCCATCATCATTTTGGCGGTAAAGCACTTTGGACCGTTGCCAATACGGAGCAAAATGCCTTTATGGGTAATTTCCCCGCGATCGTTCTTTTTGTCGGGTTCCTGTTCGCCTTTTGGATGCTGGTCACCTGGCTTTGGGAAAAGATAGGTTTTATAGGCAGTTTTGAGTGGCTGATGGTAAAGGTCCAGGGTCGGTTCCGAAAAGAACGATCTACCCGCCTGGATCTTCGTAAAAATTTATATGATGTCAGCCGAAAGAGCCCCAATCCATAAATATCAATGAAAGGACATATTTCGTCGGGTATAGTGATCTGCCGGGATTTATTCTTTGATTTATGGAGATTTTTGAATAAAATAAAATTGTATCCGAAAGGAGTATTGCGAAAATGTCAGGATCCATATTTATTGGTTTAATTCAGAACATTGCCGTGCTGCTTTCCTTTACCCTGATCTATGAATATTTTTGGAATAAAGATGAAGATATTAAAAACTATCCTGCAAAAATTCTGACGGGTATTATTATCGGTTTGATCGGGATATTTCTTATGTATATGCCCTGGGAATTAACGGAAGGCCTTGTATTTGATACGCGTTCGGTGCTTCTTTCCGTATCCGGACTCTTTTTTGGCGGTATCCCAACCCTGATTGCCATGGGTATTACCGCAGCATACCGCGTATATGTGGGAGGCAGCGGCATGTATATGGGTGTGGCGGTTGTTATAACCTCGGGGTGCATCGGACTTGTCTGGCGAAAATTCTTTTCTCCCAGAAAAATGCAAAAACCATCCCTGAACCTGCTTTTACTGGGGCTCGTTGTTCATCTGACCATGCTTGCATGCACGGGATTACTCCCCAAAGAAGAAATTATTTCAACAATACGTACCATTGCACTGCCGCTATTAACGATCTATACACCCGGAACTATGCTGCTGGGACTTCTGATGCTGAAACGCTTGTCCATCTGGCAGACTCGCCGGGAAAAAGAAGAAAGCGAAAAAAAATACCGTGATCTGGTGGAGAACGCCGCTGAAGCGATCATTGTTACACAGGATGCTTATATCCGCTATGCAAACGGACAGGCCATGGATGTATTGGGCTATCCCGAGGATAAGATCCTGTCCGAACCATTTCATCATTTTATCCATTCGGATGACCAGAAGCAGGTCATGAAGCGCTATACGGACAGGATCAGCGGGAAAAAAGTTCCCAAGCGATCCTCCTTTCGTATCGTTACGGCAAGCGGACAGGAAAAATGGGTAGAACTGAATGCCGTATTGATCAACTGGCAGGGGCGACCGGCGGTGCTCAACTTTTTCAGTGATGTGACCGCATATCGCGAAACCCGCCGACAATTACAGATCGCAAAGGAAAAAGCGGAAGAGAGCGATCGGCTCAAGTCGATCTTTCTTGCAAATATGAGCCACGAGATCCGCACACCCATGAACGCGATCATGGGTTTTTCCGACCTGCTGCTTGACGATAAGCTCTCAGAAGAAAAGCGCAAAGAATTTTTGTATCTCATACGGTCTTCCGGGGATCGCCTGATGCACATCATTGATGATATCCTTGATCTTTCCAAACTGGAAACCGGGACATTGTCCGTACACCCCGTTCCTTTTCGCCTGCATGATATCTTTTCGCGCAGTATTGACGTATTTCGCAACAGCCGGCTCTGTAAAAGCAAGCCGGATATACGGGTCGAATTGTCATTCCCGGAAGAATGCAGGGAAATGACGGTAGTTGCGGATCCTTATCGTTTACAGCAGGTGATCGACAATCTCCTGGATAATGCAATTAAATTCAGTGATAAAGGCATAATTGAACTTTCCTGCAGCATCGGTCGTAAAACGGATAGACCGGAATTAACGGTAAAGGTGAAAGATGATGGGAGCGGTATTCCGCCAGACAAACAAGCAATTATTTTTGAACGTTTCCGGCAGGTTGAAGAAGATAATTTTCACGAAGGCGCCGGACTGGGACTAAGCATCAGCAAGGGCATTGTCGAGTTGATGGGTGGACATATCTCGCTTACATCGGAACCCGGTCGCGGAAGTTGCTTTTCTTTTAACGTTCCGCTGGGAATAACAGATGGAGTTGAAAAAATGGATAAAAAACATGACGACAGTATTCCGGATCTTTCCGGGAAATATATTTTGATCAGCGAAGATGACAGCAGTTCCGTTTTTCTGTTAAACGAATATTTACGCGATACAAAAGCGGAAGTAGCGGTTGCGGTTGACGGCGAAATGCTGATGCGGATGCTGGATCTGCGTTTGCCGGATATTCTCCTGCTGGATATCAATATGCCAAAGAAAGACGGTTATGCCTGTCTTGAAGAGATCCATGAAAAGGGATATAAAATGAAGATCATCGCACAGACGGCATATGCCATGCAGAACGATAAAGAGCAGTGTATGCGGGCCGGATGTCACGGCTATGTTTCCAAACCGATCGATCCTTCGATATTATTCCGGGAGATCCAAAAGGTACTTGGTCAGGACCGTTAGTAAAATGGCAAATAAAAAGGATATTGTTTGGGGCGTTATCGGCGGGGGAAGGGTTTGCGAAAAGAAAAGCATGCCGGCAATGCAGATCATACCGCATTCGCGCGTAAAAACGGTCATGCGGCGGGACGAATCGGCCGGCAGGGATTTTATTTTACGACATGGGATACCGAATTATACAAATAGTGCTGCCAATATATTTGAAGATACTGAGATCAATGCGGTTTATATTGCCACTCCGCCCGACAGTCATGCTGCCTATACCATTGCGGCCGCAGCTGCCGGTAAGGCCATATACGTCGAAAAACCCATGGCGCGGAACCACAATGAATGCCGTGCTATGATCCGGGCGTGCAAACGATACAATGTACCTCTTTTTGTCGCCTACTACCGGCGGGCCTTGCCGCATTTTTTACGCGTCAGGGAACTTCTGGAGAATAAGGCGATCGGAAAAATCTGCAGTGTGCGGATCACCTTTTCGCGTCCCCCGTATCGGGAGGATATGGAAGCTCCGGAAAAGAACTGGCGTGTTCTGCCGCAGATCTCGGGCGGAGGACATTTTCACGACCTTGCCTCGCACCAGTTGGACCTGATGGATTTTTTGTTCGGACCGGTCGTTAAGGTCTACAGTGTGGCGGAAAACCGGGCGGGACTTTATGGTCCGGCAGATACGCTAGCTGTGGTGTTCTCTTTTGAAAATGGCGTATCCGGCTGCGGAAGCTGGTGTTTTGTCAGCCCGCCGGAAGAGGAAAAAGACGAGATATCAATTCTTGGGACAAACGGAAGTCTTCATTTTTCCACCTTTGCGCATGCCTGCGTGCATGGTATTTCGGATAATCTGGGTATAATCAGGGAAGAGCATGTACTGCCCGCACACATCCAGGAGCCGCTTATAAAGACGATCGTCTCCGAATTACGCGGAGAGGGATATTGCCCGAGCAGAGGGGAAACGGCTGCGCGAACGTCCCGCGTGTTGGATCGTATTTGTTATGGAAACGGGAAACAAGGTCCTTTAATAAAAGGGGAAACCGTATGATCGAAAAAATATTGGCCGTGAATCCTGTTTTGCTGGCGTTGCTGGCAACACTCTTTACCTGGTTGATGACATCTCTGGGGGCTGCGATGGTTTTCTTTTTTAAATCCATTAACCGCAAAGTCTTCAATGCTATGCTGGGTTTTGCTGCCGGGGTCATGATCGCGGCAAGTTTCTGGTCTTTGCTGGCGCCGGCGATCGAACTTTCCGAAGCCAGCGGTCAAATTCCCTGGTTGCCCGCAGTGATCGGTTTTCTGCTGGGTGGCGCGGCGCTGTTACTGGTCGACAATCTTTTACCCCACCTGCACCTGGGACTCCCGCGGGAAGAAGCTGACGGAATAAAAACAGGTTGGCGGCGAAGCGTATTACTGGTCTTATCCATTACCTTGCATAATATTCCTGAAGGTCTTGCCGTCGGTGTGGCTTTTGGTGCTCTTTTCCATAATCCGGAAGCCGGTGTGCTGGCCGGTGCTCTGGCATTGGCATTTGGTATCGGACTGCAGAATTTTCCGGAGGGCGCGGCGATCTCCATTCCCCTGCGGCGGGAAGGACTTTCCCGTCTGAAAGCATTCAATTACGGACAGCTTTCCGGAATCGTTGAACCGGTTGCTGGAGTCCTCGGTGCTCTGCTGGTTCTGAAAGTAACACCCATTCTGCCATACGCGCTGGCATTTGCCGCCGGTGCGATGATCTATGTGGTGGTGGAAGAGCTCATACCCGAAGCGCAGCGCGGTCATGAAACGGATTGGTCATCCATCGGGGCCATGCTGGGTTTTGCCGTGATGATGCTTTTGGATGTGGCGTTGGGATAAGCTGCTACGTTTGGTTTTTTCAGGTTTGGATCTTTTGTATTTCATTTAAAATGTGATAAATGATCAAAATGCTGTATTTTCTTCTCTAAAGATTGAAGTTGTGGGGAATTTAACATAGATTACGAGGTTTTCAAGGAAAGGATATGATCGCAGTCATTCAAAGAGTAACACATACGGAGGTCAGCATCGGTGGCCGGGTCAGCGGAACGATCGGCATCGGACTTTGTATACTGCTTGGCGTAGCGAAGAAGGACACGGAAAAGGATGCGGAATTTCTAGCAGATAAGATAGCGGGCTTACGGATCTTTGCAGATGAGGCGGGGAAAATGAACCGTTCTCTGATCGATATTGCGGGTGAGGCTCTGGTGGTATCACAGTTCACGCTTTGCGGGGACTGGCGAAAAGGACGCCGCCCGGGTTTCGGTAATGCGGCGCCGCCGGAAGAAGGCGAACGCCTTTACGCGTATTTTTGTGCTCAGCTCCGCAAACGTTCCATACCGGTGAAAACCGGCGAATTCGGTGCCATGATGCAGGTGTCACTAATAAATGACGGTCCTGTGACCTTTGTTCTTGACAGTTGTAAATAACGTGTGACATGAGGATAAATATGAAAGAAAAAATCAGAGTGGTATTGGCAAAACCCGGACTGGATGGTCATGACCGCGGTGCAAAGGTCATCGCAAATGCCATGCGGGATGCGGGAATGGAAGTAATTTATCTGGGATTGCGGCAGACACCGGAAATGATCGTTGCCGCCGCCCTTCAGGAGGATGCGGATGTGATATCTCTTTCCATTCTTTCCGGTGCCCATATGACCATTTTCCCGAAGGTTCTCGACCTGTTGAAAGAGAACGGAATGGACGATGTACTGCTGATCGGGGGCGGTGTGATCCCCGAAGAGGATATGAAAGAATTAAAAAAGATGGGTGTCGCGGAACTTATCGGACCCGGAACACCGACGACCCGGACCATTGATTATATTCAGCAATGGTATCAGGGCAGTCCGCGGAAAAAATAGACCATTAAGAAGGGGGACATATGAGGGCGACGAAAGCGACCATGAAGGAGTGGCCGGAAGATGACCGGCCGCGTGAAAAACTGATCCTGCAGGGTGCCGAGTTTTTAAGCCATGCCGAGCTGATTGCCATATTACTTCGCAGCGGTACGGCACGTTCATCCGCACTCGATATGGCCAAGCGGCTCTTATCGGAGTGCGACGGATTGCTTCAACTTGGTACGATGACAACAGGTGCTCTTTCAAAACATCACGGAATGGGACCGGCCAAAGCGGCAACATTATCAGCGGCCTTTCAACTGGGTGCACGATTTCATGAGGCACTGCAGTCTAACGGCACACCTGTCATCAGCGGACCGGAAAGTGTGGCAAGCGCTTACGGGGAACGACTTCGTCTGATGAACAAGGAGGTTTGCAAAGTGATACTGCTCAACCGGGCGCATCGGGCTTACCGGGATTTCAATATCTCTGTCGGCAGCATCAGTGCGTCCATTGTCCATCCGCGGGAGGTGTTCAAGCCAGCTATCGATCATCTGGCCTCGGCAATTATTCTGATGCACAACCATCCCAGCGGCGAGTTGAAGCCCAGCAAGCAGGATATTGAGATCACCCGCACTATCCGGCAGGCAGGAGAAATACTGGACATCCCCCTGCTTGACCATATTATCATCGGCCATTCCGGTTACCTCAGTCTGCGGGAACAGAAATATCTGGAGTAGAACAATGAAGAAAATATCTTTTTATGAAAAATGTAAGGTCATCCTGGCTCATCTTGAAAAAAATGAGATCGTATCCGCCTGTGAAAAAGCAGAAGTCTTGCTTGATGATTTCCCGGACAAGGCCTTGTCGCATTTTATGATGGGGCTGTGCTGCCGGCGCAAGCAAGATATTATCTGCGCGATCAGGCATTTCACTCTCACACTTCGTGCCGATCCTTCTTTTATTTCCGCCGCAGAGATCCTCATTGATCTGAATAAGGACAATTATTCGGTCGGAGAATTGAAATATCTTTACGGTATTGTTATGCAATACAAAAAAGCGGATGCCGGGATGCAGCAGTTTCTCCATCAATTCGCTGATGTTCCGCTTCGGTCGGACTTATCTGTCCCAGACAAGAGACAGGAAGAAAAACTTCCCGCCGAACTGCCGGGAGTGGATGACAACGCGTATATTCAGCATTTGATCACTGAAATGGAGAAAACACCGGATGTACCGGCCTCTCTTCCAGAAACACCCGCAGCCGATGTTCCCGAAACCGCTTATCGCCCACCGCGCCCCAAGGCTCCCGCACCGCCGGCAAGCGATAAAAGGAATGGTACGGGTCCGGGTTATGGGATCGAGACCATGACCATGGCGCAGTTGTATATCCGCCAGGGTTTGTATGAAAATGCACTGGATATCCTGGTCAAATTGCAAAAACGCGATCCGCTGTCAGAACGTATAAAGAACGAGATCGAACGCGTGCAAAAATGCATGCGGGAAGAAAAAAAGGAATGAGTATGAACGAAAACCGACTCAAACGTTTGCGCAATGCATTGACAGAACACAAGCTGGACGCGATGCTGGTCCGCTTTGCTTCGAATCTGCGCTATATCTCTGGCTACTCCGGTTCGAACGGCATGTGCTTTATAAGCCGGGATGATGCCTGGTTCTTTACCGATTTCCGCTATAAGAACCAAAGCAGACAAGAGGTCCGCAATATGCATATTATCGTGCCGGAAACCGGGGACCTTCTTTCTGCCATGAAGGAGTGCGGATGCCTCACATCCGGAATAAAGGTCGGTTTTGAGGGAAACCGCTTGTCATATGATGAATTCGCTAAACTGGGGGTCCTCTTTCCGGATGTTCTGTTCGCGAATGCATCCATGTTAATGGAAAATCTTGCTTCCATTAAGGAGCAGGTTGAACTGGACGCGCTGAAGGAAGCCGCAGGGATCAGCGATGCGGCATTTACCGCCCTTCTGGATAAGATACGTCCCGGAATAAGCGAACGCCGGCTTGATGCCGAACTGTCCTATATCATGAAATCACTTGGCAGTGAAAGGGATAGTTTCGATACCATCGTTGCTTCCGGTGTCAACGGCGCCAAGCCCCATCACAAACCGGGCGACAAGATCCTGCAGAAAGGCGAATTGGTCACTTTGGATTTCGGGGCAATGTATGGAGGCTATCATGCCGATATCACTCGTACGGTCTGCCTTGGGAAGGCAAGCGACAAACAACGTGAAATATATGAGATCGTTCTTAATGCCCAGCTTCTGGCATTGAAAAGTATCCGGGCGGGTAAGACCGGTAAAGCGATCGATGCGATTGCGCGGGATTTTATTAACAAGAAGGGATATGGTGAACATTTCGGTCACGGATTGGGACACGGGCTTGGACTGGAAGTTCATGCCGAACCGCGTCTTTCACCCAAATATGAAGAGACATTAAAGGCGAACCAGGTTGTTACGGTGGAACCCGGCATTTATATTCCCGACTGGGGTGGCGTACGTATTGAAGACAATGTTATCATTACGAAGGACGGTTGCATCAACCTTACGACAGCCCCGAAGGAATTGATCGAGCTTTAAACAAAAGGAACACATACGGCATGATAAGACCGGTGAAGAATATCGTTTTTGATCTTGGCAATATTATTGTGGATGTAAACTACCGGCGCTTTACCGATGCGATGGGGTGGAAGGAAGAAGATTATGTGCGTATTTTTGATACGCCCTTATATCGACAATTTGAAACGGGTAAAGGGGATGAGGCGTCCTTTTTGCGTTATATCGGAGACCGCCTGTCCTTCGGACCGGATGATGAACGGCGATTCCGCGCTAAACTCCACCTGGCCTTTCCTTTAAGACCAAAGATCTGGAAAATTGTAAAAGGACTTCGGGGACCTTATCGTATTTTTTTATTATCCAATACAAACAGTCTTGATTTTAACAGCATTCTGGAGAAGATCGATCTTCGTGCGGCCTTCGATGGTGTATATGCCTCGCATGAACAGGGATATGCCAAGCCGGATATCATGGCATATCAAACAGCGCAGCATCTTTTTGATATAGAAGCTTCCGAGACCATATTTTTTGACGACCGTCAGGAAAACATAGAAGGAGCACGTGCTGCCGGGTGGGAGGCTGTCCGTATTGACAGCGAAGCGCATCTTGTTCAAACACTGATGGAATATCACTTTATCACATCCGATGATATTGTCTGAACGGACTGATTCACTCAATCTTAAAAAAAGATTTTTAATATCTCACCGGATTTAATATCTTTTCTTTATGAAAAAAACGATCATTATATCCCTTCTTTTTTTATCCGTTGCCTTTGCGCAATTCAATAATGCAGATTATTTGCGCCACGCCTTACCCGAAGTGGGCAAAACATGGGAAGGCTACGTTGTGCTCGGCAGCGGTGCAGCACTGTCGGGAGCCGCAACGTTTGCCGACCGTTCCGTCCAGGCCTGGATGACGCAAAAACAACATCTTCCCCCCTGGCTGGACAAGGTCGGTGATCTGTATGTCGATCATTACTGGGCTTTCGGTGTTTCATTTTTGGGTGCCGTTGGTAAGGGGTATCAGACCGGCAACTATCTGGAACCCTTGCGATACTGGACTTTTTCCAATGTCGGCACGGTAGGCCTGACCTATCTGCTTAAATACAGTGTGGGACGCGAACGTCCGAACGCAAAGAACAATTATTCCTATCCCTCCGGTCATTCCAGCGTTGCTTTTGCCACCGCCACAATGTATCAGATGTGGTACGGATGGCAAGCGGGTGTTCCGGCATACGCGATGGCCCTGCTGACCGCTTTTCAGCGTATGGACGATAATCAGCACTGGTTCAGTGATGTGATCATGGGAGCCACAATCGGCATTGTTGTGCCCTATATGTTCTACAAGGGCGAGGAAAGAGCAAAATCCGATAATATAATTCCCCTGGCTCTGCCCATATCTGTCAGTATCCCCTTTAATTTTCCTGCCGGGAAATAATGACTGCCGCTATATCAAAAGAGAACATCAAGGACCTGATGGCATGGTTTGAATTGCATCGCAGGGAAATGCCGTGGCGCGGTTCCGGGGACCCCTATCATGTCTGGGTCAGCGAAATGATGCTGCAGCAGACCCAGGTTGCGACGGTTCAGCAGTATTTTCCAAGGTGGGTCGCACGTTTTCCCGACGTATTTTCACTGGCGCAGGCGCCATTGGAAGATGTACTGAAAACATGGGAAGGGCTCGGATATTATACCCGGGCGCGGAATTTTCATAAAGGTGCAGTATATATTGCGGAACACGCATCTTCGGAAAAGGATCCCTTTCCCAAAACCTATGAAGCATGGCTGAAAGTACCCGGCGTCGGACCCTATACGGCTGCCGCAGTCTCGAGTATTGCTTTTGCATACCCTGCCGGTGTTGTGGATGCCAATGTTCTGCGTGTTATGTCCCGTTTTTTCTGTATTGAAGAAAATATCCCTGCAGAGAAGAGTAAAAGGGAAATTTTTCGTATGATCTCGGAGAGTTTTTATGAATATCATCCCGGCTGGGTCAATCAGGCCTGGATGGAGCTTGGCTCGCTTTGTTGCAGGCCACAGCCGGATTGTTCCGTCTGCCCATTGGAATATGCCTGTTGTGCCAAGCGGCGAGGGAATACGAACCAATATCCCCGCAAAACACGTAAACAGCCCATACCGGTACGCTATGCCGCGGCTTTTATCATTTCAGATATGGGGCAATTTCTTCTGGTCCGGCGAAAAGCCGAGGGCTTTCTGGGCGGACTTTGGGAGTTTCCGGGTTATACTTTAAAGAGCCGGGAATCCGACCCGCAGTATTTTGAGCAATTTATAAACACTAACGCGATACGGATCTCGGGAAAAAACAAAAAGATCGTTCGCCAGACCTATTCCCATTTTCATCAGGATACGGAACTGTTTTTCGCAAAAATAAACGGGAAATGGGAATCGGATCACTGGTCGGAGGCCCGATGGGTTTCTCCCTGCGACATGGAAGAACTGGCTCGTTCAGGACAAACGATACGTATTATTAAAGAACTGCATTTAGCCGATGTCTGCCAAACGACACCGGAAAACAATAATTAACTTGCCTATCAAAACAAATAAGCTTAAAATCTTAACACGATGAAATACAGCAAACGCATACAATGCCTTCAGGATCTTATACGGTCCAGCGAACGTATTCTGAGCGACACCGTCCCCAAAGGATATATTGATCTGACATCTTCCGTGCCGCCCTTCCCGGTACCGGGTGCTTTATTGAATGCGGCCCAGGAGATCATTCGCTCGGAGAATCTGAATTATACCGAAACATACGGACTCCCGAAATTACGGGATGTTCTGGCTCAAAAGCATGATCTGCAATGGGGCATCCGGGGGGTAACGATCACCACCGGCACCTCCGAGGCGCTGTTCTGCACACTGGCTGCGATTATGGATCAGGGGGATGAATTATTGGTTCCCTCCATGACACTGCGCGCACATAAGGCTGTCAGTCTGTTCTTCGAGGGGCATGTTCGCGAATACCCCATATCCATGGAATCACCCGTTCAGATAAGCGCGAAAGACTTGATCGCAATGATCACACCCCGTACAAAGGCGGTATTGGTAAACAATCCCCTGATCGCAACCGGTCAATTGTTCACATCGTCCGAATTCGCCGAACTTGCGGCCTATTGCGAACAACATGATATTTATATTTTGGTGGATGAATCCTTTTATGAGGTCCATTATCCGGGTTATGGGGCTGCTTCCTTCGCTGGACACAATGCGCATGTTATCTGCTTTTCCAGTATGACTAAACTCTTTAGTATGAGCGGTCTGCGGATCGGCTGGTTATTCGCGGATCCCGAAGTGACAGAAGCGATCAATTCCGTACGCTATATCTCCTCCACCTGTGCAAATACCTTTTCCCAGCGTTTTGCTCTG
Source organism: uncultured bacterium (assembly GCA_964535585.1). Lineage (GTDB taxonomy): Bacteria > Fidelibacterota > Fidelibacteria > Fidelibacterales > Fidelibacteraceae > M50B103. Next base: position 191,481 of record CAZHTR010000001.1, on the reverse strand, counting down.
CGAATGGTCAGTGGATTGGGTAAAGAGAACAAGGATAAATTGCTGTCCATTCTGCAAAACCGCAGAAAGCTTATGATCGAGACCTTGCAGCAAAACCGGCTGACACGCTATGTCAAGCCGAACGCGGGATACCATATCCTTCTGAATTTTCGTGATGAATTGAAGCAGGCATGTAGTGATATTGAATTTGTTCGCTTATTAAAAGAACATCATGAACTGATCGTAACACCCGGAAGTCACTTTGGTCCCGCAGCGGATGCTTATATACGCATTTCCTTTGCAACCGACGAAAAAAACATCCAGTCCGGTGTTGCGGCGATCCGCGCGTGCATTGACGAATTGAACCTTTAACCATTAAACGGAACAGATATGAAATACATCGTTCGCATATCGGGTATATGCTGTTTTTTATTCTGCCTGCTTTATGCCATACCCATCCAGCGCTTTGCGGAACTGGGAACATTTCATCTGCAAAACGGTCAAACGATCAAGGAATGCAGGATCGGATACCGTATTATCGGTGAGATAAACGCCGACAGTTCGAATATTATCCTTTATCCGACATGGTTTGGCGGCACATCCGAGCATATTTACCATCTGATCCGTATACACGCCTTTCTGGATACTATGCGCTATGCGGTGATCGCGGTGGATGCTCCGGGAAACGGGGTTTCTATTTCGCCCTCCAACAGCCAACATCAGCCGGGAGCCGCATTCCCCGAGATCCGCATCATGGATATGGCCAGGACCCACTACGCACTACTTCAAGAACTCGGAATCAACCGGCTTCATGCCGTGGTCGGCGGTTCGATGGGCGGGATGCAGTGCTTTGAATTTATCTGTGAATATCCCGAGATTGCAGAAAGGGCGGTGCTGTATGTTACAACGCCCCGTGAATCCGCCTATGATCTGCTGCGTCGGAATACCGAGCAGCACATTATTGAGCTCGGGAGAAAATTTAATATCCCCGAACAGGAATATATGAAACCCATACGGATCAATCAGCTGCTGAACGGAAAATCCCCGCAATATTTCGGTTTGGAAATACTAACGGAGGAGGCCGGTGCTATGTTGGAGGGTTTTGAAGATTATGAACCCGGTATCTTCCCGGCCGATAATTATTACTGCCAGTCACGGGCGATGTCATCTAATGATATCAGCTGGCGGGATGGTGGAAATATGGACCTGACGGCAGAACGGATCCGGACAAAAATGTTGATCATTGTGAACAGGCAGGATCATCTTGTCAGCCCCTATCCGGCGCTGGATCTTGCGAAACGAACCCGCTCACGGACACTGATCCTCAATAATGACCGGGGGCATCTTGGTATTACTTACGAGATAAATAAAGTTCGCCGCAGTATTGCGCGTTTTCTTAAAAACTAAAAAACGACCCGCATAAAGCGAGAAAGATCATGGACATACTAAAGATCAATGATCCCGCGCCCGGGTTTCGCCTGAAGGACGCGGAAGAGAGGGAATACTCTCTGGAGCAGTTCCGGGGACAGCGGATTGTTCTGTATTTTTATCCAAAGGACGATACCCCGGGTTGCACAAAAGAAGCATGCAGTTTCAGGGATGACTACGAAAGTTATATCAGGAACCGCATCGTCATTATCGGTATCAGTCCCGACAGCACACGCGCGCATAAAAAATTTGCGGAAAAGCACAAACTGCCATTCATTCTCTTATCCGATCCGGACAAAGAAACGATCAAAGCCTATGGCGCATGGGGTGAAAAAAAGATGTATGGCAAGACATATATGGGCTTGCTTCGCACAACATTTCTGATCGATGAAAAAGGCAGGATACTGAAAATATTTCCCAATGTCCGCGTGGAAGGCCATTCGCAATCTATACTAAATGAATTCGGGATATAAAAGGAACGAAGATACAGGGGAGGCCGATAACCGGCCCCATCATTCAATCTCCTTCAAACTCGATCTGCTGAGTCAGAAGCGAGACCTCTTTTTTGAATGCCTCCTCCTCGCGGATCCGCCGTCCGATCTCACGCACACCGTACATAACGGTAGTATGGTCTCTGCCCCCCAGGCGCAGACCGATGGTTTTCAGTGAAGCATTGCATAATTCGCGGCAGAGATACATCATTACCTGCCGGGCAAGTGCTACTTCTTTGCGCCGACCCTTGCCGATGATCTCATTTACGGATACCTTATAATACCGTGTAACCACCTTCTGGACAGTATCGATCGAAATGATACGATCGCGACGTACGCCTTTCATGTCCATCAGAACGGATTTTGCCAGACCGAGTGTAATATCGATATGATTCAGGGAACTGCGTGCCAGCATGGTGGTCAGACACCCCTCAAGTTCGCGAATGTTCGAATGCACGTTCTGCGCAATGAATTCGATCACCTCGTAGGGAATATCAAGATTTTCCACCAGGGTCTTATGCTGGAGAATAGCGATGCGCGATTCAAAATCCGGTGCCTGGATATCAACCATCAGACCCGATAAAAAACGGGACACAAGACGCTCTTCCAAACCCTCTAGCTCCTTCGGAGGTCTATCCGAAGTGATAACAATTTGTCTGTCTCGCTGGAGCAAATCGTTAAATATATGAAAGAACTGTTCCTGTGTCCCTTCTCTTGACTTTAAAAACTGCACGTCATCCACCAGCAGGATGTCCGCCTGCTTATACAGGGAAGCAAAGTCATTCTTTTTATTGTTTTGTATCGCGTCGATAAAATCGCGCATAAAGGTATCAATGGAAACATACATGGCGCGGGCATAGGGGTCCCGTGCACGGACACGATTACCGATAGCCTGCAGTAAATGGGTTTTTCCCAAGCCGGTCCCGCCGTAAATGAACAGGGGATTATAGGAGCGCCCCGGATTTTCGGATACTGACGAAGCGGCAACTTTGGCAAATTGATTATGCGGACCCTCGACGAACTCTTCAAATGTAAAACGGCTGTTGAATGTGGAATAAAAATCATTGGGGAGGGGCTTTTTCCGTATAGCTTCCGGACGCGATACACCCGGGGCGGGTTTGTCCGACGCGGGCGCAGGGCTCTCCGTGCGGCCAAGCAGATTGCTGTTAATGATAAACTGCACTTTTTTGTTCGATGGAAAATATTTATCGATAACGGGCGACAGAGTATTCCAATAATTGTATTCGATGAATTCAATATGGAATTTGTTTGGCGCCGCAAGCGTCAGCACATTGTTCTCGTTCGAACAAAACTGCAAGGGAGAGAACCAGGAAGAAAAACTTTGCGGATTCAAAGCCGCCTGCAAATCCCTCAAACAGGCTGTCCAACGCATCTCGCCACTTTCCACATTGTGATTAGGTGTAATATTATCCACATCCCGATCCGAAGTTATCCACATTTTATCAACCGATAGTTCACTTGTGCACATAGCCACATCTTATTTATTATCAAGAGAATAGATTGACTCCCTTGTGTACATTCTCTTATTGTGCCGCCTCCTCGCGGTATGGATTGTTTTATAATCCACATGTTATCCACATAATTGAACATTAAAAACTTAAACCTAAATTTCATTAATTCCAAGAAAAAAAATTAAAAAAAGACGGGTTGATCCGGAAAAGTGAGGGGATAAAAAAACTTGCGGTAATTTTATGAACCCGTTATTCACGGTGGGAACCTGCCGTCCGGTTCAATCTTCCTTGACCCGCTATAGCCTTGGCGAAGGCGGGAAGGCCTGATTTCCACGAAACATGAGCTGGGCTCCCTGTTTTATAATGTTGATTCACAAAAAGAGACCGCAAGTTTGTTTCAAATATCTGTTCAAACTTACTGCGTTTTTGCGGCAAAGACAATGTTTTTTCTTTTTATAAAGTGAAATATTATGTAGTATTCTCACAGAATGAAAGAATTTCAAAAGGTAAGAAGGGCAGACATAAAGACAGGTGAACGGCGTTTTGAATATCGTTTGGATCCGTCTTTCTCAGGGAAGAGGTCTCTGTATGCCTTCCCGATCTTCTGGCGCGACGGCGGCGACCTTATACCGGTCGTTTTACCTTCAAAGCTTTCGTCGCACGATACAGAAGAAATTGATGCGTTGGTCTATATCTCCGGTGTTTCATATGAAGATGTGCTGAAAGACATGATCGGCTGCGAAGAAGTATTGAATATTTTTGAGATCTCTGCGGTGATCTCGCTCCTGGACACATGGTCGCCAACATATAATAAAAAGACCTGGAGCCGTATCCTTGGTATTGGAGAGGGGCAATGGGATGATATCAGACCGCTGATCTCTTATGATGCCGACTGGAAGCGCTATTTGGTCCAAAAACATGTTCCTCTGAAACGTGTGCTGAGTTTTGCATCCGCTCAATTAAGGCAAACCCTGCAACCCCTTTTGGCCCTGAACCCGGGTATCAATGTGCTGGAATCGATCGCTGATTTGCTGAGCGGAATTGCGCAACGGGATAAATGTGCGATCCCGGAGATATTCACGCGATGCGATATTCCGGCTCTGCTTCAGCATCCGGAACTCAATCCCGCGGAATGTCTGCGCTCCGTACAGCAAAGATTATTCGCGGAACGTTTTCCGCTGATTGCGGATTTCAGACAGCGTATGGATGCACACCTCAAGAGTATTCATACCCCTCCGGGTATTCGTCTGGGGATGGACCCCTTTTTTGAGGCTCCGGGATTGGAGATACATGTGCGCGTGGAAAAGAAAGAAGATATCGGGATCCTGCTTCACTGGCTGCAGGATAAGGAAGAAGAACTTAACAAGGTAATGGATATTCAGACAGGAGATGATCCGGGTGAATAATACAAAACGGAATATATCCTTTATATTCGGTGCGCTTGCCGTTGGTCTGGCGGCTTTGCTCTGGAGCCTGGACGGTGTATTCATCCGCCCGCAGTTTTACCGCCTGCCTGCGGGATTGGTCGTGTTCCTTGAACATACTCTCGGCTTTCTGGTGCTCCTGCCTTTTTTGGTCAGAGGCAAACAGGATATCCTGCGCATGTCACCCGGCACCTGGGGGGCCTTGGGCTGGGTTTGCATCTGGGGCGGACTGCTGGGAACGCTCTTTATAACGAAAGCCTTCTTTGCGGCTTATGATCCGGATGTGAAAACAACCCTTGCGACGGTCGTTATCCTGCAAAAACTGCAGCCGGTCTTTGCCTTGATCATGGCACGTCTGATCCTTGGTGAACGTCTGCGAAAGGACTTTTACCTCTGGGCGATCCTCGCAATTGTCGCCGCTTATTTTCTGGCTTTTGCAAAGCCCGGTATTCGACTGGCCGATATCCGCCTGATCGACCCGGCTGCGGGCTACGCCTTACTGGCGGCATTTGCCTTCGGTTCTTCCACGGTATTCGGTAAGCGCTTTACCAATGCGGTCAGTTTCGAGACGGCTACCGCGCTGCGCTTCGGCGGCACAATGATACTGGCACTGATCTTTATTTTGCTGGCGGGACAATTTAAGGCATTCCCGTCCATTGAGGCCATCCACTGGAAATTGCTGGTCCTGATCGTATTTACCAGCGGCGCGATGTCAATGTTCATTTATTATTTCGGACTCAAACGCATTCCCGCATCCGTGGCGACGATCTTCGAACTGGTATTCCCGCTATCCGCGGTGATGCTTGATTATGTTATTCACAAGAGCATACTAAATGCCACACAATGGATCGCGGCCGCTATTCTGCTTGTGTGCTTTTTCATGATCATTCGCCGGAAGCCGGTCGCACGGACGGTCCGCGAAAAAGACAAAAGGAGTTGAATGTGAAACATCATTATATCGAAGAACGTCCCTGGGGGTGTTTTGAGGTCCTGCTGGACGACCCCGCTTTCAAAGTCAAGAAGATCACGGTCAAACCGGGCTGCCGCCTGTCCCTGCAGTCCCACAAAAAACGCAACGAACACTGGATTGTCACGGAAGGCTATATGCGGATCACCGTCGGGGAAACGGTCAGGGACTACAAGGCAAACGAACACGTTTACATTCCGCGTGAAGCAAAACATCGTATGGAAAACCCCGGAACGGTACCGGCTTCGGTGATCGAGATCCAGACCGGGGAATACTTCGGCGAGGATGATATTATCCGTTATGAAGATGATTACGATCGTATATAGGATGATCTGCCCGAAATGAAATTGAAACGCATAAAAAGTATGAAGACAATTGACTTTTATACCGCCGATACGCAGAGCCCTATGGATCTGCCGTTCGCAAAACATATTTCCGCCGGATTCCCTTCGCCGGCCGAAGATTATATGGACCTTAGTCTGGACCTGAACAGGGAACTCGTTAAAAATCCGAATGCAACTTTTTACGGGCGTGTAAGAGGGAACTCCATGCAGAACATCGGTATCACGGACGGGGATGTGCTGGTTGTTGACCGCTCGCTGGATCCGGTCAACGATGCCGTCGCGGTCTGCTTCATTGATGGTGAATTCACGGTAAAACGGGTCCATGTCGAAAAAGAAAAATGCTATCTCTTACCCGAGAACAGCGATTATGTCCCGATCCCGGTCGGGGAGGATAATGACTTCATTATCTGGGGAATTGTGACATACGTCATTAAAAAGATGAAACCATGATCGCGCTGGTTGACTGCAATAATTTCTACGCATCCTGTGAACGTGTATTCGATCCGTCCCTCAACGGAAAGCCCATTGTCGTACTCTCGAACAATGACGGCTGTGTGATCGCACGCAGCAATGAAGCTAAGGCACTGGGCATTCCGATGGGTGCGCCGGTCTTCCAATACTCCCGTCTTATCGAAGCGGAAGACGTGAAGGTTTTTTCGACCAATTTTGCTCTGTACGGAGATATGAGCCGGCGTGTTATGTCCATTCTCTCGGAGTACGCAAAGGATATTGAGATCTATTCCATCGATGAGGCCTTTCTTGAAATGGGCCGGGGAGATGATGCGTATCTGGATTCCCTGGCAAAAGAGATACGCCGGCAGATAGAAAAGCAGACCGGTATTCCGGTCAGCATCGGAATAGCATCCAGCAAAACGCTGGCGAAAGTAGCGACACACATTGCAAAAAAGGACCCGGACTGCAAAGGGACCTATGTACTGTCCGACCCTGCCGTACGTGATGAGATCCTGGGAAAATATCCCCTGCGTGAGGTCTGGGGTATCGGCAGGCGCTTGTCGGAAAGGCTGGAAGAGATGGGGCTTCGTACGGCATTGGACCTGGTGCGTCTGCCGGAAAATATTATCCTGAGAGAATTAACCGTCATCGGTCTGCGCCTGAAAAAAGAGCTTGGCGGTATCCCCTCCGTGCCCTTCGAATCGGCGAACAAAGCAAAGAAAGCGATCTGTACCGCCCGTTCCTTCGGAAGTATGATCAGCGACTACGAACTCATTGCACAGGCCGTTGCAAACCACACCGTCACCTGTGCGGCCAAGTTGCGCAGTCAGAACTCCTATGCCGGCAGCATGATGGTTTTCATCCATACGAACTATTTCCGGCAGGACCTTGCGCAGTATAAGAAAAATATTGTTGTTTCTTTTCCACCCACACAGGACAGCCTGGAGTTGGTCCGCATCGCGAAAGATGCTCTCGCCAGGATCTACCGGTCCGGATATGAATATAAAAAAGCCGGTGTGATCCTGATGGACTTTGAAAAGGAAGCCGGTATGCAGGAAGAGCTGTTCCATGAAAGTCCGGTGGAAAACCAAAATATGCAACTGGTCAATGCCATAGACGCACTGAACAAAAAATACGGCAAAAATACGGTCCGTATCGCCGATCAGGGGCTGGGAAACAAACATGCCCCGCATCAGGAGCACAGGAGCCGTTCCTATTCGACGAACTGGGATGATATGCTGGAGATCCACGCCAGAGCGCATGGCCGGTCTTCCGGAAAATAAAGATACCGATAGATGCCCCTTCAGTATTAAGCCAACACCAAAAAATTCCGGGCGGGTGGCTGTTCGTAAAAGATATTGTCCGGTGAACATCCGCTTTCCCGGTGGAAGAACCGGATCGGGTTTGTAATATGTTATGAAATCTTAGAAACGCAGAATATTACAGTGTTGTATCGTGAAGCAAAAGATTGCATCCGCAGTGATCCTGCGTTAAAAATAATATGCCAGTCCCAGACCGGCCCAGGGCAAGATCTTACCGGACCCCAGGCGCATAAAGGGGGAAAGATATGCATAAAGCGTATAATTCTGCTTGAGCAACAGAAATTCCCGGCCATATCCGATCCTGAAATTAGCCAGATGCGACCAAAATGGGACCTCAACTTCTTCGTCGAAACTTAGAAGCACTATGTTCGGCACAAAACGAACACCCACCAATAACTGATTCTTTTGCCCATAAGTGTAATTGAATCCAAGCGGAAATCCAATGTTGATGCCAACCGTATTGATGGCGATACACGCCGAGAAAGCGTGCATGTCGTTGACAAAAAAGCGGTATTGATATTCAAACTCAGACAATGCGGCAGCCCCGCCGATATGGGATGTCAGCCCATGCCGCGGAATGTCGTCGGCCCTAAGAACAAAGGCTAATATTAAGATCAAAGTTAAGGTTGAGATCAGATATTTTTTCATTGGATTCCCGGTGATGAACGATGTAATAACAATAGTCCCTTTTTTACGGTTGTTCCAATCATATTTCCTCCGAACATTGCGATCAGGTCATCCAGTTCGTTTACTTCACATATAAGAATATCCGCCTGTTTGCCTTTTTCCAGCGAGCCGATCAGATGGTTGCGTTTCAGGGCCTTGGCGGCGTTGAGCGTCGCGGCTTTCAGCGCCTCTTCGGGCGTAAAGCCCATGTGCATCACCGCCAGGGACATCATCATTGGAAGGGACAGCGAGGGGCAGGTGCCGGGATTGTAATCGGTTGCCAAGGCGACCGGCATGCCGGCATCCAGCCAGGGACGGGCGTCCGGATATTCCGTGTTAAGATAAAAAGAGCAACCGGGCAGAAAGACCGGCACGGTCCCGGCGCGCAGCATGGACTCGAATTCGGCATCGCCGACCTTATCCAGATGATCCGCCGAAACGGCACCCAGATCCGCCGCCAGTCCGGTGGCGCCCAGCGATGCAAATTGTCCCGCATGGATCTTGAGAGGAATACCTCTCGCTTTGGCGGCGTTTAAAAAACGTTCGGTGTCTTCAAATGTATATGCGCCGATATCACAGTAGATATCTACGAACTCCGCGTCTTTTCTCGCAAGCTCAAGACCGTCGTGCAGCAGCCAGTCCATGTAGGTATCGGGTTCACTGTCCGGCGGGTACACATGCGGACCCAAAAAGGTCGCGACCGTTTCGAGATCACTTTCATGATTTAGGCGATGAATGATATCCAGCATCTTTTTCTCGGTCTCGGGATCAAGTCCGTAACCGGTTTTGATCTCCGCGGTCGTCGTGCCGTGTTTCAGGCAAAGTTCGGCGCGCCGCAACGATTCCTGGAACAGCGCTTCCGGACTTGCCGCCCGTGTCGCCGTGACCGAAGCATAGATCCCGCCGCCTTTTTTCTGTATTTCCTGATAGCTCATGCCCTGCAGCCGGAGCTGAAGTTCGTTCGCTCGTGAACCGGCATGCACCAGATGCGTATGGCAGTCCACAAACCCGGGCAGGACCAGCTTAGCATTGGCGTCGATCGTTTTAGCGGCCTGATAGCGGTCGTTTTTACCCGAAAATACATCGATGATCGTTTCGCCCCTGACGGCAATGCAGCCGTTTTTGATCTCCCACTGCGGCGAGACCGTCAGCATGTGCGCATTTTTAATGATCAGATCAGCCGATCGCATGGGTCAGTGTCTCCTCAGCGAACAGCGTGAGTTTGGCGGCTTTGGTTTCCACAATGTCCAGGGTCTTCTTTGCCGCTTTTTTGATGTGTTCACATTTTTTCTGATCGTCCAGTGACGGCAGGTTGATCAGGATATTATAATAGGCGCCCCATGCGGCGGCTTGTGTTTGCTTGACCGCAACGGCCGCATCGGAGAGCGCGTTTTGATTGCCCTTCTTCAGCACATATTCGGCCAGTTTCAGAATATCGGGGCACAGCTTCAGGGTCTTGTGCGGAATATCGATCGCGTTGAGGACCGCATCCTGAATAGCGGCATCGCGTTTGGCTTTATCATCATCGGTTTTTTTCGGCAGTCGCATGGCGTCCATCCAGGTATTGAAGGCCGCGGTGTCCGCGTCGATGAGCGACAGGGCACGTGCCTTCAGGCATTGCGCTTCGCGACCGGCTTTTTCCATGGTTTCGCGGACGTCCTTATAATTCTTGTTTTCAAAGGTCAGGTTCGCTACCATGGCCGTGAGTCCCGCCGCCAGCGCCGCATTCAGTGCGGCGACCGATCCGCCGCCCGGTGCCGGGGCGTTCGAGGATAGAAGGTCGGTAAAATCATTGACGGTCAAATGTTTCAACTGGCCTTTTTCATTCTTTAAAGCGTATTCCACGATGCGTTTCTGCGGATCGAAGGGAGAGGTGTCTTCCAGTCCCAGCGAGCGGACCGCACAATGGATGATGTCTTTTTCCGGACAGGCCGTGGAGGCGCCCTGGAGTTTCAGGTAGTGTTCGCCGGCATCCAGCATGGCTCGCAGTGGCGCCAGTCCGATCAGTTCGGAACCCGTGACGCGCAGTCCCATTTTAGCGGCTTCTTTGACCACCGTGTCAAAGGCCGTATGCAGGCCCGTAATATTGAAGCGGTGCAGGTTCATGGTGATCTGCGCATAACCGTACTCTTCGATATACCAGCCGCCCGCCTGGCAGAATTTCAATTTGCCGGGGATTTTGACGATCTTGCCCTCGGCATCGCGAACGATATCACCGTTTGAGTCTCGCTCGGCCCGTCCCGAAGACCGGATGGTCATGGCGATGTCTTTGGCCGCTTTGAGATCTTTGGTGTTCAAATTAATATTGTAAGCTAGCATAAAAGCGCGGGCGCTGACATTCGTAGCGCCGGACTTGGGAAGAAAGACCGGCTTGCCGAAATCGGGAGCGAAATCCGGATCCCTGAGCTTTTCTTCCAGCGCTTCGTATTCCCCTTTACGGATGTCGGGGAGATTGTAGCGGTCCCTGCGCTGGGCGGCCTCTCCGTAAAGATAGACCGGAATGCCGGTCGCGTCATTGATGCGTTTGCCCAGCTCTTTGGCAAGCTCAACGCACTCTTCCATGGTGATGTTCGAGACCGGGACCAGCGGGCAGACATCCGTGGCGCCCATGCGCGGATGCGCGCCGCTGTGCTTGGTCATGTCGATGAGTTCTTTGGCTTTAGCAATACACGCGACCGCTGCTTCCATCACCGGTTCGGGTTCGCCGGCAAAGGTGACAACGGTTCTGTTCGTATCCTTGCCCGGATCCACGTCCAGCAGCATGACACCATCTACGCGCTCGATCACATCCGTGATCTGCTTGATGATGTTCATATCACGCCCTTCGGAGAAATTGGGGACGCATTCGATGATTTGTTTCATGCTCAATCCTTTTGGCTATCAGCTGACAGCAATCAGCATTTTATTCAACCCCTCCGGGGTTGTGTATTGTGGTGGTGCTTCTGGCCCCGGGTTTTACCCGGGGTTACTTTTATTTGATCCCTCCGGGATCATTTACTATATATTTAAAACAGAATCAAAATTTTCCAAGGATTGTTCTAATTTATAAATATTTATTAACTGTTCTGAAGTATCAATGTTGGATTCCCTATTGTGGTACTTTTCCATCATCTCCTTATTCTTAATAATCAAAGATATACTTCCATTTCTGATCTTACCGCAAACCCAAAAGTATTTATCAAGGTCGTCATAATTTACATTGAATTTTTCGCACAATTCAATTATACATTTAAAATATGCTATACTCGGATTATGATTGTTAATTTTAAAATTTTCAATTCTTAATTCTTTGCGAACCAGACTATCATAAATCGGAAAATTGTAATTTGATCTGAAATACAAGTATTTTGATATTAGAGAGAACGCATGACCTTTTGGATTACCACCCTTATCTACACCAATTGATTTTAATAAGATTTCTTTATTAAAGTTTTCTTGAATGAAAGGAATATCACTTTCTCGATTTATAAACCTTGGTTCAATTTCATTCTTAATTAATGTGCTTAAATCCTCAAAACCGAAAAGCCTCTTATTCATTTGAGTTGAATAACAGCTATCAATGACATATAATCTTAACATAATGTCATTATAATCATTGTTATCAGTTTTATCGAATAATTCATGTATTCGTTGCTTTTGAGTTGTATACGGCGAATCTTTAAGAATTTTTAAAACTAAATCTAATCGTCTCTTAAATTCCATACTTATTCCATTTTTTTCGACCAGCCAACAGATGCTTTCTAAGATCGGACACTGTGTGGGTTTTTTTACTCATCACTCATCACTTATAACTCATAACTTCGCAGCGCCCAGCATGTCCTCCGAAGCTCGTAGAGCGCAGGAGGATGCTCAGCGCTCAATATCTTTCTCGCTGGGAATATTCACTCCATGCTTTTTAGCGAACGTATTCGCCTCTTCATATCCCGCATCAACATGTCTGAAAATTCCCATCATGGGATCGGCGTCCAGGACGCGCTGCAGGCGGACGGCTTTTTCATTGGCGCCGGTGGCGACGATGACCTGTCCGGCATGGGTGGAATTCCCGATGCCCACGCCGCCACCGTTGTGCAGACTGACCCAGTCTGCCCCGCAGGCGGTATTGAGCAGGGCGTTCAGCAAGGGCCAGTCCGCAATGGCGTCCGAACCGTCCGGCATGTCCTCGGTCTCGCGGTTGGGCGACGCTACGGACCCGCAGTCCAGATGATCACGGCCGATCACGATCGGTGCCTTCAGTTCGCCGCTTGCGACCATCGCGTTCATGCGCAGGGCGAATTCGGCACGCTCGCCGAGTCCCAGCCAGCAGACACGGTTGGGCAGTCCCAGCTGCGGCACCTGTTCCCGTGCCAGGGCGATCCAGCGTGAAAGAATTTCATCCTGCGGGAACAGTTCGAGCACCAGGTCGTCCAGCTTGTGAATATCACTGACATCGCCCGAAAGTGCAACCCATCGATAAGGTCCGCGGCCTTCGCAGAAGAGCGGACGGATATAGGCGGGCACAAAACCCGGATACAGAAATTTTCCCTTATCATCGCGCACGGTCACTCCGCCAATCTCCGCTTGTCCGCGCAGATTATTTCCGTAATCGAAGGCGATCGCGCCTTTTTTCTGCATCATTAAAATGGCCTGTGTATGCCGCGTGAGGGAGGCAAGTGACAGTTCCCTGTAGTTATCCGGATCGCTTTCACGCAGCGCGCGCAGGGCATTCAGGTCACCCGAGGGAACATAATCCAGCAAATGATGCGCGGAGGTCTGATCGGTAACGATATCCGGGATAATATCACGGCTTACCAGTTCGGGAAGGATATCGGCACAATTACCGATCAGGGCTATGGAAAGGGCCTGTTTCTTGCGCAAAGCCGCGTCTTTCAGTGTAAGTGCTTTATCGAGAGAATCGGTCAGCAGCATGCAATATCCTTCTTCGACCCGCCGCCGGGCGCGGACGGGGTCCACTTCCACATTGATGATCACACCGTTGTTCATGGTGACCGCCAGAGGCTGGGCGCCGCTCATGCCGCCGAGTCCGCCGGTCAGCACCCATTTGCCGCGCAGATCGGATGAAAAATGTTTTTCGGCCAGTGCCGCGAAGGTCTGATATGTTCCCTGTAAAATACCCTGTGTTCCGATATAGATCCAGCTGCCCGCCGTCATCTGACCGTACATGGTCAAGCCCATTTGATCATAGCGGTCGAAATTCCCCTGCGTGGACCACGCGGGCACGATATTGCTGTTGGCGATGAGCACACGCGGCGAATAGGGATGCGTTCTTACGACGCCCACCGGTTTGCCGGACTGCATCAGTAGGGTCTCGTCCGTCTCCAGTTGCAGCAGAGCATCAACAGTCTGCCGGTAGCATTTCCAGTTACGGACAGCACGACCGGACCCCCCGTATACGATCAGTTCTTCCGGTATCAATGCGTTCTCGGGGTCCAGATTATTTTCCAGCATACGCAGTGCGGCCTCGCTTTCCCAGGTTTTGGCACGCAGTTTATTGCCGCGTTGCGCCCGGATCGGAGCGTTTGGCTTGTAATCGTAATACATCGGTCGCTGTGTCATAGTTCGATGCCTTCTTTTTTTACAATGGAAAGGATCCCGCCTGAACGGATCAGTTCTGTCATTTTTTCAATATCGGGATACATAATGCGGTCCTCCTGCCAGTGCGGGATCTCCGAACGGATACAGCGCCAGGCGGCTCCGGTTCCACGGCCGGGTTCCAGGGGCAGGCGGAAATCGATGCCCTGTGCCGCCGACAGCATTTCGATGGCCAGGACCTGGATCACGTTTTTCAGGATCATTTGGGCATGTTTTGCCGAGATGGAACCCATGCTCACATGGTCTTCCTGACCCGCGGAGGTGGGTATGGAATCCACACTGGCCGGGTGGGCCAGGACCTTGTTTTCCGAGACAAGCGCGGCGGCGGTATATTGCGCGATCATGAATCCGGAGTTCAGACCGTTGCCTTCCGCAAGGAATGGCGGTAATCCGGAAACATGCGGATTGACCAGGCGGTCCACGGTACGTTCGGAAATATTGGCGATCTCCGAAAGCGCGATCCCCAGATAATCCAGCACGAACGCCAGCGGTTCGCCATGGAAGTTCCCGCCGGAAATAACGTCCTTTTCTTCCGTAAAGATCAGCGGATTATCGGTGGCGGAATTGATCTCCGTTTCCAGCACGGAGCGCGCATATTCAATGGTGTCCCAAACCGCGCCGTAAACCTGGGGAATGCAGCGCAGGGTATAGGCATCCTGTACTTTATCGCAGTGGATATGGGACGCGATGATCGCGCTGTTCTCGACCAGCTTGAGCATATTGGCCGCGATCCTGATCTGACCTGCGTGCGGCCGTGCGGCATGAATACGCGCATCAAATGCGCGGGCGGTACCTTTCAGGGCTTCCAGACTCATCGCGCCCGCGATCTGTGCATGCCGGAGCAGGATCTCCGCATCGGCAACCACCAGACAGCCGATCGCCGCCATCATCTGGGTGCCGTTGATCATGGCAAGTCCTTCCTTGGGCTGGAGCTGAAGCGATGTTATTTTGTTTTTTTTCAGAATTTGTTGTGCCGGGATACGTTGACCGTTTTCCAGGCATTCGCCCTGCCCCGTAAGGATAAGCGCAAGATGCGCAAGCGGAGCAAGATCCCCGCTGGCACCCACCGATCCCTGGGAGGGAATGTAAGGATAAATATCCCGGTTCAGCAGACCCAGCAGGGTTTGGATCAGTTCGACCCGCACACCCGAGAACCCTTTGGCCAGCGCGTTTGCGCGCAGGAGGATCATGGCGCGAACCACCTCTTTTTCCAGCGGTTCGCCTACACCGGCCGCATGACTGCGGATCAGGTTTTCCTGCAGTTGTATGGTCTGCTCCGGCGGGATATAATGGGATGACAGCTCGCCCACACCGGTTGTAATACCGTAGACGACCTGTTTTTTTTCAAGCAGTTCCAAAACAAAGTTCCTGGAAGCAACAATACCCGGCAGCGCCCCGGGATCAAGTTTTGCAGTCTCTTTTCCGCGCGCAACACGGACCACGTCTTCAATCGTCAGGGTGTTCCCGTTGATCTGCAGCATGCGATCTCCTTGGCTATAGGTATCATTATGTTATTATAATGAATATAAGCTTATCCGGAAAAATTAACAACCATGTTATTACGGGTCATCGGATCGGTATAAGATAAAAAAGAGTATATGTTGATTCGGTGATATTCAATGCAGCGACTTCCGTTACATATTTATGTGATCTTATGAAAAAATTAAAAAAGTAGTTGGGAAAATAACACATAAAAGGTAATAATTATTGATAAACAGAAGCTTATTAAATACCTAAAGCCAAAAATAACAAACATTAACAATAGTTAAGAAATCTTAACATAATTATAACCAAATCTTAACAATTGTGTTGACTCAATATTATAATAACGCTATATTTTCATGAAAAAAAAGGAGAGTTAAAATGAAGACTCAAAACACAATCTCAAGAACGGCAACAAAGAGCAGACTCGGTGTCCTTTTTGTTCTGACCGTGGTCGCGCTATTTACCTTTACATCCTGTGACATGAACACACTTCAGCCGCTTGCTGAAGATCTTTCTCCGGCAGCGCTGGGGAAGGTTGTTGTGAACGGAGAAGTAAGCGATCTGAACGAAGTCGTTTTGTATGCCGGTCAAAACATACCGGTTGGAACCCTTCGTATCACCAATGATACCGAAGTTCTCACAGTCACATACGCAACGACCGGAGGCTGGTTGCTTGCAGAAACCCATCTGCATGTCGCAGCCGGTCTTGCCGGTATACCCAAGAACAAACCCGGCAATCCCATACCGGGCCAGTTTGCTTACAATGACAGCCATTACCCTTCTGTTACGGAGGTAAGCTATGAGCTTCCTCTGGAATGGGCAGTCGGCGACCTGCTGGTCGTGGCCGCCCATGCGGTTGTGGAACGGGTCGTTGACGGACAGGTGGTTCAGGATGAAACCGCATGGAGCGCAGGTTCACGCTTTGTTGCAAAAGGCAACTGGGCAACCTACACGGTCTATGAGGTGGAAGACGTCGTTACGGTCGAACCCCCCGTCGAAATATGGCAAAGTGAAACAGCTTACGCCGGTAATTACGAAGGTGGCGGCAGCGCGTGGTGGTTCTACTATGATGTGAATGGTCCCGTTGTTCAGGACATCTATGCAGGTCAAAAACCGGTAGAAGGCGCATTTGTGAGCCTGTCGGACGGTAACCTGGCAATCACCCTGGGTGAAAACCTTAAATTGCAGAATGTGAACGAAGCGGTTAAGGTCCAGGGATATAATGAGATTCCTGCTTCCCGTCTCCCGGCCGGACAGTTTGTTACGTATAAAGGCAACGATCTGTCCATTGCAGTTGCTTCCTATCCTTACTATGTGATCCATCTTGATGTACTTGTAAAGCAATAGACTGTCTAAAGCATTATAAAGACATGCTCAACTCCCCGGGAAACTCCCCGGGGAGTTTTCTTTTCCCTTGAAAATAACTGTTGGTATTAGATATTGTTATAATGTCCGTGTTTTCATATCTTTCTCATATATTACATTGATCACTAAAAAAAAGCATAAACACATTTCGGAAGGGATATCAAGATGAACAGAGAAAAACGCATATTCAACAAACGGATCCTCATCAAATATCTGATCGTGCTTGCTATTGTTCTGGGCTGCGCGGAAGCGGACGCCCAAAAGGTCCGCGTGCAGGATATCGGTATCCGCATCGGCATTCTGAAAAGCGGCAAGCACAATGCCGTCACGGATGTTCCGGGTGTGCGCGTCGGACATTTTACGCTAATTCAAGGCGACTCGGTGCGTACCGGCGCCACGGCCATCATTCCCCACGCGGATAATATTTATCAGAACAAAGTGCCGGCGGCCATTCATATCGGCAACGGATACGGAAAGCTGACCGGATATTCCCAGGTGGAAGAGCTGGGTAATATGGAGACACCCATTCTGCTGACCAACACGATGAGCGTGCCGCAGGCCTTTGAAGCACTGATCGACTATACGCTGCAATTTCCGGAAAATGACAAGGTCATGAGCGTGAACGCCGTGGTGGGCGAGACCAATGACGCCGGTCTGAACGATATCCGGGGCCGCCACCTGACCCGCGAACATATGCTGCAGGCGCTTGCCCTTGCCGATACGGGAGCGGTGGAAGAAGGGAATGTCGGTGCCGGGACCGGGACCATCTGCTTCGGTTTCAAGGGCGGTATCGGTACGGCTTCCAGGATTTTACCGCAAAGCCGCGGTGGATACACGGTGGGTGTGCTGGTGCAGAGCAATTACGGCGGTATCCTGCAGATCAACGGCGTTCCGGTGGGTATTGAGCTCGGACAATACAGTTTCAGTTCGGTTGAGGAGGAATACGCTTTGGACGGTTCCTGCATGATCGTGGTCATGACCGATGCCCCGCTGTGTGCAAGGAATCTGAAACGTCTGGCTTCCCGCGCGATGCTGGGACTGGGACGTACGGGCGGGATCGCCTCCAACGGCAGCGGGGATTATGTGATCGCGGTATCCACGGCGGAGGAACTGCGTATCCCCAACAGTTCGGGATCCATGTTCAATTCCTTCAGTGTTCTGCGGAACAGCGAGGTCAACCTGCTTTTCGAAGCCGTGATCGAAGCCACCGAAGAAGCGCTGATCAATTCACTCTTCGCCGCCGAAACGATGACAGGCAACAAGGGACGGAAAGTTGAAGCCCTGCCGGTGAACAAAACCCTGAGGATCATGAAAAAATACAATAAGATCAAGTAATAGAGTTCGCGGTTTATAGCGCTTTAAATTAGGGAGAAAAAATGGCGCATGGAACAATGACCCGCTCAAGACAAAGCACCGTATATCTGTACCTTCTTGCACTGCTGGTATTTTTCTCGTCCTGCGGTCAGCCGCCCATCAACCGGATGGATCCCCGCAGGTTCGACTATGTGCACGAAGCCATTCCGGACGCGCGATACGATATCCGTTATATCACGGAAAATAATTTTCTCGGTGTGCCCGTGGACGGTTATGCCGACACGGTCGCGATCCTGAGCAGGGAAGCCATGGCCGCGCTGGTCAAGGCGGCGAACGATCTGTGCGAACAGGGATACGGTATCATTGTTTTCGACGGCTATCGCCCGCAAAAAGCCGTGGACCATTTTGTGCGCTGGGCGGCGGACCTTGACGACACGCTGACCAAACACATTTACTATCCCGATCTTGAAAAGAACATACTCATGAAGGACGATAAATACATTTCCACGCGCTCCGGACATACCCGCGGCAGTACGGTGGACCTGACCCTGTACCGTCTGGATACGGGCGAGGAAGTGGATATGGGTTCATACTTCGACTTTTTTGGTCCCATCTCCAATCATGGTACCGACCTGATCAGCGCGGAGCAGACCGCCAACCGCAACATCCTCCGCGACGCCATGATCGCCCACGGCTTCCGCATCTACAGCGCCGAATGGTGGCACTATACTTTAAACGACGAACCCTATCCGGACAGGTATTTTAATTTTGATGTGAAGTGAACGAACGCGACCATCCGATATGATCAAGGAAAAACAATGAATGATCAGAAAGAAAAACCCATTCTAAAAGACCCTGATATTTATCCGTCTGCAGAAGTGCTCAAAGACACTATGGGTAAAAATTATCCTGCTTATGAAAAACTGATGGCCGTCATTACCCGCGATGACATCGGACTGATCCCCGAATGGCGCTACTACAACGACGGCAACAACTGGCTCTGCAAGATCACATACAAGAAAAAAACAATTATTTGGCTATCCGTTTGGGCGGACCATTTCAAGGTCGGGTTCTACTTTAATAAAAAAACCGCTCCGGGTGTTTTCGACCTGGATATCCCACAAGAAATCAAAGACCGCTTCACCGAAGCAAGCGAAGGTAAGGAGTTTAAACTGCTGGTTATTGATGTGAAGGAGGGGATTGAGTTGGAGGTGGTGAAAATTCTGATCGAGTATAAAAAGAAAGTAAAATAGTTATAAGTTATGAGTGATGAGAAAACTAAGTATTTTGTGGAGTGAAAAATGAATTTAGCAAAATTAAAACTTCAATTTGTGAATGATATTATTAGTCCATGGGCAAATTTAAATTTAGATTTAAGTAAATTAATTCTAATTGATTCAGGTATTTCAAGTTTTTCATCAAATGCCATAAACATAGCAACAGCGATTAATCATTTTCCTGAAAAATGTGGTTTTATGCCAGCTGATATTAAAGATGAATCCCAAGATTATAGAATTATTAGAGACGTGTGCGACGGAAGCAAACATGTGCATTTACGAGATAGTTCAAGAGATAATACAATTAACATTAGCGCAGTATTTGAGGGTAATAATGAAGGGAAGTATAAATTTAGAAGAAATAAGATTAATATTAATCATGTAACATTTGGTAAAATTGATTTTATGAAATCTGCCGCAAACGCAATTAATTTTTTAATTAATAAATTTGATTATAAAATTGACTGGGATTCCTCATTGAGAATATATGATGGAAAGTTTATTGATAAATGTGTCTTATGGGTTTCAAAACAACATCATGTGCAAATCGAAGCTAAAGGAAACCCATTGCCCAATTCCTGGTCAGTTGAATTTGTCAGAAAGAATGAAGAGGGAGAATTAGAACATTATGATCCCCCTGAACAGCCAATAATTAGCTGGAGAGAATTAATTTAATTTTCATTTCCCCATTTGCATAACCCGTGCCCTAAATCACACTTTCCACTTTTTATAAGGTTTGCCTTGAGTTTATCCGTCATATTTACTAATTTCCCCGGGGACGAAATATGGCAGAACAGACACTCATTCCACAGCACGGCGGTTACCGCAAACTCAAAAGCTTTCAAATTGCTCGATTGGTCTATGATCTGACCGTGCGCTTTTGTGATAAATATATCAGTAAATTTTCCCGAACACACGATCAAATGGTGCAGGCGGCACGTTCCGGAGTGCAGAATATTGCCGAGGGTTCGCAGTGCTCCGCAACTTCCAAGAAATTCGAGCTCAAGCTCACCCAGGTCGCCCGGGCCAGTCTGGAAGAACTGAAGCTGGATTATGAGGATTTTCTGCGGCAGAGGGGGATGGAGCAATGGGAAATAGACAACCCTTACAGACAAAAATTGGTTGATACTCGTTGTAAAACTGCTGATGAAGAGGTTCACTGGGTGGTTGAAAATAGTGGACATTATGGATGTCGCGGACAATCGGGCCGATCGCCCGAGCCATCCACCCTGTCCGCCACGGTCTACCCCGAAATGGCAGCAAATGCCGTTTTAGTTTTAATTGCTGTAGCCTGTTCGCTACTAAATCGCCAGGTTACCCGCCTGGCCCGGGATTTTGAGCAGGAAGGCGGCTTCAGCGAAAAATTGTATAAAGTTCGCAAGATGCGCCGCCGCTCCTGTAAATAAACCGGCATTTCACGCCGATAAGCTATCCTGTTCATCCTGATATCCCGTTTTCAATCCTTAAGCCATCCTGTTCATCCTGTTATCCCGTCTAGTCTTATCCTGTCTGAAAAAATTGTTGAGTTGTTGAGGTGTGGAAACGTTGAGTTGAAAAAAATTATCCTGTCAATCATGTAATCCTGTCTTGCCTGTCCCGTCAGAAAATACTTTCATTTCACGCGAAATCATCTTAATCTACCTAAAAGGAATAAAAATATGTGTTTCTATCTGTCCATCAGTAAAGACGCGCAAACCCTGAAAAACCGTTTTAACGCGGAATTTCCCGATGAAGAGCGGTTTTTTCCCTCGGAGGAGGTGAACGGGTTCGAACATCCGGAACTGCCGGTGATCACGCAGGATGACCCCGGGAAGCTGACGCTTTTACATTGGGGGATGGTACCGGCCTGGGTGAACGACCCCGACCGGGCAAAGAATTTCCGCAGCCGGACCCTGAACGCGCGGGCCGAGACGGCATTCAGTAAACCTTCTTTCCGTGTGCCGGTGCGGCAGCAGCGCTGTCTGGTGCCGGCGGATGCTTTTTACGAGTGGCAGCATGCCGGAAAAAAGAAGATCAAATACCGTATCCGCTGTAAGGAAGAGATCTTTTGTTTCGGGGGCGTGTGGGATATCTGGACCGATCCCATCAGGCACGAGATCTGGCGGGGATTCAGCATTCTGACCACGGAGGCCAATCCACTGCTGGCCGGGATCCACAATACCAAACAGCGTATGCCGGTCATCATATCCGTAAAACAAGAAAAGAACTGGCTGGATCCGGAGTTGAACAGTGCGGCGCAACTTTTACCCTTTTTTGAACCTTATCCGGAAAAGCATATGCATGCGGAGAAAGTGGTTTAAACCTACAGGCCTCATCGGTTTCCTCTGCCGCGGATAAGGGGTCTGCGTCCGCTTTTTTCACGGACCGGATTCTGGCGTTGCATATACTCCCGTTTCAGGTCATTACGGAACTGTTTTTCGAAGAAGGGAATGCGGCTGGTCTGGCCGGGTGAGAGCACATTGCCGGACTGATTCATAAATCGCTGTTTCAGTTCCGTGCGCTGGTGTTCGAACTGGCTGACCCGTTGCATGATCTGATCGAGTTCTTCCCGGCTCACATCGTTTTTCCCTTTACGTGCTTTCACTTCTTCGTAGAGTTTATTCTCCTGCTCGGTAAGTTCGGCCATTTGCCGTTCATACTGTCGCAGGAGCGGGAAAAAGGCTTCCGCCTGCTCCGGGGTCAGTTCAAGATATTCGGCCATTTTATGTAAGCGGTATTTTTCAATATTCGTCATATCCTGTGCGGCAAGGCCCGCGAAAAGAAAAACGGATAATATGATTGAAAGTAAAAAAGTTTTCATTTTGTTCACCTTATAATTCGAGTGATAATTCCTTTAAAACGTCTATTCCCTCATGTTCGATCAGATACATCAATATTTCCTCATCGCTGATCTGTATTCCGGCATGGGGATCCATGGTTTTTGTTTCATATTGAGCATGTATCTCCCGCGGATCCTGATAATCGGGGAAGATCGGTGCAAAGAGCAGGGTCAGTAAAAGAACCGCAGCCAGTGCCGTCGCATAGATCAGCGGCAGGCGCCGGCTTTCCCGACGGATACGGCGTAGCAGCCGGATGCGATCCAGCACCGAATCGGCGGCAGAAGGTTCCGGAAAAGCCTGTTCCATGCCGGCATGAAGATGCCGGAGCAGTAAGAGTTCCTCTTTACAATATTCACATTGCCGGATATGCGCTTCCGCTTCGGGATATCGTCCCGGCGCATGAAGGATATCGGGGATGATGGTTTTTACATCGTTACATTTCATGTCATGATCTTTCGTAGTTTTTTGATCGCGTTATGGTAACTGACCTTTGCGCTGTTCTCGGTCGTGTCCAGCGATTCCGCAAGCTCTTTGAAGCTTAGGTCATCGTAGATCCGGGCAAGCAGCACATGATGTTCAAGAGGTGTCAAATGTCTCAGCAGTGCGGGATCAAAGGAGCGGAACTGAGCAGCAGGCGTGGGTATTTCACCGTGCATTGTCTCATCCATTTCATTCCATTTTCTGGCCTTGTTCCGGTTGAGGTGGTTATAACAGCAGTTATAGGTTATTCGCTTCAGCCAGGCCATGGGGTGTGCATCACCCCGGAAGGTACCCAGTTTTTTCCATGCGCGGATAAAGACCTCCTGGGCGCAATCCGAAGCGTCTTCCCGGTTTCCGGTTAAACGCAGGGATATGGCCAGCACCCTGTCATAATATAGCATGACCCATTTATCAATGATCTGTCTGTGTGATCCTGATGTTCCCAATAGCATTGTCTCCGTTTATAAGACACGCTGTAAACGACATATGTTAATAACAGCATCCTGAAAATCTATTTTCCTTTAAAACCGAGCACATAGCCAGCCGAAACAGTAAATAAATATGTCGGATCGTATTCGCTTTCACCGTCCGTGGAGCGCGGGATATTATACTGAAATCCCAGGGAAATGTCCGCATCGCCCCAATAACATACCAGGGGGATATGGAATACCGTGTTCAGAAGTCCGAACGTCTTAACAATGACCGGTGGCCGATTGCCACCCGGAAGCGGGTAATAGATACTCTCCTCATCAGCGAACAACAGAGATAAGGTCGGTTCAATACGCAGTTTATTGCCGTTTTTCCAGCGAAACAGCATTTGTTTCGCGGAGAGGCTCCCGGATAGCTGTGATGATATATCGCTTCCAAACAACAATGAGTAATTCACATGAACACCCCATCGTTTTGCAGCATATCCTGCGCCAAGGTGTATATTATTGGGAAGCATGGCTGTCAGCGTATCCCTTTCCGCATGCAGAAAAGAACGGTCGTAGCCAACCTGCAGGTCAAGCGGGAATGGTATAAATACCGTGTTCCCATAGGACAGTGAGAGCACGCTTGCATACCAGCGGGGTTCGAACTCCGGATAGACCATTCCCCCGAAAAAAGCCGTAATGCCACGATAATGATAACTTGTACTTACCATCAGATTGAACTGCTCCACGCCAATATCCCTGCCGGCAAAATAGGTTTTATTCTCAAAGCCGGCTTGTGTGTAGATCATGTGGTATGTGTTGTTTCCCTGCAGCAGACCCATCCAATCTTCTTCTTTATGTGAACGAAGAACAGCCAGCAGGGAATCGATCTCATGATCGAAATCCTGTGCAGGCAAGGACAAACAAAGAAAAAGTAAAACAACAAAAACCGGTAAACGTTTCATTTCGGATCCTTCTCCAGCGTCCAGACGGCAAAACCGTTCGATATCAGGCGTTGTGCATCTGTGATCTTCAGCACATCCCCGGGGATGATCTTCGGAACGGCACCCCGTTGCCGGTAATCCTTGAAATTATTCCAATGTTCTCCGCCGGCGATACGCTCTACAAGCGTGATGATCCATTTACTCGGGAAAAAGGTCCGGCGATCGATGAAATAATCCGCAATGATCAAGCGTCCGTCCCCGCGCAGCAGACGTGCCGCCTCGCGCAGAACCCGGTCCCGTGTGACAGGGTCCTTTTCGTGCAGGGCCAGACTGATAATAATGACATCAAAGGATCCGTCCGGGAAAGGGGTGTCCGTTGCGTCGGAAAGATGAAATGAGATGGGGAACGTGGTTTTCCTTGCAACCTCAAGCATATCGGCAGAAAGATCCAATCCATGTAAACGGGTGAATCCCTTACGGGCCAGCAGCATAAGCTGATCACCCGTTCCGCAGCAAAGGTCCAGGATTTCGCTGTCTTTGGATAAGGGTATTCTGTTTATTATCGCTTGTCGGAGCGGACGCAGAACCGTTCCTAAAAGGGGATCATAAAGATGAGCGCTCAAGGCGCCGTTCCGTCCCATAAAGATCCTTTACGGGTATTTCCGTATGCGGGTGAAGTGAGATCCGAAACCACCCTGATGCATTTCCGGAAAGATCTATTTTTTGAATGATTCCAACTGGATGACACTTTCGGACTGACCGGCCAGAACATGATTGCCGCTTTCTTTGCGGATGGAACGGACCATGCCGACTCCCGGCGCATACCAGATCTCTTGTGAGACTGCGACCTTCAAAGCACCGAGCACACCACGGTCTTTTTCCACCAGTCCGCTGCCGCTGACCTTTATGCAATTCTCAAAGGTTCCCGCCGGAACGGTCAGGGTCTCTTTTTTCTTTTGGATGGTATAGGTCATGGTATAGGGAACGCTCTCCAGCAGAACACTCAGACTTGCATCTTCCTGCCAGCTTGTTCCTCCGCGAAGGGGATATTTTAAAATACAGCGGGGCGTTTCGGCGACACGGGGCGAAGTGCTGCCGGCGGGCTGAACGGCATATTCATAGACGCCGTTCTTTTCCTGCGCAATAAAGGAAAAAGATGTCCTTCCGCGTTCATCGATCTTTTGGGGCACAACCTTTTTCTTGTCCATTGTTCGCACGGCAAAATTTTCCACAGTTCGCAACCGGCCGGCATCGCCAAGACTATAGGTCCAGACATAACCTTCCTTCAGTGGAAAATATTCGGCGGGTTTTACACCACAGGCACTGATCAGAATGCCCAGAACACATATCATGGCGCTTACGATCGATCTCATAGTGACTCCTCCGTTCGCTTGATGGGGTTATATACCTTCCTCCGCGCTGCCCTGCGTATCCCGGTTGTCCCCGATTATGCTAAGATAGGTAAAAATTACACCCGATCGAGTGCACTTGTCAAGATGTATTATTAAAGCACAGACTCGCTCCCCGGAAACAAAGTCTTTTTGATATTCGCGGGCAAGCCGTATATTTTAATAAATAATTGAAAAGGGAAAATATTTTTCCGGATCTGTCTGAGAGGGAGTTTGTTTCAAAGAGGGTTCTACGTTCATGTTTAAACTGTTCATCCTGAAGCATCGTGCTTTAGCAAAAACCATTACCTGGCGCATTACGGCAGATCTGCTGACGCTGATCGTTATTTCCCTGCTGACCGGCAAGATCGTGAACGGCTTGTTTGTTGTTGGCATTCAGATATTCACCAAGACATTTTGGTTTTGGGCACATGAAAAGGTCTGGGGTTTGAGCGAGAAACCACCCAAGGGTTCGCAGCTGCGTTCTATGATCAAAACCGTGACCTGGCGCGTACTCGCTACAATAGACACCTTATTCATTGTACTTTTCATTACCAAAGAACCCATGTGGGCATCATCCGCCGCGCTGATCGATACCTTTCTAAAAACCCTGGCCTATTATATTCACGAACGGGTGTGGGAATATTTTTTTGGAGAAAAGATCATGCTGGACCTGCACACCCATACATGTCATTCCGATGGCGAATTGACCGTGGACGAGTTGCTGATCCTTGCCAATGAAAAAGGGTGCGAGTACATTTCCATTTGCGATCATGACAACGTCGACCATATCGATTCTTTGAAAAGCATACCCTCCAAACCGGTTTATATCAGCGGTGTGGAGATCAGCGCGGAATATTCCGGAACCCTGCACATTCTGGGTTACGGTTTTGATCCCGGAAACAAGGAATTGCGCACGGTGCTCAAAGGACTTCAGGATGCGCGGAGACAGCGGAACGCAGCCATGCTGAAAAATATGGCCGATCAGGGATTTTATATTACGATGGAAGAACTCGAAGAAGAAGCAAAGGGGGAGATCGTCGGCAGACCGCATTTCGCCAATCTGATGGTACAAAAGGGATATTCCGCAAGCTACCAGGAGGCTTTTGATAAATATCTTGCCAAAGGGCAGCCGTTCTATATGGACAAACAGCGGCTTGCGCCCAAAGAAGCCATCGGACTTATCCGCCGGGCGGGAGGGATCCCGGTCATGGCGCATCCGTATCAGACAAAGCTGGAAGGCGAAGCGCTCGATCATCTGCTTGCCGAGCTGAAAGCACTGGGATTAATGGGTATCGAGGCGTATTATTCCATGCACAGCAAAGAACAGACCCGCCATTATCTCGAACTGGCAAAAAAACACGACCTGCTGGTGACGGCCGGCAGCGATTTCCATGGCAAGAATAAAGCACATATCCCCCTGGGTATGCGCGTAAAACACATAGACCTTATTCCCTTTCTGGAGGCAGTGAAAAAATGAGATCTGCAAATGTAGTATGGCAGTCGGGCACTATCGGTCTGCACGACCGTGAAGCCCTTTTGAAACAAAAAGGGGTCTGTCTTTGGTTTACGGGATTATCGGGTTCCGGAAAAAGCACACTGGCAAGGGGTGTCGAACAGGCACTTTATAAGCGCGGCCGACTTGCTTATGTGCTGGATGGGGATAATATCCGGCACGGACTGAACGCCGATCTGAGTTTTACGGAGGAAGATCGCAAAGAAAACATCCGGCGCATCGGGGAGGTCAGCCAATTATTCGTGGATGCCGGAGTAATCACGCTCACGGCATTTATTTCGCCTTTCCGCGCGGATCGTGATGCCGTTCGCAGGATCATGGCACCGGGACGTTTTATTGAGATATATGTAAAATGCGCTTTGGATGTCTGCGAAAAACGCGATGTTAAAGGCTTGTATTCAAAAGCCCGAAAAAACGAGATCCCGGATTTTACAGGTATTTCATCTCCGTATGAGGAACCCCGCGATGCGGAGATCGTGCTGGATACCGCGCAAGTCCCGGAATCGCTCTGCGTGGAGCGCATCCTGGAATATCTGGAAGAAAAACAGATCATAGGAAAAGCATGAACACAGAACAGTATTCATTAAGCAATCTTCAGGAACTGGAAGCCGAATCCATTCACATTATTCGCGAAGTGGCCGCGGAGTTTGAGAACCCCGTGATGCTCTATTCGGTCGGTAAAGATTCCTCTGTAATAGTACGTCTCGCAGAAAAAGCCTTTTATCCGGGTAAGGTGCCTTTTCCCCTGATGCATATTGACTCAAAATGGAAATTCCGGGAAATGATCGCGTTCCGGGATCGTTACGCGAAAGAAAAGAACTGGGATCTGATCGTGCATTATAATAAAGAGGGATTTGAAAAGGGGATCGGTCCGTTCACTCACGGCAGTAAAGTACATACCGACGTGATGAAGACACAGGCACTTTTACAAGGACTGGAAAAGTATAAGTTCGATGCCGCTTTCGGCGGCGCCCGGCGCGATGAAGAAAAATCCAGGGCCAAAGAACGTATTTTCTCTTTCCGGGACAGTTTTCATCAGTGGGATCCAAAGAATCAGCGTCCCGAACTCTGGAATATCTACAATACACGCGTTATGAAAGGGGAGTCCATTCGGGTATTCCCGTTATCGAACTGGACCGAGCTGGATGTTTGGCAATATATTCGTTTGGAGAATATTCCCATCGTACCGCTGTATTTTGCAAAAGAACGCCCGGTGGTCGAATATAACAATGCGCTTATCCTCGTCGATGATGAGCGCATGCCGGAAGATCTGAGAAAGAAAGCGGTCATAAAAACGGTCCGTTTTCGCACACTCGGCTGCTATCCTCTGACCGGCGCCGTGGAGTCGGAAGCGGATACGATCGAAAAGATCGTTGAAGAAATGATGACCACCACCGCCTCGGAACGCACGACCCGGGTCATCGATTTTGATCAGGATGGCAGTATGGAACAGAAGAAGCGGGAAGGATATTTTTAGTAGGGGCGAACAGACCAAAAGGCCAACAGTCGTTCGCCCGAACAGCAATAAAAGGGCAAGACAGGAAAATATGGATACAAATACATCCGCAATGGACATACAGGAATTTCTGGCGCAGGACGAGAAGAAAGATCTTTTGCGTTTTCTGACCGCCGGATCGGTCGATGACGGCAAATCCACATTGATCGGCAGATTGCTGTTCGACAGTAAGCGCATTTATGAGGATCAGCTTGCCAGTCTGAAGCGCGACAGCAAGCGGGTCGGGCACGCGGGTGAAAATATTGATTATGCGCTTTTATTGGACGGACTGAAGGCCGAGCGGGAGCAGGGGATCACCATCGATGTGGCATATCGCTATTTTTCGACCAATAAACGGAAATTCATCATTGCCGACACACCGGGACATGAACAATATACAAGAAATATGGTGACCGGCGCCTCTACGGCCAGTCTGGCGCTGATATTGGTGGACGCGCAGAAAGGCGTTATTCCTCAGACCAAACGTCACACTTTTCTGGTATCATTGCTCGGTATCCGTCACGTAGTGCTGGCTGTAAACAAAATGGATCTGGTCGAATATGACGAAAAAGTGTTCGATAATATTTGTAAGGACTATAAGGATTTTATTACCCGTCTGAATATTCCGGACGTGCATTTTGTTCCCCTCAGCGCCCTGAAGGGCGATAATGTGGTCCATCGCAGCGAAAAGATGTCCTGGTACAAGGGTGAATCGGTGCTCGAACTGCTGGAGTCCGTGCATATATCTTCGGACCGTAATTTTGTGGACCTGCGTTTCCCGGTGCAGTATGTTCTGCGGCCCGAGCACGATTTTCGCGGCTACTGCGGCCGGGTCGCAGGCGGTATTGTCCGTAAAGGGGATGAGATCATGGCCCTGCCGTCGCGCAAGACTAGTCGTGTCAGCAGGGTCATTACCTGCGATGGCGACCGGAGCTACGCTTTCCCGCCTCAGAGCATAACGCTGACCCTGGACGACGAGATCGATATCAGCCGCGGCGATATGCTGGTCCGTAAAAACAATATTCCGCGCATTGAGCGGCATTTCGAAGCCATGCTGGTCTGGATGGACGAACAGGACATGGATCCCGACGCGCACTTTATCCTCAAGCATACGACCCAATCGACAAAAGCGCGCATAGATACTATTCGCTACAAGATCGATGTCAATACATTGCACCGCAGTGAAACGGACCATTTCACACTCAACGAGATCGGCCGGGTGGTCATAACCGCCAGCGCGCCGCTTTGTTTTGATGCCTATGAAAAAAACCATGAGACAGGATCCTTTATCCTTATTGATCCCGTAACGCATAATACCGCCGCGGTCGGGATGATCATTGAACGTGTAAGCAGCGAGGAACTTCCCACACGTATAACGGATGCTGAAAAAAAGAAGATAGAGAATGGAGAAAGTCTTGTAAGCCGCAAGGCTCGCGAGAAAAAATACGGACAAAAGGGGCAGACAATATGGATTACCGGTCTACACGGAAGCGGGAAGCGCGATATTGCATACCGGCTGGAGAAACAGCTTTTCCGTTCGGGACACATTACGGTGCTTCTGGACGGGCAGCAGGTCCGCTCCGGTCTTTCACGGGAACTGGATTTCTCGGCAGCGGACCGCGCAGAACATCTGCGGCGCGTCGCGGAGGTTTGCCGATTGCTCAACGATCAGGGGATTATTGTGATCTGCAGTTTTATATCTCCCTCCGAATCCATCCGTAAACAGATTGCCGAAATTATCGGGAAGGACCGCTTTACGCTCGTTTATATGTCAACCGATCTTAAGTTAAGCAAGAAGAACAAACCGGAGCTCTATAAAAAAGCGGAAGCGGGCAAGATCCGATATCTTCCGGGAGTGGATGCGCCGTATGAAGCGCCGCAGGATCCCGACGTCCTCCTTGATATTAAGAAGAAGGACATTCAAAGCATTATCGAATTGATACAAAAGAAGTGAGAGAAAATATGGATATCATCAAGAAAGATTTTAAGGAAAAGAAAAAGAATTACAAGATCAGTCAGCATCAGCTCTATCTTGCACGGCCGGATGTATGGCGCAAGCTGCGGAGGGCAAATCGTATTGATAAACCCTTTCGCTTTATGGCACGGCGCATCGCTTTTATGAGTTATCTGTCCCGGCCGCTGCAGTTGCTGCAGAATAACATTAATCGTAAAAAACTTAAGCGCATCACCTACGAGGAAAACCCTCCGCTGTTCATTATCGGACACTGGCGGACCGGAACCACTTTTTTACATAATCTTCTTCACAAGGATAGGCGTTTTGGATATCTCTGCAATTATCAGACCTATGTTTTTACGATAGCGCTGCTCAGTAAAAGACTGATACGGGCACTTTCCCGTCCTCTATTTCCGAAAGAGCGCCTCCAGGACAATATCAAGGTGTCTCCCTATTATCCCGCGGAAGAGGAACAGCCTTTTACCATGATCTCCACGCGCTCCGGTATGCACACCTTCTTTTTCCCGCGCAACCGGATGTATTTTGACAAATACAATGTCTTTAAGGGGATCTCCCCGCGAGAAAAGAAATTATGGCAAAGGGATTATTTGTATTTGCTCCGGAATATCAGTCTGTACAACGAGAATAAACCGCTTTTACTCAAGAACCCGCACAACACCGGTCGCGTGCGTGAACTCCTGGAACTGTTCCCGAACGCAAAATTCATTTTCCTTCATCGTGATCCTTATAAAGTATTTTTGTCCACCTTGCATATGTACGACAAGGTGGTCCGTTCGCAGTTCTTTCATGACGTCAGCGACAGGGAAATCCAGGATCTGGTCCTGTATATTTCACGCGAAACACTGAGAAAATATTTAGATGAACGCGAACTTATTCCCGAAGGGAATCTGATCGAAGTTGCCTACGGTGATCTGTCTGAAAAACCCCTTGAAACCGTAAGGCGAATTTACGGGCAGCTCGATCTTCCGGATTTTACGGAAGCCGAAGAGGAAATAAAACATCATATTGAGAGTGTCAAAGATTATAAAAAGAATGTATTTAAGGAACTGGATCCCGAATTGAAAAAACGCGTTCGCAAAGAGCTTGATTTTTATTTTAAAGCGTTTGGTTACGAATAAGAACGATAAACTATAAACTATGAACTATAAACGATGAACGATGAATGATGAATTGACTTGCATCAGTTAGTAGCATTTTTCAAATACGTTCATCGTTTGTCTTCCGGCAACTCTCAACCCTCAACTCGTAATCACCGTTCCCACCTTGCCCTCCATTGCCAGGTGCGCCCTGGCCAGAGAAGTGATCACCGTCTTGCGGTTTTTGCCGCTTTCCACAAAACGCAAGGCCGCTTCGATCTTGGGCAGCATACTGCCTTCTGAAAAATGGGCCTCCGCGATAAAACGTTTTGCCTCGGAGACGGACATTTGCCTGATCTCCTTTTGGTCCGGTTTCCCAAAACGAAGGGCAACCCGGTCCACGGGGGTCAGAATGAACAAATAATGTGCTTCAACCAGATCGGCCAGCATCGCCGCGGTATGATCTTTATCGATCACAGCTGAAATACCCCGGTAATTCCCGTCGCTGTCCCTTATAACCGGTATACCGCCGCCACCGCAGGTGATCACAATGAACTTATGGTCCAGAAGATTAAGAATGGAATCCGACTCTACGATCCGAAGCGGTTTGGGGGAGGCAACCACCCGCCGCCACCCGCGTCCGGAATCCTCTTTGAATAGCTGCTCCGGATGCGCTTTCATGATCGTATGTGCTTCTTTTTCGGTATAGAAATCGCCGATCGGTTTGGAGGGATGTGCAAAGCTGGGATCATTCTTATCCACCTCGACCTGGGAGATAACCGTAGAAACATGCCATGGCATCCCCAAACGCCGAAGTTCCTTTTTGATTCCCTTTTGTAAATGGTAACCGATATATCCCTGGCTCATTGCCGTACATTCCTGAAGATCGAAACGACAAATACGGTCCGTGCGTGCGGCCGCGAACTCGAAAGCATTGTAGATCATGCCCACCTGCGGACCGTTGCCGTGCGTTAAAATGATCTTATGTCCCTGTGTGATGAGATCCACCAGGGAAGGGACAGCACGGTCAATATTTGCCTGCTGTTCCTCCGGTGTGTTCCCAAGAGCATTCCCGCCCAGTGCGATGGTAATGACCTTCATGTGCCGTCTCCTTTTCTGTCGCGGACATAAAAAACAAAGCAAACCCGGTCGTTTTGGGTTTCACGTTCCTGAATAATATCTGATAAGCTTAAATGTAAAGGAATATTTCAATATTTCCTAATTCAAAACCTGACTGCCGACCGGGATGCAGATCCCCTTGTGAAGGATTGGCCGCCATGATCCTGATGAAAGCCGTATTCGGGAATAAAGAACATGGCGGTCCCTTAATAAAAAATCCTTTTATTCTCTTGGCATTGTTCCCGGAAATTTTTTATAATAGGACGTCTTCGGGGAAGGGAGCATGTCCCTACCGGCGGTGAGAGCCCGCGACTCCGCGCAGAATGAAAAATGAGATCATTCCGCGGACTGAGACTGTGAAATTCAGTCGCCGACGGTATAGTCCGGATGAGAGAAGGCGCATGTCGATCCGTCCCCGTTGCCATGGGGAATTTTTTATGGACAGTAAAAAGAACATTTTGATCCACAATCTGATGCGCGATGCGATCCGTCTTGCCGGCGACGGCTTACAGCGCGTATCTCCCAATCCGCGAACGGGAGCCATCATCCTGCGCGGTGATAAGGTCATTGGACGTGGCCGCCACGCCTGCTGCGGCGGTCTCCACGCGGAAGTGGAAGCTATCCGCGATGCCGGGGGCGATGTCCGCGGATGTGAGATGATCGTAACGCTTGAACCCTGCTGTCATACGGGCAGGACAGCCCCCTGCACCGACCTCATTATCCGGCACGGCATTTCAAAAGTGTATATCGGGATGGAAGACCCCAATCCGCTTGTTGCGGGGAAGGGGATCAAACAGTTGCGTCAGGTCGGTATAGAGGTTGTGACGGATATTCTCCGCGACGAGTGCGCGGAACTGAACCAGCCTTTTATAAAAATGATGACGCTCGGCTTCCCCTATATGATAGCAAAAACCGCTATTACCCTGGACGGTTATATTGCGGATATCAACAAGCGATCGAAATGGATATCTTCTGCGGAATCCCGCCGGGAGGCACATCGCATGCGCGCGCAATACGATGCGGTGATGGTCGGCATGGGCACGGTTATCGCGGACGATCCGCAGCTGAATGTGCGGGATGTGCCGGGTGATGATCCCGTGAGAGTGGTATTCGATCCGGCGGGAAGCTTGCCGGAGCAAAGCAAACTGGTCAAAAGCGCGGGCACAACACCCCTGTATGTTATCACGGGTGAAAAGATCTCCGCGAAATGGAAAAAAGCATTGGAAGCGAATGATGTGCAGATGATCTGTGAAAAAGGCGATCCGGAGACGGTTTTAGTCAGGGGATTACGCCGGCTTGGCCGCGAAGGCATCCAGTCCGTACTTATCGAAGGCGGCGGAAAACTGCAAAGCATGCTGGCAGCGGGGGATAATATCGATCGGGTGGAGCTCTTCATCGCGCCCAAACTGCTTGGCGACGGTATTCCCATGATGAAGATCCCGTTTCGCTTTATGCCCGACCCTGCGGAATTCGTTTCGCATGCCTGGATACCGCACGGACCCGATATGCGTTTCACCGGGATCATAAAAAAATATTAGGAAGAACGGATATGTTTACAGGAATTATCGAAGAACGCGGAACGATCGAACAGATCACACCGGATCGGGGCGGATACCGCATCCGCATCGCGGCATCCGGGATCACCGCGGAACTCCGGACGGACGATTCGGTCGCGGTTAACGGGATGTGTCTGACCGTTACGGAGATCACAGGAAACACCTTTTCCGTGGATGCGGTAAAAGAAAGCGCCGAACGCAGTACATTAAAAAACTGGCGATCCGGACTAAAGGTCAATCTGGAACGCGGCATGCCGGCAAACGGGCGATTTGACGGACATCTGGTTCAGGGACATGTGGATGGTACCGCCCGGCTTTTGAAAAGAGAACAGCAGGGAAAAAGTGTAGTTATGACCTTTGAAGCATCTGAAAAACTGACCGTTCTGATGGTTGAAAAAGGCAGTATCGCACTGGACGGCGTCAGTCTGACGCTGACCCATGTGGGCAGAACGGACTTTTCGGTCGCGCTGATCCCCTACAGTCTGGAACACACAACACTGGATGCGCTTTCCGTGGGGGACAGCGTGAATGTTGAGACGGATATCATTGGGAAATACATTATGAAATATACATCGGGCAAGAATGAACTAAATGAAGAAGCATTGAAAAAATGGGGTTACAAATGGTAAGCGGAACGGAGCAAAAACTGGAAAAGGAATTCGAACTCAATACGATCGAAGAGGCCATTGACGATATCAGGAACGGGAAAATGCTGATCGTGGTGGATGATCCGCACCGGGAGAACGAAGGCGATCTGATCCAGGCCGCGGAATATGTCACGCCGGCATCGGTCAATTTTGCCGCGAAAGAAGGCCGCGGACTGATCTGTGCCTCGCTCGATCAGGATATCGCGGAGCGGTTGGAACTGCAGGATATGGCCGAGAACAATTCATCCCTGCACTGCACCAAATTCACGGTCAGTGTGGACGCACTTGAAGGCACCACCACAGGCATATCGGCCGCCGATCGTGCGATCACTCTGAAGGTGCTGGCGGATCCGGATGCCCGTCCGGAGCAGCTGGGCCGCCCGGGACATATTTTTCCCATCGTGGCGAAAAAGGGCGGCGTGCTGCGGCGAACGGGACACACCGAAGCCTCCACGGATCTCTGCCGTCTGGCCGGATTGCGGCCGGTCGCGCTGATGTGCGAGATCATGGCGGAGGACGGGACCATGATGCGGCTGCCCGAACTCATTCCCTTTGCAAAGAAGCACGATCTCAAGATCATCGCCATTGCCGATCTGATCCGCTATCGCAGAAATAAAGAACGCTATATCGAAAAAGTGACCACGGTAAAATTCCCGAACGAATACGGGGAATTCAAACTGACTCTCTACAAAGACCTTCTGGACAACAAGGAACATCTTGCCATTACCATGGGTGAATTTGATGCGAACACACCCGTACTGGTGCGCATGCATTCGGAATGCATTACCGGCGATGTTTTCCACTCCGCACGCTGCGATTGCGGGGAACAGAAAGACGCCGCACTGCGCCAGATCGCCGAAGCCGGACGCGGGGCACTGATCTATCTGCGTCAGGAAGGCCGGGGGATCGGACTCAAACATAAGATCATGGCATACGAACTGCAGGATCGCGGGATGGATACCGTGGAAGCGAATATTCAGCTGGGTTTCCAGGCCGATTTGAGGGATTACGGCGCGGGCGCGCAGATCATCAAGGACCTGGGTATCCGTAAGATCCGGCTGATGACCAACAACCCGAAAAAGGTCATCGGTTTGTCCGGCTACGACCTGGAGATCACGGAACGGGTGCCGATCGAGATCGCTCCGACACTGAGCAACAAGTCCTATCTTGAGACCAAGCGGGACAAGATGGGACATTTGATACTGAACGGAAATAAAGACGGAAAGGAATAAACAATGAAACAATTCAACGGAAAATTGATGGCCGAGGGAATGAAACTGGGTGTTGTGGTATCCCGTTTCAACGACCTGCTGACCAAAGAACTGCTTGCCGGTGCGGAAGACTGCTTTCTGCGCCACGGAGGAAAGGAATCCGATATGCACGTGGCTTGGGTGCCGGGTGCGTTTGAGATACCTTACACCGCGCAAATGATGGCAAAGAAGGATTACGATGCCGTGGTCTGCCTGGGTGCGGTGATCCGCGGCGCTACGCCGCATTTTGACTATGTGGCCGCCGAGGTCAGCAAGGGCGTCGCACAAGTCTCGCTGCAGTCGGGTAAACCGGTCATCTTCGGCGTGATCACCACCGACAGCATCGAACAGGCGCTGGAACGTGCCGGTACCAAATCCGGCAACAAAGGCTGGAACGCCGTTCTGAGCGCGATTGAGATGGTGGATCTGGGTCGTGTGCTGAAATAACTTAACATAAGTTTTTAAAGAAATATTTTTTTGCTTGGGAAAAGGACTCTTTGCCCAAGCCTTTTCTATAAAAAAATACATTACTTTATCCGGAATGATCCGTATTGATCGCTAACTCTTAATATATTATAAGAAAACAACTTGATAATGATATTGCTTTATTTCAAATTATATTATGGATCGTAAAAAAACACTCCCGGCAGCAATGCCCGTAAATATCTACTGGTTCTCCGGCACCGGCAATTCGCTGATTATTGCACTTGAATGTAAACGTTCCTTTCAGGATCACGGACATCCCGTGAGATGTATTCCCATCGAGACATGCGATCCATCGGCAGTAAAGGGTCATGGACTTACCGGTTTTGTGGTTCCGGTTGCCGGACAAAGCACCTATCCTTTTATCTGGGAGTTTTTCAACCAGCTACCTGACGTGAACGCCGCACCCTGTTTTTTTGCGGATAGCATGGCGATGTATTCGGGCGGTATTCTGGGTCCGCTTAAAACATTACTCAAGCGAAAGGGATACCGGCCGATCGCCGCACGGGAATTTATCATGCCGAACAATCTGCTCAGAAAGGAAGCTAAGCCGGAAACGGAAGCGCGGATGATCCTGAAGGCAAAGAACGAAGTAAGAACATTTTGTGAACAAATATTACAGGGGAAAGGCCGCTGGTGGGATATACCCGTATATTCCCGGATCATGAACTGCGGTTTCCGCTACCGGTTTGTGGTCAATGCCTTTAAAAAGATATTTGGCTATCATATTGATCCCGGACGCTGTACGCGCTGCGGGATATGTGTAAAGTTATGTCCAGAAAACAGCTTGTCCATACAGGATGATCAGATCGTTCCCAGACACGATAATACATGTTCTCTTTGCCACCGTTGCTTTGCCTATTGTCCCGAAGGAGCCATCAGGATCGGCAGGAAAGAACATTACCGATATAAAGCGCTATCCCTGTCCGAATTAATGGTGCATCTGAACGAAGAATGAACGTTTGCCGTATCGAATATTTTTTCTTATTTGAACGTGGAAAAAATAAAAGAATCATTGTGAAGGACCGCTAAGATAATCTAAATTTCATTACTTATTAAACTCAAGCAAAGGGGAAACATGAAAAAGCCGAATGTATTGATATGCTTATTATTGTTTTTGCTCCTTCTGGCAAGTTGCGCGAGCGTACCGGAACCTCCTGCTTTCGATCAAAGGATCGAAAAGATCAAGATCGATGAAGTTTTTGTGGAAGGCGGCAGCTTCAAGATGGGTGATGCCTGGAAGGGCGAGAATCCGGACGGAAAGCCGGTGCATAAAGTCAGTCTGAAAAGTTTTTACATCGGAACATACGAACTTTCACAGGCTCTTTATGAGCAGATCACGGGAACCAACCCCTCATATGTAAAAAACAGGGATCTCCCTGTGGAATCCGTGACATGGTATGAAGCCGCTTCCTGTTGTAACCGTCTCAGCGAGATCAACGGACTGCAGAAGGTTTATATCATTGAAGGTCAAAAGGTCACTGCCGATCTGTCTAAGAACGGTTACCGTTTGCCGACCGAAGCCGAATGGGAATATGCCGCCCGCAGTCGTGGCCGCGATGATCGCAAATGGAGCGGAACAAATTCCGAAAAAGAATTGCATGATTATGCCTGGTTTTATAACGATGATCCGCATGCGCATCCGGTCGGTGCCAAAAAACCCAATGATCTTGGCATCTATGATATGACCGGCAATGTGGAGGAATGGTGCTGGGACTGGTACGGTCCGTATACCGCGTCTGTCAAGACCGATCCGGCCGGTCCGCCTTCCGGGAAATATCGTGTGGGACGCGGCGGGGCATGGAACTGGGATGCCGATTATTCACGCACGGTACGCAGGGACGGTTTCACACCTGATAAAAGATACAACATACTGGGTTTCCGCCTGGCGCGTAATGCCGAATAGAACGGACAGCTATTATAAGGTCATGATCCCTTGCCGTTAAGGGAGCACCATGCCGGACTTCCCGCCGCGTGTATTGAATGTGTATATGGCCGCGTTATTCCGTATTGATTTTTTAAAAAGACCAAGTAAATAGATGACGATTATATTTGCATTTAGCATTATAATTATTAAATTTTTATGTCAACAAAATAATCAGAGGTCATCATAATGGCTTGCTATCCCAATAAGAAACAAGAGTAATTATTTTTACACCCTGTGTTTATCTGGGGTTTGCATTTTAGGTTAAATAAAGAAATGACGGAGGATAAGATGAGGAAGAAAGTTTACCTTTTGTGTTGTCTGTTGCTTATTCCGGTTATCGGCTTGAGTAACAATGTTCAGATCGACGGTGTAATTCTGACCGGACAGAACACAAATGAAGGATATACCCTTGTTCAGTTCGATCTGAGCTGGGAAAACTCATGGCGGACAAGTTCGGCACCCAACAACTGGGATGCGGCCTGGGTTTTTGTTAAATACAAAGTTGGTGGTGGGGACTGGCAACCTGCAAAACTTCACAATAGCGGACACAGCACGGGAACCGGTACACCCGCCACGGTTGAAGTAGGTTTACCCGATGAAAACAGCGCATTCAACGCAAACAGCAATCCCGGAGTGGGGGCCTTCTTTTATCGCAGCGAAGACGGCAGCGGCACCTTTGATATTAGCAACGCGCAACTGCGTTGGAATTATGCCGAAAATAGTGTTACGGATGACGCGCTTGTCACCGTGCGTGTTTTTGCCATCGAAATGGTCTATGTGGCCCCGGGAGAATTCTATGTTGGCGATGGCGGAAGTTGTACGGGGCGTTTTAAAGCCGGAAATACGGAAAACGATCCTTTTTTAATCACTGGAGCCTGGGATAAAAGCATTGGAGATGAAAGCGGAAAACTATGGGGAGTTTCCACATCGGGAAGTTCTACGATCGGAGGTGCGGGTACGCTGCATGCCGATTATCCCACGGGACTTGACGGTTTTTATTGCATGAAATATGAAATCACCCAACAGCAATATGTGGATTATTTAAATACACTGACAGAGGCACAAGCCAACACGAGTAAATATACCAACAGCACTTATCGATATGCAATAACAGGAAACGAAGTTGGCGAATATGCTACAGCACTTCCCAATGTGCCATGTAATTGGTTTGACTGGGCAAGGGGTGCGTTTTATACCTCCTGGGCAGGCCTGCGCCCCATGACGGAACTTGAGTATGAAAAAGCCTGCCGCGGTCCGCTCTATCCGGTGGCCGATGAATATGCCTGGGGAGATACGACGATTACACAGACTACCGGTATGGCTAATGAGGGAGCAGATAATGAAATTCCCTCGAATACGGGAGCAAATGCTGTATACAACAGATATGGAGGTATTCAAGGTCCCATACGGGTTGGTGCGTTTGCAACATCTACAAGCGCCCGGGAGGAAGCAGGTGCTTCCTACTGGGGCATAATGGAACTAAGCGGTAACCTTTGGGAACGTCCAATAACCGTAGGCAATGCAAGCGGTCGTGCCTTTACCGGACTGCATGGTTCGGGATATTTTGGGATCACAACAGGATGGCCGGGGACAAATGCAGAGGGCACCTGTTTCCGGGGTGGTTCTTGGTATGGTACCACAAGTAGTTCATTATGCGTGTCTATGCGGGAATATGGTTCATTGACAAACAATCAATACAAAGAGCACCACGGCTTTCGTGCCGTGCGATCTTTGCCAACCACAAGTATGAAATAGTCATGAATAAAATTTTAAGAGGTACATTATGAAAAATATTTATAAAAATTTGATGCTTATTATCGGGATACTTCTTCTGGTTCCTTCATTGCTTTCTGCACAATATACCGGCGGGAGCGGCCGTGGTGATGCCATGTTTCAAACGCAATCCGACATACCACTACCCGTTTCCCTTGTAAATTTTGAGGGTATTTATCACAATGGTGTTATTGATCTCACATGGCACACCGCCTCCGAGACCGAGAACGCGGCCTTCCGTATCTACCGGGACGGGGAAATACTTGCAGAACTGGAGGGCGCGGGAACGACCACGGAACCACACAGCTACAAATGGACTGATCAGTACGTGATCCCAGGCAGGATTTACAGTTACGTCCTGGCGGACGTGGACCTGCAGGGAAAGGAAACGAAACATCCCGAGCTTAAGATTGAGACTAAGGTTGAGGGCGTGGATCTGGATTATACGATCGGCAATGCCTATCCGAATCCCTTTAATCCCGTGACCGTCGTGCCCCTGAACCTGGCGGTTGCTGCGAATGTAAAAGCGGTACTATACGATACCGCCGGACGCAGGATCCGTGACATCTATAGCGGTCAAATGACCGCCGGTTCCCACGATCTGAAGATTAACGGTGCGGATCTGAGTACGGGGATCTATTTGTTGCAGATCCGCATGAACGATGCAGTGCACGTGCAGAAAATTGCGTTGATGAAATAGGGAAATAAGCAAATAAGCTAAGAAGCAAACAAGCTAAGAAGCAAAATTAAAAGAGCTCTCGTCTTCGGATGGGAGCTCTTTTAATGTTGATTTGTTAATTTGTAATTGTCAAGCAAAAATGGACACAGCGTATAGTCGATTTTTCATAGTCCATTTGCTTGATAATTCTATTGCTGCTACGTATCGATTATTTCTGTTTTTGCCTTTTCCTCTGAAAAGACAAAACGGACATCACTGATATTAAAAGCTCTGGCCAGGGATTTCAGGGTCTGCATTGCGGACTGCCGGACTTCCGAACCGATATCCCGGATCATTTTCTTTGCCTGCGCTTCGGCCTCGTTCCTTGCCGCGCCGACAAAACGGTTCTTATCTTCTTCGTTGAACCCGGCATCGAAGATCTCATTGATAATATCGGGGAGAAGACCGGGAAGCAGTTTGCTGCGTTGTTCATCATAGAACATTACGTCACGGATGCTGATCTCGTTCAGACAAGGCGGCATGTAAAACACGTAATGTCCGTTTTCCTGAACGATGCGGAAATCCTCACTGCGAAGATTGTAGCGGAAATCGATCGTAAATTCAAATATCATGGCGATCTTACGGTTGGACAAGAGCCAGCGCATGTATTTCTTTCCAAAATTTCCCAGCAGATGATCGCTTTCGGTAACGATCTCCTTGGTAATGACCTTGAATACGGAAAGCTCGCCAATGGCTTTCATGTCCTGGATACTGGAGCGTATCTCCATGTCACGGGAGCTTTTCTTCGCCCGGCGATTTTTAAAATAAAAATTCAGCGCGAAAACGATGACAATGGCAAATAAGAAACCGACGAATACGGCAGTAATGGTATTCATGTTATTTTTCTCCCGCTTGGCCTTATACTGTTCATGATCAAATGTAAGAAATATTCGGGGATAAGTGCAAGAATTCAATGAGAAGGGCAAAGAAGCAGATAAGCAAAGAAGCAGATAAGCAAAGAAGCAAAGAGGCAAAGAGGTTAAGAGGGCAGGTGGGTTTAGTCCGCACGATTAAGGAATTGGTCCACGTTGTCCTGTGTGATCAGGTCAATACCTGTATCGACAGTCTGCGGTAAGCGCAGTCCCAGGGATGCCTGCCACAGCATCAGCACGGCCATCGCACCCTGCATTTCCGGAATGGTT
This sequence comes from uncultured bacterium, assembly GCA_964535585.1. Classification (GTDB taxonomy): domain Bacteria; phylum Fidelibacterota; class Fidelibacteria; order Fidelibacterales; family Fidelibacteraceae; genus M50B103. The sequence goes on along the minus strand of CAZHTR010000001.1, from coordinate 149,184 downwards.
GCGGAAGACGCGTCGATCACGCCTTCTTTGATAGCCTCAAGAATGGGCCGGATCCCATCCATGCCGACAACCTTTACGCGGCCGGTCTTTCCGGTCTGCTTAATGGCACGGGCTATGCCGACCGGACCGGAAGCATCGCAGCAAAGGTAACCCGTAAGATCCTGATGTGCTTCCAGTACCGTCAACGCCGCCCGGTGTGCGGTTTCAATATCGTCGTTGTCGGTGCCGCCGTCAACAACATGTATCTCCGGATACTTTTTCAATACGGCCACCTGAGCCTCGCATCGCGCTTTATGGTTGGGTGCCGTGGAATAGCCCTTCATAATGGCTACTTTTCCGGCGTAGCCGATCAGCCCGGCGAGACGTTCGGCTGCGATGCTTCCCTGTTGCGAAAAATCGTTGCCAATACCGGTGATACCGGGGTCCGGCGAGGGAGAATCGAAGAGGACCAGCGGAATACCAAGACTCCGGATACGCCGGATCGCTGTCATATGAGCTATTGTATCAACCGGATCAACGGCGATACCGTCCGGCCGAAGATCGACGAGCTTCTCCAGGATCGCGTTCTGGGCGGTGACGTCACAGCTTGCGGGTGGTTGGTAATCGATAATGATCTCCGTGCCGAGTTCACGACCGAGGACGGCGGCACGGATTTTTGCGCCCTTGTGGACCTCGTCAAACCAGGGATGTGCCACTTTGGGGACAATGATGAATCGAAGGGATGCTGACATTTTTAAAGTCCTTGTAAAGTAAAATGAGCGTTTTGATATGTGTGTTCATTCCCGGCATGAAATGCCTGCCGCAGCAGCTTATCGGCAATCCGGCTTTTGTGTTTTGCCGTGCTGTATTTAAAGTATTTTGCAATGTAGGTAATTGAATGGATTATTTCAAGGGGAAAGAAGCAAATAAGCTAATAAGCTAAGAAGCAAACAAGCTAAGAAGCAAAAACAAAAGAGATCTCTCTTCGGAGGAGAGCTTTTTTTAATGTTGATTTACGGTGCCCTCCGAAGCTTCAACGCAGGAGGAAAGCATTATTATTGTGAATAGATGCCTCTCATCCCGCTACCGGCGGGCTGTTCGACATGACAGTATTCTTTTGTTGTCGATGCGCAAGAGGGCGAAAATGGACGCCCACCGGGATGTAACCCTCGGTCAATGTTTTCAATATCAAGCGAGGATAGCTATATTATATGTGTCATAAATTGAGGTTTTAAGAATGTTTATATTTTCATAAAAAATAATTGTTATTTGAAAATATTTGTTATATAATTAAACGAAATAACAATTAATAAAAGGTCATATTACATGGCTTGCTATCCCAATAAGAAACAAGAGTAATCCGTTTTATTAAGATAAAAAATCATAATGGAGGATAAGATGAAAAAAATATACCTATCGTTGGTCCTGCTTATATGCGGAAGTGTACTTATTGCACAACCAGCTGAAGCACCTGCTTCGGGTGATGGATCCAGTGAAGGGACCGCTTACCAAATTGCAAGTTTAGCCAATCTTCGTTGGCTCAGTGAGAACCCCGATATGTGGGATTCAGGTATCTATTTTATTCAAACGGCCGATATTGATGCATCCGCAACTCAGTCTTGGAATGAGGCGACCGGTTTCTCGCCGATAGGGAATAACGATACCAGGTTTCTGGGAAATTATATGGGTAACGGACATACCGTCTCCGGGCTTTATATCAATCGTGCGTCGAGCAATTCTCAAGGATTGTTTGGATCTATAGGTTCCGGTGCGGAACTAAACGGTTTGGGCCTGATTGACGCAAATATTAGCGGACAGGAATGCATTGTCGGTGGTCTTACAGGAAGCAATTCCGGTACCGTTTCGAACTGTTATGCAAGCGGATCGGTTTCCGGAACAGGACATAATATCGGTGGCCTGATAGGATGGAATGACGGCGGCAGCGTATCGAATTGTTATGCCAACGTGGCGGTTACCGGGACGGGAACGGGGGATGATATCTGGGATATCGGTGGCCTGATAGGATGGAATGATCATGGCAGCGTATCAAACTGTTATGCAAGCGGCTCGGTTACCGGAACCGGAGACATTATCTGGGACATCGGTGGCCTGATAGGAAATAATTCCGGTACCGTTTCAAACTGTTATGTCAGCGGATCGGTTAGCGGAACGGCGTACGATATTGGGGGTCTGATAGGATTTAATGACTTCGGCAGCAACGTATCAACCTGTTATGTCAGCGGATCGGTTACCGGAACGGCGGACGATATTGGCGGCTTTGTGGGCTTTTATCATGGCGGTACGATAACTGCCTGTTTTTGGGATAGTACGGTCAATTCCGGATTAGATGGAGCGGGAGATGGATATAGCGGTGATCAAATTTTCGGCAAAACAACAACTCAAATGAAAACACTGGAAACCTTCACGGCTGTCAGTTGGGATTTCAAAGGTATCGGAGAAGAAGGGATCTGGAATATCGGCAACAGCCGGAATGAGGGCTATCCTTATTTAGACTGGCAATATCCGGAGGATACTCCACTTCCTATTACGCTTGCAAATTTTACAGCAAGATATGAAGCCGGCCGTATTATCCTTTGCTGGCAAACCGCCTCCGAGACCGAAAACCTCGCTTTCCGCATTTACCGGGACGGAGAGATGATCGCAGAATTGGAAGGAGCGGGTACCACCACCGAACCGCAGGATTATACTTATACCGATCAGTATGTCATTCCCGGCAGAACGTATACCTACGTGCTGGCTGATGTAGATCTGCAGGGAAAAGAAACGAAACATCCCGAGCTTAAGGTTGAGACTAAGGTTGAGGGTGTGGATCTGGATTATACGATCGGCAATGCCTATCCGAATCCCTTCAATCCACAGACCGTCGTGCCCCTGAATCTGGCGATTGCAGCTGAAGTAAAAGCCGTTCTATACGATACCGCAGGACGCAGAGTTCGCGATATCTATAGCGGTCAAATGCATGCCGGTTCCCACGATCTGAAAATAGATGGTGCTGATCTGAGTACGGGGATCTATCTGCTGCAGGTCCGCATGAACGATGCGCTGCATGTGCAGAAGATCGCGTTGATGAAATAGGGAAATATGCTAAGAAGCTAATAAGCAAACAAGCTGAGAAGCAAAATCAAAAGAGCCGCCTTTCACCGGGCGGCTTTTTTATTCGCTATATAAGACCGGTTCTCATGTGGCCGATTTGTGACCCCTAAGGTTCAAAAAGTGGTTTTTTCAACCGTTTCTCGCTATTTTTCCAACAAAACACAGCCAATAAAAATACCCCTGCAAAGCATGTGTTAACAGGGGTTTAAGTGGTACGCCGTCAGGGAATCGAACCCCGAACCAACGGATTAAGAGTCCGGTGCTCTACCAATTGAGCTAACGGCGCATAAGATAGCTACTAAGCAAATAAGCCAATAAGCTAATAAGCGTGGAAGCAAGAGGTGAGGGGTGTGCTTATTTGCGTATGAGCTTATTGGCTGACTTAGTACGCACGGAAGGATTCGAACCCTCGGCCTACGGAACCGGAATCCGTCGCTCTATCCAGCTGAGCTACGTGCGCATCTCTGATATCAAGAAGCGCGAAAATATACACGCTTTGTTCAGTGTTTCAAAATCTTTAATGCATTTTTTAGATCTGTGCTAACGGATCACCATACGGTATTTTGCGTTGCCGCGTACCAGTTGTTTGCTGACATAGTCCGGATGATATTCGCCGTTGATAAAAAGCTTTGTCTGGTCACAGTAATAGGGACTTTTCGGAATACCGGAGGTGCCGGTAGGTATGATGCTCAATGAACGGTCCCAGTCATCCGTGGTGTAAATATGCCGGTGTGAAGGCCCGTGCACGACCTTGAAAGGATTATGATAACGGTAAGCGAACTGACCCACGTTGAAGCAATCTCCGCCAACAGGATAGGGTCCGCGGTTCAGGTTGAAAAACCGTGCCAGGATCTTCACACCGCCCATCGGGTGTTCCAGGGTCAGAGCATGAATATTGCCCCATTGCCATTTTTCGGGTTTGTCTCCCATTATCGCGGCCAGTTCGCGAACGGTGGACCGGAAGCTGATGCGGATCATGTCCTGCAGGTTCTCGGTGATATCCGGCGTGCTCACATCATCCAGCCAGGGCGAGTCGGGATCGTTCCAGACATTGAGCATATAATTACGGACAAAGCTGGTGCTGCGCAGGAACATATCGTAATGCAGACTGTCCATTTCATCTCCGATGGTGTGTTCCAGGAATTTCATATAGAACATCTGTAAAATGGCCGGCGCGGCGGCGTCTTTGTCAAGCTGGCCGTCCCAGGTCTTCAGCAGGGTATAGGCCTCCTGCTCCATGGGTTCAAGAAAAGCGTTATTCAATGCCGCGGTCAGCTGCGGTTTCAAATCACGGTATAAGAGCGAATGCTGATCAAGGTGCATGGCTTTCATGTCCTCGACACCGAGATAATTTTTCTGTTCCAGCAATTCACGAATGCGGTCGATACGATAGGGTACATCCGGCCAGTGACTGATAAAGAAGGGATAATGTTCTCCGGCAATACGGTTGTTCGCAGAGGAAAGCATGCCGGATTCCGGGTTGTAACTGTAGGGCAGCTTGTCAAATGCCATCAGTCCTTTCCAGTCGTATTCGTCGGTTTCCCCCGGATAGACGGAATAATAATGATCGTTCTTCAAGGGGACGCCGGCCGCAGTCTGAAGTCCGATATTGCCTTCAATGTCCGCGTAGATGATATTCTGACTGACGGCCTTGAAGTGACTGCAGGCTTCGCGGAAGTCTTCCCAGTTGCGCGCATGGCTTAACCGGTATATCCCCAGGATCTCGTTACTGGGTTCGTTCCCGATCCAGCGCATGGAAATGGCGGCTTCGTCAATATTGCGAAAAGCGGAGATGATCGGACCGCGGTGGGTGAACAGCAGTTTTTTGACATGTACATCGCCCGATTTGGTTTTGATGTTCTCTTCCCGTACATCCAGACTGGCCCAGCGGTTGTTAAAGAAATACTTGGTGGAGTCGGGGCTCAGGCGTTCAATGTAAAAATCGGTGTCGTCCGAACCCACATTTGTCATACCCCAGGCAATGTGCTCGTTGTGCCCGCAGATCACGAAGGGTTGACCCGGTACGGCAACACCGGTCACATCCATCCGTCCGTTCACCACGCAATGCATTTGATACCAGATACCGGGAGCAAAATATCCCAGGTGCATATCGTTGCACATAATGGCCAGACCCGTGCGGGTCTTAAATTTGTTTACCGCCCAGTTGTTACTGCCGTGAAAAACACCGGTAAGTCCCATCTCATTCAATTTTTCAAAGGCGGAATAAAGGTCCGATTCGATGAGCGTATCCTGCAGCCCCGGAAAGACCAGGGTCTGATGGAAGGCCGTTTCCGGCAGAAAGGCTTTGACCTTTTCTTCACCGAGTTGCTGCAGCAGTTGGTGCAGGGTGATCTTGTTGCGGTAACCGCTTGTCAGGTCCCAGGACATATAACCGATCATATTGACGGAATGTTTGGGCTCCCAGGGTTCGGGTTTATATCCGAGGATAGAGAACTCCGGTGGCAGCGCTTTGGGATAGCGCTCAATATACTGGTTGATCCCATCGGAGAAAGCAAAGAGCGCGAGCCGGATCTCGGGTGGCAGATTTTTCAATATCTCCTCTGATTTATCGCCGATACGAAGCGAACGCATGAGCGCATCGGTACCCACGAGGTCCTCGCCGAAGATCTCGGCAAGGCGCCCTTCGGTCCCGCGCCGCATCAGGTCCATCTGCCAGAGGCGGTCCTGGGCCATTACATATCCCACTGCGCGGTACAGATCTTCTTCGGTTTCCGCGTAAATATGGGGGATACCGTGCGTATCACGAAAGATCTCGACCTCCGCGGTCATATTGCGCAGGTTGACATCTTTTTCATAATCCGGCAGACCGCGTGATGCGATCCGGTCAACGAAAAAAAGTGCCGATAAAAAGACGAGTACAATGACCAACAGTAATATCTGGACAATACGCAGAAAAAGCTTCATACTCCACCCCCGTGCAGTTTGGGTTATTTATTATTTATCAGGAATTCATCGTTCGTAAGAATTCTTTATTGCTCTTGCTGTGCGACATCCTGTCGATCATGAACTCCATGGCCTCCATCGGGCTCATTTCGTTGAGGAATTTCCGCAGGATCCATACGCGCGCAAGTTCTTTTGGCGGCATAAGGAGCTCTTCCTTGCGGGTACTGGAACGATTGATATCAATCGCCGGGAATATCCTGCGATCGCTCAGTCGGCGGTCAAGTACCAGTTCCATATTCCCCGTTCCCTTGAATTCCTCAAAGATCACGTCATCCATACGGCTGCCGGTATCGATCAGGGCTGTGGCGATAATGGTCAGACTGCCGCCGTTCTCAATGTTACGGGCCGAACCGAAGAAACGCTTGGGTTTATGCAGGGCATTGCTGTCAATACCTCCCGAGAGGATCTTGCCCGAATGCGGAACGACCGCATTATGCGCACGTCCCAGGCGGGTGATACTGTCGAGTAATATCACAACATCATGACCGTATTCCACCAGGCGTTTGGATTTTTCAAGGACCATCTCCGAAACCTGTACGTGACGTTCCGGCGGCTCGTCGAAGGTTGAGCTGACGACCTCGGCGTTGACATGACGCTCCATATCGGTCACTTCTTCCGGTCGCTCATCGATGAGCAGGACCATCAGGATCACTTCCGGGTGATTGGCAAGAATACAATTCGCGATCTTTTGCAGAAGAATGGTCTTCCCCGTCTTGGGCTGGGACGTGATCAGTCCGCGCTGACCCTTGCCGATGGGGGTCAGCAGGTCCATGATGCGGGTTGAAAAATCATTTTCATCGTAGCGCTCAAGATGCAGGCGTTGATCCGGATAGAGTGGCGTGAGATTCTCAAATGACACGATGCTTTTTGCCAGCGCGGGATCCTGACTGTTGATCGCTTCCACCTTGAGCAGGGCAAAGAATTTTTCCCCTTCTTTCGGCGGACGCAGCTGACCGGCGACCAGGTGGCCCGTTTTGAGTCCAAAACGACGGATCTGCGTCGGTGCGACATAAACATCCAGATCACTGCTCAGATAACTGAAGCGGATGCTGCGTAAAAAACCGTAACCGTCCGGAAGGACCTCCATGATCCCTTCCTCAAATACATGACCGAGACTTTCTGCCTGACAGGCCAGTATTTTAAAGACCAATTCCTGCTTCTTCAGATTCTGCACGCCGGGAACTTCCATTTCCAGTGCGATTTCCTGCAGGGCTTTCAAAGATAATTCATGAAGCTGTGAGATCGTAAAATGAACCGTTTTCTCATCTTCGTTTAAAGTAGTAACTGTTTCTACCACAGAGACCTCTATTTACATATGGTTGAGATATAAAAGTACGACGTTGTGCTGTAACATAATTAAGTTGATACTGCTTGTCAAGCTGAAAAGAAAAAAATTTAACAAATAATAAACCGGGATCTTTCTTGAGTAAACACCGCAAACCTTTCATGTCCCTGTCGGGGAGATCGTCTTTCAGGATCGGAATTAAGTCATTGAATGTCAGTTGGTAAAACGTAAATCCGAAATAGAAATAAAGCATGAGTAAAAAGAACGCCAAAAAATTAATTATTGCTCTAAAAATTTGATAATGTTGGGATTGCAACCCGCCCCGGAATTTCGCTTAAAAAATTAATTTGATTTTATTTACTACATGTTGTATAATCTCTTTCGTTGGTTGCACAATATATTGTATAGCTATTCATTTAATCAAGGCACATCGGGGTTTAAATGTCTTTTAAAAACATGTTCAAACATCGCGGCAAATTCACAAAAATGGTCGGAGAAGAACGGATACGGAACTATCAGCATTTGTATGAACATCTGATCGGCGAGATCGCATCCGGTAACCTTCCGAAGCATGAAAATTATCTGAACCATAATGAACTTGCCGAAAGCATTTACAAAAAGAAGTATTTTTTACGTGATCATGAGGGTAATCACATTGAGCATTGTCCGGAAGACGTCTTTGTCCGTATCGCGTCCTTTGTTGCCGCGCAGGAGACATCCAAGATCAAACAGACCCAATGGGCGGAACATTTTTACCGTGACCTTTATAACGGGCACTGGATCGCCGGCGGCAGGGTGCTGGCCGGGGCCGGTGATCTCTATCGTCTGAAGACCCTGGCGAACTGCTTTGTAGCGGGTATCGAGTCCGACAATATTGAAGCGATCTATAAGACCGCTGCCGAATGTGCGCGGACCTATTCCTTTGGTGGGGGTGTGGGAGTGGATATCACGCCGCTGCGTCCCCGGGATTCGATCGTACATAATGCGGCGGACAGCTCTACGGGTGCGGTTTCGTTCATGGAACTGTTTTCCATGACCACCGGACTGATCGGGCAGTCCGGCCGCCGCGGTGCCCTGATGCTGACGATCGACATCAAACATCCCGATATTTTCCATTTTATCAAGGTCAAGAAAACACCCAACTGGGTCACAAAACAGATCGTGGAACAGTGCCGCTGGAGCGGAAAATTTACGGAGGAGCAGCTTTCGGAACTCAAGCGTCAGGTCATGGACAACACACAGATCCGTTTTGCAAATATCTCCATTAAGGTATCCGATGAGTTCATGCAGGCGGTCAAAGAAGAAACCGAATATAAACGCGACAGCATCATCGTGTATCGAAAACGGCATAAACTGCGCATGACCGAGGCGCTGCAGGATGACGGGTATTATTATTCATTGGGTATCCCCAGCAAGGATATCAATGATTATGAGATCATGGAAACCTTCCGCGATGAAGAAAAATTAAATGCCTGGCTGGAAGAGCAGTTCGGCCGGACGATACGGAAAGAAGATCTTAACGATAAGCACCGCCGGGATGTTTACGGAGATTACCTGCTTGATGTCGGAAGGGACGACTGGGAACTGGCCATCAAATATGCGGGTGATTTTCTGCTGTATTTTGCATCCGGACCTTCCGGTGAGATACGGGAACTGGTCAAAGCGCGCGATATCTGGAACCATTTTGTGGAATCCAATTATCATTCCGCTGAACCCGGACTGATATTCTGGAGTCAGATGAGCAAGTATTCACCCTCCAATTATGTGGGCCGCCCCATTATTTCAACCAATCCCTGTGCGGAAGTACCGCTGGAAGCGGGGGGTGCCTGCAATCTGGGTTCCATCAATCTGAGCCGATTTGTGATCGACGGATTTACCCCCAAAGCAAAGATCGACTGGGAACAACTGAAAATATCTACCGGCAATTGTGTTCGCTTTCTCGATAATGTTGTCAGCTGGAATGAGTTGCTGAATCCTCTGGAAAAACAGCGGGATGCCGCCAGCGAGACCCGCCGGCTCGGACTGGGTATTATGGGTATTGCCGACATGTTCTTTCAGTTGGGTATCGATTACGATTCCGAGCAGGGTATCGATCTGATGGAAGAGGTCATGAGCTTTATAAACGATACTGCATATATGGCTTCTTCGGAACTGGCGAAGGAAAAGGGGCCGTCAGATATTTTCGATTATGATGCCTACGCCCGCTGCCCGTTCTTTGAAGACGCTCTGTCGGAAGAGACACGGGATCATATCAAGCAATACGGTTTGCGCAACATTGCGCTGACCTCCATTGCGCCCACCGGGACCATCAGCAATATCATCAAATCTTTTGAGATCGGAAAAGATAACTATATCGGGGTCAGCGGAGGAATAGAGCCGCTGTTCGCGCTGTTCTATACCCGCCGCGCGGAATCCTTCGATAATCAGTTCTTCCAGGTCTTCCACTCCACACTACAGGCCTATGTTGACTTGAACAATCTGAACGATAAGATCAAGGATGTTAAAAAAGAATTTGATCTGGAAGATATTCTGCCACCCACTTTCTTTAAGACCGCGCATACCATCTCACATGAAAAGCGTATTCGCATTCAATCGGTTTGTCAGCGTTATGTGGATCACTCCATTTCCTCTACCATAAACCTGCCGGAAGATATCGAACCGGAGGTTATATCCCGGATATATCTGGATGCATGGTCAAAGGGACTGAAAGGTATTACGATCTACCGGGACGGCAGCCGCTATCCCATCCTGAGCGTTGAAGGCAAGAAGACCGATTTTCAGGAATTCCGTGAAAAGCATTTCGAAATGGAGATATCCAAAGACAAGGTTATTGAATTTACCGGAGACGAGATCATGGTTCTCGAAGACGGTACATTATCCACACCGTTCCATTATTTCCGCAAGACCATGGGCGTGAAAGATGCTAAAGAGATCGAGGTGGTTTAATGTTAAATTACAGCAAAGAATTCCGTATCCGGGAAAAGAAGATAGAAAAAAAGGATCAGGACAAGCAGGGGCAGCAGCTGATGCTGAAACGCCCCGATGTTGTGGATGCAAGGGTCTATAAGATCAAGAGTCCCTTTGTTAAATTTAATGTTTATGTCACGCTGGGTTACATCATGGAATACGGACGGAAACGTCCCATAGAGATCTTTATCAACTCCAAAGACCTTACCCACTCCGCGCAATATGCCGTACTGACCCGCCTGATCTCGGCCATTTTCCGGCGCGCCGGCGACGCACAATTCATTTTGGAAGAATTGCGAAGTATTTATGATCCCAACGGTGGTTATTTCAAGGATGGAAAGTATATCCATTCCTTTTACTCCGAAGTGGCGGACGTGATAGAGCGTTTCTTCCGGGATGAGGGTATCCTCCAGGCTCCGGAACAGGGGGAGCAGATCAGTTTACCGATCCGGACCCAGCTGAATGCGGTTCATACGATCACGGATGACGAGAGCGATCCGACAACGAACAATACCTTCAAAATTTGTCCCGAATGCAATAATCGCGCACTGAAATATGAGAATGGTTGTGAGTTCTGCGTGCAGTGCGGATATACCAAGTGCGATAAATAAAAGATCAAAGATAAAAGTAAAAAGTAAGAAAAAGCAGAAAAGATAAAAAGTGCCGGAAGCTTCTTTCCAAGATTTATCTTTTATTATTTTTCCGTAAGGAGTATTTTCATTTATGGAACTGATTCTATTCTTAATTTCCGTTTTTGTGATCTCTTTTTCGGGTGCGATGATGCCCGGCCCGGTGACCGCGGTTGTGATCGCAAATGCTAAAAAAACTCCGTACGCGGGATTTGTCGTTGCTGCCGGCCACGCCATGCTCGAGATCCCGCTCATTCTGTTCCTGGCGGTCTATGCCGCAAACTTCATGGAAAATCCCCTTGTGTATGGGATCATATCTTTTGCCGGGGCCGCCATGCTCGTATTTCTGGGGGCGGACATGATCCGCTCTGCGGGTAAGGAGGTCAGAACGGAAGTGCGGAAACAGGGCATGTTCCTTGGAGGGATGATCAGCAGCATCAATCCCTATTTCATTTTGTGGTGGGCGACCACCGGACTTGCACTGATACTGAAAGCGCGAAGTTTCGGACATGCCGCGTTGATATTTTTCATTATAACACACCTTTCCGTCGATTTTCTGTGGGACGGGATCCTGGGTTGGCTGACCCATCGCTCCGGGGTTTTCAACCGACCCGTTCTCCGACGCGGCCTTTTTATTTTCCTTGGATGCTGCCTCCTTCTGGTTGCTGTGTATTTTGCGTATACCGGCTTCCGTGCCTTACGCTGACCAGTAAGCATAAAAAAACCCAATAATAGTTTGACATTTGTAATATTAACGACGATATTATTAAGCTTTTTGGTTTTTTCATAAAAAAGAGGTTTTTTACAATATTGGGATCCGTAAGAAACATAAGGGCCCTTGGGCTAAAGTCATCATAACGCACATCTTCAGGTGTGCGTTTTTTTATGAGATAAAAATTTTGACGGAGGTGTAGTAAGGATATGCAGAAGATACTTCAACAATTGATCAAACTTCAGGAACTCGATACCCGGCTTGACGTACTAACGGAAAGGCTTGGCGATCTGCCGGAAACAGTAAAAACCCTTGAAAAGCAAATTAACAATGAAATAGACCAGAACAAGATACGCGAAACAAGCATTGAAGAGAATGTAACGCTTATTGGCAGTCATACGACACGCATTGAAGAATTATCGGAAAAGATCAAAAAATACAAAGATCAGCTCTATCTGGTTACCACCAACCGAGAATACGACGCGCTGACCTCGGAGATCGAATATAACGAGGAAGCGATCAAAAGTGCCGAAGATCAGGTCCTCCAGTCCGAGGAAGAGAACGAGCGCCTAAAAGAAGCGCATGAGCGGACGGGAAAAAATGTGGAAGAGATGAAGGCCAAACTGGAACAGGCGAAAGGATCGCTTGCCGAAACCCAGCAGGAAACCGAAGAAGAGAAGACCGGTTTGGAAAAAGAACGCGAAGTATTGCTCGGACAGATCCCCCGGAATTACCTTCGCACCTACGAACGTGTTCGCTCCGCGCGCAACGGACTCGCTGTCGTACCGCTCATCCGGGATGCTTGCAGTGGTTGTCAGAACCGGGTGATCCCCCAGAAACGGGTTGACATTTATAAAAAAAATCAGGTTATTACGTGTGATTACTGTGGGCGTTTTTTATACGCTGAAAGTGACACGGAAGATAAATAGCTTAAAGCCGGCGGCTTGACCGCTCCATCCGCCAAACAGGCGGATGGTGAGGAAAGTCCGAACTCCGCAGAGCAGGATGCCTTGTAACGCAAGGAGTCCGTGAGGACTGGAAAGCGCAACAGAAAGCAAACGTTCCCGACGTGTCGGGATCACGGTGAAACGGTGAGGTAAGAGCTCACCAGTTCCGGCGGCAACGTCGGAAGCTAGGCAAGCCCCATCCGGAGCAACACAAATACGAAGGCAATACCTTGCTCGGGTTCATGCTTTCGTGGTAGTGGCTACACCGGGCCGGTGACGGACCGGGCAGATAAATGGTCAGCATCCTTCGCCAACCGGCGGAGGGTAACAGAATTCGGCTTATGTCCGGCTTTAAGCTTATAAATACATGTGAGGGGTTCGCAATATGAAATGGATTTATCCGGATATCCCGGGAGAAGATGTTCTTGAGTTCAGTAAACAATTCGCTTTACCCTATTTGTTCACGAGTATTTTGCTGAACCGGAATATCCGTTCGAAAGATGCACTGAATAAATATTTTGACGATACAAAGTATTCGCTGTATGATCCTTTCTCGATGCAGGATATGGAAAAGACGGTTACGGCGCTGATTCAGGCATGTCAGGACAAAAAGAACATTCTGATCTACGGGGATTACGATGTTGACGGTGTAACCTCCGCATCCATGCTTTATCTTTTCCTTAAAGATCTGACGGAAAGAATATTCTATTATATCCCGGAGCGGGAAAAAGAGGGATATGGCGTATCACGTGAAGGGATTGACTATGCCATTGAGAAAAACATAGATCTTATCATTACCTGTGACTGCGGTATCACGGCGCATGATGAGGTTGCCTATGCGAAAAGCAAGGGGATCGATGTGCTGATCACCGATCATCACGAACAGGCAGACAGTCTGCCGGAAGCCCTTGCCATTTTAAATCCGAAGCGTCAGGAAGAAAACTATCCTTTTCGCGAACTGTGCGGCGCCGGCGTGGTATTCAAACTTCTGGAAGCGATCTGCATCCGTCTGTACGGTAACCCGGAACGGGCAAACCGATATCTGGATCTGGTTGCGGTGGGAACAGCTGCCGATATCGTTCCGCTCGTGGATGAGAACCGGGCTATGGTTAGGGAAGGACTTGCGCGGATACGCCGGCATGAATGCCGCCTGGGTATTCTCGAACTGTTCAATGTATGTAAAATGGCCGCGGAAGATATTTCGGTGATCAACATTGTATTCGGGATCGCGCCGCGACTGAATGCGGTTGGACGTATGGGAAGTGCCGGCAGAGCCATCACCCTTCTGACCACAGATGACCATTATACTGCACGTCAATTCAGCAGTATTCTGCATAAGGAAAATGAAGAAAGACAAAAGGTGGAACGCAACGTTACCCTTGAGGCAGTACGTCAGGTGCATGAAAAATATGGTGAAAAATTACCGAAAGCATTGGTCCTTGCCGGGGACTGGCACCCCGGAGTGATCGGTATCGTTTCCTCCAAGATCAAAGATAAATTCAATCGCCCCGTGTTCCTTATCGCGCTGAAGGATGGTATGGGCAAGGGCAGTGGCCGCAGTATCGATAACTTTGATCTACATGCCGCCCTGTCGTCGTGTGCAGACCATCTGGAAGCATTCGGAGGACATCAGATGGCGGCAGGTCTGACGATCGCAGAAACGAACATCCCGGCGTTTGAACGCGCTTTCCGGGAGTATGCGGAACAACATATCACATCCGACATGCTTGAACCGGCCATATACCTTGACGCCGATGTCAGCCTGTGCGATATAAATGCCAAAATGATGGCCTTTCTGCATGATATGGAACCTTTCGGACCGGCAAACATGCGACCGAAATTCGGCCTTAGGAACGTCTTTCCGCGAAACCCGGTGATCCTGAAAGAAAAACATTTGAAATTTTCCATTAAGGAAGGGGATCATTCCTTCAATTGTATTGCATGGAATATGCTTGATCGTTTTGAACTGATGATGGATCCTTCGCAAAGAGTCGATATTGCTTTTGTTCCGACCATGAACGAGTGGAACGGAACAAAGCGGATTCAGTTGGTTATAAAAGATATTCGTCCGCATATCGCATAAGTTTTCATTGATTGACGCATAAAACTGTCTTATTTTTATATAAGGCGTCAAAAGGAACATATCATGATAAAAAAGAAGAACACTACGGATAAAAAGAGAATCCCCATATGGACGATCCTCATATTGGTGTTTGTTATACTTTTTTCTGCGTTGATGGCTCCCCGTCAGCAGACCTATAAATATAATTATCAGGTTGGAGATATCACCCGGTCGGATATTATTGCGCCGTATGATTTTGAAATCCTTAAACCGCAGGCACTTATCCAGCGCGAACAAGCCGAGGCTCTAAAAAAGGTCGCCTTTGTATTCACCCAGGATGACGGCGTGTACTCGGCACAGATCGAGCGGGCCGAACAGTTCTTTCAGATGGCACAGATCCTGGATCAGCGCTATCAAAAATATCAGCAATCACGGCAAATACGCAACCTGGAGCGTTACAGCACAAGTGATCTTGAGACGCTGAATCAAAGCGTCCGGACCGACAGCAATGCCTATGTTGCTGTTGTCAATGCTTTCCGCGAACAATATAATATTCATGTTGAGGATGCTCCCTTTTCCGAACTGTTCAAGCCGACAGAGGGAAAAAGGATCAATCTGCAAAGAACAAGGATCGGTTTTATAACACATCTTTCATCATTGTTCGAAAGCGGGATAACCGATATTCCGCTTGATTCGATCCTGTCCGCCCAAATCTCGGTCCGCTCTCAGGGCGTGGAGACCCCCGTGACCGTAAAGAACATTTATGATCTGGCATCTGCAACGGAGCAATTGACGGAAAACATCGCAAAGGATTTTGAGGTACATGCCCAGAAAGTTCTCATGGCGCGAATTTCTCAGTTGCTGGTCAAGCCGAACCTGATCTATGATAAAGAGCGCACCATCACCCGTCAAAAGGATGTGATCAGTCGGATCCCGCTTGTCGCGGGGAAGGTCTATAAAGATGAAAAGATCGTCGGTGCCAATACATTGATCACACAGGAGATCTATCAAAAGTTATATTCGCTGAATGTTTCGGAAGACCGCCGCAACGCCAATATTCAGGGCTTTAATGCCTTTCTGAAAGCGCTGGGTAATGTGTTCATTCTGACCCTGATGTATATGGTCTTTGTCATTTTCCTGCTGTTGTATGATAAAACGCTTTTCCATAATGTTAAAAAGTTTCTGCTCATGATCATTTGCATGATGTTCAGTCTGGGTCTCGGGGCGGTCGTAGCCGCTCTGGCACCCTCGCACATGGTGCTGGTGCCGATGACCATCACAGCCATGTTGCTCATGATCTTTTTTGATGAACGTATCGCCATGGTTGGCTCTGCGGTGATCTTGTTGTCGCTGACCTATGTTTTTGGCGGCTATTTCCCTTTTATCATTATGCATGTTTTCCCGGTCATGATGGCGATCATCTCCTTTAAGGCCAGCCGCACACGGGAAAATATCTTACGTCCGCTGGTCTTTATTCTGGCGGGATATCTGATCTCTATTCTGGCGATGAATATCTCTTCCCCCGAATCGTTTTCCAACATGCTCAACATGCTGCTCTTTGCCTCCGGGAACGCGATTATCTCCGTCCTGGTGACGAACGGACTGGTCATGATCATCGAACGTATTTTCGGAGAAACGACCACCCTGTCCCTGCTGGAATTGTCGGACGTCAACCGCCCGCTATTGAAACGCTTGTCCCTTGAGGCACCCGGTACGTTCAATCATTCGATCATGGTCGGCAACCTGCTTGAAACGGCGGCGGAAAAGATCGGTGCCGACAGTCTGCTGGCACGGGTCGGTGCTTATTATCATGATATCGGGAAACTCGGCAAAGTCGAATACTTTGTGGAAAATCAGGCCGGCGGCGAAAATAAACTGGATGAACTGAAGCCGCATATGGCAGCCAAGGTCATTATCAACCATGTTCGCAAGGGACTTGAATTGGCGGAAGAGGAAAAACTACCCGGTATCATTAAAGATTTCATCGCCACCCATCACGGAACGATGACCGTGGATTATTTTTATCAAAAGGCAAAGCAGGAATCCGACGAGAACACCCTGCATGAAAACGAATTTCGTTATCCGGGTCCTCTGCCAACCACCAAGGAAACCGGTTTACTGATGATCGTGGAGGCGGCAGAAGCCGCCGTGCGCTCTCTGAAAAAAGCATCCCCCCGGAGCATTGAAGAAAAGATCGACGATGTGATCTATAAGCGAATGAACACGGGGCAACTGGATGAATGTCCGCTGAACTTTGCCGATCTTACCAAGATCAAAAAAGCGATCTATCCGATGCTGGTCGGTCTTTATCATGAACGTATTCCTTATCCGGAAGACAAGAAAGAGGATGAGGCTAAAGAAGAGAATAGAAACATGGAAGACGGGAAAGCATGAGCCGTTCCATCCGGTTTTTTAACGAAGACGATCTGGACGTACCCATAAAATCGACAGCAGCCCGTAAACTGCTGACGTGTACCCTGCATGCCCTTCATCAGAAGAAATACGATATTCGCATCATTGCGAAAACCGATGATGCACTGCGGGAAATGAAAGAGCAATTCTTTCATGAGGATGTATACACCGACATTATCAGTTTTGTGATCGAGACGGACCCCGGACTTGAAGGAGAGCTCTATTACAGTCCCGAGCAGATCCGGCGGAATGCGGAGGAATTCTCAGAGCCCGTGGAACGCGAATATGCACGGGTCCTTATCCACGGAATATGTCACCTTTGCGGCTACAGGGACCGCAATGAGGCGGAAAAAAAAGAGATGACCGGTCTCGAGAATATGTTTTTAACTCAATTTTTTGATGGAATCTCATGTCAATAGCAGAAAGCATTGTTCTTTTTATCGTTTTTCTGATCCTTTCGGGTATCTTTTCCGGAAGCGAAACGGCACTGTTCGGGACGCGGAAAGAAGCTTTGCGTAATCTTAAAACGGTAGCATCCCGGAGGACATTGAAATTACTCGGCAAACCGCAAAAACTTCTTATCACGATCCTTATCGGTAATACACTAGTCAATATTGCACTTGCCTCCCTGTCCGCCATCACGGTTTATCGGCTTTCCCAGGATCTGGGCTGGCCGCATCTGCTGACCGCATTCCTCGAGGTCGTGGTGATCACGGTGATCCTGCTGATCTTTGGAGAGATCGTTCCCAAAACCCTGGCCCTGCGCAACGCCCGGAGGGTCAGCCAACGCTCCAGCTGGTTTATTGGGATCTGCTATACGCTTTTCTTTCCGCTGACCATCATTCTGTATTTTATCGGTAAACTGGCAGAGAAATCCCTGCGTGTGAAAAAAGATACATTGATCGATAATGAAGAAGATATCAAAACCCTGGTCCGTATCGGTGAAGAGGGGGGTGCCTTTGAAGAAAAGGAAAAGGAAATGATCACCTCGCTGCTGGAGTCCACCGACACCCGGGTGCGGGAGATCATGATCCCCCGTCCCGATATGGTCGCTGTAGATGCCGATCGTCCCATTGAAGAGATATTCAGTTTTGTATGTAACCAGCGTTTTGCCCGTTTCCCGGTTTACCGGAAAGACCTTGACCACATTATCGGCTTTATATTTGAAAAGGATATTCTTGCCTATCTGGACGGAAAGAAAAAAACCGATATCGATAATCTGATCCATCCGCCGCTTTTTTTACCCGAGAACGCGAGCGTATCTTATGCGATCACGCTGTTCCAGGAAAAGAAGACCAAGATCGCGATCGTGGTCGATGAATACGGCGGCACCAGCGGTATGATCACGCTGGAAGATGCCATCGAAGAGATCGTGGGAGATATCCAGGACGAAAATGAGGTGCAAAGTTCTCCGGTCAAATGGCTGACGCAGGATGAGTGTGCCGTGAATGCGACTATCAATCTGGATGATCTGGAAGATGTGCTTGGAGTGTATTTTCCCCAAGATCGCTCATATGATACGCTGGGAGGGTTTGTGATGGACCACCTCGGCCGCATCCCCGGCAAACATGATTCCTTCCGCTATCAGGACCATATCTTTATTGTGGATGAAATGGAGAATAAACGCATTCAGCGTATCCGTATTATACGCGCTAAGCGTAAAGGCAAACACACGCCATGAAATTATTTGACGAACTGATCGAACTTGTGCGTAAACTGCGTTCACCCGAAGGTTGTCCCTGGGACAGGGAACAGACGCCCGAATCGCTGATCCCTTACTTTATTGAAGAAGTCCACGAAGCGGTGGATACGATCGAGAGCGGGGATAAACAAAAGTTAAAAGAGGAACTGGGGGATGTGCTTCTGCATGTCGTATTCCAGACCCTGATCGCGGAGGAGAACAATGCTTTTACGTTTGAGGATGTGCTCCGCCATATCAGTGATAAAATGATCCGTCGGCATCCGCATGTATTCGGAGAAAGAACCTCCCGCGCACCCGAAGATGCGAATAAGATATGGGAGGCGGAAAAGAGCAGGGAAAAAGGAGACCGTCTTTTGGACGGGATCCCCAGGCGTCTCCCCGAACTGCATCGCGCATACCGCATGCAGCAGAAAGCCGCGTCGGTTGGTTTCGACTGGGATGACGTGGCCGATGTGTGGAAAAAACTGGATGAGGAGATCGGAGAATTCCGCCATGCCGCAAGTGAGGCCGATAAAGAAGCCATGGAAGATGAACTGGGTGATATCCTGTTCGCGTTGGTGAACCTCAGTCGCTTTTATGATCTTCATCCCGGTATGGCATTGAAGCGAAGCAACGACAAATTCTACCGCCGTTTTTCGGAAGTGGAAGATCATTATAAGGGGGATAATAACAAGATGCACGATGCCACGCTTGAAGAGCTTGATACCGTATGGGAAGCGGTAAAGGCTAAAGAAAAAATCTAACATTTTTTATTTTATTTAATACTGAATGATCTGCAGCAACTGCGGATCATTTTTGTTATGGCTCAGAAAATTCTTGTTTTGTTCAAAAGAGCGTCTTATTATTGGCATATGCCAATAAAGGAGGGGTTATGCCCAGGCCGTTTAAAGCGAGAATGATATACGGAGAGTTTGCCGCGGATTATTACAAGCCCTGCGGCCGCCGCTTGTCCGAATTGCAGGAGATCTATCTGGAGGCGGATGAGATCGAGGCTCTGCGTCTGGCCGATCTCGAAGGGAGCTACCAGAACGATGCGGCGGATAAAATGGGTGTTTCCCGTCAAACGTTCGGTAATATCATAAAAAATGCCAGACAAAAAGTTGCGGATGCGCTGATCAACGGGAAGGCTATTCGCCTGAATCCTCCGGCCGGTGGGCGCCACCGTTGCGGGCGCTGCGGTCGACCCTGGGCACAGACAGGTCCGGTTCCGGAAATGGATGAATGCCCCGAATGCGTTGAGGAAGAAAGGAACGATTCGCACCGCGGAGGAGGATGGAAAAAATATCAGCATGAGATTATTAAAAAATGAAAGGAGTTCGATATGCCACAAGGCAATGGAACAGGACCCGAAGGAAGAGGTCCGCTGACAGGGAGAGGCATGGGCTTTTGCAATGGTTATGAGAGTCCCGCTTATACCCAAGCCGCATTTGGCGGTCGCGGTATGGGTATGGGAAGAAGGTTTGGCCGCGGATTTGCTGCAGGTCGTGGCAACACCGGCCGCGCAGGACGGATTTACGCTCCCCCCGTGCAGCGTTACAGCAAAAGTGATCAACTGGAAATGCTCAAAGAAGAAGCCAGATGCCTGAATGAGGATCTTGTATCGGTCAGGGCAAGGATCGAAGAGCTGGAAAAACGTGAGGAAAAGGAATAATTCATAACACGGGATATGCCCAAGGCGCGACCTGGGCGGGAAATGATCGTCAATGAAGATCTCAATAGCAAGCGGAAAAGGCGGAACCGGTAAAACGACATTGGCCACCAATCTGGCTGTGTATTTGTCGGAATATCGTGATGTGATTCTGACGGATCTCGATGTGGAAGAACCCAATTCCGGGCTTTTTATCCGCGGAACGGCTGTTCACGAAGAGATCTTCAATACAATGATCCCGCAATGGCAGTCCAGTTCCTGTTTCCTTTGCGATGAATGCCGTCAGATCTGCAATTTCAATGCCATTTCCCGCATCGGGGATGAGATTCTTATCTTTCCGCAGCTTTGTCATTCCTGCTATGCATGTTCCGAACTGTGTCCGGCAAATGCACTGCCGATGATGCCTAAAAAAAGCGGTATAATACAGCATTCCCGCCGTGAAGGGCTTGATTTTGTTGAAGGCGTTCTTGATATCGGTGAAGAACAGGCCGTACCGCTGATCGCCGGGACAATGCAGTATGTGAATACACATTTTGCTGCGGAGAATATCCGTATTTATGACGCGCCGCCGGGCACATCCTGTCCGATGATAGAAGCCGTGAAACATAGCGATTATGTGATATTGGTCACAGAGCCGACCCCCGTGGGACTGTACGATCTTTCTCTGGCGGTCGAAACGGTGCGCGAACTGAAAAAAGATTTTGCCGTTGTTCTGAACCGTTACGGCATGGGTAATACCGATGTTGAAGATTACTGCAGAAAAGAACGGATCCCCTTGATCGCAAAGATCCCGCATCAGCGCAGGATCGCGGAGTATTGTTCGCGCGGAGAATTGTTGTACAGTCATGAAAAGGAATTTAAGAATGCCCTGGACAGTATCATATCCCATCTGGGGATATTAACCGGAAATACCGGAGGACGCTTATGAAAGAAATTGTCGTTATCTCCGGGAAAGGCGGAACCGGAAAAACATCCCTCTCGGCATCGCTCGCCGTATTGGGAAAAGAAGAGATGATCGTTGCCGATTGCGATGTGGACGCCGCGGATATGCATGTTTTTCTCGAACCCGATCATGCTAAAAAGGAAGACTTTTACAGCGGTCAGTTCGCCCGCATAGATTCCATGCGCTGCATTAACTGCGGAGCGTGCGCGGAAGTATGCCGTTTTAATGCAGTGAACAAGGAAGAGAGGACCTATACGATCAATCGCCTGGATTGTGAAGGCTGCGGATACTGCGCAAGGATCTGCCCGGCTGCGGCGATCGAAAATATCGACGATCATGTCGGATGGTGTTACACCTCCGCGATTCGAACCGGTACGCTCATGCTTCATGCCCGCATGAAAGTGGGAGCGGAAAATTCCGGGAAACTGGTGGCAAAGGTCAAAAGGGAAGCAAAACGCATCGCGGAAAAAGAACAAAAAAGATATGTTCTGATCGACGGTTCTCCCGGTATAGGATGTCCCGTGATCTCCTCGCTTTCGGGGGCGGACTACGTTATCCTGGTTACCGAGGCGGGGATCTCCGGATTGCACGATCTGAAGCGCGTATATGCACTGGTGGAAAAATTCAGGATCAAAGCGGGCTGTATCATCAATAAGTCCGATCTGAATACCGGCATAAGGGATCAGATCAAAGAATTTCTCAAAGAAAAAGGGATAGATCATCTTGCCGATCTGCCCTATGATACAATGTTCACAAAGGCGATGCTTGAAGGTAAAACCATTGTGGAATATCCGGAAAGCGATATTGCCATTACGATCGGTTCTATCTGGCAACAGTTAAAAAAACAATTTGGAAATGCTAAAATAAAGGAATAAAAACATGAAGATCGCATTCAGTTCAACGGGAACACAGTGGGAAGATCCGATCGATCCGCGCTTTGGCAGAGCGGAGTATTTTCTCATTTACGATGAAGATAAAGATATAACATCCTTTCTTGACAACACGGATGTTGTCAATGAAGCACACGGAGCCGGTCCGCGTACAGCGCAGCGGCTTACCGCGGAAAAAGCGGACGTGTTGATCACCGGTAACGGACCGGGAGGGAATGCAGCCATGGTTCTGCAGCACGCGGGAATAGACGTTTATATCGGTGCCGGCGGCATGAGCATTAAGGAAGCATATAGTGCCTATAAGGAAAAAATGCTGACAAAATTTTAATACACTTTGGAATATCAAATTCAAAAAACCATATCAAGGAGAAACATATGATCATTGCAGTACCGGTAACAGAGAACACACTGTCCCTGCATTTTGGACATTGCGAACACTTCCTCTTATTTCACGCGGATCAGGAAAAGAATATTATTAATACCGAAGAACGCCTTCCGCCGCCGCATGAACCCGGTGTGCTACCCAAGTGGCTGGCGGGCGAGGGTGTGCATGTCATTATTACCGGCGGAATGGGTATGCACGCACAGCGTTTGTTTGCATCCTACGGGATTGAAGTGGTACTGGGAGCGCCCGCCGGCGACCCGGAGATGGTCGTACGGAACTGGCTGGACGGGACGCTGACCACGGGAAATAATCCCTGTGATCATTAAAAAATAATCGCATAAAAAACAAACACCCCGCCATCGGCGGGGTGTTCTGGTATCCCCTAGGGGATTCGAACCCCTGTTGCAGGAATGAAAATCCTGAGTCCTAACCACTGAACGAAGGGGACCTATGTCAAGCCCGAAATAATAAAATCTTTTGTATACAGAGGCAAGGATTATTTTATATTTTTGCTATAGATCAAAAAGAAAGGGAAGAAATTGCTGAAACGTATGGTTGTTTTATTACTGATGAGCGTTTTGCTGTTTGCGGATGTCGCTGAACAGCTCAAAAAAGATATCACATATCTAAGTTCCGAAGCATGTTTTGGCCGCGGATATATGAACAAAGGGTTGAAACGGGCAGAACAATATATCATAAAAGAACTTCGGGAACTGGATCTGGAAGTAAAAACCCAGGCGGTACGCATGCAGATGAATGTGCCTGTTGCAAAATCCTATTGCGTTATCAACGGTGATACATTGCGGGCAGGGTATGACTTTATTCCCCATCCTCACAGCGGGTCGGTCAATACACGTTTTTATCCTGAAGACATTGATATCTATGATGCAGATCTCCTTGAACACTTAAAGGATTCGCTTGAACTGAGCAGTATAGCACAGGTTCGCCGGTTTCTGATAAAACAGGCTTCCGGGAAAAAAGACGGGCGACTCTATGTATTCGCGCAGGAGGAAGTTTTGCAGAGCCGGCAGGATAAACGTTTTTCACGTGCCGCTCTGCAGATCCGCAGCGAATGCGTTCCGGACAGTATAGGAACACTGGATTATTTTCACCGGACGCAATATAAGCGTTTCAAAAGCAATAATGTGATCGCCCGGATCGAAGGAAGCAGCGAAAAGGATTCCGTGATCATGCTGGCGGCACATTACGATCATATGGGTGCGCTGGGGGACATCTATTATCCGGGTGCCAACGATAATGCCAGCGGGGTAGCGGTACTGCTTGCCCTGGCGCGTCATTATGCCGAAAGCCCGCCGCCGCCCTATACCCTTGTATTTTGTTTTTTTACGGCCGAAGAACAGGGTCTGCTCGGATCATTCAAATACGCGTATAACCCGCGATATCCGCTGGAAAATGTCGCAACGCTGGTCAATCTGGATATGGTGGGTTCAGGAGGAAAGGGTTTTGGCATGGTCAACGGGACCGCCTGTCCCAAAGAAGCGGACCTATTACGGGAAATTGCTGAAGAACACGCACTGGGTGAATTGAGGATACGGGACAATAATCCGAACAGCGATCACTATCCTTTTACCCAATTGGATATGAAGGCTTTTTTTCTGTATTCCTCCGGTGGTGAACAGCCCTATCATCATCCGGATGATGTTGCCGAAACATTGGATTGGGAAGTGCTGGAGCAGGTCGTATTATGGGTGCGTGAGTTCATTGCGCGCCGGGCGCTGTCTGCAGAGCTGTTAGTCACAGAATAAGTATTTTGCACTGTCCGGTAATTTTTCATATTCCCTGTTTCTTTAAGCGGAACGGAGATTTAAAATAATACCGATATTCAGGTTTTGATGTGGGTTTTACGGTATTCGGACGGTGTCAGACCGACATGTTTTTTAAAGAGTGTATTGAAAGAAGATTTTGAATTGAACCCCGCATCAAACCCGATCGCCAGCACGGTCAGATTGTTGTTCGCCGGATCCAAAAGACCTTGTTTCGCTTCTTCAATGCGGTAATTATTGATAAAAGTAAAGAAATTTCTGCCCATTTTTTCGTTCAGGATCTGGGTGACATGGTGCCGGGGCACGTGCAGGCGGTTCGCAACATCAACAATATTGAGTTCCGGTTCGCGGTAAAGTTTTTCTTCCTCCATCAGCGCGATGAGTTTTTTGCTTAAACTGTCGATATTTTTCTTTTGAAGACC
This sequence comes from uncultured bacterium, assembly GCA_964535585.1. Lineage (GTDB taxonomy): Bacteria > Fidelibacterota > Fidelibacteria > Fidelibacterales > Fidelibacteraceae > M50B103. The sequence goes on along the minus strand of CAZHTR010000001.1, from coordinate 124,339 downwards.
CGAACGCTCGTATTTCGGTTTTTCTTTTTCCGTCAATTCGGGATAGATCCGGTCCTGCTGATAACCGAAGATACTGAAAGCGAAAGAATAGAAAACCAGGATCACGTTCCCTGCCAGCAAGGGATCAAAATGAAAATTTTCTGCGAATACGCGCGTAAAGCCCATGGCGAACAGCCCGAAATAGAACACAAAGAAACTGATAGACACAAATTGTGCCCAGCCGAGGGTGATCTTCTGGGAGGTATACGAATACAGATCTTTAATTTTACGCCGGTGTTTGTCCAAACGCACGAAGGTTGCTATCGAATATCCGATAATGGATACCATTAAAAGGATGGCATAGACAAACCGCAGTCCGCGCAGAGGATCTGCCGCCAGAAAATCATCAAAGATCAGCACGGGTTGTTTGCGGTAGATGAGCGCAAGGATAAAAAAAGCGATCACCGGCAGGGTCCAGCTGATATAATAATGCCGCAGCCGGGGTCTGTCGGATATCAGCGTGTTTATATAGATGAAAAGCAGGGGACCGTAAACGAAAGGCGAAATGGGGAAACCCATAATGGAGTAACGTGTGTTAAAAAGAGAAATTAGCATTTGAAAAGCGATCGCAAAAAGCCATACCGCCAGGACACGATCCGGCAGCCGGGCATTTTTTTTCAGCATCATCATAATGCCGGCATAAAAAGCTTGTGCAAAACCAATCGCAAGGATCGCGATATTCAATTTATTGTAGGCATCCATAATGAGGAAAGATCAATCCCCCAGGATTACAGGCTTTTAAGGATCGAATCGCGTTTTGATATATTTACCGCATCCGGATTGACCGGTACGACCTGAAGACGAAGTACCTGACCGTCTTTCATGATCTGTTGCAAGGCATTGTCCCTTGGGCGTAAAAAGCCGTAACCGCGCGTCATGGTCTTATAGTTCTCATAGGGCATTTTGTCTTCATTGTTCTCGTTATATATCTTGATCGCTTCATTTCTGCCTTCGATCTCGGCATTTTCCATTTCGCGTTTAAGATTAGAAGCCTTGAGACGTTCAAGCAGTTCCGGGAAAGATTGTTCAATGACCTCCGGTGAAGTGGAATGAAGGAAGTTGACCTTACCATCCGGCTCAACCATCACAAAACCGTAATGTCCCACCCAACTGTGGTTTTTATAACCACGGACCACATTCACGATATCGCCGGTCTGCAGATACTGCAGCACTTCCGGCATGATCTCAATGGGGACATAATGCCACACAAGTGAATCTTCGGGAACCATATAAGGTACGCCCTTATTTTTAAAAAACCGGCTTTTGTTGATCTGGATCGTGTCAATGGCGGCACGCTCCCCCGCAAGTTGAAGACTGATGTTTTCAGCCAGCCAGGTATTGCTGCGCGGCCAGTCATACTCCCCGTAATGATTGCGGGTCGTGTAAGAGATAATGCCGTCTCTGTAGCGGATTCGTTGCAGAATGGCAAAGAATTCCTGCCAGTCGTGTGCGTATGCCATTGCAAGAATATGTTCACAGAACACAACGCAATCGCTTCTGTCCAGCGCGTACATCGGCAGCGGGTCATAAAGTTCAACGGGATACTCGCCCAGGAGATATATCTCATAGGGTTGTCCCAGATTTTTTCGAGCAAGATGTTTTATCCGGTCCCTGAGATCCGGGAGGATATAATGAACATAAGGAAGATAGAGATTGATCTCTTCGGGAGAAAAGGCATATAAGGGTTTAGCAAGGAGTTCTTTCAGAACCTCCCGGTCGATGCCGAGAGTATCGGCTGCCATGCACTGCGCTTCCGTCAGCGGTGGCAGTTGTTTTTGTCCGCATCCATGAAAAGCTGTGAGCATGAGACAGGCAAGGGCAATTAAAAGGATCTTTCGCAAAACGGCACCTCATTTTTTATACTAAAAGATACAACGTATTTTTATTTACGGGAAGAATTAATTAGCACATGTCGATTCCATGATTTTCTCCCATAAGACGAATAAAAGTATTATGTTTTTATGGTCTTTCGTACTATTATTAAATATATTACTTGGTTATAATGACACATAATGATGAAAAATATTGAAATAGAAAATAAAATATTCAGCATTCCCTTAGTTGCGGGACTTGCTGCCCTAATTTCCCTGATCGCCCAGTATGGATTTTATCTTAATCCTGCAACACTTCAGTTTTTTAGACAGGTTGATCGTATTATTGCTTTGATATTTGTATTGTATTATTTCCTTCGCCTGTTTTTATCCGAAGATAAATGGCGTTCAATTCGCTCGACTCCCTTTGAGAGTATTCTGCTTTTGATATTCGGTATATCGCTTATAACGGAAGGGGTTTTTAAATCACATTTACTGTCCAGCGAATTTTCAATTATTTATATTAAGATATATTTTGTTGTCATTCAATTGTTTATAATTTTCAATATACTTATGGCTTTAGTAAAAAACCGCCAGGATTGGCTTTTCATGTCTCTAAAACCCTCACGGGTTTTTATGCTCTCTTTTATTATTGTTATCATAGTAGGTGTTTTTCTGCTTAAACTCCCCCGAGCTTCATACAATGGAATATCATGGACCGATGCCCTTTTTATTTCCACCTCGGCAGTTTGTGTTACCGGTCTGACACCACTCAATGTTTTTGATACGTTTACACCCATAGGACAGGGAATTATTTTATTTTTATTTCAGATTGGGGGACTTGGTATTGTAACATTGACAAGTTTTATAGCTCTGATATTTCAGGAAAAAAGCGGATTCCGCTTAAGAAATCAGGTTGTGTTGATGGAGATTCTCGATGATAACAATTTAAGTAAGTTGGGAGAAATGATACGTGCTATTATTCGTCTTACACTTTCTTTTGAATTTGCAGGAGCGATCATTTTATGGTTTCGCTGGGGTGCATTTGATTTATCACCCGGTCGAAGAATATTTACAGCAGTATTTCACAGTGTATCAGCATATTGTAATGCCGGTTTTAGTAATCTGCAGAGCGGATTAGAATCGGTTGGATATAGTCGCGACCCTATAACGATGTTGGTGGTGATGATACTCATCGTTATGGGAGGGCTGGGCTTTTATACATTAAGAGATATTTTCTTTAACCGGCAATATCCTCATGATAATAGACATCATTTTACGCTTCAAACACGGATGATATTGGGAATATCGGCGGCTCTTATTGTAATTGGAGCCTTTGCAATAGTAATCATTCAATGGAAAGACTGGAACGATATGCCAATTTGGCTTCGTATCATGAATGGCTTCTTTACAAGCGTTACAAGTAGGACTGCCGGATTCTCAACTGTAAATATTGGTGCACTTTCTCTTCCGGCAATTATTTTTATAATGTTGCTTATGTATATAGGTGCGGCGCCAAATTCCACAGGTGGTGGTATTAAAGTTACTACATTTGGAGCTGTATTGGCAGCTTCTTGGGCATTTATTCGTGGGAAGGATAGAGTGGAGATTGGCTGGAGCACCATCCCAATGATCACTATACGACGATCATATATTGTTCTGCTTAGTTCTTTAATACTCATTTTTCTGGCAGTATTTTTAATAAGTTTTGTGGAAGAGGCAACTTTTATAGATTTACTTTTTGAAGTGGTTTCTGCATTCGGTACTGTGGGTTTATCGCGAGGTGTAACACCTTTTTTAAGTGAATTCAGCAAGGTTGTTATTACAATTGTTATGTTCATTGGCCGTGTAGGATTATATACACTGGCAATTGCCGTCGGACGGGAAAGCATGGTACAACATAACCATACATTTCCCAAAACGAATATTATGGTTGGATAATAAAACAAGGGACATTCTTATGCCAAAAAAACAAAATTATGTCATTATCGGTATGGGTGCTTTTGGGCGGGAGATTGCAACTGTACTGAAAGAACAAAAAGCCGATGTAATCGTTATTGATGAAAACAAGGATACGATCGCCGAATTAAACCAGGAAGGATTCTATCATGCTGTTAGCCTGGATGCTACTGAGCCTTCAGCATTAAAGCGTTTTGTTTCACCTGATGACACCGTTATTGTCGCGATGGGAGAATCTTTCGAATCAAACATTCTGATTGTTGCTCATCTTAAAAAGATCGGTGTGAAAAAAATATATTCGCGTGCCACAAAAAAAGTATATGCAGATATCCTAAAAAGCATGGATGTTGTTCAGACACTTTTTCCCGAACAGTATGCTGGCCGTAAGTTTGCACTGGAATTAATGTATGACAGTGTGAAATTTATCAGCGAATATATGCAGGGTCTTTATATCAGTGAGGTCACCGCACCAAAGCATTATTGGGGACGTACAATAGTCGACTTGAATGTACGAAAAAGTTTTAATCTGAATATTGTTGCACTTAAGGAAAAATTTGAAAACGGTGAAGAGGAAATATATCCTTTAGGTTTTGAAAACACCCCGCTAAAAAAGGAACATACACTGATACTGTTTGGCAAAGAAAATGACATAACCGCCTTTGCTAAGCAAGCGGAATAAATGATAAAGCAACCTGCCTGATTTTTATTCATAAGCTTAAACGGATTTGCAGAAAGACCAGAAGCCCCTGCAGACAGAAGAATTTTGGAACAAAATATTTTTAATTCCAGCAAGGAATAATTACCTTCCATGTTTATACAAGGGAAAATAATGCCGGAAGCATCAAGTCGCGTTGAACAGATCATAAGAAACCCCAAGAGGGCGGTATGGACCTTGTCGGTTCCTGTATTATTGGGGATGTTCTTTGAGTATTTTTATAATCTGACCGATACATTTTTTGTCAGCCGCATTGGAGATGACGCGATCGCCGCCATGCAGTTCAATCATCCGTTCGTTTTCTTTGCTATCAGTATTTGTTTCGGACTCGGTATCGGTGTGACCAGTCTCATTTCCCGCGCTCTTGGTGCTAAAGACCAGAAACGCGCCAATAATGCGGCCGAACATGCGGTCATCCTGGCGGTCATTATCGGCGTGATCATTTCGGCCGGCAGTATTATCTTCCGGTATCCGATCTTCAGATTACTGGGCGCGCCGGACAATATTATCGGTTTGTCGGTCCGGTATTTTGAGGTCATCATTTTTGGATTTGTATTCAATATCCTCAATGTATTCTTCCGCTCCATACTTTCCGGAGAAGGGGATGTGAAAACACCGGTACGTTTTATGATCATCGGGACCCTGATAAATATCGTGCTGGATCCCTTTTATATTTTTGTACTGAATCTCGGTATTGCCGGTGCTGCCTGGGCGACCATTACGGCACAAATGATCGTAACATTGCTGTATTTGATCTTTTTCTTTCACCGAAAGGCCAGCCTGGTCCAGTTTGCGTTCAAAGATTTTTCCTTCTCCTGGGAGATCATCGGCACCACGTTCCGTATCGGCGTGCCCGCATCGCTGGCTTTTGTGGTCATGTCCCTGGGGCAAATGCTGTTTAACAGGATCGTTGTCGTTTTTGGTTCGGACGCGATCGCCGGGGTGGGGATCGGTATGCGTATGGACCAGCTTTTCTTTATGCCCATTCTCGCCTGTGCGGCCACGATGGTAACCATTATCGGAATGCTGTACGGTGCAAAGCGGATCGACCTCATGCGGGCGACATATTTATATGTCATCCGAAGCTGTCAGATCATTGCGATCATTTTAGGTCTTTTATTCTACTTCATTTCTCCGTACTTTATGAAAATATTTACCGCGAATCCTCTGGTCATTGATATTGGTACGACCTATTTGCGCTACAATGTTTTTGCCTACCCCTTTATTGTTGTGGGCATGATCTCCGGCAGGGTCTTTCAGGGGTTTGGTAAGGGAGTACCCGGCTTGCTGATCACAACCATTCGTATTGCCGTGATCATTGTTCCTCTGGCCCTTGTGTTCACGCGTGTTCTTGGCTGGGGGATACAGGGAGTGTTCATTGCACAGATCATTTCTTCGTTCACTGCCGCTGTCATTGCGTATCTCTGGCTGAGCGCCAGTATGAAAAAACTAGAGGCAAAAGAAATAACACCCGGAGCATGATATGAACAAGAATCAAAGTTATCCTCTTGATATTTCAACCAAGGAGGCCATGAAAGAGATCACACGGGGTATTCCTTGTCTGTTGAAATTATTTTATCGCCTGCTGAGAGATGACCGTACGCCACGTGCCGTTAAATGGTGGATCGGCGGAACGGCCCTGTATCTGATCCTGCCGATCAATCTGAAGTTCAAAAACCTGAAACGTTTCCCGGTCCGCCTTTTAAACTATATTGACGATATCGTGGTGATCTTTACCATGATCCAGCGGATATTCAACAATACACCGGAAGAACTGCTGGAAGAATTATGGGATCATGATATTTCTCTCACAGAGTGGCAGAACCTTTTATTCAAGATCAAAACCGATATCCAGAATTTTGTTTAAGGGAGCTGCATGATCGAACGTCTTTCCGGTGTCCTGCTGCACATAAGCTCTCTCCCCTCTGCCTGGGGATATGGTGATTTCGGACCCGGGGCTTTCCGGTTTGCCGATTGGCTGGCGGAGAGCGAACAAGCTCTGTGGCAGACGCTTCCGCTGACCATCCCGGACAGTTTCAGATCACCTTACGCAAGTCCTTCCGCATTTGCCATGAACCCCGAACTGATCAGTCCGGAAATGCTTTTCCGCAATGGCTTGCTTTCCCGCAAAGAGCTTGATGCGGTGTTGCGCGATCGCCGGGAAGGCGACATGGACGCACGCCGGCTTGCGGTCACGAAAGCATATGAGCACTGGTCGGCACACCCCGAACCTCCCGCTTTCAGGTCCTTTTGTGATGAACGGCAGTACTGGCTGCATGATACGGCACTTTTTATGAGTATCCGCCGCCATTATCCCGGAAGCTGGTATGATTTCCCCGAAGGTCTCCGCGACCGTGTACCTGCAGCCCTGAAACAATGGGAAAGTGAACATGCCGACACGATCCGCCGTTTTAAATTCGAGCAGTTCATTCTCTCCGAACAGTGGAGTGCGATCAAGACCTATGCAAACAGGAAAGGCATCCGTATTATCGGGGACATCCCCATTTTTGTTTCCGGAGATTCGGCGGATGTGTGGGCACATCGCCGATTGTTCAAACTGGATGCTGATGGTGTTCCCCTCGTATGGACGGGTGTCCCGCCGGATCTGTTCACAAAGACCGGTCAACTCTGGGCACAGCCGCATTTTGATTGGACCGCAATGGAGGCGGATGCTTACACATGGTGGATCAACCGGGTACGGACCGTTAAAACGCATGCGGACATTATTCGCATGGATCATTTCCGGGGATTTTGCGCGGCATATGAAGTGCCGTATGGTTCGCCAACGGCGGAAACGGGCCAATGGGTCGAGGGTCCGCGGGAAACGATCTTTTGCGTTCTGCATAATAATATTCCCGATCTGCATATTATAGCAGAAGATCTGGGCGTGATCACACCGGATGTGGACATGCTTCGCCAACATTTGAATTATCCCGGTATGAAAATATTGCAATTTGCATTCAACGGTGATCCGGATAACCCCTATCTGCCGAAAAATTTTGATCCGAACGATCGCTTTGTGGTTTATACCGGAACACATGATAATAACACCACCCGGGGCTGGTATGAAGAAGCGAACGAGGAAGAGAAAGCCATTCTGGCGCATTACACGGATCGTGGTGTGGAAGGTGTTACCCGTGCGCTCATCAGGATGGCATATGACTCCAATGCCATGTGGGCGGTGATCCCGATGCAGGATATTCTCGATCTGGACGGTTCCGCACGCATGAATTATCCAGGCACACTGGCGGGTAACTGGAAATGGCAATTGCGATCTTTGGAGTTTCCCAAAACATTAAGCAGTGAGATTCGAACCATGACAAGACAAGGCGGACGAAGTCCGGGAAAAGGCCAATGAAGACAAAGCTTTCAACACCGATAAATATTAAAGACGAGAATATCCGTCCGCCGTTTTATTTCTTATCCGATATCCACTTGTCTACATGCACAAAAGAGGCGCCCAAACGCCGCATGAAAAAAGTGTTATCGCTGATGGGGGATATATATGAGAAAGGGGGAACCCTGTTCATCCTGGGTGATTTTTTTGATTTCTGGTTCGACCGCAGAGATTATGTTCCCGAAACGCTTCGACCGGTAGTCCGGGCGCTTGCCCGTTTGAGTGAGAAAAATATTGGTGTCCATTACATTGGAGGGAACCACGATTATTGGATAGAAGGTTATCTGACGCGTGAACTCGGTATCCACTTTTATCCGGACGATATCACCTTCCGCTATGAGAAAACACGGTTTTTCTGTCAGCATGGAGATCACATCGTTTACAATCATTTCAGCTATCCGCTGGTCCGACATATTCTGCGCGCACCCCTTGCGATCACTATGCTGAAATGGCTGCCGGTGAACTGGACCTATGCCCTGGGCAAGAAGGTCAGTCATTATAACCGTACAGCCACACGTATACCCCGCGTTCCCGAACACATCGTTAATAAAATGCAGCTTTTTCTCCTTGATAAACTCGAAGAAGGGTATGATATTGCGATCAGCGGACATGTGCACGAACCGCTATGCATTGAAAAAGACAATAAATATGCGGTCATATTGGGAGACTGGATCCATAACTGCAGCTACGGTATCTGGGATGGATCGGTTTTTCGTCTTGTCCGCGATACGTGGCAACATGAATGATAGACCCAACATTCTGTGTTATATCATTGCGGCGGTCATGACGATATCGATTTCTTTTGCCGCCGACACCACCATGGTGTATGCAAATCAATTGAACCAATATTATATGTTCGGTGGCTGGAATCATTTATCACTGAACACAGGTCGTTTATATATCCAAAACCGTATTAATAACAGCAGTTCCGTCTACAGCGAAACGGCTCGTCTTAAAACGCAGACAGACGTGAATACGGATATCCTTTACCGCATTTCCCCATCGGTTCGCAGCGGTATTACCGGTCGTTTTTTCCTTTTTAAGGACGGTCAGACACACCATGCCTATGATTATGATCAAATGCGGATAGGGCTGAAAGGAGATTACCACCGTCATAATTATATTGTTGTACTTGAAGGCGGATATGCCGGTGAGACCCGACTGGATATCAATGATATGGGATGGTACGGGGGTCTGGGACTTAAGCGCGACACAAAAGGCTTATTGTTCTATCCTGAACTGAATTGGGACTATTCCCGGATGGGACAGCGCCGGAATTATACATTTGAGAACCGCGTTTCATTTCACATCAAAACGCCGGATACCTTCAGAAATGTTTTTTCTGCCGGATTAACGGCCTATAACCGTGAATATTACGTTACACGCGAAGCCGACACGGAAGAGCGCATGAGTCTGACGACATATCTTGAAAATGAGCTTTATTATCCCGTCAGCAAGCATGTGGCACTTGAACATAAATTGTCCTTTTCATCCTCCTCCGAAGGTCTCGATTTTTCTTATTACGATGCGAAAGAGACCCGCAACAGACAATTTTTAACCTTGCAGAACGATATGCGTTTACGTGGACGTTTCGGACCGCTGAAGGGATATGTTGGGTTTTCGAACGATTATAAGCAGAGCAGAACGACGGCAACGCATTCGTCCATCAGTCTTCCGGCCGATTATATATTCGACAAGAAAAATTTTCTTACTCGTGTATCCGTTCGCCTTTCGGAGCGGGACAGCCTTTCGGTCAACTATCTGGGGTCCCTGCTTTACTACGATACTCCCGATACGAATAATTATGATGACCGCGATGAACTGACATATTCTCTATCTCCCGCATGGCATCGTCGCATGGGGGATTACACATCGCTTACGATCTCGGCGAACATGTTTCTGCATCATTATGTTTATTTGTATCATCAGCGTTCGGCACAGAACCATTGGAACCGTGTCTTTTCTATCCGTTCCGAAATAAGTACCCGTATTCCCGGGCGGATCTATTGGACCGCCCAGCAGGAGATCTACGCGAATTATTTTGTTTACGATTATGAGGAATTGCCTTTTGTTCATGTTCAAAGCATGGTGTTCAGAGGATTAAAACTGCAGCAAAATATTGACTACTTTTTCAGCGACACCTGGTTTCTTCGCGCGTACATGTTCGTTCGGTTCGAAGACAACGGACTTCTGGACTGGGACGCATTCATTCAGAAAATTACCGACAGTAAATATACCATCAAAGCGGAAATACGACCCGGTTTCAAGATGAAAAGGTTTCAGGTTTCGCTGGGTCCCTCATATTCGCATCGCCGGGATTTTCGTTATCCGGATATACAAACCAGGGAACCGTCCTATCTTTCACTGCGCTTCGGGGGTGTATTATCTCTGCAGATTGCAAACATGCTGACACTGGATTATCGCCTTGAAGAGATCTCCCAAACCGGGACATCACAACGCTATAACCAATCCGGTAGTCTGCGTTTTACCTGGATACTCTAATATTACGATCCGTTAGAAAGATCAATTGGGCATTTTTTTATTTTCGGATTCGAAATGAATTTGCGGCTGTTGGGCGTCATGGATATCTTTGATCTCGCCGAAATGCTGTTCATAGCGGGCGATATTGACCGCAAGGGTTTTCATAAGGGCTTTTGCATGCTGGGGCGACAGGATCAGTCGTGAGACCACATTCGCCTTGGGTAATCCGGGCAGCAACTGACAAAAATCAAGAACGAACTCGGTCGGACTGTGTGTCACGATCTGCAGGTTCGCATACGTGCCCTGGGCGGTCTTCTCGTTGATATTGATCTCTATGCGTTTCCCCGGATTGTTTTCAGTCTTCATCGTCATCGTCAATCTCCTCAACATCGAAAATGGTGAAGTCATCCTGCGAGCCCTGGGAAGAATCAATGTCCGTAATAAACTCATCTTCTATGGAGATCATATTATCATCCAGAAAATCATGTGGATTATCATTGTCGTTTTCCGCGATATCGTGATCATCATCCATTTCGTTGGTTTCATACTTTAAAAAATCATTGCCGAAGAGAGATGCATCGAAAAAATCGACATTGTCAACGATCCCCTGCTCGACAAGATACTCGAGAAAATCTATGTAAATTTCGTTCTTTAAGTTCGTTCTGCAATGCGGACAGTACAAACGGATCCGCAGTGATGCTTTGTCCAGCGCTTCCCCGCACTTGGGGCATAGTAATTCGTTAAATGAACTCAATTCGTTACCTCTTTTCAAATTTTGGAAAAGATAAGAGTTAGTTAAGGACAATGCAAGTTAAAAATAACCACGCGATAAAATGAGATTACATGTTCCCGCATCAGGGTGTAAGCGACAGCTTCAAATACTCGTTTTTACCAACATATACGTTCTTTACGGTCAGAATCTTATTCCTGCCCCGAAGGACAAGTTTTCCCGCTTCCGGCAAATGATATGTTCTGTTTTTACCATCGCTGAGAACAAAGGGGATTTCACTCAGGTTTACGATCTCTGTTCTTTGCATACCCTTTGGACGTATCTGCAAACAGGCATGAACAAAAGCCTCCGTTATTTCCGCAGGTCCGGCCAATATATCATCATGGGTCCATGCCAGCGTGCGTCCGGCAAAGAGAGCTTCCTTTATAGCCTTCTCGCTCCGTTCAGTTGCAAAGACCAGGGTCATTGTGCGGTGTGAAAAGTCATCAAGAAAATCATCCTTGATCGTATAGTGAACGTCAGAACACCCCAATACGGCAAGACCATATTTTTCGGTATATTCCAGAACACCCGGATAATGCTCGTGATCGTTGGCAAATTCGACACCATGCAGCCAATTGCGTTCTATCAATGTTGTATGTACATCATACCAGCGAACGACACCATCCGGCTGCTGTGCCCGCCATCCGGGATGGTTCCAGAAAACAAATGCACCCTGTGCGATCGCCTCTTCGACAACCTGAAGAAAGTCATCGATCAGAAGTGCATTGGCATCCCGGATAAAAATAGCATTTAAATGTCCCGGGGGCATCCGGCGGGTAATTTCTGCACCGGCAATACATATGACATCTTTATTCTTTTTTTCGGCATACTGCCGGGCGATTTCATAAGCGGCATTCAGGTCCGCGGATACGTGCTCCCGGTGCGGTCTGTATTCCAGGTGATCGCTGATAACGATCGCATCCAATCCTTCATTGACCGCCTCATCGATCCGCACGCTCGGCCAGACAAGTCCGTCCGAAAAGATCGTATGCGTATGCAGATCACATTTAAGTGTCAGATATTCGCCCAGCTTAGGCAGTCCCTGTGCGTTGAGTAAAGTGGCGAACAGTAAAATGGAGATAAGAAGCAAACATTTTCTTTGCATATCAGCCCCTTTGAAATGTTTAAAATGAACGGTTCCGGGATGAATATAATTTTTCCAAATGAAGAATCAAAGCTCTGTTCCGCTTAAAATGGCATACATTACCCGGGGAAGGTTTTTTATTTTGAATTTTACAGGCAATTATTATATTTAAAGGAACAGCTAAATAAGGGAGAAAGATGAAGAAAACACTTATTTTATTCTGCGCCATGATCATTCTGGTATCATGTGACAATATTCCGGTCCGTCCGGCTCAGGCTTTTGTCGATGAAGTACGCAAAGAGGTTTGTCCGGACCGCCGGGTCAGTATCTTTGATGTGGACTACGAACAGAAAGGCAAGGTTATAACACTGAAAGGCGAAACGAACAAGAAAGCCGGAGCGGATAGCCTGCGTGTACGCCTGGAGCGGGAAGGATACACTGTTGCAGACAAGATCCGTATTTTACCGGACCCTCAGGAACTGGGAGATAAGACCTATGCCGTTGTAAACCGTTCCATCGCGAACATTCGTGTTGAACCATCCGAACGCAGCGAGATGGCAACCCAGGCACTGCTGGGAACCTCCATGTATGTTTATAAAAAACAGCGTGGCCAATACTACGTTCAAACGCCGGACGGCTATCTCGGTTGGGTCGAGGGCGATGCCATTACACGCATGAATTATGAAGAATTCCGCAAATGGATGCATTCTGCAAGGGTCATATATCTTCTTCCTCACGGCTATGTCTACAATGAACCTTCAAGTAATTCCAAGATCATTTCAGACATCACGATGGGTTCTTTTTTAAGCGGCATTAAACCGGCTAAAAACAATTTTGTGGAAGTTGCTTTTCCCGATGGCCGCATTGGATATATAGAACGTTCCAAATGTGAACATGATGAATATTGGGCCGAAAGAGCAGAAGGAAATGTCAAGGACATTATTGAGTTGGCTAAGAGCTTTATGGGTGTCTCCTATCTTTGGGGCGGCACGTCTGCATTAATGATGGACTGTTCCGGACTGACGCGTCTTGCATACATGATGAATGGGATCTATTTGCCCCGTGACGCTTCGCAGCAGGCGCTGGTCGGCAAAACGGTTGCAGAAGGCAAAGAAGAGCTGGATCGTGTCAAGCCCGGCGATCTGTTGTTTTTCGGCAGAAAGCTTGAAGACGGCAGCGAACGTATCACGCATGTGGCTATCTATCTCGGTGACGGGAAGTTCATTCATCAAACCGGCACCGTAAGGATCGAAAGCCTTAATCCCGAAGATGATGATTACAGCGAATATCGCCACAATCAGTTTATTCGCGCGAAAGATGTTGTCAATTATATTGACCGATTGAACGTTTTGCACGTCATGTCAACCCGGTTGATCTTTTTACCGTTCATTTAACAAACAGAGATGCATAAAAAAAGGCGGTCAAACCGCCTTTTTCTTTTATGACATTATTTATTGCATGTCCATTCCTTCGAAACTGCCGGGGCTGTCAAACTCGTCGGACTCTCCGTTCTGTCGCTCCCTGTTACGATCCCTGTAGTTATTGATCTTCAATGAAAGGTTTAAAGATATCATAGGAGACTGACGATAGAATTCGGAGTAAGTATAATATGTCGGAGTAGTGATCTCGCTTTGACGGAAGCCGGTCCCGAAGATATCCCGTACCTGCAGGGTCGCGGTGAGCTGGTTCTTAAAGAGATCCTGTCGTACGGCCAGATCGGTCATAATACCTCCCGAGCTGCTTCCCTGGGCGGTGGCGGAACGGCTGCGATAGTTCAGTCCAACCTGGATCCGGGTGTCGTCGCCGATCATAAAGGTATTGCGCATACGCGCACTGTAATTCATACTGCTGCGGCTGAAATCTTCATCATATAAAACACCCTCAACCTGATAGTAGTACAAACGCCCGCTCAGGTTCATCATCCACCATTTGGATAAATTGAGATTTCCCATCAGTTCGATACCCAGTGAGTGGTCTTTGCCCACGTTTTCATACGTACTAAGGATCACATCATCCGAATAAACACTTTGGATGTGTTCGATCTTATTGTGGGTCATTTTGTAGTATGCGTCCAGAGATACAAAACTCTTTCCGAAACGTTTCTGGATACCGATATCGTAGGAATCGCTCATTTCCGGTACGAGTTCGGGATTGCCGACAGATATATTATACGCATCACGCCAGGTATAGAAAGGTTGGAACTGCCATCCGCGCGGACGTGAAACGCGGCGGGTATAACTGGTCATCAGCTGAATATCCGCCGGTAATTGATAGGACATATGGATCGTGGGAAATACGTGGAGCCGGTTAACGACAAATGCCGAATCCTGCACGTCGCTCTGGATCCTTCTATAGGTATACTCCGCGCGCAGGCCGGGTTGTATCCCGAATAACCCGAACTCACCCGAATATAAGGCAAATGCTGAATATGTGTTTTGTTCGTAACCGATCAGATAACTGTAATCATCCTGCTTTTCATACTCGCCGCTGACCGTGTTCAGGTAATAGACATTATTCCCGTTCTCGCGCCAGCCGAGCCGGCCCTGTATACCGGCTTCGAAGGTCTGATCTTTATTGATCGGGAGCATATAATCCAGATTGAAACGGATATTGTTGGACGGGCCGATGGATTCGGTCTTTTTGCCGTCGGTAGTATCTTCAAGATCATTTAAAAGAAAGGTATATCCGACTTCATCCATATTCCAGTTTGAATAGGAAACCCTGGCTTTAAGTTGATGGGCACGGGTTGAACCGCTTACCAGATCACTGATGTTCATACCCCGTCCCGGACCTTTTTGATTTTTATTGCTATCGTTGAACTTATGCGTATAGTCCGCATTGATACTGTAGCGATAACCGCCGCGTGTGCTGTTCTCATAGTTGGTATAATGTTCGGTTTTTAGAATATCAAGGGAAATGGGATCTTTATAATTTACAACATAATCGGTCATGGATTGACTGCCGGAAGTGTTCAGACCGATATGTGCGCTGATCCCCAAAATATTGTTTTTATTAATGAACCAGTCAACACCGCCGCGAATACCCCCGCCGCTGCGATTTCTCTCCGAACTGCCTTCGGAAAGAAATTCCGAAACGGTGTCTGGATAGGTCAGAATGCGCTGTATATAGGAATCCCCGCGAAATGCACGGTTACGATAATCGATGGAGATATAGGCATTGTAACGCTTTTGAGTGAAGTTTAAAAGCAGGCTGCCGCCAAGATTGTTCGTTCCGGCGTTCAGGGTGGCAAGTCCGGTCACCCCGATACGCTGATCGCGGCGTGTAATGACATTAATAACACCCGCACCGCCCTCGGCATCAAAACGGGCGGAAGCGTTTGTCATGATCTCAATGTTCTCGATCGTTTCCGCCGGAATGCTTTCAAGTGCATCCTGCGGCTCAAGCACGGAGGGACGTCCGTCGATCATGACCGTGAAATTACTGCTGCCGCGAAGAGAGACATTCCCTTCGATATCGACATCCACGGAGGGTACGTTCTCCAGTATGTCGATCGCCGTACCGCCCTGTGCGGTAAGGAACTGCTGGGCATCAATGACCCGCTTATCCAGGCGATAAGTGATCGCCGGTTTTTCGTCCGTTACGAGGACATCTTCCATTTGCAGAGAGGTCGGACGCAACGAAATGGTACCGACATCCATATTTCTTGTGTCGTTTTGTATTGTAAAGCTTCTTATCTGCTCACGTTCGTATCCCATATAGCTCGCAACAATGTAATAGATACCTGCGGGGACATTAAATATGCGAAAACTTCCGTCGACACCGGACATGGATCCCGTTACGATGGTATTGTTGTTCTCTGCGTAAACGGCAACATTCGCAAACTCCAGCACATCGCCGGTTTGAGCGTCTTTGATGACTCCGCTGATCGTTGCTGCGAACAGAGAGGCAGACAACAGGGTGAAGAGTATAATGACTGACAGTTTTTTCATTCTTTTTCCTTTCCGGTTCTTCCTTGTTTTGACACGGGGACCGGTAAAAAGTTAATGGCTTTATCACTTTTTTTTATACTGAGTGAATGGCTTCTTTTTCAATGTCCTTAAAATATTTTACGGTACCGACCTTAAGTTCCATGGTCGCCTCATCGTCGCATACGATCATACCCTTCGGGTGTAACTGTAAGGCCGAGACGGTCCACATATGATTCACACCCTCTTCGACAACCTTTTTCAGTGCACGTGCCTTTTTATAGCCATTGACCAGAATAATGACCTCTTCCGCATCCATGACCGTGGCGACTCCCACTGTCAGAGCGTTTTTAGGAACTTTATTGACATCATTATCAAAGAAGCGTGAATTTGCCAATATGGTATCATAGGTCAGGGACTTGATGCGGGTACGCGACGACAGGGAAGACCCCGGTTCATTGAACGCAATGTGTCCGTCAGGGCCGATCCCGCCGAGGAAAAGACGGATCCCGCCGTATGAGCGGATAGCTTCTTCGTACGCCTTGCATTCAGCGACAGGGTCCGGAGCATTTCCGTTGAGTATGTGAATGTTCTCTTTGGGCAGATCAATATGATCGAAAAAATTCCGGTGCATGAAATAATGATAACTCTGGGGATGATCTTCCGGAAGTCCGATGTATTCATCCATATTGAATGTCACGACATCGCGAAAAGAAAGCGCTGCCTTTTTATGCAATGCGATGAGTTCGCGGTACACTCCCAGGGGAGAAGAACCGGTAGGCAGACCCAGTACAAAAGGTTTTTTCGCGGACGGAGCAAAATCGCGGATGCGCCGTGCAATATGATGTGCCGTAAAGACACACATTTTTTCGTAATTATCCATGATGATCATTCGCATAATTCACCTCAAATTTCATTTCACAAAAAGCTTCCAAAGATAGCATGGAGAAAAGAAAATTAAAACAACTATTTATTTACGCCCCCTGCCCCGTGATTGTTTAATTATATGATTTTACAATTGTAATATCCCGTATCATATTATAACTTTCGACATTAAAAACCAGGTGTGAAAATGGATAATATTACAAAAAAAATACTCGGCATTTTTGAACAGATTTCGCAGGTACCGCGGCAGTCCAAACACGAAGAGGCCATTTCAGCCTGGCTGGTGAATTGGGCAAAGGAACATGGTATTCCCGTTAGGACGGATAACGTGATGAATGTATTTATGTCGGTTCCCGCTACGGCGGGATATGAAGATCGTCCCGTTGTTGTCCTTCAGGGGCACATGGACATGGTCTGTGAGAAAACACCCGATTCCACGCATGATTTCAGTAAGGATCCCATACGTCTGATCCATGACGGTGATTGGCTGAAAGCGGATAAAACGACACTGGGCGCAGATAACGGTATCGCACTGGCCTATGCTCTGGCCGTGGTGGAGTCGGATATTCCGCATCCCGAACTGGAACTGTTGTTTACGGTTGACGAAGAAACCGGGTTGACCGGTGCCACCGCGCTGGAAGCGAACGCTCTGAAAGGAAAAATACTGCTAAACCTTGATTCGGAGGATGAGGGTGTTTTTACGATCGGATGCTGCGGCGGAGTTGATACCAGAGTATGGTTTCCCCTGCAATATGAAGCGGCCGCCCCGGATGACAAGACCTTTTTGCTGAATGTCGGTGGATGTGTCGGCGGACATAGCGGGGGTGATATCGTTCGGCATCGCGCGAACGCAAATAAATTGCTCGTCAGAACATTATGGGATATCTGCCGGTCCACCCCCATGGGTCTGATCAGCTTGCACGGCGGTACGGCGCATAACGCCATTCCAAGAGATGCGGAAGCGCTGATCACGATCCCCGATAAAGCTGTGGGAAGAGTGGAAAAATGCATAGAGAACATGCTTGCGGTCTTCCAAAATGAATATAAGGGTTTTGAAAAGCATATCGGCATGTCCCTGAAGCCCGGAAAACCGGCGGAACGGATCATCACAAGGGTACTGACGGAGCGAATTTTACGTTTTATGCTTGCTTACCCAAACGGTATCGAAGAACTCGATCCGTCGGTATACCAGGGCGGTCCCTTGCTTGCGGAAACTTCCAACAATTTTGCGGTTATCCGCACCGAAGAAGATATTATCCGGGTCTTGTCCAGTCAGCGCAGTCAGGTCATGTCCGCACGGGATATGATGACCCAAAAGATCGAAATGATCGCGCATCTTGCCGGTGCGGAATATAAAAGCGGGAACGGATATTCTTCCTGGCAGCCTGACTGGGATTCCAAACTGCTGGCCAAAGCCAAAGGCGTCTATGAAAAATGTTTCGGTGTTCAACCGAAAGTGAATGTCATTCACGGGGGACTGGAGTGCGGCGTGATCGGTGCAAAGCATAAGGATATGGACATGCTCTCGCTCGGACCGACGATCCGCAATCCGCACTCACCCGATGAGTGCATGTTTATTCCGTCCGTAAAAAAGGTATGGGATCTGCTGGCGGAATTATTAAAAGAGATCTGATCCACCTTATACACAAAGGGTATGTATGGCAATATCACGTGAAGAAGTTGAATATATAGCGGGTCTGGCCCGCCTGACATTGAGCGAAGAAGAGATCGATTGCTACGCAAAACAACTTAATGACATTCTCGGCTATATCGATCAGTTGAAAGAACTGGATGTGGACAATGTTGAGGTCATGAGCCACGTTTTGGACATTGTGAATGTCATGCGGGCGGACAAACATCTTCCTTCTCTCAGCCGCGAAGAGGTCATGGAGATCGCACCGGATCATGACGGCGAACATTTCAGGGTTCCGAGGGTAATCAAGAATTAAGGAGTTTTCTCATGGCGAAAGATACGAACAAACACAGAACATCGCATTATATCTTTGTGACCGGCGGCGTTATTTCCGGACTTGGCAAGGGCATTACCTCCGCATCGATCGGATATTTGCTCAAAGAAGCCGGATACCGTGTTATCATTCAGAAATTTGACCCCTATCTCAATGTCGATCCGGGGACCATGAGTCCCACACAGCACGGGGAGGTCTATGTTACCGATGACGGCGCGGAAACGGATCTTGACCTGGGGCACTATGAGCGTTTTCTTGATGTCAATATGTCCCGCCTGAACAATGCGACCGCGGGTCAGATATACAGCAGCGTTCTTGAAGCGGAGCGGCGCGGAAAATATCTCGGGACGACCGTGCAGGTCATTCCCCATGTGACAAATGAGATCATGCGGCGCTTTACCGAGATCCTGAAAAAAGAGGACTACGATATTATAATCACCGAGGTCGGCGGAACGGTCGGTGATATTGAAAGTCTGCCCTTCCTGGAAGCGATACGGCAATTTGAGAACAAACTTGCACATCATGAATACATGAACGTTCATGTAACACTATTGCCGTACGTAAGCTGTTCCGAGGAGATCAAGACCAAACCGACCCAGCATTCGGTACAAAAACTGCGGGAGATCGGATTGGCGCCGGATATGATCATGTGCCGAAGCGGGAAGACTGGACTTGATGCTTCCGCACGGAATAAGATCGCGCTGTTCTGCAATGTCCGTCAGGATGCGGTCATAGATATGCCCGATGCGGAAACGATCTACGAAATACCGCTTATATTCAAAAAACAGAACGTTTATTCGACCCTTGCGGAACATTTTGGCCTGGAGAACCCCGATAATCCCGCTCTGACCGAACTGCGTTCCATTGTCCGGCGTATAAAATCCCCGAAACACGAAGTGCATGTTGGTATCGTCGGAAAGTATATGGGGATGAAAGATTCCTATAAAAGTATTACCGAATCCTTTATTCATGCCGGTGCCGAGAACAATACCCGGGTCAACCTTTCATGGATCGAGGCCGAAGATCTCGAAAAGCTTCCGGCGAAAGATGTACAGAAAATCTTAAAACCGCTGGACGGTATTCTGATCCCCGGCGGTTTTGGCAAACGCGGCATTGAGGGAAAGATCCTTGCGGCAACATACGCCCGGGAAAAGAAGATCCCTTATTTTGGTATCTGCCTCGGGATGCAGATTGCGGTTATCGAATATACACGCAGCAAACTGGGTTTATCCGAAGCCAATAGTACGGAATTTTGCGAGGACACTCCGGATCCCGTCATCGATCTGATGGAAGAACAGAAAAAGATCAGCAACCTTGGCGGTACAATGCGGCTGGGTGCTTTTGATTGTGAACTCACGGCAGGTACAAAGATCGCAAAAGCATACGGAGATACGCTTATTTCCGAACGGCACCGTCATCGTTATGAGGTCAACAATCATTATCGCAGCGATCTGCAGAAAGCAGGCATGTTGATCGCAGGGATCAATAGAAAATACAATCTGGTCGAGTGTATTGAGTTACCCAATCATCCCTGGTTCGTGGGCGTGCAGTTCCACCCGGAACTAAAATCCCGTATTGCCAAAGCGCATCCGCTGTTCCGGGATTTTATCGCGGCGGTTCTTCGCAGAAAGAGGCACCTATGACCCATGCCTCATCCCGTCTTCTGGAAAAAATGCGGAAAGTGCGGCTCATTATAACGGATGTGGACGGCGTATTGACCGACGGCTCCTTTTATATCGGCCGTGATACCGAATTCAAACGCTTCCATTCCAACGACGGATTGGCTTTCGTTCTCTTAAAACTGCTTGATTTTCCAGTGGCGGTCATATCCGGCCGCTATTCGGAAGCCACTCTGGCGCGTACGCGTGCTCTGAATATTCCCGATGATCTGGTGTTTCAGGACCATTACGTTAAGTCGGATGCGTATCGCGAATTGAAAGAACGGTTTCAGCTTGAGGATGAACAGATTGCATATGTGGGGGATGATTATATCGACGAACCGGTGCTGCGTCAATGCGGTGTTTCCTTCGCCCCGGCAAATGCCATTCCGGAGATCAAAGCTATCGTTGATCATGTTACCGCCGTCCCCGGCGGTTCCGGTGCGATGCGGGAGATCGTAGATATGATCCTGAAAGCCCAGGACCGTTTTGAAGAAGCGATCAAAAAGTTACAGGGATTATATTGATCCTATGAAAAAAACAGGATATATCCTGCTTGTCCTTTTTCTGCTCGCCGCCTGCACAAAGACCGGCGACTACAGCAGTCTGGCAGGCAAACGTGTTCCCGATCAGGAAATATGGAACACCGTGGTCACGATCACCCGGTCCGGAGAGCTTACCACAAAAATTTATGCCGCGCATCTGGTAAAATATCAGGATACGCAGGATATGTTCATCCGTGACAGTATGCGCATTGATTTTTATGAGGACGGAAAGCACACCTCCTATCTGACGGCGGACAGTGGTCGGATCAACGAACGGAAAGAAAGGATCGTCGCGATCGGGAATGTGGTCATGGTGTCGGACAGCGGATTTATTGCTTACACCGACAGCCTGTTCTGGATCAACGACAGCGATAAGGTTTATACCAACAGCAGGATACAGATCTTTTCAGAACAGGATACGCTCTACGGTACCAATTTTGAGAGCGATACGAAGTTTGAGAACTGGATCATTTATAATCCGCTGGGGAAAACATGGCGGCGTTTCGACGAATAAGCTGTGGAAAGCCTTGATCTGAACGATGTAATAAAAAGAAATTATATGATATATACAACCGTTGTCACATTTTCCCCTTCAGGCTTTGTAAACTCGAACATTCTCGTTATATTCATCCGAGGTGGTTAAAAATATGGCACTACTGAAAGCAGAAAAACTGGTAAAAATATACGGAAAACGCAAGGTTGTGAATGCCGTTGATCTGGAAGCGAAAACCGGCGAGATCGTTGGACTTTTAGGTCCGAACGGCGCCGGGAAAACCACCAGCTTCTATATGATCACCGGAATGATCCGTCCGCATTCAGGACGGATCTATCTGGATGACCGTGAGATCACACACCTGCCGATGTATAAGCGCTCGCAAATGGGGATCGGCTATCTGTCGCAGGAAGCGTCCGTATTCCGCAAACTTTCGGTAGAGGATAATCTTCGTTTGGTGCTGGAGCTTTATCATAAAGATAAAAAAACCATCACGGAAAAGATCAACATCCTGATCGATGAATTCAAGCTTGAACAGGTAAGGAAGAACAAAGGGTATGCTCTGAGCGGCGGAGAACGCCGCCGAACCGAGATCGCACGGGCACTGGCAACTGACCCCAAATTTATTCTGCTGGATGAACCTTTTGCCGGTATCGATCCCATTGCGGTGGAAGATATCCAGGAAATGGTGGTGCGTCTCAAGGATAAAGGTATCGGTGTGATCATTACGGACCATAATGTTCATGAAACCCTCTCTATTACCGATCATGCGTATTTATTGTATCAGGGTACTGTGCTAAAAGCCGGTACCGGGGAATTCCTTGCGCAGGATCCGGAAGCCCGACGGCTTTACCTGGGGGCGAAATTCAAATTAGATCGCTAGAAAAACAAGATGAAACAAAGCTTATCCCAACAGCAGATACAGAAACTCGCGCCGCTGCAGCTGATGCTCGCACGTCTTTCCCAGCTGTCCCAGTCCGATCTGGAACAAGCGGTATTTAAGGAAGTTGAAAAAAACCCCCTTCTCGAAATAGACGATCCGAAAGAGCACAGCGGGAACGATCTTAAAGAAGATATGCCGTATTATTCGGCTTCATTGCGGACGACAGGTGATCTGCCGGACCTTCCCCGGGCGGAAGAACTGGATTTTTTTGAGCTGCTGCTCTTGCAGGTAAAAGAATCCGGTATGCATGAAGAAGAGATCCGGGTAGCGGAAGAGATCATTGGAAGTCTGGATGAAAACGGATTTTTAAGCGGAACACCGATCGGTAACATTGCCTATAAGTTATCCGTCCCGCTGGATATGGCAGAACATGTCCTGCGGCAGGTACAAGCGCTGGCACCCCCGGGAGTCGCTGCACGCGATCTCCGGGAATGTATGCTGCTGCAGCTGCGCGACCGTTGCGAGGAACCATTTGTCATTGAAATGATCGAGGAACATTATAACGATTTTATAGACGGTCGTTTTAATGATATCCGCAGGGCAATGGCATTAAGTGAAGACGATATGCAATACGCCCGAGAACAGATCGCCAGACTGAACCCCAAACCGGCTGCGGGACATGATGATTATTTGAAAAAAAGCATTATTCCGGATGTTCTTCTTCGCGAGAAAAACGGAACATTTTACATTGCGCTGAACGAATCCGGCATACCCGGTGTTCGTTTGTCGGAAACCTATCTCAGCATGCTGGATAAGGGGAACCTGGACATAGATACAAAACGTTATTTGAACGGGAATAAACAGGCGGCACAGTGGTTCATCCAGGCCATTGAACAGAGGAAGCATTCCATGATCGCTGTTGCACAATCCATCGTGCGCCGACAGGATGAATTTCTTTTAGGTAAACGAGAGTATCCCGCCCCCCTGGTGATGAAAACAATTGCCGCGGATACCGGTCTGGACATATCCACCGTGTCCCGGATCGTGAACGGCAAATACATACAAACTCCCCGCGGGATCTATGAATTGCGGTATTTTTTCAGTGAGCGGGCCGGTCGCTCCGACGAGGCTTTACGTTCAACCCGGGACCTTGAAAAAGATCTTATGATGATCATTGATAATGAAGATAAACAAAAACCCCTGAACGATGAAGCCCTGCAGGCAGCCCTGGGGGAGAAGGGATACCGCGTAGCCCGGCGCACGGTTGCAAAATATCGTGAAAAGCTGGGTATTCCGGGTTCGCGGGAACGACGAAAATAATAAGAGGAAAACAATGGAAACATTACATGCTACAACTATTCTGGGTGTGCACCGGAACGGGAAGGCCGCCATTGCCGGCGACGGACAAGTCACACTCGGGAACACCGTTATGAAGTCAAAGACCGTGAAGGTGCGTAAACTATATAATGACAGTATTCTCGCCGGATTTGCCGGTGCGGGTGCGGATGCCTTTACCTTATTTGAAAGATTCGAAAACAAGATAAAAGAATACAAGGGAGATATTACCCGCGCTTCGGTGGAACTTGCCAAGGAATGGCGCCGGGATAAATTTCTCCAGAAACTGGAAGCCCTGCTGATCGTTATGGATAAAGAGAAAGGTTATATCCTGAGTGGATCGGGTGATGTCATCGATGCGGATGATCATATTTACGCCATCGGTTCCGGCGGACCGTATGCCATGGCTGCCGCTCGTGCTTTGATGGAAAACACGGATCTGGAAGCCGCAGAGATCGCGGAAAAAGGTCTGCAGATCGCAGGATCTATTTGTATTTACACGAATAAAAACATTACTGTTATGGAGTTGGAATAATGAAATCATATACACCCAAAGAGATCGTACAGGAACTTGACCGCTATATCATCGGGCAAAATAAGGCAAAACGCTCCGTGGCGATCGCGTTGCGGAACCGCTGGCGGCGCCAGCAGGCGGATGAATCTATCCGTGACGAGATCCTCCCGAATAATATCATCATGATCGGTCCGACCGGGGTCGGAAAGACAGAGATCGCACGCAGACTCGCTTCTCTTGCGCAATCGCCATTCATCAAGGTCGAAGCCACAAAATTCACGGAAGTCGGATATGTGGGGCGGGATGTGGAATCCATCATCCGTGATCTGACTTATATGGCAGTAGATATGGTGGAAAAAGAATATCGTGAACTGGTTAAACAAAATGCCGAGGAATTGGTACATGCGCGTATCATGGACCTGTTGTTCCCCATTGAATCCACAGAAAAACCGGATGAGGAAGAACTGAGCCGTATCAATAAGACCCGTGAACGCCTTCAGGTTATGTATGAAGAGGGAAAATTCGATGATCGTTATGTGGAGATCGAAGCCCCGGCGAAAAAACCGAACATTGCGGGAATCTCGATCATGGGTCCGATGGATGGCGGATTTGACGGTGATATGATGGAAAATCCGGGAGATTTCATTAATGAGGCAATGAGTTCTCTGCTGGGGAACAAAAAAATCCAAAAGAAGAAAATGCCGGTCAAAGAAGCCCGAAAGTTCCTGCTGGAGGAGGAAGCGCAAAAGCTTATTGATCGCAGTAAGGTGATCGAAGAAGCGATCGAACGCGTCCAGCATGACGGGATCGTTTTTTTGGATGAGATCGATAAGATCGCGATCGCGAACGAAAGCAAGGGTCCGGATGTCAGCCGCCAGGGGGTACAGCGTGATCTCTTGCCTATTGTAGAAGGCAGCACGGTTAAGACGCGATACGGTTTTGTCAAGACCGATCATATTCTGTTCATCGCATCGGGAGCTTTTCATACCAGTAAACCTTCCGATCTGATCCCCGAGTTACAGGGACGTTTTCCCATTCGGGTTGAACTGGAAAGTTTGACAACGGAAGATTTTGTTAATATATTAACGCATCCCGAGAACGCGCTGATCAAACAATATCAGGCATTACTCGGTGCCGAGGATGTTGAACTGGTCTTCGATAAGGATGCGATCCGGGAAGTTGCGGTCAAAGCGACCGAGGTTAATGACAAAACGGAGAACATCGGTGCCCGGCGATTACATACGATCATGACACAGATCCTGGATGACATTATGTTCAATGCTCCCGATGGACGTAAGAAGATCGTGATCACGGCCGGACATGTTCGAGAATCCCTGGAATCCATCGTAAGCGATGATGATCTGAGTAGGTATATTTTATAATGATCTTGCGCCAGCTGCGACTAGCAATGTGGATAAGCCGACTGAAGCGGAAAAAAGAGATATTGTTTTTCCCGAAACCCGTGAATATCCAAGAGCAATTGGCGGATATGAGAACGGTCTGCATCTGCATGCCGGCCGACCATAAATATTTTTATGAGGCCCGTAGCTGCATTCAGGAGATCAGCAAGAAAAACATTAAGATCACCCTTATTCTAAGTCGTGAACTGGAGTTACTGGCCGAGCATCACGGGAAGACGGAAGTCTATCCTCTTCTTGCATCCAAACCCTTTCCGATCCCGAAAGACAAGATCGGACATATCCCGACCGCCTTCGATGTGGCGCTGGACCTTTCACCCGAACCCTGTCCCTTAACAGCGTATATAACCGGAACACGCGGTAAAAAATTAACGGTTGGATTGAAAAGTACCGACCTGGATCCGTTTTATACCATTCTTGTCAATCCGGCAGAAAATTACAGTGAATCGGTAATGACCCTTCTTTCGGTGGCGGGTCTTTTAAGTGAATAGTAGCCCATGGAGCCTGTGCAGGCTTTAAGAATATCTTTTAATTTGATCGGGATCCTATACGGCGGGCGATCAGCAGAGTCCGGCATTTTTTTTCAATTGTTCGATCTCTGCCGTGGTCAGTTTTTTCCATTTACCCGTCGGCAGTTCATCGGCCGATATTCCCGCAAAGATATTACGGTGCAAACGGAAAACCTGCGACCCGTAATGCCGGAAGATGCGTTTAACCTCTCGTTTTTTCCCCTCCCGCAGAACGATCCGGAAATGGGTGCGTTTTACGTTAAGCGCTTCGGCGCTGCCCCGGACAATGTCACCGTTATCCTCAAGCCGGATACCTTTCGGCAGTTCCTTTTCCAGTTCCTTGTCCGGTTCTCGCCGCAAGAGTGCTTCGTATACCTTTTCCACACCGTGTTTTGGGTGGGTAAGCCGGTAATTCAAGTCCCCGTCATCGGTAAAAAGCAGGACGCCTGTCGTATCCTTGTCCAGCCGCCCGACAGGTACGACCGGTAGAACATTCGGCAGGAGATCCATAACGGTTTGATTATGGTAGGGATCCTTGCGGCTGGTTATGTAGCCCGTCGGTTTGTTCATTTTAATATAAGTAAAGTGGGTGCGGAGCCTAACGGTTTCACCATCAACGCGCACTTCGGCCTGACTTTTATCGATCTGCGCGCCGGGATTTTTCAACGTTTCACCGTTGACCTGTACCCGGCCCGCAAAGATCAGTTCATCGCAGTTGCGCCGGGAATCCACCCCGCAATGGGCAAGATATTTATTTAATCGCATATTATCGCTTTCGTGTTTCTAAAAAGCCGCTTCGAAGCTCTATGAACATTTTTCCCAGCAATGCGGGGAGATAACAATTTCTCTCGGCATCACGCAGGGTATCTTCAATGAGCCGGATCATTTCGGGATAAGGGAAGCCCGGATAAAAATCCACAAAACGGCTTAATTCATTTTTAAGGTGTGTATTGATAAGACGGTCTTTCGCATCGGGTGCGGCTGCCAGCAGTTGTGCGTCGCGTAACCAGAAGATCATAAAACGCAGCCGGTTGCGAAAATCGGAAGGATCGCTTTTCCATAATTTCACATAATCTTCGATCAGTTGTGAAATGTCGGCCATAGTGACCCAGCGGCCATTGATCTGCGAACCCATCATCATACGCCAGAAATTCAGTATTTCGGAGTCAACATCCGAGAAATCGCTTTCATACAGCATGTTAGCTCTGCGGACATTTCCGGAGCAGAGCCCCGCGATCCGCAAGGCATCGGCCTCATCCCTGCCCCGGGACAGAATGTGTTTAACGACCTGTGAGTCGGGGAGGGGATTGAATTTGATCATTTGACAGCGTGAACGGATCGTATCCGGGATAAAGTTCAGAATGTCAGCAGTCAGAATAAAACTGGTTTTTGCCGGCGGTTCTTCCAGTATCTTCAGAAGAGAACCGAATGCTTCTGCGGTGCAGAGGTCGGCGCGATGGATCAGGACAACCTGCCGTCCCGCCTCGGCGGGTTTCATGGCCAGCTCCTTTTTTATATGACGGATCGCGCTGATAAGAATACTGTTCGCTCCGGGTATCTGAATACCCGCGTAAGGATCTGCTGCCAGTTTCTCCCGTTCCTCACGAATGGCGATAAAATCCGCTTCGCTAAGATTCTGGAAAGGATCATTTTCCGAAGGATTGCTCTTTGCCCGCGGCGTGACATGGATCAAGTGAAAATTCGGGTGGTTCATATGCCGGATCTTTGTGCAGGAGGGACAATACCCGCAAGCCATCCCGTCAAGCGATTCGGTACACAGCAGCATTGCAGATAAATTCAGGGCCATAGCAGTTTTTCCGGATCCCTCGGGACCGGTAAACAGATAGGCGGAGCCGATACGTTTGTTCTTCACAAGCGTTCGTAATTGTTCTGCGATCTGTTCCTGTCCGATCAGTTGGAATATCATGGTTTGTTCAGAAGCTCCTCGGCGGTTTTTATGCTGGCATCACTGGGTTTTTCACCGCCGACAAGAGCGGCTATTTCTTTTACGCGTTCCGTGGCACTTAGTTCGCCGATCTGCGCAAAGGTCTCATTTTCTATGCTATATTTGTCTACACGGTAATGATGTTCACCCATGGAAGCGATCTGCGGCAGGTGCGTAATACACAGGATCTGATGATGTTTCGCCAGTTCGCGTATCTGTTCACCGACCACATGCGCGATACGACCGCTGACCCCGGCATCGATCTCGTCAAAGATCAGGGTCGGCGTTTCGTCATGTTCCGCCAATACGGCCTTGATCGCGAGCATGATACGGCTGACCTCGCCTCCGGAAGCTATTTTTACCAATGGTTTGAAGGTATCTCCCGGGTTTGTAATGATCAGGAATTCCACTTCATCGATCCCGTTTACGGACGGTTCCACCATTTTCCCCTTGTAAGGGATGGCGGAGGGTGCATTGCTTTCTTTCTGACGCAGTTCGACGTTGAAACGCGCATGCTGCATTCCCAGGAGGCGCAGGCGGGATTCGACTTTTCCGGCAAGTTCCAGTGCGGTATTTTCCAGGATCTTATGAAAAATAACGGCTTTTTCCGACAGCAGTTCGCGTGCCTGCTCCAGGGAGCGTGACAGACTTTCCAGCCGACTGTCGTAATCGGCCTCAGAACACATTTCTTCTTTTAGAAAAGCATAATATTCGCAAAGTTCCTCGAAGTTCCGGTTGTGCTTGCGCATCTGATAATTGATCGCGCCGGTACGTTCCTGCAGTCGTGAAAGCTTTTCCGGATCATGCTCCATTTTATCGCGGTATTCTGCCATATTGCGCCCTGTTTCCGTCAATGAAATCAACGCGCTTTGCAATTCTTTTGCCGTTTCTTCGGCGTTGGTATCGGTTTGTACGATCTCCTGCATGATTTTCTTCAGGATTTCGATCTGATGGATCAGTGCGTTCTCGTCTTCATACAGTGTTCGCGCGATCTGGTCTGCCGCAGATGCCAGACGCCCGCTGTTCTCCAGCAGTTTTAACTCCTGCTGCATGCTCTCCAGTTCTCCGGGTTCGGGTTTGATCTGATCAAGTTCCTTGAAATGAAAAGTACGCAGTTCCCGTTCACGCAGATAATTATCACGATGCTGTAGCAATTCGCCATAAGCGCGAAGCTGCTGTCTGAAGCTATGATATGCACGGCGGTAAGCATCGATGATCTCCCGGTCCGTAACGCATTTGCCGAGAAACAATAAGTGATTTTTTGGTCTGAACAGCTTCTGGTTCTCATGCTGACCATGCATTTCGATCAGACCCGATCCGATGGTTTTCAATGCGGAAAGCGGTATCAGTTCGTCATTGAAGAAAGCCCGGGATTTGCCGTTGCTCCGGACTTCCCGCCGGATAAGGATCTCTCCGCCAAGATATTCCAGTCCGGCATCGTCCAGCACCTGGCGTGTTTCCGGATTCAGGTTCAGTTTATCAAAAACGGCTTCAACCACCGCTTTTTCGGTGCCTGTGCGGACCATGGAAGCGTCCGCGCGTTCTCCAAGTGCGAGTCCGAGTGCATCAATGATAATGGATTTTCCGGCGCCCGTTTCCCCGGTCAGAATGGAAAGGCCAGGATTAAGTTCAACCCGGACGGACTGAATGATCGCAATATTCTCAACCGTTAGTTTTCGTAACATAGATTATTCTGCCGATAGCTTATCTGTGTCTGATATTATGGATTGGGGGACGTTCCCCTCCGCCTGAAAGAGTTCATTTAACTCCCGGGTGCGTGGCAGGTCCGCAGGCGAAGAGAGTCCGAAGTAACGTAAAAATTCCTCGGTCGTAACATACAGCAATGGGCGACCTGCCGCTTCGGCTCGTCCCGAAACGGTGATCAGTTCGCGTTCCAACAATGTTGTCAGTACGGCAGAACAGTTCACCCCGCGGATGCGTTCGATCTCGGGTTTGCTGATGGGTTGTTTATAAGCAATGACCGCAAGGGTTTCCAATGCGGCGTAAGTTAGCCGTGCCCGCACATTGCGATTGATGTAATTTCGTACGATATATTCAAATTTATTGTCCGTAACGATCTGATATCCTTTCCCGACAGCCATGATATGAAAAGCATGCTTTTTATCCGCGTAACGCGCGTTCAATGCTTTAACGGCATTATCAAGATCAATCCGGTGTCCTTCATCCAGACTTTCCTTCAGACGCTCGGGTGTCAAAGGTACGTCCGAGGCGATGAGCAATGCTTCAACGATTTGCATATCCAGGAGTGTTATGTCTTTTATATGATTTTGCTCCAAATCAGGCTCCGGGTTCTATTTGTTCGATCATAAAATCCTCAAAGGAGGTACTTTGGGTAACACGGATCCTTTGTGTTCGCATCAATTCCAGGATCGCAACGATAGTGACGACAAGTACCAGTTTGCTCTGTATCGATGTCAGCAGTTGAGAAAAGCGTATTTTTGGTGAGGAATGAAAATGAGTATAAATAAAATCGATCTGCCGTGTAATGCTGGTCGAATCAACCTGTACTTCGTGCGGATCGGCATCCGGCGGCATACGGTCAAGCGCCTGTTTGTAGGCATTTAATATATCAAACAGTGAAATATGGTTCAAAGCATCTTCGGGCAGCAGGTCATGATCGATATAGGACCAGTCGGGCTTACGGGGAAATTTTCCGGCATTGTCATCTTCCAGTTTTTTCAGCTCTACGCTTATCTCTTTAAAATATTGGTACTCCAGCAGACGCTGGACAAGTTCATTCCGGGGATCCTCGATCTCTTCATTATCCACAGCCGCCTGTACGCGGGGTATGAGCATCTGTGCCTTGATCCGCATCAACATGGCGGCCATTTCAATGAATTCACCGGCGACCTGCAGATTAAGCGTTGTCATCATATCCAGGTATTCCAGATAATCCCGCGTGATCTTTGTTATGGGAATATCATAAATATTGATCTCATCACGCTTAATGAAATACAGCAGAAGATCGACCGGTCCCTCAAAGATGTCCAAATGAATTTTATAGCTCATATCCAATCATCCTAACATCATTAAAAATACACTTTTTATCACGATAATAAAACAAATTATTTTCTCGGAAGAAAGCTGTGACGGGGGACACGGTTTGTTAAGTAAGGGTGCGAGATCTCCGGCGAAGAGAAAGAAGGAACACAATATTTCCATCTTGCAAATATAAAGGCAAATGTGTTACATTTATATATGATATCCTTTGGAGGCGTAGCTCAGCTGGTTAGAGCGTTCGCGTCACATGCGAAAGGCCGCGGGTTCGAATCCCTCTGCCTCCACCAAACAAATTATAACGGGCCTTAACCCGGAAACCGTATATGTCATCAGATGAGGAAGCACAGTGTGTTCCGGCGTTAGTCAAAATGTAACAAAAGGGTTTAAATGAAACGCATACTTGCTTTTTCGGGGAGCAACGGATCGCAATCCATTAATCAGAAACTGCTTGTTCTTGCAGCCGGTCTTTTAACCGGGTCCGAAGCGCATGTTATCCGTTTGTGCGATTATCCCGCACCTCTTTACAGTATGGATATCGAGAAGCGGGACGGTTTTCCCGAACACATGCTGGCGCTGAATGAGTTATTCAACATCTATGATGCCTTTATGATCTCACTTCCGGAACATAACGGTTCCGTAACGCCGGTGTTTAAAAATACTGTTGACTGGATATCCCGCATTGAAATGCCAATATTCAAAAACAAACCTGTCTGTCTGCTCAGTGCTTCACCGGGTATCCGCGGCGGAGCACATAATCTGCAGCACATCAGCGGACTTATGCCCTTTTGGGGCGGACAGGTGATGTCCGTGTATTCACTGGGGTCTTTTCAGGATAAATGGAATAAAGAAATAAATGATATTTCGGATCCCCGGGAAAAGGAGAAAGTACGAAACGCGGTTGGGTTCTTTGAACGATCGCTATGTCGTTAAGAAAAAAATCACGCATGTTAAGACGCATTGTTTTATTCCGTATTATAAGGGATATTTTTGGTGTATAGCATTTGAGGGAACCAGCATAATGCCGGAGAAAGAATGAAGAAACGTAGACAACATAATATGTACCGTCCTGTTCTGGAGATCGCATCCAGGGATTTTGCGACCCTGAAAGAAATTTCAACGGTCGGAGAAGCGCTGGCTTATATACGCGGAACCGGACTAAGTGAGCGGATCATTTATTTTTATGTGATGAACGACTCGGGTTGTCTCTGCGGCGTTATTCCCACCCGGCGGCTTCTAAGTGCCCCCCTGGCCCAGCCATTGGGTGAGATCATGATCCGCAAAGTGGTTGCGATCCCGGAAGATGCCACCATTCTGGACGCGCATGAGATGCTCGCACGTCATAAATATCTTGCTTTGCCAATTATTAACGAACAAAAACAGATCATGGGTGTAGTCGATGTCAGCATGTTCCTTGAGGAGAAATTTCTTGTCCCGCCGCGAGCTCGCATGGATGAGGTGTTCGAGACCATTGGTTTTCGTGTTTCTCAGGTACGCGGAGCCACCCCTTTTCGTGCCTTTCGTTTCCGTTTTCCCTGGCTGCTTTCCACCATCGCGGGCGGCTTGCTCTGCGCGTTGCTGGTCAGTCTGTATTCCGTTACGCTGGCTGAAAGCATCATGCTGGCGTTTTTTCTCACCTTGGTATTGGGACTTGGGGAAAGTGTCAGCATGCAGTCCATGACGGTGACCATTCAATCCCTGCGGTCCGTCCAACCGACCGTGAAATGGTATCTGCGGGCGCTTCGGCATGAACTGGGTACGGCACTGCTTCTTGGCGGTGCAGCAGGTATTCTTGTCGGATCCGTAGTGTTCCTGTGGCACGGCAGTCGGCTGGAAGCTCTCATTGTCGGAGGAGGGATCGTGCTGGCCATGACCGGAGCATGTTTGTTCGGACTTTCCATCCCCGCGCTGTTGCACGCCTTGCGTCTTGACCCCAAGATCGCGGCAGGTCCGCTGACCCTTGCCATCGCCGATATTTGCACCATCGTGTTCTATTTCGGACTGGCGGCTATTATTCTTTGAGCGCTATCGGGAATGTGGTGATTTTTCAAATTTATATAATGAACCGGGATGCGCGATCCCAAAATGGATATATTACGGGGTATTTGTAAACTTTTTAACAAACAGGATCAGAACATGAAACAGCTACTTACGATCGGATTGCTGGTACTCTCAAACTCCTTTATGACCCTTGCATGGTACGGACACCTGAAATTTTCGGAATGGAAAGGGTTCGGGAAATTCGGACTCTTTGCCATTATACTGATCAGCTGGGGTGTGGCTTTTTTTGAATATTGTTTCCAGGTTCCCGCCAACCGGATGGGATACATCGGGAATGGCGGTCCTTTTACCCTGGTAGAATTAAAAGTTCTTCAGGAGGTTATCACCCTGACGGTCTTCACCGCGTTTACCATGCTGGTGTTCCGGAACGAGACCTTCCGCCTGAACCACCTTATCGGGTTTGCTTTCCTGGTCCTGGCGGTGTATTTCATTTTCAAGAAATGAGATATTATTTGAATTTTGATAAGTTATTTTTACTTTATTGCGGTTTGCAGAGTTGATCGATAAAAGGGATAAAATGAAAGTTCAGAAAATAAAACCGGAAGCAACATCGGCACCGGCTGTTGTAACGCATGAACTGGTCCGGCATTTTGGGAAACGTGTTGCGGTCAACGGACTGAATCTGGAAATTCAGAAGGGTGAAATATTCTCTCTTCTCGGGACAAATGGGGCAGGGAAGACAACAAGCATTAAAATGCTTTGTTGTTTACTGCAACCGACGAGCGGCACCGCAAGCTTAATGGGATATGACATTCGTAAGGAACCGGATAAGATAAAGGAGATCATTGGTGTTTCCCCTCAGGAAACCGCCATAACGGGACATCTGAACACCAAGGAGAATCTCCTTTTAATGGGTGGAGTCAGCGGCTTAAGCAAACAAAAATCCCGGGACCGCGCCGAAGAACTCATGCATTTCATGGGCTTGGAGGACCGTAAAGACCAGACACGTAAACTATCCGGTGGAATGCAACGCCGTCTGAGTATCGCGATGGCACTGATGGCCGATCCACAGATCTTGTTCTTGGATGAACCGACCCTTGGTCTGGACCCGCATGCGCGTCGGCAGGTTTGGGAATATATTGAAAAATTGCGCAATGATAAGACCATTCTGCTTACTACCCACTATCTGGAAGAAGCGGACGCCCTGTCGGACCATCTTGCCATCATTCATGAAGGCAGGATCATAGCAGAGGGGACTTCACAAGAATTGAAAAAACGGTTTTCAAAAATGCAGAACCTGAAGATCAATACAGAATATGTACCCCCGCAGCTGCCGGACATGCTGAAAAATAAATATGTTGAACATGTTGCATACAATAAGGGTATTCTGGAAATAAGCGCAATGAAAATCGACATATATGCCGTGATGGATATTTTACGGGCACAGGAAGTCAAAATTAACGGGATATATCTGCAGGAAGCCAGCCTCGACGATATTTTTATTAAACTTACCGAAAAGGAGGTACAGGAATGAGGTTCCTTCGGTTGGCAGACCGTAATATCAAGGAGATCTACCGCGACCCAATCTCCCTGCTTCTGGGACTTTTTATGCCCCTGATCATGCTGTTTCTGTTCTCCTCAATGTTCAAACTTGCGGAGCTGGATACCTTCTCACCCATAAATCTGACACCGGGTGTTATTATTTTCAGTTTTTCTCTTATTATCATGTTTTCTGCCGTTTTGCTGGCAAAGGACCGGCAAAGCGCTTTTTTAATTCGTCTCTTTACCACTCCCTTAACGGCCTGGGACTATATCCTGGCCTACATATTGCCTTTTATTCCCTTTGCTCTGATGCAAACGGCAGTTTGTCTGCTTGTCGGAGCGCTATTGGGTGCCGTTTATCAGCAAATGATATTTGCCCTTTTGGTTTTTCTTCTGATGGCATTTGTTTGTGTGAGCATTGGTATGATCATGGGTTCATTACTGACCGAAAATCAGGTTTCTGCGGTCGGATCACTATTCGTTGTTATTATTTCTTTGTTTTCGGGGGCATGGATGGACTTAAAAATGGTCGGAGGTCTTTTCGAAAAGATCGGATATGCTCTTCCTTTTGCTCATGCCGTAGATGTTGCGCGCGCTGCCCTTAAGGGCACCGAATTCAAAGATTTTAGTCATAGTGTTTTTATTCTACTGATATATACCGTAAGCCTTTTTTTCATTGCTGTCGCTTCATTTCTG
This sequence comes from uncultured bacterium, assembly GCA_964535585.1. Lineage (GTDB taxonomy): Bacteria > Fidelibacterota > Fidelibacteria > Fidelibacterales > Fidelibacteraceae > M50B103. The sequence goes on along the minus strand of CAZHTR010000001.1, from coordinate 88,746 downwards.
TATGCGAAAAGAAAAAAATGATCACAGGAAAAATGACAAGAATATCAACGTGAAAAGATTAAAAAACCCTTAAATCCCTAAACCTATTCTCTGATATGTCCTTCCCCCAGGACGATCCACTTATAGGTGGTAAGTTCTTCAAGTCCCATGGGTCCGCGTGCATGCAGACGGTCGGTGGAAATACCGATCTCCGCACCCAGTCCGTACACGCCGCCGTCCGCCAGCCGGGTGGTGGCATTGACGATCACCGAGGCCGAATCGACATTTTTAATAAATGCATTTGCCGTGTTGATATCTTTGGTAATGATCGCGTCGGTATGTCCGGAGCCGTATGTGTTGATATGCACGGCGGCCTCATCGGCGTTATCAACCACCTTAACGGCTAAAATAAGATCCAGGAATTCGGCGTAATAATCATCTTCCGTCGCAGCTTTCAGTGATTCTCCGCAGATCGCCCGGGTACGTTCGCAAGCGCGGATCTCAACACCGTGGCTCTGCAGGACCTTAATTGCACGCGGAAGGAATTTATCGGCAATCCCGGTATCGACCAGCAGGGTTTCCATGCTGTTGCATACGCCCGGTCGTTGCACTTTGGCATTTACCGCGATCTTCTCCGCCATGTTAAGGTCAGCCTGCGCGTGCACGTACGTGTGACACACACCCTGATAGTGTTTAAGTACGGGGATCCTGGATTTTTCAACCACACGCCGGATCAACCCTTCACCGCCGCGGGGAATGATCAGGTGGATCAGATCGTCCTGCTGCAGCATCTCATCGACGGCATTCCGGTCAGTTGAGGTCAGGCACGACAGGAGATGTTCGTCCACACCATTCGCTATCAGCGCCTCCTTCAGGATCTTCATCAGTGCCATATTGGAATGATAGGCGGAACTTCCCCCGCGCAGGATCACGGCGTTGCCCGATTTCAGGCAAAGGGTTGCCGCTTCGATCGTAACGTTGGGACGGGCTTCGTAGATGATGCCGATCACGCCGATGGGAACACGCATTTTTCCGACCCGGAATCCCTCGGGTCGCACCTGCATATCATAGATCCTTCCCACCGGGTCAGGCAGGGCAATGATCTCTTTACAGGAGCGGATCATTCCGTCAATACGGGTGTCATTCAAAGCAAGGCGGTCCAGCATGGCTTCCGAGAGTCCCTGCGTCTTCCCCGTCTCCAGGTCCAACAGGTTCTTTTCTTTCAGATAATCCCGGTTCGCATCCAGCAGACATGCGACCGACACGAGAATAGCATTCTTGAGTTTTGTCGTACCGTCCCGTAAAAAGGCCTTATAGGCCGCGTTCGTCTTTTCCGCGATCTCACGTACCATGATGTGCGGTCTCCTCTTTTAAAATGATCATATTATCACGATGGATGATCTCGTGATAAAAACGTTTTACCGAATTCTTATTGATATTTCCCGTCCGCTGGCCCTTGATGAGGTCGATCTCCTGACTGCTGTAATAGCTGATACCCTTGCCGATGAGTTCAAGACCGGTATTATAGATGCCCACAACCGATCCGACGGGAAAATTGCCTTCCACGCCGACCACGCCACCGGGAAGCAGGCTGCGCTGGTTGCGGATCAGTGCGATCTCCGCGCCTGTATCGATCAGCACCTTCCCTTTGATCCTTTCATTGAAGGATATCCAGCGTTTGCGTTTTTTTTGATATTTCCTGTCCGGCTTTATAAAGGTGCCTATGTCTTCCCCGTCGAGGATCCCTTTCAGGTCCGGCGTGAAACCGCTGCAGATCACCACACCCGCACCGGCCTGGGTTGAACGCAGAGCTGCCTGCAGTTTGGATGTCATGCCGCCAAGCGAAAGTTGTCCCTGCCTGTCCTCAATAAAATTAAAGATATCCTTATCGATCCTGTCCAGATAACCGATACGTTTTGAGTCGTGCGACCGGTGCGGATTCTTAGTGAACAAACCGTCCGTATCCGTGAACATCACCAGCAGGTCGGCATCCATCAAACTGGAAACGAGTACCGAAAGCGCATCGTTATCGCCGAATTTCAACTCATCGATCGCCACGGAGTCGTTCTCGTTGATGATCGGAATAGCTCCGTACTTAAAAAGCGAAAGCATGCAGTCACGCGCATAAAGAAAACGTTTGCGGTTCTCGATGATATCATAGGTCAGCAGGATCTGTCCCGTTTTCAATCCCTTGCGTGCGAAAAGTTCGTTCCACTTCTGCATCAGCAGGGATTGTCCCATCGATGCCAGCGCCTGAATGCGCTTCAGGTCGGCCGGACGCTGTTCGAGTCCGATCTGGTTCATTCCAAACCCGACGGCGCCGGAGCTGACGATCGCGATCTGGTACCCTTTTTCGTGGTAATAGGCTATATCATCGACAAGCCGCATGATCTGACCGTCTTTACCTCCCTGAAGATAATGCGAAAGTAAAACCTTGGTCCCCAATTTGAGAACAATACGTTTCGATTTGCAGATATATTCTTTTCGTTCGTTCAGCAAAGATGTCAGATCTTCTCCCTGTGTCATATGCATAGCGCGCCCTGAAATTACAGTTATATTTCAATATTTCTCAAAATGTGATGAATAATAAGAAATAGATAAGGGAAATTCAATATCTAAAGGTAAAATTTTAAATGACCCGAAAGAATGAAAATATTGGTCAGGAGCTGTGTTTAGAAAAAATTATCATTTCGGTGTTTATAATTTTTTCCAAATGTTTTCCTTTTCGTTCTGGCCGGGAAATACTAACTTTAGCTTTCTGAAGAGGAGAAAAGAATTGTCCAGAATACGTATATTGTCCGAACAGCTTGCAAATAAGATCGCAGCGGGTGAGGTCGTTCAGCGGCCGGCTTCCGTGGTGAAGGAACTTATGGAAAATGCGATCGATGCCGCTGCCTCGGAGATCCTTGTTCTGATCGAGAACGGCGGGAAAGACGTCATACGTGTGCTTGACAATGGTGAGGGAATGGATGAGGATGATCTTTTACTGGCCTTTGAGCAGCATGCCACCAGCAAGATCGCGCTGGCCGATGATCTCGAAAACATACGGACACTGGGTTTCCGAGGCGAGGCTCTGGCCAGCATTGCCTCGGTATCAATGGTAGAAGCACGATCCTGCCGGCAGGATTCGGAGGAAGGATCCTGTCTGACCATCAACGGGGGAGAGATACAAAAGGTCGAACCCGTTTCCATGAAGGCCGGTACGCATATTACCGTGCGAAACCTTTTTTACAATACGCCGGCACGCCGGAAGTTCCTAAAATCACCCAATACCGAATATGCGCATATTGTGGACACGGTCCGCCGCTTCGCTTTAGGTTTCCCGGGACTGCAGTTCTCGTTGTATTCCAACGAGACCGAGATATTCAGTTTGTCCCCGTCCGATTTGAAAAAGCGCATCGCGGATGTTTTTTCGGGACATTACGCGCAGAAATTGATCCCGGTTGAAGGGATGGACGGAACAGCCTCACTGGAAGGGTTTGTCGGCGGACTTGATCTGGTCCGGAAAAAGGGCGGCGAGCAGTATTTATTTGTCAATGACCGGCTGGTCAATGACCGGCTCATGAATTCCGCGGTTTACAGTGCTTTTTCTCCGATGGTGGATAAAGGGGAATATCCCTTCTTTGTGCTGAAGCTTACATTGCCGCCGCAGGAGATAGATGTCAACGTACATCCTCAAAAAACAGAAATAAAATACCGGAACGAATGGCAAATATATCATTTCATACGCAATGCGGTTTCGCTTGCGCTCAAAGACAATCTTCGGGTCGTTCCGAGTTTCCGGCGTCCCGACGCGGTACCGACAGCACCGAGATATACCGGAAGAACCGGAGGTGCGCCGACCGCTCCGGGTTTATTCCCGGAACATATTCCGGCTGCGCGTCCGCCCGAACCGGCGTCGCTTCCCGAAGAACATCCCCTGACCCGGCGTATCCGGCAATTCAATACGATGCAAATGAACGGGGATGTTCCTTTTCAGAACGGAAGAACTTCGGTTGTCAGCATGTGGCAGGCGCACAATAAGTATATATTTGTGCAAATAGCGTCCGCTGTCATAATTATCGATCAGCATGCCGCACATGAACGAATACTTTTTGAAAAGGCATTGAAAACGTTTTCGGAATCCTCTGCGCAGAACGGGCAGCAGCTGCTTTTTCCGGTAAGCCTTGAACTTGCTCCGGATGATTTTGCACTGCTGGGCGAGATCCTGGATATGTTCAAAAAACTGGGTTTTTCTCTGCGTGCTTTTGGGAAGAACACCATGCTTATCGAAGCTGTACCGGCAGATATGCACTCCATTCAAGAGGGCCGGGTGGTCCTTGACATCCTGGATTCATACCGTGAGCGTCGTACGACCCGGCATGATAAGACCTATAATATGGCAGCTTCCTATGCCTGCAAAGCAGCCATTAAGACCGGGGATCCCCTGGAGCCGGCTGAAATGCAGAATCTGGTAGACCAGCTTTTTCAGACCGAATCGCCTTACGCCTGTCCGCATGGCAGACCGACCATTATCAATCTTACCTTGGAAGAACTCGACAAGAGCTTTAAAAGGACCTGAACGGATCAAAGATCCGTATGGTTACGCATCCTGTCAAGCGGAGGATCTTTTCCCCGAAAACCGATTACGATAATTATTTTTCTTGTATATCCGCAATACTCGCAACTTCTTTTCCATCTTTCTTGCATTTCGACCCTGAATCGTATATATTTTGGCTCTAAACAGAAAGGAAAGAAAACATGAAACATGTATATTTGTTCGGTGCCGGAAAGGCAGACGGAAAAGCGACGGACAAGAACCTCCTGGGCGGAAAGGGTGCGAACCTTGCGGAAATGAACCGTATCGGCATCCCGGTCCCTGCGGGCTTTACGATCACAACGGAAGTCTGTACGCTCTGGTACAAAGAAGGTGTTGAAAAAACGATCGATCGCATCAGTAAGGAAGTCGAAGCGGGTGTCAAACACATGGAAAAGGTCATGGGCTCCCAATTCGGTAATTCGGAAGATCCCCTGCTGATCTCGGTGCGTTCCGGTTCCCGCGTTTCCATGCCGGGTATGATGGATACCGTTCTGAACCTCGGTATGAACGACGAGGTTGTGGAAGGTCTGGCCAAAAAGACCGAAAATCCCCGTTTTGCTTGGGATTCTTACCGCCGTTTTATCCAGATGTTCGGTGATGTGGTCATGGGAATGAAACCCGAGAACAAAGAAGACATCGATCCTTTCGAAGAGATCATTGAAGAAGTCAAAGAAAGTAAGGGTGTCTCTTTGGATACGGAATTAAAGGTAGAGGATCTTAAAGAACTCGTAAATAAATTTAAAGCGGCCGTAAAAAATGTAACGGGCAAAGACTTCCCGACCGATCCCTGGGAACAACTCTGGGCTTCCATCGGTGCGGTTTTCCAAAGCTGGAACAACTACCGTGCCCGCGTTTACCGTAAAATGCACGGTTATCCCGATGAATGGGGAACCGCTGTCAATGTTCAGGCCATGGTTTACGGAAATATGGGTGACAATTCCGCGACGGGTGTTGCCTTTACTCGTGATGCGGCGACCGGTGAAGATATCTTTAACGGCGAATACCTGATCAACGCGCAGGGCGAAGATGTGGTCGCCGGGGTCCGGACCCCTCAGGAGATCACACTGGAAGGTTCGCGTCGTTGGGCTAAACTGGCCGGCGTATCGGAAGAGGAACGTGCGAAGAAGTTCCCTTCACTGGAAGAGGCCATGCCCGAAGCTTATAAAGAACTCAATGAACTTCAGCAGAAACTGGAAGATCATTATAAAGATATGCAGGATCTGGAATTTACGATCCAGGACGGACGTTTGTGGATCCTTCAGACCCGGAACGGGAAACGCACCGGTTTTGCGATGGTCAAGATCGCGGTAGATATGCTGCGCCAGGGTATGATCAACGAAAAAGAAGCCCTGATGCGCGTTGAACCGAATAAGCTCGATGAATTGCTCCATCCTGTCTTTGATCTGGAAGCGCTGAAAGCGGCAAAAGCGATCGCGAAAGGCTTGCCGGCATCTCCGGGTGCAGCCACCGGCCGTATCGTATTTTTTGCGGATGAAGCCGAAGAATGGGTCGCAAAAGGCGAGAAGGTGATCCTGGTCAGGATAGAGACCTCTCCGGAAGATCTCGCGGGTATGGATGCCGCAGAAGGCATTCTGACCGCCCGCGGCGGCATGACATCCCACGCTGCCGTTGTTGCGCGCGGCATGGGAAAATGCTGTGTGTCCGGTGCCGGAAGCATTTCCATCAATTACAAAAACCGCACCATGAGCGTAGAAGGAAAAGCGTATAAAGAAGGTGACTGGCTTTCGCTCAACGGTTCCACCGGTGTGGTATATGAAGGAAAGATAAAGACCATCGACCCCGAACTCAGCGGTGATTTCGGTGAGCTGATGGACCTTTGTGAAAAACACACCAAGATGCTCGTTCGCACGAATGCGGACACCCCTCACGATTCGACAGTTGCCCGGAATTTCGGTGCAAAGGGTATCGGCTTATGCCGTACGGAGCATATGTTCTTTGAAGGCAGCCGTATTAAGGCGATCCGTGAAATGATCCTGAGTGAAAACGTTGAAGGACGGAAGAAGGCCCTTGCCAAGATCCTGCCTTATCAGCGTGAAGACTTTGAAGGTATCTTTGAGGCTATGGACGGACTTCCCGTTACCATACGTCTGCTGGATCCGCCCCTGCATGAATTTGTTCCGCAGGAAGAAAAAAACCAGATCGAAATGGCTAAGGAAATGGGCGTTCCGGTCGAGGTTGTCGTTGAAAAGGTACATTCTCTTGAGGAGATCAACCCCATGCTGGGACATCGCGGATGCCGTCTTGGGAACACCTATCCCGAGATCACTGAAATGCAGACCCGCGCCATTATTGAAGCCGCCATAAACTGCAAAGAAAAAGGTATCAAGGCTATTCCGGAGATCATGGTTCCCCTGATCGGTACAAAAGCGGAATATGATATGCAGGAAGCGATCATTCGCGAAACAGCTGAAAAGGTCTTTGAAGAAAAAGCCGAGCGGGTCGAATATCTGGTCGGCACCATGATCGAGATCCCCCGTGCGGCGCTGACCGCCGACAAGGTCGCGGAATCAGCAGAGTTCTTCTCATTCGGGACCAATGACCTGACGCAGATGACTTTCGGCTACAGCCGTGACGATGCGGGGAAATTTCTCCCGGTCTATCTGGAGAAGCAACTCCTTAAAGATGATCCTTTCCAGAAGCTCGACCAGGAAGGCGTTGGCGAACTTGTTGAGATCGGAACCAAACGCGGCCGTGCCACACGTCCCGACCTGAAGGTCGGTATCTGTGGTGAACACGGAGGTGAACCCAGCTCGGTCAAATTCTGCCACAAGGTTGGCATGAATTATGTCAGCTGTTCACCCTTCCGCGTTCCCATCGCGCGTCTTGCCGCCGCGCAGGCCGCGATCGAAGAAAAGTGATTCTGTAAATGACATGATAAAAAAGACCCTTCAATCCGGAGGGTCTTTTGTTTTATGACTGGATTATCACGGGGGGATCCCCTTGGTACAGAATGTACAGGATATTCTTTTCAGACAGGATAACGGAATATACAGGATAATTTCCAGTTCCCCCGGACATCAACAAATCAACAGATCAACAGATCAACAGAAAATCTCGACACCCCGGTATTTTCAGATTCTATCAAAGATCAAGGTGTCTTATCCTTTTCAAGTTTGAACAGGATCGGAACGGTAATCCAGACAGCCACCGCCTCACCGCGTTGCTTTGCCGGCTTGAATTCGGTCTTTAGAATGGCTGCTTTAGCCGCCTCATTGCAGGATTCGGGAAGCTCTGACTTGAATATTCTGACATCGTTTGCACGGCCCTTTTCATTGATATATGCCTGAACTAAAACCATTCCTTCAATACCGCGCTGTTTGGCTTCTTCGGGATAGATAAGATTATTCGCAATGGCCGCCGCTCCCCCCAGTGGTACGGGAGGTTCATCGTAGGGGACAAAGGTAACTTCGGGTTTTTCTTCTTCTCTTTTGCCGGTAATGGTAACCACATCCACCGGAACGGGGCTGGGTTCAAGCTTAAAATGATAAGCACTGGATCGGCCTTTTTCCGCTGTGGCTTTTACCCGTTGAGGTTTATAGCCGATATAGGTGCATACAAGAGAATATTCACCGGGAAGGATATCCTGAATGACATAATTACCCTTCGAGTCGCTGCCGGCGCCCTGATTCGTATTCTGTAAAATGATATTGGCACCTGCCAGAGGCTCTCCGCTTTCGGCATCCGTGATCGTGCCGTAGATATTCGCTTTATCGGCAGGGGGTGGCGGCGGTACGCTTTCTTTTTTACAGTACCAGGAAAGTGGCACGATAAGGATCAGTAAGAGCATCCAGATCAGCCGCGAAGCGCGTTTGGATAATTTTTTCATTGTATTCTCTTTCACTTGATAATTCACACGATGGTAGAGTCTGTTCTTTTGTTTTATCAATGTGGATGCTGATGAATAATTGCAAGCCGGTAGTATATGCTCGGCAACATCTACGAGGCAGCGGGAATATATGAGTGGTGTTACGGTGGAATTGTTGACGGCTATATCATCACAGGCCATTTCACGATATTCGTTAAGACGACGGGTCAGAATCCAGACAAGCGGATGGAAAAAATAGAGCGCTTGTGCCAGCATCTGTAGCGCGCCAAACAGACCATCCCTGCGTTTGATATGTGCCACTTCATGGCGCAGTAACGATAATCTGAGTTCATCACTGAGTTCCGACCAGAGAAGAGGGACATAAACCCGTCGGGGAAAAAGCCCGGTGCTCATCGGGACCGAAATATTCGGGGACGAATAAACACCGATGGTTTTTCCTTCAACATGACTTTGTTCAATAAAAGTCGCTCCCCGTAATTGCCATTTGAGTTGAAGCATCGATAAAAAGGCATATCCTGCCATTATTAGAATTGTGCCGGTCCAGATAAGAAAGAAAATAGCGGGAACGGAAAGAGTGGTCGGCGACGTTGCCTCTGCAACACTGTTTAGCGCAGTGATTTCCCCGACATTGACACCAGGCGTGAGATTGGAGGACTCCGTGATCGTTAAGGGTAAAAAAGGAGGTATCAGCAATTTGATCATTCCCAATGCGGCAACGGAATATTTGATCCCGGCATGTTTTTCCCGCAAAAGATACAATAACAGAAAGATCACTGCCAGAAAGAGTGTGTTTTGCAAAACGGCATAAGCGAAATACGCCATCCAGTTTTCTGCCAGGTAATTGATATGGATGATCAATTTATTTCTCCTTTAGTTGCGCTTCTTTCTCTTTGAGCAGGGCTTTGATTTTTCTGATATCTTCCAGTGACAAATTTTCCTCCGTGATAAGGAAATTTGCCAGCGCAGGCGCAGAGCCCCGGAAAACACGTGAGATCAAATGTTTTGTCTCTCGCTGGAGCATCTCTTCGCGCCGGTAAACCGGCGTGTAAAAATTCACCAGACCGATCTTTTTTCGCGAAAGCAAACCCTTTTTCTCCAGCAGGTTCATTAATGTCTGGATCGTCGTATAAGCTTTTTCTCCGTTCGGATAGGCATATTCCAGCACAGCTCTTACCGAAGGCGATCCGCCAAGCTGCCAGGCAGCATCCATGATCTCCCATTCCGCCGGAGTCAGTTTGTTAACATTGGCCATTGATCCTCCATGATGATTGGTAATACTACTAAAACCTTAGTAAGAATACGAATGTCTTTTGTCCTTGTCAAGAAAAAAAATAAACTTGACTCAAGTTTACTTTTATTTCTACTAAATTCTATATTCTATATTCTAAATTCTAAATTCTAACTACTGGCTTCCGACTTCCGGCGCCGGCCTAATGCATATATTTCGCGATCACATCGATGAGATATTTGATCTTGGAGCGTTCATTATGAGTCAAACTTCCGTCTTTTTTACACATTTCCATAGCCTGCCGCAAGAAATCTTTGATATTGCCGAATTTCCCCGGCGTTTTGAGTTCACCGCGCATGAAACGTTTCTGGACATAATCAAAGACATTCTGATTTCGTGGGATATGTTCATCATCATTCATGCGGCTGAAAATATCCTCCATGGTGCGGAGAGTTGCCAGGTCGTCCTCGCCCAAACGGTCATAATAAAAGATCTTCGGATCCGCTTCGGCCAGAACGGTCAGCAAATAGGTCAGATAATTACTGATCCCTTCAAGTTTAGGATAATCCAGTTTCTCCGCCGTATCATAACAGGAATGATAGTCATTGAATTTCCCCGCGGTCATAAATAAATAGGGAAGTTCATACTGCTGCAGTGGAATATAATCGCCCGAAGGAGGGATGGCATGCGCGCCGATACGCATGGGGGAGAGATTTTCCACCGCCAGTTCGAGTTCATCCAGGACGGGTCCAACGCCGGATTTTTCCGCGCCGATCACAAAGAGGATCTCCTGGAATTTTTCCGGGACACGACCTTCGCCCATCCGGTGGGCCAGCAGGTCCAGAATAATAGCAAGATCAATACGTTCAATGATCTCGGGGAAATCGTTGCAAAAACGGACCACACCCATATGTTCCGAATTGAAATAGGGGGGTTCCTCTGCATCGAAGCAGGTAATGAGAATACTGCGCCGATCGGCGGCTTGTTCTATATTGTCCGAAGCGATAAAGCGGTTCGCCGTGTGCAGCACCGCCGCAATAGCGGCAGCATTATCGTCCGCACCGGGATAATACCGGAGACCGGTCTTATATTTCCCCAGATGATCATAATGCGCATCAAGCAGGATAAAACGATCCATCAGTGCCCCGCGTCCGGGAATGATACCGATAATATTGGCACCGGTCTCACCCTCCGGCAAGCCGCCGAAGGGATGTGTATATCCGTTCGTTCCGGAAAAGGGATGGATGCCGGCACGCAGCATATTATCGATAATATAAGTCCTTGCAGCCGCCGACCCGGGTGTGCCGGTCCGCCGTCCGTTGCAGGCGCGGGAAGCCAGGAAGTGAACGATGTCGATAATGGGGTCAACCATAATATTATAAAAGTATTCCCGCTATTGTTGCCGTGATCCAGCTGGCGATCGCCCCGCCGATCATGGCCTTCAGTGCGATCTTTGCCAGCGTGCCTTTCCGCTGCGGTGCCAGAGCGCCGATACCGCCCAGCTGGATCCCGATGGATGAAAAGTTCGCGAATCCGCAGATCGCGTAGGTAGCGATGGTCCGTGCGCGCTCGTCAAGCACACCTTGTTGAATGTAATTACCCAGCGTACCGAAAGCCACAAATTCATTCAGCGCGATCTTTGTACCCAGAAGGTGTCCGACAGATCCCGCGTATTCCCAAGATACGCCCATCAGCCAGGCAAGGGGACGGAAAACAATTCCGAACAGTGTTTGGATCGAACCCGGGAAAATTCCCCGGTATTCGCCGTGCACCGGAGAAAAGCCGCTGCTTGTTTCATAAAAGTAGTAAGTATTTTTAAGTAATTTACCGTCGATCAGACCGTCCAGCCAGTTGAAACCCAGATCGACCACCGCAATGAGCGCGATAAAACCGATTAGCATGGCACCCACGTTCACCGCCAGTTTAAGTCCGTCCGTGATGCCGTTTGAGAGCGCACCCAATACATTTTGAGCCCGCTGAAGTTCGGGCATTTTGACCATACCCGCCGTTTTTGATTTTTTGATCTCGGGATAAATGATCTTGCCGATGACCAGTGCCGCGGGTGCGGACATTACCGATGCCGCCACCAGATGTCCGGCATTGACCCCCATGGCGATATATCCCGCCAGTACGCCGCCCGCGATCGTGGCAAAACCTCCGACCATGATGGTCAGCAATTCGGATTCCGTCATATCGTTCAGAAAAGGTTTGATCAGCAGGGGTGCTTCCGTTTGACCGACAAAGATATTGGCGGAACAGGAAAGGGTTTCCGCGCCGCTGGTGCCCATGGTCCAGCTCATGAAACGTGCCATGGCCTCAACAATGCGCTGCATCACACCGAAATGATAGAGCACGGCGATGAACCCGCCGAAGAAAATAATGGTTGGTAAGACCACAAAGGCAAAAAGATATCCGAATCCCGGCCAGGCGGAATTTTCGGGAAAGAAAAACTCGGGACGTGCCAGGTTGCCGAACAGGAATTCAGACCCGTACATTGACATACTGAGGAATTTTGCGACTCCGTCGCTGAAAGACTGAAAAATATCCTGACCGTAAAGTCCCCGCGCAACGGGAGCGGTAAAGATACTTACGATAAGTATGGCGTTCAGATAGGGTTTCAAACGTTCCGATTTCAGCAGATATTTATTTAAGAGCATAGCGAACAGAATGATCAGAAAAAGCACCGCAACAGACAACACCTGGAGGATCATAAAGATCAGAAAACTGAGCAGTGCCGATCCGGCAACGATCACAGTGATCCACAAGAATTTCAGCCAGGTCGTTTTTATCAGATCGCGGAAAACGTAAAAGATCAGCAACAAGGCAAAGATCGCCATGCCGATCCAGCTCATGGGTGAACGCTGAAGAATAATGACCGCGAACAGGAACTGCAGGAACAACCCCCATAATACCGTCCGAAGATTGATCTTGTCTTTGTGGTAGGAAAGGAGCCAGGCGATAAGCAGCAAAACCAGCAATCCCAATAAACTTATCAATTTCATGTTCACCCCGGAGTTTTTATATAGTATATTTCAATGCGTTTGTAAAATAGTAAACGGAGACCGAATATGAAACTTAAAAATTTGTTAATGATGACACCGCTGATCGTTCTTATGCTTGTTACTTCTGCATTCGGAGGCATGCGCTACACCGAGATACTGCAAGTTCCATGGGGAGAAAACGAAGCAGAACTGAGGCCCGGTTCTTATCCCGGTTTGCAAACCGGCCCGCTTTCTTTTCAGATCAAAGGAGAAACGATCATTATTTATGATGCTGAGAATAAAAAATTAAAACGATTTGGACCCTCGGGATATATCTCTTCGGAAGAAATCCCGATGAACTATATGCTGGATTTTCATTATAATGGAGACGATCTTTACCTGATGGGTCAACATAATATCTATCAGCGGAAAGATGGTCAGTGGAAGCAGATCGCGGAACAGGAAGAACTGAAATACATGTTCATGGGTTTTCACGAAAGCGAGAACACCGTGATCGCCCGTCATCCGGAAGGTGATCTTGCTCTCGGATTGCAGAGATTCAATAAACCCGCAAAACTTTCCCCGCGCGTGACCCGAAGTCTGCCTTCACGGGTACACATCGACCTGGGATATAAAAATATCGATCTGCATGTTCCCAACGTGGGTTCCGTGGACTATATTGGCAGCGCTCCCGGCGGGAAACATTACATTTATGCCGAATCTATTACCCGGCAGGTACCTCTGGCGGTTGCGCGTTATATCTACCTGGTCGATGAAAATGGCAAAGTTCATGCCAGGATAATTTTGCCGCGTCAGCAGTTCAGTTACATTTTCAAAGAATTTACCGTCGGACCGCAGGGCGAACTCTATCATATGCATTCCGCCAGAGAAGGGATATGCATCATTCGCTGGGAATATGATCCGGACGGCAAAGGCACTGACCTCGTTTATCCCGACCGGTTTTCCGAGGTTTACCACTTCAACGGATACAGCGAAGCTGAACCGGCGATCGCCAATCCGCCGTTGAACAAAAATACTCCGACAGCCGCTACAAGTGTAGAACGAACAGAAACTCTTGAGATTGCGGATGCGCACGTGCGGCATGTTTGGACTGCAACAGCCGCGAATATTGGCACAACATCAACGGTAACTACACCGGAATGGATCCAGGTCGGCCAAAATGTCAGCATTCCATATAAATGGGGCGGCTGGAATACCATTGCACAGTTTGATGCGGGCATCGCGGCCGGTAAGCTTGCCGGAGATAAGAATACATCCGTTGTGGATTGGGGTAATTCTGTAGGGAATGATTGTTCGGGGTATGTAAGTATTTGCTGGAAAACCAGTCAGAAATACGGCACATCAACCATAAGCAATGTTTCCCGGCAACTGTCCAGTGTGAACGATCTTCTCCCGGGGGATGCCACCAATAAAGCAGGTAGCCATATTCGTCTTTTTGTGGAATGGACCAATGACGGAAAACTCTTGCAGGCTGAAGCTACCGGTAGCGGATGGTTGACCCGCTATTATACCTGGACGGTCAGCGGGATCACCGGCTATGTGCCGATCCGCTATAATAATATCCAGGGTATGCAGGCTCCGCGTCCAACACTTCTTTATGCCGTAACAGAAGGAGATAGTGTGGATCTGGCCTGAACCGCGGATGAAAGTGTGGACTTCACCGCGTATCGGATATCCAGAAAACTTGGCAGTGAAACCACATTTACGCTTGTGCAGACTGTGCCTAAAGGGACATTGTCTTCCAGGCTTGCTCAAGCGGGCAATACACATTACGATTATCAGATCACAGCCTTTATCCAAGGTGAAAACGCTTCAGAAAACAGCAGTGACATTTATGCGGTCAAGAAAATAAATAGCGGAAAGCAGGTCCTTATCGTGGATGGTTTTGACCGTTTCAGCGGTTCGGGATCCTACGCTTATCCGACCCATGATTTCGGCGCGCAGACCGGGAAAGCCATGGACGCCTGGGATGTTGCCTATGATGCCTGCGCCAACGAAGCGATCATTGACGGACTTGTCGACCTGAAAGACTATGACATGGTCTGGTGGATATTGGGTGATGAAAGCACCGTGGATGAAACCTTCAGCACCGTGGAACAGGACAGTGTCAAAAGCTACCTGGATGCGGGCGGAAAATTATTCGTCAGCGGATCTGAGATCGGCTGGGACCTGGATAATAAAGGGTCGGCATCGGATAAAGCTTTTATGTATAATTATTTAAAGGCCGCCTATGCCGAAGATGACGCCGGTAACTACAGCGTATCGGGCGCGGCCGGAACCGTTTTTGAAGATCTGCAGTTCACCTATTCTCAGGACGGCAGTCACCCGGGTACGTATCCCGAGGATTATCCCGATGTTCTGACCACAAAGAACGGATCGGTGATCGCGATGAAATACGGCAACAATAAAACCGCCGCGGTTTCCTACGAAGGCACGGCGCCCGGCGGAACCGTTCCCGGCAAGGTGATGGTCATGGGTTTCCCTTTTGAAACGATCACCAGTGTGGCATCCAAACTGGAGGTTGCCGGATATATTTTGCGTTTCATGGGATATGACATTACTCTGAAAGTGGAACCGTTCATACCGCAAACGGCAGAATTGTTTCAGAATTATCCCAACCCTTTTAATCCGGAGACGCGCATATCTTATCAAATGCATACTGATGCTCTTGTCGAACTTGATGTATTTAACCTTCGCGGAGAGCGGGTCCGCCAACTGGTACGTGAACATCAGTCCGCCGGCAGACATGAGATCGTTTTTAACGGAACAAATCTCCCCTCCGGAATGTATGTGTATCGTTTGAGTGTAAATAATAGCATGATATCGGCCCAAAAAATGGTATTGTCCAAATAACGGACAGCCGGACAGAAATGTTTTTTGATTAATGGCGCAAAGAACTATATTTAACAATGTGTCATTTATATAGTAAAGCAAAAAGTAAAAGTCGAAAAGCTTACAAAAAGGAGCCAAACTTGAAGAAGCTCAGTAAAATCATTCTGGTCTGTATGATGATCACTTTCGCATTCTCCCAAAAAGACATGCAGGGCAACTTTGAGAATTTACAATTGGGAACGCTTTCCATGATACCTGTTCCGTCGGAAATGGAAAGGGAGATTGACCCTGATAGATACATTATCGGTGTCGGAGATCAGTTTATGGTGGAAAAACTGCACGACATGTCCATTATGACCCTTCCCGTTCTGCCGACGGGTGTTATTGCCATACCCGGAACCGTCTCTATTCCGGTCAGCGGCAGAACCCTCGCGGAAGCACTCACGCTGATCAGTGAACAGGTGGGGCCTTATGTGCATGTTTCTCTTTATGATGTAAAGAACATTCGCATCCCGGTTATTGGTGCAGTCCGGCATCCCGGTATCTACTCATTCAGTGCGGCATGGCGTCTCAGTGATATGCTGGGAAAGGTTCCCCTGCGATATCTGGGAAAAGATTTCGAGATCCATATCTTTTCCGACGATGATACAACGATCGTCAATATCTATGATTTCTATTTAAGAGGAAATAAGGAGAGCAACCCATACCTGCGCGCAGGACAGTCCATTTATATTCCATTTGCAGATCCGGAGAAAGAATGTGTGGAGGTTTACGGACCGGTCATGACACGCTCATTCGTTCCGTTCATCAATGGAGAAAGTCTCGGCGATTTTTACCGCCGCAAGGTCATGATGAGCGATGTGATGAACTATGAAAAGATGGCAATCATCCGAGACGGAAAACAGTATATGCTTAGTGTGGACGAAATGGACAATTTCCAGCTTAAAGCGAAAGATAAGATCGAGTTTATTAGTCTTGCAAAGATTGTGATCTCCGGCCATGTCAATCGTCCCGGGACCTATGATTTTATACCAGGCCATACCATTGTTGACTATATCGCCATGGCGGGAGGGGTCAATCACAAAGGCAGCAACGAAAGCGCGATGATCCTTCGCGGTTCGGAGAAGATCAGAAATCCCAGAAACACCGAGATCCGGCGGGGCGATATCATTCTTGTCAAACGTTCCGTTGAAGATATTTTTATTGGAGAGATCTCGATCCTTCAGTTCGTCTCAATGCTTGCCACCATTGCATCGACCGTCATCACTGCTTTTATTGCAGCCGGTAATTTATAATTCAATAACTTAAGGAAAGAATATGGCAGAAGATCTAACACTACGGGACTACTACAGAATATTTAAAAAGAACAGCCGGTTCATTATTATTTTTACCTTTTGCGTATCGGTTCTGACCATTGTGATCAGTTTGCTCCTACCAAAGTGGTATGCCGGGACCGCCGTTGTTATCCGGCCCCAATCACAGATTCTGGACATGTCCAGCCTGCAGGTCAGGACAATGGGATTGCTGGGGGCAACGGATGGCGTCACGAACCGCTATTTGTCCATTCTTGAGAGCCGGGGTATCAAGGAATACATGTGCAGAAAATATAATCTGATGGACGCTTACCGGGTCAAATATTTTGACAAGGCCATCGAGCGCTTTGAAGATAACTATAAAGTAGAGGTGGGTGATCACGCGGAAATATATATCACCATTTATGATCGTGACCAGGAGCGGGTCGCTGCTATGGCCAACGATGTGGTCTATCTTCTCGACAGTATCAATATTTCCCTTGCGTCGCAGTACGGTAAAGAAGAACGGGCTTTTATCGAGGCGCAACTCATGGATATTCTGGACAGCCTGGCCATATTGGAAAATGAACTGCTGCGCTTTATGGAACAGCATAATGTGCTGAGCGTGGAAGATCAGGTACGCACGCAGGTGCAGTTTGCTGCGGACCTGAAATACCAGATCATGATCAAGGAAATGGAACTGAAGATCATGCGGCAGACAAGGCAGAACGAACTTGTGATCGAGTCCCATGAGATCATGGTAAGTGAAATGAAGAAACAATATGATAAACTGTTCATGCCGGACAAAGAACTATTCATCAATCTGAAACGGGCTCCCGACATCACAATTTTTATGAAAAAGGTCGAGCGTCAACTTGCATATTTTAATGAGGTCTTGATGTTCGTAGGCCCCCTGTATGAACAGGCAAAGATCGCGGAAGCGAAAGCGGTGCCGACCTTTGAGGTTCTGGATTACGCGCATCGTCCCGACCGGAAGGCAAAACCCAAACGGGCGATCATTGTCATTGCGGCATTCATGTTCGCTTTACTAACTTCGGGGGTATATGTCTTACTGAAGGAAAATCAGGATTAGATAAGTTTCATGCTTGCAAACAACAGAATTGAAATAAAGCCCTTTATAGCATTATTGTCTGTTAACATCTTGTATTTATTCTTGATAATTGTCGACAGCATAGAGGGGGTTTTTGCACTTTGGATCCTGGCGCTGTTCATTTCTTTTCTCCCGGCTGTTTTGAAGGACAGGAAAAACATGATTGTCATCATTGCCTTTCTGATCCCGCTTGAAATTTCAAAGATGTATATTCCTTTTTTTCAAACGGTCAAAGCTCCGGACGGGATGTTCAATTCAGTCTTTGACCTTGCAAGATTATTTATTTTATATTCATTCATCATCTGGTTCATTACCGACCTGAAATCTTTTGTGCCTTTTATCAAACATAAGATATCATATATTCTTCTCATATTTATCGGCTATTATCTTCTTTCCACGCTGTTCTTTAGTCCCGCTCCCGATAAGGGATTAACGGAAACCTTACGATATGTCATTTATTTTCTGATGTTTACCATGGTAGTGGAGTTTATAAAGAAACCGGAAGATTATACTCTCATTTTAAAGGTACTGATCGTTGTGGCTGTCATTTTAAGTCTTGAGGGCATTGCCGAATATGTGTTCGATTACCGCTTATGGGTGGACAAGGGCAGACGCGCATCTGCCACTTTTCTTGACCCGAATATTTTTGCGAGATTCCTTGATATCGTAATATGTGCTTTGCTTATTCTTCGGCTTAAAAAAATTTATATTATAAAGCCAGTATTCATGGATATTGCCATGCTCATCTGTGTGATCTGTCTTTTTCTTACCATCTCCAGACAGGGACTTTTTATGTTGCTGGGTACCTTGTTCTTTATTTCTTTCTTTTTTGAAAAACGTATCCGCAACACAATTTTATTGATATTGATCCTGGCAGGCCTTCTGTCCTTTCCCATATTTAAATTATTGTGGGAAACACGCGAACAGGTCGCAAGTATGCAGGATCTCTCCGCAAGACCCGGTCTGATCATTGGCGGAATACTCATGTTCATCCGAAGCCCGTTCTATGGTGTGGGTGCTGGCGGTTTTCAACATATCATGATCGAGCGATATTTAAACCTGTTACCTTGGGGCATTCATGGTGCCACCATTTCACATACCTATATTATAACGGTACTTGCAGAACTTGGTGTTATAGGTATTTTGATTTTTTGTTTGTTCCTGTTATTTGTCTATCAACAGTTCAGGTCAAACTATAAAACAAGCGACCCCGCATTAAAGGCATTTTCTCTTATTACACTTGCAGCCATATTGACCATTTTTATAGGTGCACAGGCAGAGGGGCGCTTTTTTGAGGAACCCATGCTTTGGCTTTTCCTTGGACTTCATTTATCTTTGAAGCGCATGATTAGGAGTGCGCCATTATCCCCCAAAAACACAATGCATGATCATGAAAAACAATTTCATAAAGGAAAACGTCATATCTGACCATCTTATGCAACGGCAACATGTGAACGAAGAGGAAAAGAAGATAAGGATCCTTATGCTCTCTGACGGATCGTCCGTACATACTAAAAAATGGGTGAATGCACTGTTGGAAAAAGGTTTTATAATACATCTTTTTAGTCTTAGCGCCTTTGATGAGAACGATTATCTGCAGGAAAAAGAACTCGGTTTTTCCTCTACACAGCTATGTTTGAATAAGAGAACGGGGAAGAAGGGTGATGTTCTGAAAATGAAATATATCTGCGCATTGCCGGATTTAAAAAAAATAATTCATTCATTTAATCCGCATATTTTACATGCTCACTTTGCCTCCAGCTACGGTTTGCTCGGTGCATTGACCAACTTTCACCCCTTTATTCTTTCTGTGTGGGGATATGATGTATTTACTTTTCCGGAAAAATCCTTTTTACATAGGATGCTGTTAAAGTATAACCTGTCCCGTGCCGATCGAATTTTGTCCACCAGTCATGTAATGGAAAAAAAGACCTCGGAATATACTTCAAAGAAAATTGAAGTAACCCCTTTTGGGGTTGACCTGTCTGTTTTTTCAGAAAACAGGGAATTGTCCCGGAATGAATACACACCCTTTTCCGATGATGATATTGTGATCGGGACAGTAAAACTCCTCGAGAAAAAATACGGCATAAACTATTTGATCCATGCATTCAGTATTTTACGGCAACGGCATCCGGATATGCCACTTAAGCTTCTCATCGTAGGGGGAGGTAACGCAAAGGAAGAATTAAAAAAATTATGTGAAGACCTGCAGATTGAAAAGCAGGTGTATTTCACGGGCATGATCGACCATAAACGAATTCCGGATCTTATTAACCTGATCGATATTTATGTGGCATTATCCATCTATGACAGCGAGAGCTTCGGAGTTGCCATCGTTGAAGCCGGAGCCTGTTCAAAACCAGTTGTGGTTACGAATGTTGGAGGGCTGCCCGAAGTTGTGGAGAATGGAATCAGCGGGTTCATCGTACCGCCCAAAGATGCTTTATCTGCTGCGGAAGCCATCGAAAAATTAATACTTGATCCGTCCTTGAGACATGCAATTGGTCATGCCGGCCGTGTGCGGGTTGAACGTCTTTATGACTGGAAAAAAAATGTTGAACAAATGGTTGAGATATATAAAACATCCCAATAAAAAAACCGGAAGAATATAACCATATTGTTCAAAGTGTATAGCCATGATGTATAAATTCAGACAAAGTATCTCTTCTTTTACCCAACGTGGCGGTATTCATATTTTTTCGTCCACTATCCTCTTGCGAATAGTCCAGTTCGTTCTGAGTGTTTTACTCATTCGCCTTCTTTCAAAAGATCAGTTCGGAGATTTGAGTTATGCTTTTTCGATCACACAATTAATTATTCCTTTCAGCGGTGGCGGACTGTACCTTTCATTACTGCATTATGCCTCCATCCGTTCAGATGCTCGGGAAAAGCTTGCTCTTTTTAACCATACGATCCGCCGCGGGTTTGTTTATTCTCTCCTACTTGTTGCGATTATTCTGCTTTCAGCGGGACTTCTTACAAGCACCATGCCATCTTCTGCGATATATCTCCGGCTGTTTTGTCTTTATGTTCTCGCATATCATTTTTTTCACTCCATTGTATCATTGCTTCGGGTTAAAAAAAGGAATAAAGCGTATGCTTATAGCCTCACGGGAAATGCCCTGTTAGTACTTGCACTAAGTTTGACAGGCATCCTGTTTGCCAACGGGAAAGGCTATGTCATCGGTTTTTCACTGGCTCCGGCTTTGACGGCATGTATTATTTTTATCGCGATCAAACGAAAGGACAAAGAGCATTACGGTCTTTTCCGGCATGCGACGGATCTTCCGGTTAAGGCAAGACAATATACCCGATATGGTTTGTTTGCCGGATTGGGCAATGTCGCATCCCAAATGGCCTGGCAACTGGATACCATCATGATCGGTATCCTTCTGGCACAGAGTACGCAGGTTGCGACCTATAAAGCCGCTTCTTTGATCCCGTTCAGCCTGATCTTTATTCCCTCGGTGTTCATGCAGACCGATTTTGTATATATCGCTGAAAAATATGAACAAAAACAATATCTGATCAGCTATTATAAAAAATACCTGATGGTGTTCCTGCTGATCACGGCTGTAATACTGGGCATCTGGTATAGCTGCGGGGATTTGATCGTTCGTATTTTCGGCCCCGAATACATAGATGCCAAACCGCTGATCAATATTCTGATGATCAATGTGTTCACCACTTTCCTGTTCCGGGTCCCGCTCGGCAATATGCTGGCGGCCGTCGGTAAGGCTTCCTGGAATTCGTATTCGGCAATGGCGTTACTGGGCATAAACCTGTTACTGAATCTGTGGCTGATCCCTTTGTTCGGAGTATACGGTGCGGCATATGCTACGGTCAGTTCGATCGCCCTGAGCAGTCTGCTCAATGTCATTTTATTCCTTGTTTATTTAAAGCAGCTTGATAAAAAGGTAACGGAAAAATGAAGATCCTTTTTCTGACAGATAATTTTCCTCCGGAAGTCAACGCACCGGCAACGCGCACCTTTGAACACTGTAGAGAGTGGGTCAAACTGGGTGCGAAAGTAAGCGTGATCACGGGTGCACCCAACTTT
Source organism: uncultured bacterium (assembly GCA_964535585.1). GTDB lineage: Bacteria > Fidelibacterota > Fidelibacteria > Fidelibacterales > Fidelibacteraceae > M50B103. Next base: position 66,813 of record CAZHTR010000001.1, on the reverse strand, counting down.
CCTCAGGGTCGGGTTTATGCCGGCTACCGTAACTGCCGAACGGAAGAGCTTCTGGAAGGTATTCGTGTAATCCGTGTGAAAACCTATATTGCACCCAACAAAGGGATCATCCGTCGAGGTCTGGATTACCTAAGTTTTTATTTTGCGGCGATCCGTGCCGGCCGGGGGTTGGATTGTGATATTATTTTGGGTACATCCCCGCAGTTTTTCACCGCACTGGCCGCAAAGCGACTTTCTTCCATTCTTGATAAGCCCTGGATCATGGAAGTGCGTGATATCTGGCCGGAATCCATTAAAGCGGTGAACGCGGTCAGGAACGATCGAACAATCGGGTATCTGGAAAAGAAAGAACGCGAGTGCTATATCTCCGCACGGGGTGTGGTCTGCGTAACACAGGGGATCTATAATAATTTATTAATGAAAGGCGTACCTGAAAATAAACTGCGCTTATTCACGAACGGAGCCAATACGGAGCGTTTCAGTCCACGGGAAAAAGATTTCGAATTGCTTGAGCGATTGAACCTGAAGGATAAAAAAGTTATTGGGTACCTTGGTACAATGGGAATGTCCCACAAACTTGATTTTATCATGAGCAGCATGAAGAAGATCAATGATCCGGATATTCATTTTTTGCTGATCGGCGAAGGCGCGGAAAAAGAAAATCTTGTCCGGCTGAAAGATATGCTGCAACTAAAAAATGTTACCATTTTGAACGGCGTAACCAAACAGGAAGCCCCGGCATATATTTCTCTCATGGATGTGGCACTTGTACATCTGCGGAAAACAGATCTCTTCCTGGGGGCACTTCCGTCAAAGATATTTGAGAATGCAGCCATGGGAAAACCGCTTTTGCTCGGATTACAGGGCGAAGCTGAACGGCTTATCGCAAAATATCCTGCGGGACTGGCATTCGAGCCCGAAAACGAAGCGGACTTTTTGGAAAAAATGCATATATTATTATCGGATAAAGAATTTTATGCGCGCTGTGTCAACGGTACACTGAAACTCGCAGAAGATTACGACAGGAAGCGGATAGCCCGTGAAATGCTGACATGTATCACAGAATGGAGTAAGTAGGGGATCATGAATAGATTTAAAAATGGGTGTTTGTCCTGTTTCGGGTTTGGTGAAGATCATGAAGAATAAGCTGTTTATCCTTGTTTTATTGATGTTTTCTTTCGCAAAAGCGATGGTCCTTTTTGTGCCGATCCAGGATCCCGTATATGATTATCTTGAACGCATGGCGACGAGAGGTTATATCCCGGAGTTTATGAATGATACCCGCCCTCTTTTAAGAGATGATATTGCAAAGCAACTGTTGAAAATGGAGAAATATGTCGCTGAGCTTCCCCGTGTTGACCGGGAGATGCTGCGTGATTACATGTCAGAATATCGCCATGAACTAACCGAGCTCCGTCATCCGGTCATATCCGAAGGGAATGATTACCGGCTGGGGATCGCTTCATTCGGAAATTTCAAAGAAGATCTCCGCCATGTTTTCCGGGACGACCTTTCCGAAGAACGCCGTCATATTTATACCTATGAGGACGGGAAAACCACGGTTTGGGTCGGTTCGGATTTTATGGCACGGGCAGAGAGCAAAGGGCTTCATGTCCGAACGGTTGATAAACTTGGCGGTCAGGCTTTTATTCAGGCCGGGGAACATCTCGCTTTTTATGCGGACGCATATTTTTTCCATCAGATCATGAATGATCAATATCCCGGTACCGTCAAGGAATATAAGGGATATTGGCTCAATGAACATGAATTTGACAGAATTGCAACTTTCGATTGTTCGGAAGCATATGCAAACCTCAGCGGCAACTTCGGAACGCTGAGTATTGCACATCATCCGGTTTCCTGGGGAAACGCGATGAACAGCGTCATCCTTTCCGAGAACGCGATCACATTCGGCTCGCTTCGCTGGATGAAACAATTCAGGCATTTTAAATATTCATTTCTTCATGGCTCCCTCATGACTCCCACATTTGCAAGGATGGATGATGATGGCCGTTATTTTATACCGAAATATCTTGTTGCACACCGGCTGGAAATACATTTATCTCCGAGAATTCATGTTAATTTCAGTGAAATGATCACCTATGGCGGAGAAGATCGCATCCCGGAACTGACCTATTTAGTACCTCTGATCTTTCTTTGGCCTTCGGAACATGCACTGGGTGACCGGGACAATAAGATGATAGCACTTGAAGCGGAAGTGTTTCCCCTGAACGGACTTCGTCTGTTCGGAACGGTGTTCCTTGATGAACTGGTTTTCGGTCAGATCTTCAATGATTTTTGGGCAAATAAATATGCCCTTCAGGGTGGCTTCCAGATATCACCGCGCCGGATACCTGCCGATCTCGTCGTGGAGGCAACGGCTGTACACCCATGGACGTATACACATCGTTTTGTTTACGGGAATTATACCCATCACGGCAGAGATCTGGGATTTTTTGCCGGACCGAACAGCCGTCAGCTCGCTGCCAAATTGAATTATGATCTTTCCGGAAAGCATAAATTGATACTCGGTTACACACATCTGCAAAAGGGGGCGGACTCCATCTTAGTGAATGATGTAATGTATCCCATTGGGGGTGATTCCAACCAGAATGATTATAAACGCTCCTATGCCCTTGACCATGCAACCTCCTGGCTGATGGGCGATGTGATGAACACCCACTCCCTTCGCCTCGAATGGTTGTACCGTTGGCGTAATCATATCCATTTTCTGAGCGGTTGCGAATATCGTAATGTCCAGAATGAGGCACACATGTATTACTCATTCCAGATCAACTTTACATACTAGAGGCAATACTTATGAGCAAAGGATATAAAGCTGTACTATTCATTTCCGACTTTCTTTCCACTATCCTGGCTTTTTTGAGCGTATACTGGCTTCGTTTTGTATCAGGCATATTTCCGGTTGAAATAGAACTTTACCTCTCCGATCTTTGGCTGCCGGCCGCGGTGCTGTATGCCTACTGGTTTTTCTTTTATCTTTATAATGGTCTTTATCATCTTCCGGAAGCACCTTCGCGAACCGATGAGAATGTCAAGGTGTTCAAAGCGACCAGCTATGGTGTGCTTTTTCTTTTTCTCATTACTTTCGATACATTCAGTCCCTTTAGCGCGGGACGTCTGCTTATCATTATTTACTGGGCAGCACAACTGGTGGTCACGACATTATTCCGAAGTATAATACTATCCATACGTCATAACCAGTTGATGAAAGGGATTGGACTAACGCCCAGTTTTATTGTGGGGTGTAATGACAAGGGTTACGAAATATATAAAAAAATACAGCAATATCCGGCACTCGGTTACAATATTCTGGGCTTTATCCGTACAGACGATGAATTAGTGGAAAATGATAAGTATAAAGATATCCCTGTTATCGGGCATCTGAAAGACATTCAAGCACTGATCAAAAAACATCAGGTCAAACAGTTGGTGATCGCCTTTGATTCCGATAAGCACACAAAGGTGCTGGATGTGATAAACCGTGTTGCCGATTCCCGCATCGGAATGAAGATCCTGCCGGATATGTATGATATTATTTCCGGACTGGCGCGTACACAGCAGATCTACGGTATTCCGCTGATCGACATCAATCCCTCCATCATGCAGCCATGGGAAAAATTCATCAAACGTTTGTTTGATATTGTGATATCTATTTTCAGCATGTTGTTGTTCCTGCCTTTTGGGCTGATCCTTGCCTTACTGATAAAGCTGGATTCGCGCGGACCTGTTTTCTACACACAGGAAAGGCTCGGTCTTTATGGTAAACCCTTTAGGATCATTAAATTTCGCAGTATGAAACACGATGTAAAGGAACCGGGCGAAAAAGTGATCCTCACAACTAAAAACGACGAACGCGTCACCCGGGTTGGGAAGTTCATCCGCCGCTTCCGTTTGGATGAAGTTCCGCAGATGATCAATGTACTCAAAGGGGATATGAGCATCATCGGTCCAAGACCCGATATGCCCCGCCTGACCGAGCAACTGGAAAAACAGATCCCCATGTACCGCCACCGCATGAAAGTCAAACCCGGCATCACCGGCTGGGCGCAGATCTCGGTACCCTATCCCCAGACCCAGGAAGAGGTCATCGAAAAATTCAATTGCGATATTTACTATATCGAAAATATGTCGCTGAAACTGGACCTGAAGATCATACTGAACACCATTGTAATTATGTTTTCGGGATCAGGAACCTAATATTGTTTGTGTGATAAAAAAAATATTTATAACACATATTCCACATCGAGGCGTGAAATGAAAAACAATCAAATAAAAAGCTATTATCTGCCTGTTGTATTGATTCCTGTATTAATTGGTTGTTTCGGTTTGTGGAAAGGTATAGATTTAAATGATAATCGGTATTCATTTGTAAGCCTGGATTATCATGAATTATATTACACATATGGCCCTTCTTACTTCGATATAAACGAACCATTTAACTATTTGGCGGATGATAGCGGTGTGGTTATTTCAGAATACAGAGGTGTGCGATATTATAATCCGATTAATGTCTGTTTCGTGGGTATAAATTTTTATGACAGATATGTACATGTTCAAGATTCGCTTTATCTGGAATATGCCAATAAACACCGCGATGCTGTGATAAGATTAATGAATGAAGATTATTTATTTGAATATAAAATGGACTACTATCATTATGGTGTTCTTTTTGCGGATCCATGGTATTCAGGTATGGCTCAGGGGGTTGCCCTTTCCTTGTTTTCCCGCTTGGCACACTACGCACAAGATACGTTGTCAGAAAATATGGCACATAAAGTTTTCGAAACGCTGAATCCATATTCCTCTTTAGGTGATGCGGTTATCGATGTTGATGCTGATTGGTACGCATGGATAGAAGAATATCCGGGAACCCCGCCCGACCGAACACTGAACGGATTCTTGCATGCAATAATTGGAATTTACGACTATTATCATCTGATCAATCCCCAAAAGCAGATCGCTGATATATTATCCCTATATATAACCACGGTCCATGACCACATGTATGAATATCGGAATCCCGGCGGTATCAGTTTTTATTGTTTGAATTATTATCATACCTATCGTGATTACCATAAAATACATTGTGATCAATTAAATTTTCTTACAAAGATTACTCAAGATTCAAGCTTTGCTATATTTGCGGATACCCTTAAAGCAGATTATTGGGAATGGTAATTTGTAAAGATGAAATAATGAGTAAACATTCATGATTTGAATTGAGCACATTTTTCTTGATATTTGAATTAATTCGTTCTACATTTTCTAATATAAATTATGAACACGACAAAATTACATCTTATAGCCCTTTCGATTTTATTGCTGGCAAGTGCCATGCTTTTTGCATGGGACGGCTTTTATTTCGTAAACGCCGTCGAACACAACGATGGTATTATCATCAGCTGGCAGGCAAAAAACGAGGATAATGTGGCGTATTATATCGTTTATCGTGCCCGTTCCGGCAGTCAGATATATGAGAATATCTACACCGTCAATGTGATCAATCCCGGGGGGGTCTACCATCATATCGACCGGGTGTTCACAAAATCCACCGCCTCGGGAGATTATAAGTTCGATTATTATGTCCGGGCTGTGATGCGGGACGGTACCTATCAAAAATCTCCGACCGTCCAGGCCACGCTGGGGAGTCTGGGCGTCCGTCAGCAGACCTGGGGCAGTATTAAAGCGATGTTTAGATAAAAAAGAAGCGAAGAAGCGAAGAAGCAAATAAGCAAAGAAGCGAAGAAGCGAAGAAGCGAAGAGTCGCTTTTTTTTATTCCTGTGAAAAAATGACCGGAGTAAATGAAACGGATATCCCCAGAGAGAACATGATGATATTTTAATAAATATCGGAGTCCGGAACATTGAATCCCGGGTCTTGTTTATAATGTTTCAGTTAGTTTGTACGCAATAAATCAACTATATTTTCTTTATGGTAAAAGCACAAAAAATCATTCTTTTATCTCTTGCCGTACTCTGTTTCGGGGTGTTGTGCGCGGGTCCGCTGCCGCCCATGACCATCGCGAGACTGAAATACGGCGGGGGCGGTGACTGGTACAGCAATCCCGGATCGCTGGAAAATCTGATGCGTTATATCGAAGGATCAACGGAGATCAAAATGACCGAAAGACAATCGGTTGTAGAACCCGGATCACCGGAACTCTTCAGCTATTCCTATCTATATATGAATGGGCATGGCAATGTATTTTTCAACGAAGAGGAAACACGGCGTATGCGGCACTATCTTGAGAATGGAGGGTTTCTGCATGCGGATGACAATTACGGCATGGACCTGTCTTTTCGCCGGGAAATGAAAAAGATCTTTCCGGACAAGGATTGGGTTGAGCTGCCTTTTGATCACCCGATATATCATCAGGTCTTTTCTTTTCCCGACGGACTTCCAAAAGTTCATGAACACGACGGAAAACCGCCGCAGGGACTGGGACTGTTTCACAGGGGGCGCTTGGTCGTTTTTTATACCTATGAATGCGATCTGGGCGACGGATGGGAGGACGAGGAAGTCCATAATAACCCCTGGCCTATACGCGAAGCTGCCCTGCAGATGGGGGTCAATATTTTTATGTATCACTTAAACCAATAAACAATTATTACTGTGAATACCCAGGCTTCAACATATTTCAAGCATATCCTTCAGCAATACCGGGCGCAAAAAGCCAAAGACCGCCTTAAACATGCGGCATTATTATGCTTTATCGTGAACGGCATATATCTAATGCTGGGGATAGGGGCAGAATCGCTTTGGTACATGCCTCCGGATGTGAAGCAGGTTTTTTGGTCCTTATTCCTTCTGAATATTATTTTCCTCATCGGTTTTATTCTTATCCTGCGGGATGTGTTTTTCCGGCATTCCGAAAAAGACAATGCGGACCTTTTACTACGTATCGGCCGGCAGTATCAGGGGATCGATGACAGGCTGCTGAACCACTACCAGCTTTCACTACAGGACGATCCGCTGAGTGTGTATGCGGTTGACATATTCATCCGGCATCATCCGGTGCAAACCTTTGATACGGCTTTCCGCCCACGCAAGGCGACCCTTAAACGGAATGCTGCATTTATCATTGTCTTTTTACTGACAGCCGTTTCACTGTTGCTTTTCTCCGGTCTGAGGCGCCTGGCCCATCCTCAAAAAGCATACGAACCGCATTCCTCCTACAATATATCTTTCATTCCGGGTGATACAACGATCTACGCGTATGATTCTTTGGATGTCTTTATCCGACGGGAAGCCCCGGAGCATATCCCTCTGCGCTTCTATCTTCTGGACGAAAATGAAAAGCAGCCCGGCATGCTGACCCGGGTCAGTGACTCGCTATATTATTATCGTCTGGAGCGTGTCCGGGAATCCCTGACCTGTTTTGCCGCTCTGCGCCGTCCGCATTTGTTTTACCCCCGGCAATATTTTGCCACCGATACGCTGCGGGTCCGGGTCCTTGAGCGTCCGCGCATCCGTACTTTAGATTTTACGGTTAAACCCCCGGAATATGCGGCATTGCCGGAGACGCGTTTTCAGGGGGATGTGGACCGGATCCGCTGCCTGCGCGGCTCACGCATTGAGATCGATGCAGTATTATCCGAACCGGCCGGCCCTTCATATATGGTGTTCGAGGGTGATACCCTGGAGATGGAACGGAAGGAGCATTCAATATATCTGAGTTTTTTACCCGATCAAAGCGGACTGCTTTCGTTCATGTTCTATAACCGGGATACGATCGGTATCCGCGAACCGCTGACCTATGTGCTCAAGCTGCAGGAAGATGCTTATCCGAACCTGTCAATCGTTCGTCCCGGACGCGGTGATGAAATTATTTTAAATGAAGACCTGACCTTGCCGCTCATGGCACACATCCGTGATGATTTCGGGTTCTCAGCTTTCCGGGTTCGCTATGAGGTCCATTCGGACTATTCTTCAGCCGACGGAACGGTCACATATACGCATGATATTCCGTTTTCACAAGATGCGCGCATCCAGACACTGGTCAACACCTGGCGGATCGATCGTTTTATCTCACCGGGTTCATCAGTCGTTTATTATTTCGAATTGTTTGACAATGATATGGTCAGCGGTCCGAAAGCGGTGCGCTCTTCACATTATTACGCGCGATTTCCCACGCTTGGCGATCTTTTTGCCAAACAGTTCGAAGAGCAGAAGAATACATCGGATATGCTGGAAAAAGAATTGTTGTCACAGCAGGAAATGCTGCGTGATATTGAACAGGTCCGCCATGAACTTTTAATGAAAGGCGAGATGGACTGGGATAACAAGACCACCCTGGAAGAGAGCATTGATGCATTGGAACGCAGCCGTGAGCAACTGGAACAGATGCAGGAGGCAATGGAACAGCAGAAGCAATTTATGCAGGAAAACATGCTGTTCAGCGATCAGGTCATGCAAACCTTTGAGCAATTGCAGCAACTCATGAACGAACTGATCGATGATGAAATGTTCGAACTGATGGAGAACATCCGAGATAAGCTTGAGAAGAACGACATGTCCGGTATGGAAGAGATGCTCCGTGATTTTGAGGAATTGGCAAAGCGTTTTGAACAGGTTCTCGAACGCATGCTGGAAGTATTCAAACGGGTTCAGCAGGAACAGCGTCTGGAGGAACTCGCGCGGCGCATTAAAGAAGAACTCCGTCAGCAGGAAGCCTTAGTGGAGCAGGAAGAGACCCTGAACTCCGGGGATCTGGCCGCCCGGCAGGAAAAGATCCGGCAAGAGAGCGAAAAAACGCAATCGCTCAGCCGAGAGTCCGCAGAACTGTTTTCGGATCAAGAAAAAGCGGCTTTTGAATCTTTCCTCGATGAAATGGAGGCAATGGATCTCTTGCAGGATATGGAAGATGCCGTCAGCGCGTATTTACAGGAATTACGCAGTTCCGGTCTTCAGGAAAGTCGCGATGCGGCAGAAAAGCTCAGCGATGTGAACAGAAAATTTTCCGAAATGGCCTCTTCGATCAAGCAGCAACGCTGGGAAGAGATCGCCGCATCTTTCCGGGCAATATTCCAAAAGGTACTTTATATCTCAACCGGGCAGGAAAAACTGAATGCCTTTGGAAAGGATATCGACGCGGGATCTCCGTTCCTGCATGAATTCACCAGCGGGGTTAATAATGTTATCGCCATTGCGGTAGATATCAACAATCGTCTGGCAGTACTTGCAGGCAAAACATTTTTAGTCGATCAGGCGCTGGGGATTGTTTCCGGACAGGTCATCGCACATCTTCAAACCGGCCTGAGCCGGATCGAGGATGCGAATATCGCTCAGGGGAAGCGTGATCTGCAGAATGCCCATGTCACCATGAATCGCCTCGGCCGGATGATCCTGGAACGCATGCATTATGTCAGTCAGCAGCAAGGCAGCGCCTCGGGAATGGAGTTCTATCTTGAACAACTTCAGCAGATGGCGGGTCAGCAGCAAGCATTGAACGAATCCATGCCCTTACCGGGTCCGGGTGGCGCGCCGGGTGAAAGCATGATGCAGCAGCTTGCGGAAATGGCAGCACGTCAGCAGGCATTACGCAGAGCATTGAAAGAGATCGAAAAAGGCATTCAGCAGGGGGACGGCGGCAGACGCATTCCGGGTGATCTTGACCGTATCGCAAAAGATATGGAAGAAGTGATAAATCAGATGCGGCAAAACCAGGTGGATCGCCGGACCATCATGCGGCAGGAACAGATCGTCCAGCGTTTACTGGACGCCAGCCGATCAGCCACATCCCGTGATTTCAGGGAGGAACGGGAATCGCGGACCGCGGAGCAAATACGGCGACCAAGTCCCCTTGGGCTTCCGGAGGACCTCGGTGAGCGGGAGTCGCTGATCAATGCCTTGCGGCGTGCCGTGTTGGAAAGCGATCTTTCTCCCCGCGATAAGCGTGACATGGAACGTTATCTGGAATCGCTGCAGGGTCAGGATGCACTGCCACGCATACGGAAGGAGGGGGAACGATGAAAAAACATACGCTTATGCTGATAATACTGGCGGGACTTATCTTTGGTTTTCACTTCCCGGCGGGACAAACGTTTGACGAACAGGAAAAGTATCAGCAGGCTCTTGGCTTTGAACGGGCGGGCGAACATGGGAAAGCGGAAACGATCTATGAGGAACTTTATAATGCCTGGCCCGGACATCATAATTATTTTATACGATATAAAGAGATACTGAAACGGCAACGCAAATTAGTCCGTCTGGAACGCTTACTTGAGGAACGTCTTTCAGCCCGTACGCCGGACCCATATCTCAGTCTGGAACTGGGGGTCGTGTATTATGCCAGGGACAATAAAACCGCCGGAAAACGGGTTTGGTCTGAAGTGTTTGCAACCCGCCCGGCTTCCCTTCAGCAAAACTATGCTAATTACATTTACAGGCAAACCATGGAATACGGTATCGGCAGCAGTTTTTACGATATCGTAAAAGATCTCCGGGAAATGACCGGTGTACAGGATCTCCTGGTCAATTATGCTTTTTTAACTTGTGTGCAATTTCAGAACTGGGAACAGGGTGCCGAAGAGATCGAACGTATCATTCGCACAAAACCGGATGATCTGCGGTTTGTCCGGCAATCCTTTTTTAGTCAACCCGCCCGATCGCCACTGTATGAGGTCACACTGAAAAGACTCCGCGACATTAGCTCGGTTGTCGCGCAGGTCTTCATATCCGAGATATACATCCACACCGGAAAATATGCGGCAGCATTTGAAGTATTAAGCGCCGATCCCGATGATGCGACCCTGCGTAAAACCATGGTGAATTTTGCGAATGACATGTTCAAGAGTGAAAACTATGATATGTCCCTGAAAGCAGCCGAATGGAGTGAACGTTACAACAGCGATCCGCTGCTGTCCTCCAGCATGTCACTGTTGGCGGCACAGTCCGGAGAACAACTGTTTTATCAACAGGAAAGGTCCCTTTCGGTCTTTCCGTCACCATTTCCTTCGGTTTTTACGGGTATTCCTTTTGCTTCTTATGATATGCGTCATTCAACCCGCATCGACCGGGCTTTTATGATCTACGATTCTCTTTTGCATGCACCGCACCCGGTTTCTCAGCTTGCCCGTTATCGGCGTGCGGAGATCCTGTTCAAGGTCTATCATGATCATGATGCCGCATTGCAGGAATATCTTGAAATGGCTTTTTCCTCACTTCCTCATATACGGAACGATATCCTGCCGCGTATCGCCTATGCTTACGCCGCACGGGGCGAGTATACCGCGGCTGTGGAATTCCTTAACGGGGCAGGAAGGCATTACCGTCTGATGGTCCATGAAGAAGACGCACTTTTACCCTATCAGCTCTATTTCTCTTTTCTTGCGAATGGTGCGGATTCCCTGTACGAAAAAAGCATACATGTACTTGCCGTTCTGCCGGAAAATGATCCGATGTATAATGATGTTCTGGCCTTCGCGGGTTTTGTCTCAGAGGCATTGACAGATACGGGCTCTCTGGACAGTTGGTTGCAGGCGGAACGTTATTTGGCGGGGAACCGAACATCCCAGGCAGCGGCAATCTATGAGAAGCTGTTACGTGAAAACACAGCGGCAGCGGGTTTTTACGGTATGCGCTATCTGGATTGCCTCCGTATATTGGGTGACACTCCCGCAGAAGGAGCTTTTTGGGATGAACAGTACGAAAATATGCTCCAAACGCCGGCAGCAGATCTTTTTATGCTGCGCTATGGGGAATTTTTGGAAAGAAAAATGCAGAATTTGAAAAAGGCCGTTGAAATATACCAAAAATATTTACTATCTTATCAGGAAAGCATGTATTATGAATTCGTACGACGTTATGTTCGTGAACTAAACACCACAGGTGTTCAATGATTAAACAGGAGAAGCAGGAAATACTGGCCGCCGCCGCCGCGGAAGTCCGTCGTAAGGCGCATGCACCATATTCGCATTTTTGTGTTGGCGCAGCATTGCTGGCGGAGGACGGAGATATCATAAGCGGTGTCAATCTTGAAAGCAGCAGTTACGGTCTGTCGGTCTGTGCAGAACGCAATACCCTTGCCGCTGCCGTAGCACAGGGCAAGACACGCTTCAAGGCCATGGCGGTATCCAGTCGCGGAGGTGTAACACCCTGCGGAGCTTGCCGGCAGGTCATTTATGATATTTGCGGCAAGATCGATATCATTCTTGCGGATGAAGAGGGCAAAATAAAAAAAGTAACGGACAGCAAAAAACTACTGCCTGACGCATTCAGTGATAAGGACCTTGAATAATTATGTCTGATAAACGAATTTTAATAGGAATTGCCGGCGGCAGCGGATCGGGAAAAACATCAGTAGCCAAGGCGCTGGTGAAAGACATGCACCTGAACGGGGCGGTGATTATCGAACAGGACTGGTATTACAAAGATCTGGCGCATTTGCCTCTGGAGAAAAGGAAGAAGTGGAATTTTGATCATCCCGATTCCGTGGAATTCGATCTTCTGATCTCCGACCTGAAAGCCATGTCCGAAGGGAAGACCGTCAAAGTACCCCAGTATAATTATGTTACTCATTCCCGCGCAAAGGAAACCCTTACCGTTGCACCGCAAAAGGTAGTGATCGTCGAGGGTATTATGGTTTTATACGAACCCAAATTACGAGAGCTTCTGGATATAAAGATATTCGTCGATACCGAGATGGATATACGTTTTATCCGTCGCTTGAAACGCGATATTTTTGAACGCGGCCGGGCGATCGACAATGTGATCAATCAGTACATGCAAACGGTGCGCCCGATGCATGAGACCTTTGTGGAACCCAGCAAGCGATTTGCCGACATTATCGTTCCCGAAGGCGGGAAGAACAAAGTAGCCATTGATCTTTTGCGGACAAAAATCTCAACCCTTTTAGCATAATAAGGAAAACGATGATGGAACAAGCATGGCATCCTCAGGCCGGTCATATTGAAGTTATCTGCGGCAGTATGTTCAGCGGGAAGACCGAGGAGCTGATCCGCCGTTTGCGGCGCGCGCAGATAGCCAAGCAAAAAGTAGTCGTTTTTAAACCGCGCATTGACAATCGTTTTCACAAGGAAAAGATCGTCAGTCACAGCAAGCAGGAAATACAGAGCATCGTGATCGAAGATGCGGAAGAGATCCTGCAGCACGCCGTTTTCGCACAGGTTATCGGTATCGATGAAGCACAGTTCTTCAATAACAATCTGATCGATATTGTACAAAAACTTGCCGATTGCGGGAAGCGCGTGATCATTGCCGGACTGGATATGGATTACCGCGCACTGCCATTCGAACCCATGCCTTATCTGCTTGCCATCGCCGAAGACATAACAAAAACCCATGCAATATGTATGCGCTGCGGCGCAACAGCGAATTATACGCAACGGATCACCGCATCCAAAGAACGGGTCGTGGTAGGTGCCGGTGAAGCTTACGAAGCCCGCTGCAGACATTGTTATGAAGCCCCGGAAGACGAGCATCATAAGGACAATGTCAGCAAAGGATAGCACAGACTTTTCTAAAAAGCGATGAAAAGATATATACGATTAACCGGTGTCATGCCGGTTTTTACTAAATGTCTAAGATATTCCGGGGTCCGCGGACCCGGATAAAAAAATTACGGGAACAATAATATAAAAATAGTGCGTATTTATCTTGAAAACGACCATTTGCTTTTATAAATTTCATGCTGTGAAAATATAACAATGGAGGAAAAATAACATGGCAAAGCAAATCGAATACGATGTTGATGCCCGGGGTAAGTTGAAAGAAGGGGTTGATCAGCTTGCAAATGCTGTAAAAGTAACGTTAGGTCCTAAAGGCAGGAATGTTGTCATTGAAAAAAGCTTTGGCGCGCCATTGGTCACAAAAGACGGTGTTACGGTTGCAAAAGAAATAGAGCTTGAAGACAAGATCGAGAACATGGGTGCACAGATGGTAAAAGAGGTTGCTTCCAAGACCTCTGATGTGGCCGGTGACGGTACAACAACCGCTACGGTCCTTGCTCAGGCTATCGTTGCTGAAGGTATTAAAAATGTAACAGCCGGCGCCAATCCGATGGAGCTCAAACGGGGTATTGAACTCGCGGTTGCGGCTGTTTTGGATGAATTGTCTGCCATGAGTCAGAAAGTGAACGATTCAAAAGAAAAGATCGCTCAGGTCGGCACCATCTCCGCCAATAACCAGGTGGTCCGGATGATGAAATCAGGCAAGGATAAAGAAGAGATCATTGAAGTTCCTATCGGCGAGATCATTGCGGATGCGATGTCCAAAGTCGGAACGGACGGCGTGATCACGGTTGAAGAGGCTAAAAGCGCCCTGACTTCCCTGGACCTTGTGGAAGGGATGCAGTTTGATCGCGGATATATTTCGCCATACTTTGTAACGGATACCGAAACGATGGAAACGGTTCTGGAAGATCCCTTTATCCTGATCCATGATAAAAAGATCTCGACCATGAAAGATCTTCTGCCCATTCTTGAAAAGACCACGCAAATGGGGCGCGCACTGCTGATCATCGCGGAAGATGTGGAAGGTGAAGCACTTGCGACCCTGGTGGTGAACCGTCTGCGCGGTACTATTAAGGTTGCCGCGGTGAAAGCCCCCGGATTCGGTGACCGCCGTAAGGCCATGCTGGAAGATATTGCTATCCTGACCGGTGGTACGGTTATCTCCGAAGAGCAGGGATACAAACTTGAAAACGCGACAATTCAGTACCTGGGACAGGCGAACCGGGTCAATATCGATAAAGACAACACTACCATCGTGAACGGAGCCGGTGATCCTAAAGCCATTCAGGCCCGGGTCAATGAGATCCGTGTTCAGATCGAGAATACAACTTCCGACTATGATAAAGAGAAACTTCAGGAACGCTTGGCCAAACTGGCGGGCGGTGTGGCAGTACTGAACATCGGCGCTGCGACGGAAGTTGAAATGAAAGAAAAGAAAGCCCTGGTGGAAGATGCTTTACATGCAACCCGTGCCGCTGCCGAAGAAGGCATTGTGCCGGGTGGAGGTGTTGCACTTCTGCGCACAATCGCGGCCTTGGAAAAAGCGTACAAAAAAGCGGAAGGCGACGAGATCATTGGTGTGGATATCGTAAAACGCGCCTTGCAGTACCCGATCCGCCAAATTGTACTGAATGCTGGACTGGAACCCGCGATCGTGATCAAAGAGGTTATGGAACACACGGGTGATTACGGTTTTGATGCCAGACAGGAACGGTATGGCTCTATGATGGAGTTCGGTATCGTTGATCCGGCAAAAGTTGCCCGTACGGCTATCCAGAATGCCGCCTCTATCGCCGGTCTGCTTCTGACCACCGAAGTTGTGATCTGCGACAAACCGGAAGAAAAAGAAAGTATGCCGGCAATGCCTCCCGGAGGCATGGGCGGCATGGGCGGTATGTATTAAAATATCCCTTTCAGATGTATGCAAAACCCGCCTCAACGGCGGGTTTTTGTTAGAATAAAGAAAAAAAGGATAAGGATAAAAGGAAGACAGGGTATGTTGTATGTGTTAACACAGGGGTAACAGTTTTATAATAAAAGACCATTGATGCAAATGTAAACCGAATTACTCCTGACTCCTGACTCCTGAATCCTGAATTCTGTCTTCTGACTTCTGACCACCCATTTCCCAATAAAATTATTTCTATCCACACCATTATTATGTTATTTTACAATGATGAGTAATAAAAAGACCTTTCGGGCATTGCTGGTGTGTATCTGTTTCGCACTGATCGTTGCGTTTGCCGATCCTTTGGCAGAATACGACCATAGAATTGAACAGAATACGCGCCAATTGCGTGATCTGGAAAAACAGATCAACGAACTGCAGTCCGAGATCAAAAAATACGAACAGCAGGAACGGAATCTTGTGCGCGAACTGGATAATACAGAGAGACAGATCTCCCTGGCCTCCGAGAAGATCCGTTTACAGAACAGGGAGTTGCAATTGCGTCGTGCCAGGCAGGCGGAGTTGCAGAAAGATTATAACCGGGCTGAAAAGAACAGTGAGATACTGATTCGCAGATATGAGAACCGGGTCGTACATGCTTATAAGTTGCGTCCCGCCCGGCAATGGGACCTCTATTTTGATGCCACCTCACCGAAAGAATTTTATTACCGTATAAAATATATCACTGCGGTCAATCAGGCAGACCGGCAACTATACAAGGATATTCAGGATAATTTGAATCTGATCGATATGCGCCAGGCGCAGATCCGCGAAGAAAGCGAAGCGATCCGGCGTAATGTTGCGGCGCTAGAAATGGAACAGGGCAATCTGAAAAAACTAAAATCGGATAAAGAGCGGCAATATGACCGGGTCAAATCCGACCGTGGCCTGCTGGCCCAGCAAATAGAGGAGAAAGAACGGTCCGTCAGAGAGATCCGAGGGATCATTGAGAAGACACAGGGAGATAAAAAAGCCTATTTGGATCGCCTTGAAGAAGAACGCCGCCGCCGAGAAGTGGTGGAAGTACCTTTCGTACAGAAAAAAGGCCGGCTGCCCTGGCCGGTCACCGGCAAGATTGTGGGTGAGTTCGGAACACAGAAACACCCCGTTCTGGGAACGATCACAGAAAGTTCCGGTATTGACATCCAGACCCGCAGCGGATCGCCGGTCCGGGCGGTGAGCGACGGTATGGTCGTGACCGTCACCTGGTTGCGCGGTTTTGGAAATACGATCATTGTGATCCATGATAACAGTTATTATTCGGTATATTCCCATGTGGAGAACATTCTCGTTATCCAGGATGAATATGTCGATGCCAATCAGCAACTCGCAACGGTCAGCAGCGATGGGATCATGAACGCTCCCATACTGCATTTTGAATTGTGGCAGGAACAGGAAAAACTGAACCCGCGTCACTGGCTGCAAAAATAAGGGGATAGCATGCAGAAACGACGGCAGCTTAGAACATTATATACCGCTTTGTACAATGAAGAGGTCGCATCCATGCAGGAGATGCCGCGCTCGGGTTCGTACCGCGAATACTATCGTATTACCGGCAGATCGGGACATACGGTGGTCGGTGTGTACAATGAGGACCGCAAGGAAAATATTGCTTTTCTTTCCTTTAGCAGACATTTTCGTGCATACGGACTCGCGGTGCCGGAGATCCTGGCCGAGGATCTGGATGCTCATATCTATCTTCAGGAGGATCTCGGCGATCTGACCCTTTACGAATACCTGACCGGGGTTTACAAGAGCGGGATCTTTCCCCAATCACTGATCGATATGTATAAAACAGTTCTGGAAGAACTTCCCAAATTCCAGTTAAGTGCCGGAAATACGCTCGATTATACGAAATGCTATCCGCGCTTCCGTTTTGACCGGCAGTCGATCATGTGGGACCTGAATTACTTTAAATATTATTTTCTCAAACTTGCCCGGATATCCTTTGATGAACAGGAGCTCGAGAATGACTTCAATCGTTTTGCCGATTTTTTGCTGGAAACGGAAACGGATTTTTTTATGTACCGGGATTTCCAGTCCCGCAATATTATGCTGAAAGATGAAAAACCGTATTTTATCGATTATCAGGGCGGACGTTACGGTGCCCTGCAGTATGATGTGGCATCTCTTCTCTACGATGCCAAAGCCGATATTCCCCAGCATATCCGTGATCAGCTGTTCGAACATTATCTAAATACGCTTTCCGGTTATTGCAAAGTGGACCGCAAGGTTTTTACAAAGTATTTTCACGCCTATGTGCTGGTGCGCATTCTGCAGGCGATGGGGGCCTACGGTTTCCGCGGATTTTATGAGAAGAAGCAGCATTTTCTTAAAAGTGTGCCGTATGCGGTGGAAAATATCGCATATCTGCTGAGTGTCATGGATCTGCCGATCGAGATCCCGGCTTTGATATCGGTGCTGAAAAAGATCACCGAGACCGAACGCCTGATGAAGTACGGACGCACGGACAGCGATAAACTGATCCTGGATATCAGCAGTTTTTCCTATAAACGCGGTATTCCCGACGATACCTCCGGCAATGGCGGAGGATTTGTTTTTGACTGTCGCGGCTTCCTCAATCCCGGGCGCTATGAGGGATATAAGGATCTGGACGGAAAGGATAAAGCCGTGCAGGAATTTTTACGCAGCAAGACGGATATTGACGGCTTCATCGCCCATGCCGCAGCAATGGTGGAACCCACGGTAGATAATTACGTCAAACGAAAATTTACGCATCTGATGGTCAGTTTTGGCTGTACCGGCGGTCAGCACCGTTCCGTGTATTGTGCCCTGCAGTTCGCCGAACATTTTAAAAAACGCGATGATATCATTGTCCGGCTCAATCATTTCTAAAAAAGATAAAAGGACAAAAATAAAAGTAAAGAAGAGAGGTAGTGATCTCCGGGACAGGAACGGGAAGGATGAAGGAGATCAACAAAGCGAAAAAGGATATAAAATGAAAGCGATGATCCTGGCCGCCGGAAAAGGGACGCGCCTGCATCCCGTAACGAATATCATGCCCAAAGCCCTGGTAGAGCTGGGGGGGATGACCTTGCTGGAACGCGCCATTCTGAAATTGATACGTGCGGATATCGATGAGATCGTGGTGAACGTACATCATTTTGCCGACCAGATCGTACATTTTTTACATGAACACGATTTCGGGGTGAAGATCCATATTTCCGATGAGCGCGATCAATTGCTGGATACCGGAGGCGCCGTTAAGCGTGCCCGCCCGTTTCTGATCGGTGATGAACCCTTTTTTGTGTGCAACGTTGATGTTATTTCAAACATTAATTTGCTGGATATGCTGTATTTATACCAGATGAGTCCTGCCATGGCCATTCTGGCCGTACGCAAACGCGAAAGCTCGCGGCAGCTCTGTTTTGATGAAGCCCAACACCTGGTAGGGTGGAAAAATTTACAGAGCGATGAACAAAAAGGCGAGGATGGGTTTTGTTATGCCTTTAGCGGTATTCAGTTAATGCATCCCGCGATCTTTGATCATATGCCGGAGGAAGACCGTTTTTCTTTGATCGATCTGTATCTTCGGATCGCAAAAAAACACATTGTTCTTGCTTACGATCACAGCGAGGGAGAATGGATGGATATCGGCACCCCCGAGCGCATGAAAAAAGCAGCAGCAAGCCTGAATCGTTCATAATATCACAATGCGTAAGTTCGGCCGGGTTTTTGAGCGAAAGCATCCTTTCTCAATAATCCATTGTCCATTGCTTTTTGCTGTATCCCATTGTATATTAGGCGGCTGAAACAAAAAGGAGTCTTTGTGAAAATTGAAGTGAAAGAGATCAGTGCAAGTGAACGCGAAATGAAATTCGAACTTGCATGGGAAGATATCGAAAAAGATCATCAACAATTTACCAAAAAATTTGCAAAAGATGTGGAACTGCAGGGATTCCGGAAAGGCATGGTTCCCGTTCCCATCGTGGAGAAGAAATTCGGTCCCCGCATCGATTATGATTTTATCAACGAACAATTCAGTGACTATTACGGTAAGGCCCTGGATGAAAAAGAGCTCAATCCCGTAAGTCAACCTGAATTGATCGATTTGGATTTTAAAAAGGGAAGTCCCCTTTCCATGACGGTCAAGTTCGAGATCATGCCCGAATGGGACATGCCGGCTTACGAAAAGGGTTTTCCGATCGAGGAATACAAATACGCCATTGAAGATGAAGATATTGAAGAATCCTTGCTCCGCCTGCGTGAGAATGCCGCCGAGGTTGTCCCGGTGGAAGACGGCGCTAAAAGCGGTCACCATCTTGTTGCCGATGCCCGTGAGATCGATAAGGACGGCAAGGATCTGAGCGATCCGCAGGAAAGCCGTATTGTTCTGGGTAAAGCGCCTTTTGACGGTGAAACGGAAAAAGCATTGCTGGGTGTGAAGGCCGGCGAGACGCGAACGATCACGATCAAGGCCGATCACGGCGATCATGCGCATGAACACATGTACAAACTTGATGTGACTGCGGTAGAAGAACATGTTCTTCCGGAAGCGGACGATACCTTTGCACAGACGGTCAATCCGGACGGTGAAACGCTGGAAGATCTGAAAAAGAAGATCAGGGAAGAGCATGAGAATCATTGGAAACGTCATGCCGAAAGCCGTATGGAAGAGCAGATCGCGGATTATTTCATTGAAAAACTAAAAGATCTTTCACTGCCGAAATCGGTCGTGGAAGAACAGGCAAAGCATATTTACGAAGACATGAAAAAACGTTATCCCTCCGCTCCGGAGATGGATGAAGCGGCCATTATCGAAAATTACCGTGACACCGCGGAAAAAAGCCTGAAATGGCAGCTGGTTAAGAACCGTGTTGTAAAAGACAAGGATCTGAAGGTCGGCGATGAAGACATTCAGGCAAAGATGGATGAGATGCTGAAGGATATCAAAGAGGACATGCGGGAGAGTTACCGCAAATATTATGAGTCCCCGCAGATCAAGAACCAACTGCACGACGATATTATTCATACCAAGATCAACGAACACCTCAAATCCTTTGCAAAGATCAAGACCAAAAAGATATCGCGTGCGGAACGCCTAAAGGAAACAGGCCAATGAATTTAATTCCCATGGTCATTGAGAACAGCGGGAAAGGGGAGCGGTCATACGATATTTACTCCCGCCTGCTGAAGGAACGTATCGTTTTCATCAACGGTGAGATCAATGATACGCTCAGTTCCCTGGTCATCGCTCAGCTTCTATTCCTGGAAGCCGAAGATCCGGACAAAGATGTGAATATTTACATCAATTCCCCCGGCGGCGTGATCACTGCCGGACTGGCGATCTACGACACGATGAATTACATCAAGTCCGATGTGGTTACCATCTGTGTCGGACAGGCGGCATCCATGGCGGCCGTTCTGCTTGCGGCGGGGAGTAAAGGCAAACGCATGGCCTTGCCGAACGCGCGGCTGATGCTGCATCAGCCCCTGGGCGGCGCACAGGGGCAGGCCAGCGATATCGAGATCCACGCTAAAGAGATCCTCTACCTTCGCGAACGGCTTAACCAGATCCTGAGTGATGCAAGCGGACAGCCCCTGAACAAAATTCAGATCGATACCGAACGGGATTTTTTCATGTCCGCCAAGGATGCCAAAAATTACGGTCTGATCGATAAGATCATTATAAAGAAAAAATAATGGACAAAAATAAAAAAGAAAAAGTATGTCATTTTTGCGGACGGCCGGAAGTCGAGACCGACATGCTCATTCACGGTTTATTTGACGATACCTATATCTGTGATACATGTATTGAGGCAGCCGGCGAGATCCTGCGGATGGATCAGAAATCGTATAACGCACGACACGCCGAACAGTTCAAACTGAAAAAACTGCCCACACCTTCGGAGATCCACAAGGAACTTGACCGTTATGTCATCGGTCAGGAAAGTGCCAAGCGCATGGTATCCGTGGCGGTGTACAACCATTACAAACGCATCAACAATCATCTTTCCAATCCGGATATTGAGATCGATAAAAGCAATATCCTGATGCTGGGACCCACCGGAACGGGTAAGACTTTGATCGCGCAGACGCTGGCCAGACAACTAAAGGTGCCTTTTGCCATTGCCGATGCCACCGTACTGACCGAAGCAGGTTATGTGGGCGAGGATGTTGAGAACATTCTGGTGCGCCTTCTGCAGTCGGCCGATTACGATGAAAAAAAAGCGGAATACGGTATTGTTTATTTAGACGAACTGGATAAGATCGCTCGGAAGTCCGCAAATCCCTCCATCACCCGGGACGTTAGCGGCGAAGGTGTTCAGCAGTCCCTGCTCAAGATCCTGGAAGGCACGATCGCGCACGTACCTCCCAAAGGCGGGCGAAAACATCCGGAAGCTAAAATGGTGCATATTGACACGCGCAACATTCTATTCATCTGCGGCGGCGCCTTTGACGGTATTGAGGATGTCATTGCCCGGCGCATCGGGAAAAAAGAGATCGGTTTCGGCGAGAAACAACAGAGCGGCAAGTCCCTGGATAAAAGTGCCCTGCTCGCTCAGATCAGTCCGGAAGACCTGATCCAGTACGGCTTCATCCCCGAACTGGTCGGCCGGCTCGCCGTATTGACCAGCCTGAACGAACTCGACGAAACGGCCATGATCAGCATTCTGACCGAACCGAAAAATGCTTTGATCAAACAATATACTTTTTTAATGGAACAGGAAGGCCTGCAGCTGGAGTTCAGAAAGAACGCGCTGAAAGCCATTGTTCAACTGGCCATGACCCGAAAGACCGGTGCCCGCGCATTACGTTCCGTGATGGAAAATGTGATGCTGGACCTGATGTACCGGGCGCCGGACATGAGTGGGATGGAAAAGGTCATCATAGACGCCGATGTGGTGAACGGGAAAAAAGATTATTTGTTTGTGAAAAGGCCGCCTGTCAAAAAGACGGGTTGACAGGATATGTTTTGACAGGATAACAGGATAAACAGGATAGTTTTTGGCAGAATAGGAAAAAACAGCCTAATATTTCTTGCAGACCTCAACAACTCAACGACTCAACAACTCAACCTTCTTTCAGACGGGATAACGGGATCCACAGGATGGTTTTTGGCAGAATAGGAAAAAACAGCCGGATATTTCTTGCAGACCTCAACAACTCAACAACTCAACCTTCTTTAAGACCGGAAAATCTTTTAGATCCCCTAAACCAGATATCAACAAATCAACAAATCAACAGATTAACAACTCTTATTAATATTAAACATTAAAACGGATATTCAGTATATCCCCATCCTTCACCACATATTCCTTTCCCTCCAGCCGGACCAGTCCTTTGGCTTTGGCCGGGGCCATCCCGCCCTCACGCATAAAATCGTCATAGGCGATAACCTCCGCGCGGATGAATCCTTTCTGCAGATCGCTGTGGATGGTGCCCGCGGCTTCGGGTGCGGTTTCACCCTTGTGCAGGGTCCAGGCGCGCACCTCATCTTTGCCGACGGTGAAGAAAGAGATCAGACCAAAAGCCGCATAAGATGTTGTGATCACATGATAAACCGCCGGTTCGTCAATACCGAGTTCCTTCATGAAAATGGCGCGTTCCTCCGCGTCCAGTTCCAGAACCTCTTTTTCCGCCAGCGCGGAGACGGAGGTGACCGGAATGACCGGGAAGGCGTCCCGGAAATCCGATTCGTATTTTACACGTTGCCCGTAATGGACTTCATCGCAGTTCAGGACCGCCATCAGCGGTTTCCGGGAAAGGAACTGAAATCCCCGTATCATTTTTTCTTCCTCAGGGTAGAGATCAATGTCCCGCAGTGAGCGGTTTTCGTCCAGTGCCGCCTTGCATTTTTCCAGGACGCTCAGTTCCTTGGGGTTGAACTGCGGCGCGGAGCGCGCCTTCATGTGCAGCACTTTTTCCAGTCGGGTTTCCGCGACCAGCAGATCGGCAAAGATCAGGTCTTCCTCCAGACGGCGCAGGTCGGTTACGGGATCAATACGGGCGGGATTGCCCTCGGCATCATAACCGTCGAATGCGCGCAGCACGGCGACCAAACTGTCGGTCTGCCGTACGGCTTCCAGATATTTAGCCGCCTGGTCGGTACGCATTGTGGCGGGAATACCCATAACGTCGATGCAGTCAAATAAAGCATACGTGGTTTTTTTAGGTTGATATATTTCCGACAAGCGGTCGATACGCGCATCCGGGACAAGCACCTGCCCGCGCCGGTATTCCGCTATGCCCGCATGCACGGTTTCGTATTTATCCTGCGTGAGCAGTTCGAAGAGCGTGCTTTTGCCCGAAAGTTTTGGTCCGATAAATCCTAATTGCATATTAGCCTTTCTTTTGCAAGGATGAAATAAACGCCAGTGTGAGCGCGCGGGTTGCCGCTATACCGCGCGTATGGGTGCGTTCCACGCCGTGTGAGGCGGAAACGCCGGGTCCGATCAGTCCGACCCGGATATCCTTCCCGGCGCGCAGCAAGGCGCTTCCATCACTGGAATAATATGGAAAAACATCCACTGTGTATTCGATCTTATTTTCTTTGGCAAGTTGTTCCAGCCGGCGGCGCGCACCCAGATCATACGGACCCGCGATATCTTTCGCGCAGATCGAGACTTTCGTTTCCTCACCCGTCACGCCGTCACCGATCACGCCCATATCCGTAATAAGCACATCTTTTACGGAGTCCGGCAATCCGGAGGGACAACCGTTACCAACCTCCTCGTAATTGGAAAAATAAAAACCCGTTTTTGTCTCTTTTAAAATATTCTGTTCATTCAGCAGAATATCCAGTAAAATTCCCGAACAGCCCTTATCATCGATAAAACGTGATTTCAGGAAACCGGTATCCGTTACTTCCGTACGCGGATCAAAGGCGACAAAATCGCCGACCGAAATGCCGAGTTCTTTTACATCGTCGCGGGAATAAACCACCTCGTCCAGACGTATATGCATATTCGCCATGATGCGTTCGGTGTCTTTCATATCCTTATTGACATGCGTTGCCGGGTTATCTACAAGGAAGGTGCCGTGGATCTTTTTTCCCTGCATGGTAATGATCGTTACATATTCGCCTTCAAAACTATTGGGCGGAAGACCCCCAAGCGGAGAAAGGCGCAATGTCCCTTTTTCCGTGATCTCGCTGACCATGCCTCCGAGCGTATCGATATGTGCCATGATCATCAATTCCGGGTCCGGCACCGTTGAAACGATAAGCGAACCCCTGTAGGTGCGTGATATGTGGAAGGGTGTTGCGGCAAGCCGTTTTTCAATATGATCGATCACCGCATCGGTATAACCGCTGGGTGAAGGAATGGCAATAAGTTCCTGAATATAGGGTACGGACATGAGACCTCCGGGTTAATGCCGAATATACGGGAAAGCCGGTGAAAAAATCAAATGAATAGTCCGCAAACATAGAAGATATCCGCGGCAGTAAAAAATGAAAAACCGGGCCTTATATGCAGAAGAACCCGGTCATCGGTATTTCGCATTTTAGCGATGGAATTTTTTCGCGACGTAGGTCCGCAGCTTTTTGATATTTCGCAGCATCAGCGCGGTAAGACTTAGCGGGAGCAGCGCGGAAATAACCACCAGTGACCACCCCAGGGAGTAACTTTGTGTCAGGAAATTGCTAACGATCAGATCGATAGCCACCGATAACAGGGAAGCATGGAAAAAAATGATCGCCAGAAAATTGTAAAGATCAAAAACCAGAGCTTTGATCATAAAAAAGGAAAGCAATGCGAAAAAGAGCACAGCCAGATAGATCGGCAGGATAAGTGTCGGGATGGATGCGGTATCGATGAGCATGAAGGCGAACAGGGCCGTGAATAAAACGGAAGCTATGATATAGTAGGCGATCATGGGGATCCATTTCTTTACGCGTTCGGAAATAAAGATCCCGTTCATGATGATCCAGATAAAAATAATACCGCTCGCGGCAAATTTTGCCCAATGAACATCTCCCGAAATAATGAGGTTCAGGACAAGCAAATACACCGCGGTGGCAAATGAATCATAGGTGTATAAACGAAAAAACGTATTTTTTATCCGGAAGAAAGGATAGGCGACCGTGAACCAGAGATACATCAGGCTCCAGACGGGGATGAGCGACCAGCTGAACTGACGGTTGACGATGAAATTCACCAGCAGCAGAATAATGCAATACATGGAAAACACGGAAGTCAGGATCGTACCGGCCAGCAGGCGGCGCATATGATTGGTGGATCTGCCGGAAAGATATTCCCGGTACACCGGATAGTCCCTTGTCTGCGGATCGATCTTTGCATTGGGGTCCATCACCTTCGTATGGCACAAAGGACAAGCCTCATGATATTCTGCGAGCTTAACTCCGCAATGTACGCAATATGACATGTTTATACCTCAATTCGTTTTTATACTGACATGTGCGCCCATTTCGACCAGGCGACGGAAAAGATGTTTTTCGATAAGTGGCTCTTTATTTATTCGTCCGAAATTGATATGGATCCTGTCTTTATATCCAATGACCGCACAGGCCGTAAGGCTATGTATGGAGGGGCCGAGCACAATATTGACATCATCAACATGCTGTTCCATCTCAGCCGGGAGTCTGGCTGCGCCGAGATTGGTAATAACGCCCGAAAACTGACTGTGTCCCTGAGTATTGGAAATATAGCGGATCACAAGATTCTTGATAAAGACAGGCACGGAGCGGATCAGCGTACTTTCGCCTAAAGTACAGTTGTCTTTCACCATCATTAACAGATTGTCTCTGGTAATATGTCCTTTCATGTAGTCTTTTAGCGAAAGGATAATATCCTCAAAGGAATTTACTTTTTTCGGATCCGTACGCGGGACAACAAAAAGTGAAAAATTTCGCATGGCGCGGATAGGATAAAAATTACGCATATTGACCGGGATCGTAAGTCCCACAGGCTTATGCCGGGCTTTATTCTTTACCTGATCGTGCTGAACATGGATCAATGCCTCAATGTATAAGGCGCTTAATAATTCGGTGACCGTGGCATTGTATGTCTTTGCAATACTTTTCAGGTCACCAAAGGGGATTGTTCCGCGGGTGATCCGTAAATGCCCCAGAGGAAGTATGGGGCCCCGTATTTTAAAGACGGAGTCTTTCGTGAACAGCGTACGTTGCTTGGGAAGGGTCTTCAGATGCTCTTTTTCCAGTTTCATAACGTTCAGAAAGGCATCCTCATATTCCTCCGGCAGGGGTTTTTCATCACCGCGCATGATACCTTCGGGAAAATCGTTCAGTTTGCCTTTGAGGATAAGGTATTGACAGACAAGCGTCTTTAAAAATTCAAATCCGCCGCTTCCGTCGGTGAGCACGTGCAGGAACTCTGCCGCGATCCTTTTTTTGTATATGCGGATATTGTATAAGAAACCGTTGTTGTAAACGGGATAGAGACGTTCACAGGGGAAAGGGGTTTCTCCCCAAACGATTGGAGGATTTGGATTTTGCTCCAGATAATGCCAGAAGATACCTATCCGAAGATAAACATTAAAATATGGGAATCGGGGTTTAATGATATTCAGAGCATGCTGGAGCAGATCTGCATCTATGTCTTCCTGCAGTGTCATGGATAAACGAAATGTGGTAGGTTCTTCCGGTGATTCAATGGCCGGATAGATCTTGGCGGAGGTATCCAGCCGGAACCACGATGTGATGTTCTCTTCGGTTTGCTTGTTCGTTTTCATCGGTTCCCTGTGTGTGCTAACCCGTAATGTTACAATGAAAAGAACGGAAATTGAAGTAAAATTTATACGGATGATATAAAATATCCATGCCCCGACCGCTTTTATTTTTTATATTGCGGTATGAACGACATTCACAACAGCGACATCACGCGCCGCATTGTCAACGAAGCGACGCAGTTACATAAAAAGAAATTTCGCACATTGAACGAGCGTCTGCTTGTTGAAGGCTTATTGCCCCTGGAAGAAGCTGCCCGCAGCGATTACCGTATTCTGGAAATATTCTACAATCCTTTTATCCTTGATAAACCCGGTGTGCGCGAACTGATCGCAGACATTCAGAAGCGTGATCATGCGGCTTGTTATGAAGTTGGCGGACGCGAGCTCAAAGAACTATCCTCAGAGGTTACGCCGCAGGGCATCGTCGCCGTCGCCGGACAGCGACAATTTGATCTGGCCGATCTGCAGGGAAGCATTCTGGTCCTGGACCAATTGCAGGATCCGGGAAATGTCGGGACACTGTTCCGTATCGCCCATTGGTTCGGACTGGGCGGAATCCTGCTGATGAAAGGCTGCGTGGATGCTTCCAATCCCAAGGTGATCCGCGCGAGCATGGGTTCGTTCTTTCATATCCCTTTCCTCGCGGAAGAAGAACTGCCGGAAGCTTTGCTGGAAGAACGGACGCTGATCCTGACAAAAGCCCACGTGGGGACCGGTATTCCCGGGATCCCCGCGGGAAAGCACTTTCTCCTGGTCATCGGGAACGAAGCCCGGGGCGTGAGTCCGGATTTTGACATGTACCCGCACCTTGATCTGAGCCTGCCGCGCATCGGCGGAGCCGAATCCCTGAATGCCGCGGTTGCCGCCGCTGCCATTCTAAGTAAAATACTCTATTGACCATGAAATATATTCTGCGCTTTTCAATAATTCTCATAACCGGAATTCTGCTGTATGGACAGAATACCTATACTCTGATCAATCCGACATTCCTTGGAAATGAAGAACGGAATTATTACGGAAATAAAGCACCGTCCCGGCTGGATGTTATCTGGAAAACACCTTTGGGCGAAGGCATTACCAAGGTCGGTGAACGGGAGCGGGTCTGGAAAGGCAGCGGCTGGACCGGTCAGCCTTTGCTGGTGGAAGAGAACGACACCCTGTTCCTCATTCAGGGTTCGCTGGACCATCATTTGCGCAAGATCTATGCCGCAACGGGTGAGATCAAGTGGGAATACCGCTTTTCCGATGCGGTCAAAGGAACCGGTACGTTATGGCTGAACCCTTTTGCCGGGGACAGGGAAACCGAGCTCCTGATCATTCAGGGAAGCAGAAGAGACACGCGTTACAGCACCTGGTATCAGCATCTGCATCCCCTGCGCGCCGTTTCATTTGCCAGCGGACAGGAGGTCTGGCGCTACAATGTCCGGCGCGGTGCCAGTTACTCCGTGGATGTGGACGGTTCCCCGCTGATCATCAACGACACCTTGTATCTGGGTCTGGAGAACGGATATTTTGTGGTCTTTGATCCGGATCCGGAAAAAACCCAGACCTGGAGAGAATACCGCAGACCCCAAACCCTGGAACGACATCCATTATACGAAGAAAGCGATAAACTGCGGCATGGTCAGAACCTTATAACCGAATCATCGCCCGCCCGGCTGGGAGATCATATCTACATTACATCCGGATCCGGTCATGTGTACGGCTATAATCTGAATACCCGGGAGATCGACTGGGATTTCTTCGTCGGATCCGATATCGACGGAAGTCCGGTGGTCACCTATGATAACTGCATCCTTGTTTCGGTCGAGAAAGAATATATTGAAGGAAAGGGCGGGGTCTTCAAACTCGATCCTTCCAAACCGGCGGACAGTTCCTGCGTGGTCTGGTATTTTCCCACCGGCAACGATACAAGCAAATCCGCGACCTGGGAAGGCGGTGTGATCGGGAGCGCAGTGGTCAATGACGGGACCCGTCCCGATTTTATGCCGCACATGGCGGCATTCACTGCCATTGACGGTTATTTATATCTGGTGGAACATGATAAGCTTGATACGGCCATGGTATGGGGACCGCGTAATGAACACCGTTATCCCAAACCGAAATTCATTGCCAGCCGCCGGGTCGCCCCGGGGATCGCGACACCCTTATTTGCCGGGAATCGCATTGTTGCGGCAAGTTACAATGGAATTTATCTGTTTGAATATACACCCGAAAAGCGACTGATCCGTCTTGACCACCGCTATATCGGACCGGTGGAGTCCACGCCGTTTATCCATAATGAACGTATATATGTCGGTTCGCGCGACGGATATTTATATTGTCTCGGAGAAAAATGATCTGATCCGCAAGGTCAACTACAGCTCTAACCTCAATCTCATCCTCAACCTCAACCAAAAACTTTTTCCTGCGTCAAAGTTTTGGAGGATTATCCGCCCCGGTTTTTATTCTACTTTTCTTCCATAAAAGGATAGTGGTAGTCTTTCGGGGGATTGAAATTCTCTTTAATGGTGCGGACCGAGACCCAGCGCATCAGATTGATGGACGAACCCGCCTTGTCATTAGTACCGCTGGCGCGCGCACCGCCGAAAGGCTGCTGACCGACCACCGCTCCGGTGGGTTTGTCATTGATATAGAAATTCCCCGCCGCATTGATCAGAACATCCTTTGCCAGGATGATAGCTTCGCGGTCCCGGCCGAATATTGCTCCTGTCAGGGCGTAGGGACTGGTCCGGTCGCAGAGCTTCAGGGTCTCGATATATTTCTTTTCATCATACACATAGATGGTCAGCACCGGTCCGAATATTTCCTCTTCCATGGTCCTGAATTTGGGGTCACGGGTCAGAATGGTGGTCGGTTCAATAAAATATCCGACAGATTTATCGTAAGTACCCCCGGTAATGATCTCGGCATCGGGACTGGCTTTGGCATATTCGATATATTCCGCGATCTTGTCAAAAGCGGCCTCGTCGATCACCGCGGTCATGAAATTACTGAAATCCAGCGGGGAGCCGACCTTGATGGTTTTCACCATAGTTACATATTTTTCACGCACTTCATCCCAGATACATGAGGGGATATAGACCCTTGACGCGGCGGAACATTTCTGTCCCTGATACTCAAAGGCGCCGCGGACCATACCAACAACAAGCGCGTCAACGTCCGAAGATTCATGCGCGAAAATGAAATCCTTGCCGCCGGTCTCACCGACCAGGCGCGGATAACTCTTATAGTTCCGGATATTCGTACCGACGGTTTTCCAGACATGCTGAAATACTTCGGTCGATCCCGTAAAATGGACCCCGGCCAGATCCGGATGGTTCAGAATGATATCGCCGATCTGTTTTCCGCTGCCCGGAAGGAAATTGATCACACCGTCGGGGAGTCCGGCTTCCTGAAATAATTTCATAAGGAAATATGCCGAGTACATCTGGGTCCGTGCCGGTTTCCAGACGACCGTATTGCCCATGATCGCGGGAGCGGTAGGCAGATTGCCGGCAATGGATGTGAAGTTAAAAGGCGTCAGCGCGAAGACAAAACCTTCCAGCGGCCGGTATTCCAGTTGGTTCCATGTGCCTTCCGGACTGTAATCCGGTTGGTTCTTATAGATCTCGGACATATAAAAAGTATTAAAATTAAAGAAGTCAATGAGCTCGCAGGCGGCATCGATCTCCGCCTGGAAGATGGTTTTGCTTTGACACAGCATAGTTGATGCGTTCAGCAGATCACCCCAGGGTTTGGAGAGCAAGGCAGCCATTTTTTTAAATACGGCCGCCCGCGATTCGGCCGGCATATCCGCCCATTTTCTTTGCGCTTCCAGCGCAGCATCGATCGCCATACGGATCTCTTTTTCTCCGGCCATGTGAAATGTTCCGAGTACATGCTTATGGTCGTGCGGACAACGGATCTCAGCCGTTTTCCCGGTATATATCTCTTTCCCCCCGATAATGACCGGGATCTCGATCTGTTTGTTTAATAATTCCTGTAAGACCTTTTTTACGCTTGCCCGTTCCGGTGTTCCCGGGGCGTAGGTCAAAACACGTTCGTTCTCTGCATGCGGGATCTTATACAACGCATTGATCATGGTCCTGCTCCTTTTCGTTCGGCGATATGTGATCTGATTATATTATAACGGATAAATGTACTCAAATATTTTTTATTATTCAAGATAAATGGCAGGACAAAATGGTATGAAAAAGGTAAACCCCGCCGGGGTGAGCGGGGTTACGGGGTAAGGAAGGGTTATTTGTTATAGTTTAACTAATATCGATCTTTCGGGGTTTTGCCACTTCGGTCTTCGGGATCTGAACGGTGAGAATGCCGTCTTCCCAGTTCCCTTTGATCTTGTCGACATCCACATTGTTCGGCAGTTGGAAGCTGCGGGAGAATTTTCCGTAAAGGATCTCATTCAGGTGGCACTGAGCGTCCTTTTTATGGACCTTTTCTTTCTTTTCACCGGAGATGGTGATCACATTATCCTTTACCGAAATGTCAATATCCTTTTTCTTCAAACCGGGGATCTCAACATTCATCAGAAATTCCTCTTCATTCTCTTCCACTTCGACCCGTGGTGCCCAATGCACGGCTTCGCTGGATTCCGTGTTGAAGAAAGGATCGCTGAAAAAGTCATCGAGAAGACCGTTGTAAAAGCGACCTGTTCTGGGCATTGGATAATTACGTTTGACGAGCATCATGTTACACCTCCTTTAATTCCGGTTTTTTTTCAGCCGGATCAAATGTCTTTTGGTTTACGGCGCCAATCTTCACTTGCGCCCTTTTCCTTTTATCAATCACCACCCTGTATCTTGCCAAAAGTATGCCAAAAAATGGAATCATGTCAATATGACAAACATACTGACAGCAACAATAAAAAGCGTCATATAGTCTGCCATTATGACACACGCGGCCTGTGTTGATAGCGGAAACACGGCATGGGGGATATCCTGAAAAGGTTGATCGTCTCTATGACCGCTTCGTGATATTTTCTTGTCGTATTAGCGGTTTCCTTGTTGCCTAATACATACGCAACATGTAAATTATATATTGTTTTTACGACCGGGAATGCATAATGAAAGGAGCAATCTATGGCATCAACGGCGGATTTCAGACCGGGTATGGTTATTGTATATGACGGTGAATTATATAAGATCATCAGTTATCAACACAGTAAAATGGGGCGTGCAGGTGCAGTGGTGAGAACCAAGCTCAAGAATCTGCTCAACGGAAGAGTATTGGAGAACACCTTTCGTTCCGGCGAAAAGATCGATGAGGCGCGTGTTGAAGCGCAGGTCCTGCAATATTTGTATAAAGATGAGAGCCATTATTATATGATGAATCCGGAAACTTTTGAACAGATACCGGTTTCCGTGGATATCGTTGGAGATGATATCAATTATATCCGTGAGAATGACGATGTGAAGGTTCTGATATATCAGGACCGGCCGATCGCGATCGAACTGCCGACCGCAGTGGAATTAACGATCACATATACCGAGCCCGGAGAACGCGGAGATACAGCCAAGACCAATGTTAAGAAGCCCGCGACCCTGGAGACCGGGATGGAGATCCAGGTTCCCCTCTTCATCAATGAAGGGGATGTTATAAAAGTTGATACGCGCGATGGATCGTATCTGGAACGCGTTAAAAGATAGAAAGGATCAAACATGAACATACCCAAAGATCTGAAGTATTGTAAGAGTCACGAATGGGCGCGCGTTGAGGGTGATACCGTAACGATCGGCATCACAGATTATGCTCAAAGCGAACTCGGTGATATCGTATTTGTGGAATTGCCCGAAACAGGTGACGATGTTACGCAGGAAAGCGCATGCGGGACCATTGAGGCGGTCAAGACCGTGTCTGACCTGAATGCACCGGTTTCCGGTGAGGTTATTGCGGTCAATGAAAAGCTGGAAGATGAACCGACCCTCATGAATACGGATTGTTACGGCGAGGGCTGGGTCCTGAAGATCAAAATGAGTGACAGTGCCGAGTTGGATGCTTTAATGGATGCCGAAGCGTATAAGGCATTTTCGGATTAACTGATAATGATGATCACATTCACCGAATGAGGTAAACGATGCCCTTTCTTCCGCATGGTCGTGATGATGTTGCACAGATGCTAAAAAAGATCGGCGTGACGCATTTTGAGGATCTCTTGAAAAATATCCCTGCGGAACTCCGCGAACAAATTTCACTGGATCTTCCCCTCCCCCTGTCAGAACTTGAAATACGGCAGAAGGTCGAGGAAATGTTGAACGACGGAAAGGACAGTCGCGGCGCTGTCTCGTTCCTGGGCGGCGGCGCCTACGATCATTTCATTCCCGCTGTTGTTGACTTCATCGTTTCAAGACCCGAATTTGCCACTGCATATACACCTTATCAGGCGGAGGTCAGCCAGGGGACGTTGCAGGCCATGTACGAATTCCAGTCGCTGATCTGCGCCCTGACAGGAATGGATGTTTCCAATGCCTCGATGTATGACGGAGCAACGGCCATGGCCGAGACCGTGATCATGGCAAAGAACATCAAACGGAAGAACGGCATTATCATATCCTCCGCCGTACACCCCCTTTACAGAAAAACACTTGAGACCTATGCAAAGTCCCTGCAGATCAGGATCGACGATCTGCCTCTGTGCGGGTTGACCTGCGATCATTCCATACTGACATCACAGATCGGGGAAGATACGGCTGCCGTCATTGTACAGAGTCCGAACTTCTTCGGTTGCATAGAAGATACTGCCGAAATTGCCCGCATCTGTAAGGAAAAGGGTGTGCTCTTTATTCAGGGAGTGGATCCCGTTTCACTGGCTGTGCTGAAAACGCCGGGAGAAGTCGGTGCCGATATCGTTTTCGGTGAAGGACAGGCGCTTGGCAACCATCAGCAGTTCGGTGGACCCTATCTCGGACTTTTTGCGGCCCGGCAGGAATATGTGCGTAAGATGCCCGGCCGTATTGCCGGTATGACCGAAGATGCCGCCGGGGACCGGGGTTATGTTCTGACCCTGCAAACGCGCGAACAGCACATACGGCGTGAAAAAGCGACCAGTAATATTTGTTCCAATGAAGCTCTGTGCGCGCTGGCCGCAACGGTCTATCTGGCCCTGATGGGGGATAGCGGACTTAAACAGGTTGCGGAACTTTGTCTGCAGAAAGCCCACTATCTGCATGAAAAGATCTGTAGCATAAAAGGTTTCGAGGCTGCATCCCCGGACCCTTTTTTCAAGGAATTTGTTGTTAAAACACCCATTCCCGCAGCCCTGATCATTAAAAAAGCACTTGAAAAAGGGTTCTATGCCGGCATCGATCTGGGAACATTCTTTCCCGGACGAGATCATGAAATGTTGGTCGCGGTCACGGAAAAACGCAGTAAGAACCAGCTGGATGCGTTCGCTGATCTTTTATCGTCGCTGTAAGGCCGAATAGATAAACACCCGCCCTGCGGAAACAAAAGCCTTTTCATATCATTTCAATTGTATTAATTTCATGTTGTTTACATAATAACGATATTGTAAAAAATAAAGAGGTCATATACATGAACAACGCTTTTCGGGAATCGCTTGCACTGCTCCGCGTGCTGGAACAGGACCGGGTCTTTCTGAATAAGGTCGACGAGGCTGCAGATCTGATGATCCGCGCTCTGAGATCCGGACATAAGATACTCTGGTGCGGTAACGGCGGATCCGCAGCGGATTGCCAGCATCTTTCCGCCGAGCTTGTTGCCCGCCTTGCTTATCCGCGTCCGGCACTGGCTTCCCTTTCATTGACGACAGACACCTCTTATCTTACGGCCTGGGTGAATGATACCGGACAGGGCGACCATATGTTCAGTCGCCAGGTTGAAGCTTTGGGACAGGCCGGAGATATCTTGGTCGCCATCAGTACCAGCGGCAATTCGCTCAATATCCTTGAGGCGCTTAACACAGCGGAAGAGAAGGGCATGATACGCATTATCCTCAGCGGCAACGATTGCGGAAAGATCAAAGGCATGGGGAATGTGGAACTCATCGTACCTTCCGCGAATACCCAGCGTATCCAGGAGATCCATATCATCATCGGACATATGATCTGTGAAAAGATCGAACGATCATTCATTACCCAGCAAGTGTAACCATGCAGCGAACATTCCAGGATTTTATTTATCATTTACAGGGAGAGCGTAATTTATCTCCCAATACCGTATCTTCCTATAAAACGGATATCTCGCGTTATCTGAATTATCTGAAGGATAAACATATTACCTATCCGGCAGCGGTCCGGGTCGAAGATGTGATCGCTTATCTCGAAGAGCTTGCGGAAGTGCCGCTGGCTCCCAGCAGTCTGGCGCGAAATCTGTCCGCCATCCGCATGTTCCATCGTTTTATGGTCAATGAAGCCTATTGCGACAAGGATGTAACCGAGAATATCGATTCTCCGAAATTACCGCGGCACTTGCCGAAGATCCTTGATGTTCAGGATATCGAAGCGATATTTGATGTTATCGATATTGAAACGGACGGAGGAGTGCGGGACCGTGCGATGCTGGAACTGCTTTACGGCAGCGGACTGCGCATCTCTGAATTGCTGAGTCTGCGCTTGCCTGCCGTTCTGTTGGATGAAGGCTGGGTGCGGGTGATCGGGAAAGGAATGAAAGAACGTGCGATACCCTTCGGGGATGAAGCGAAACAATGGCTTGAATGTTATATCCGCCACGTGCGTCCCGAACTGGCACGGAATATCACCGCTGAGGATTTTATATTTCTCAATCTGCGCGGTGCGCCGCTAACCCGTATGGGGGTCTGGAAGATCATTCAGATCTATGCCAAAGAAGCGGATATCCGAAAACCCGTCAGTCCGCATGTGTTCCGGCATTCCTTTGCGACGCATTTGCTGGAAGGCGGAGCGGACCTCCGGGCTGTGCAGGAAATGCTGGGGCATTCGGATATCGCAACCACACAGATCTATACGCACCTTGACCGCAATTATCTGAAAGAGGTACATAAAACTTTTCATCCGCGAGAGAGAATGACAGAATGAATACACCCATACTGAATTATATGGCAATGGTCATTCCTATCCTCTTTGCTCTGACAGTTCATGAATATTCCCATGGTTACATTGCTTTTCGACTTGGGGATAACACGGCAAAGAACATGGGACGTTTGACGCTGAATCCCATTTCGCATATTGATCCTATCGGCATGATCATGTTGTTCATTATCGGTATGGGATGGGCAAAACCCGTGCCGATCAATATATACGCTTTCAGCCGGCCCAAGCGGGATCTTGCCATTTCGGCTGCCGCAGGTCCGCTTTCAAATTTTATTATGGCTGCCATCGTTGGCCTGCTCTTCCGGATATTTCCACAACTTCAGCCCCTGCAGGGAGATACGGGTATCCTGCTCTTTTTGAAACTGAATCTTTTTTATTTCCTGCTGATCAATGTCGGACTCGGAATCTTTAATCTGATCCCCATCCCGCCCCTGGACGGCAGTAAGATCCTGCGCGGATTTCTTCCGGACAGCAAGGTGCATATCATTGATTATCTTGAGCGTTATGGCGGTATTATCCTTCTGGCGATCGTTTTCTTTGGACGGGTGAGCGGTTTTTCGGTCTTTGGCCGTCTGATCGGACCGCTGATCTATGGCATGGTCAATTTCTTCAGCGGAATATCCCTATGACAGACCTATCCGACGAAAAGGCAAGAGAAGTATCAGTTACCGGGAAACGCTGTACCGGCCGTGTTATCGAAGAACACCGGGAACGTTATTACATACAATGCGGACAGGAAGTGATAGAGGCGGGGGTCAGCGGCAAGATCATGTACAGTTCCGAAAATCGTCTGGGCTTCCCTGCCGTGGGGGATATGGTTATTGTGGAATACCTGCAGGACGGTTCGGGAGTTATCCGGGAACTTAAACCCCGCACATCCGTGCTGGTTCGCCGTGCGGCCGGACGGCATGCCGGTGAACAGATCCTTGCCGCAAATATCGATTATGCCTTTGTGGTCATGTCCGGCGATGAAGATTTCAGCTTGAACCGTCTGGACCGTTATCTCACCATCATTTACGAGGGCGGGATCCGGCCGCTGATCATTCTGAACAAGACCGATCTGCTGAGCGAGGACATGCGGGATGCGTTGCTGAACGAAATAAAAGAGCGTCATGCAGCCATTCCTGTGATCATGGCATCCGCGCTGACGGAAAAAGGGGCCGATGAGATCAAAAAGGAATTACAGGCAGGAAAGATATATTGTTTTATCGGTTCTTCCGGGGTTGGGAAATCCTCTCTGATAAACCGCCTGACCGGTTCGGAACAACTGGCGATAAATCCGCTCAGTACCGCCAGCGCCAAAGGTATACATACGACCACCTACCGGCAATTGATCGAATTACAGAACGGAAGTATGCTGATCGATACTCCCGGCCTCAGGGAAGTGGGACTTACCGGCTCGGACGCGGGTATTGATGAGACCTTCGTCGATATTTCCGGGATCGCTCAGAATTGCCGTTTCCGGGATTGTACACATACCCGCGAACCGGGATGTGCCGTGATCGCTGCTGTTCAAGAGGGAGTACTTGCAGCGGAGAAATTGGAGAATTATTTACGCTTGAAAGGCGAGTCGCAATATTATCAGATGAAAGACTACGAACGGCGACAGAAAGACAGACAATTCGGACGAATGATCAAAGAATATAAACAGCGCCATAAGGTCAAGAAATAATACTTTAAAGATATCCTTTAGTCTTCATTCAGGGTCGTTTGTGCCCGGAAGCCTTCACCCTGCATGATGGCAACATTACTTACGGTAACGAAAGCGGAAGGGTCTTCCTGTTTGACTATGCGTCGTATCTGCTCGATCTGCCGGGTTGCAACGACGCAATACAGGGTTTTCTTTTCGCTGTTCGTATATAAACCCATGGAATCACTGGCCGTGACCCCGCGCCGGACCTCATTGATGATGCGCTTGGCAATGGTTTCCCATTTCATACTGATAATGGTGATAGCTTTTTCACTGGGAACACCCTCAACAATAAAATCCACGATCTTGGAAGATATAACCAATGAGATCAGACAGAACAGGATCACGTCAACATTACGGAAAACAATACCCATACTGATAATGATCAGCGTATCGATCAGGATGAAGGAAGTACCCAATGAGGTATGTAAATATTTGTTCAATATACGGGCCACAATATCGCTGCCTCCGGTCGTTCCCCGGCCTTTCATAATAATACCCAGTCCGACACCCAGCAGCAATCCGCCGTAAAGAGAAGCGAGCATGGGATCATGGGTAGCGGATGGAAAATCAAAAAAGAGATCGATCAGATCAGTGAAGACCGAGATCCAAATGATTCCCCAGAGGGTTTTTAGTCCGAATTTTTTTCCAAAAATGCGAACTCCGATAATAAAGAGCGGAATATTCATTGCCAGCATGGTAATACCGGCCGGCCAGTTAAGGGTGTGGTATAATATGGTGGAAATACCCGATACGCCGCCCGCGGTCACTTTATTTGGTATTAAAAAGAATATTAGTGCACTGGCCATGGAAAAGGAACCTAAAATGATCATCAAATAATCGATCAGGTTCTTTATTTTATTCTTGTCGCGTTCAACCATATTCACCTCCTAAAATTCGCCCGAATATAGCGTATTTAAAGGCAAGTAGTTACCCTTTTTTAAAATATTTCAAGGGCTGAATGCAGCCGGATTTAGGCGTTGCTTATTCTTGCCCTGCGGCAGTTATGGGGGAGAGAGGAAGGAAGAAAAAGCTCCTTATTTTTTCACAAAAAGGAACATCAGCGAACCCATTGCAATAAAGAGCAGATTGGGTATCCATACGGACCAGAAGGGTGCTACCTGTCCGGCGATACCCAGGACCTTCCCGAAGGTAAGAGCCACATAAAAGGAGAAAAGCAGCAAAAGCGCGGCGGCGACACCGCCTCCGTAACCCCGTGCCTTACGTTGAAAGGTCACCAGCGGGATACCGATAAGGATAACAATAAAACAGGAAAAATTCATCGCTGTACGAAAGAACAGGTTCGTTTCCCAGCGTTTGGTATCAAGCCCGAGCTGGCGGGAGCGGTCAATAAAACCGCTTAACTGTCGGAAAGACATATCCTCCGGACGCACACTTTTATGTTTCAGCTCACGCGGTGTGACATCCAGGGACTTGATGACGGTATCCTTTCGGGCAAATATCTCATTGTCTCCGTCGAAAATGCGATGCTGCACATCCAGCAACATCCAGGTCTCATTTTCCTCTATCCATTGCACGTGGTTTGCATCCATCCGCTCGACGATCTTTCCGTCGATCACACGATGCAGACCGGCGATACGTCCCCGTCCGGTGATGATATTATACCGGCGGATCGTAAAGACATGATGGTCGGGCAATTGAAAATAGACCTGCCGGTGTATCTGCTGTTCCCGGGTCTGCACCGTCAGCTTCATATTGTTCTCCATAAACTCGGTCACTTCCTGCTGTGCCGGAACAACCACCCGGTCTTCAAAGAAAAAAGAAAAAAGGCTCAGGAATATCCCGAACAGGAGAAAAGGAAATGCAAGACGATAAAGGCTCAATCCCCCGACTTTCATTGCGGTCAGTTCATTGAATTTATTTGTTTGCCCGAAGAAGAAAACAACGGAGAGCAGGGCTGAGACCGGGAAACACCAGTGCAGCATCCAGGGCAGCATCAGGCGGTAGTAATTCGCAATCTCAATAAAGCGTAGTTTATTATCCAGGAATTGAGCGATCTTCTGAACAAGGTCAACAAGGAGGAAAACACAAAGGAAGGTCAGGGAAATAAATACAAATATCCTTACATATTCCTTCAGCATATACCGGTCGAGCAATTTCATCTTATTTCCCCGTTGGCAGGTGGCGGAGTTTGATATGGTCGATACTTTTCGGTGTGGCTTTCAGAATCGTAAATTCATGCTGCTTGACGGTAATGACCTCACCCGGTTTCGGGAAGCGATCCAGATGTTCAAGTAAATACCCTGCGATGGTCTCATATTCTCCCTCCGGCAGATTTACATGATACTGTTCATTGAGGAAATCGACTTCGGTTCGTCCGCTGATATGCAGATCACCGTTGGGAAGCCGGCGGACATTGATACTCCCGTCATCGTATTCATCGTCGAATTCCCCGAAGATCTCTTCCACAATATCTTCCATCGTTACCAGACCCGAAGTACCTCCGTATTCGTCGACGATAACGGCAATACTAGTCTTTGTGCGCTGAAATTCCTTCAATAGATCGATGATGCTTTTACTTTCGGGGTAAAACTTGATAGGCCGTATAATATCCCGGATATCCCCTGCTGTTCCCAGAATATCCCGCAGGGAGATATATCCGACAATATAATCGATATTTTCACGGTAGATCACGATCTTGGAATAGCCGGACTGAATAAAGGTCTTTTTCAATGTTGCCCGGTCCGAATTTTCGGGAAGGGCGATCATATCCGTGCGCGGTGTAATGATCTCTCCGGCGCTTGTGTCGGAAAAATCAAAGACCCTATCGAGATACTTTTTTTTATCCGCGTTCAGAACGCCATTTTCATAACTGTCAAAAATGCTCTGTTCTATTTCTTCGCGGCGGACCATGATATTGACCGGGGCTTCATCACTTTTGAATAAACGCAAGAGTCCGGCGATCATTTTCTCGAAAAAACGTGCAACCGGTCTCAGGATGAATCCGAAAAGCTTGATCAAGGCAGCGGAAAAAAGAAGATAGCTGTTTGGCCGGTGCCGGATAAGGGACTTTGGCAGTACCTCGCCAAAAAGGAGGATCGCGGCAGAGATCATCACGATGATCTGCCACCAATCGAAGCCCATGGCTGTCAGCATGATCGTTGCAAAGGTCGTTGTTAAAATATTGGTCAGGGTATTCCCGACAAGGATGACCGTTAAATAATGCTGGCGCTTTTCATACATTTGCATGGCTGCAAGGGCAAAGGCTTTTTTTTGTGAGACCCATTTTTGCAACTGCAAAGGATTTGCGGTAATAACGGCTATTTCGGAACCGCTGAAAAAGGCCGATAGTACCAACCCGATGCCTGCGAGAATAAGTTCGACGATCATTCTCATAGTTTATTCAAATTCCCCAGAAAAAACAAGAAACAAGAAAATTGATAACAGATAAAATTTAACCGTTATTTTTCTCTTAATATTTAAATTCGCTCCGGGCGGGATAGATGTAAAATTAACTTGCAAACAAAAGGAAACAACCTTAATATTTGTCGATGGGTGGGAAAAAACAACACATATTGATCTACTTGCCCGGGAAGAACACCCGGGAAATCTCTTTTTCGCGGTTCTCACTCTACCTTAT
This sequence comes from uncultured bacterium, assembly GCA_964535585.1. Taxonomy (GTDB): domain Bacteria; phylum Fidelibacterota; class Fidelibacteria; order Fidelibacterales; family Fidelibacteraceae; genus M50B103. Next base: position 25,372 of record CAZHTR010000001.1, on the reverse strand, counting down.
CGTTTTATTTTCCGGATTATTCCTGCTTTCGGCCATTGCCGGCAGTGCTTTTATCGGTTACAGATTTATCTCCCCGCGTTATCAGGCTTCCACAGCGATCAAGAACAGAGCACTTTTAAAAACGGTGACCGAACTGCGCGAGGAACTGATCCAGACGGAAGCATATCTTGATTCCATGGTCATGCTCAATAATAATATCCGCCTATATGCCAATCTTCCCGAACATGATCTAAAGGTGGAACACCTCGGTGTCGGCGGCCGGGTTCAGATAAGTGATCCCAATGCACCGCGTACGGAGATCGAAGAACTGGATGCGGACATCCAGTTGCTTTCAACCAAGGTATCCGTCGAGCTTGAAAACTATCGCAATCTTTATGCGGACATCCAGAAATACAAGAACCGGCTTCGTTTTATTCCCGCTATCACCCCGTTGAATGCCGATAACTATTATATCAGTTCAAGTTATGGTTACCGTACCGATCCGTTTACGGAAGAAACCCGCTATCATTCCGGTATCGATCTTGCAGCCAACCGTGGAACACCCGTTTATGCCACCGGCGGGGGGAAGGTCATTTACGCTGCATATTCCTACGGCGGATACGGGAATCTGATCAAAATTGACCATGGTTTCGGACTTGTTACCGTTTATGCGCATTTGGATAAGATCCATGTCAAAAAAGGTGATCAGGTTGAACGCGGGCAACATATCGGCGCTGTAGGAAGTACCGGACGTTCGACCGGACCGCATCTCCATTATGAGGTGCAAAAAGACAACAAACCGGTCAACCCTCTGAAATATATGTGGGACGACAAGTCGCTTTAATTCCGAATGAACATCACACCGCTTTTTCGTATATAACGAAGCATTGTTTTAATGGTAGAAAATAATTTTAATCAGTTACGCGACACCGATATTATGGCGTAATGGGATGATTCGGACCCGATTCCAGTCGCCGGATACTTTTTGATGCCTGCGCACGGACCGTCTGGTCGGTGCTGTGTTCCAGCGCACGCAGCTGAACGGCAATATCCTTATACCGGGGATTCATAACGAACCAGCCCAGCGCTTCGATACAGGCGACGCGGACCTCCGGATCTTCCTTGTCGTTCATGGCAGTTTCCAGGAGCGCCGGAATGCCTTCCGGGAAATTATAGTTCCGGAAAGTCCTTAATTTACTGATACGTCTTGCGGCCGTTTGTGTGGTGTCTTTCATACCGGTGATGATATCCTCATACAGCCAGTTCAGCGAACGCTCGCGACGACGGTCCATTTCACTGATCTTCGCGGGACTGTCTTTCATTTGTTCTTTAAAAGACAAATAATATGTGTCAATATCTTTATTGGGAAGGATCAGATCGATTTCGGTCTTTGCGGAAAATGAAACACGTTCCGAAATATCATGATACATGCGATCGGCCAAATAGGGGAAATACATCGTATCTCCGATCTTGCCCATCCAGTTGACGGAGATCCTGCGGATCAGTTCACTGGGATCGGTCACGCTGACCTTGAGGATCTCACGGAAAGCGGGTGTACGCAAAGTGGCAAGCGATTTTAAGGCTTGCAGGCGCACATTGGCAGATGGATCGCTGTGATAAATACGGATCAGTTGTCTTTCCGCCCTTGCTCCCTGATCTTTTACCAGAAGATAAACGCCATAGTTTCTGAGTCCCGGGTCATCGGATCGAAGCAGTCTGCGGTAGGGGGCTTGCAACGGAGTGCGCGCCGGTTTGGCAAAATGGAATGTCGGGTCACCGACAATATGGGATTCCAGATAATTTCTGCTTAGATGCCATGTCCCGATCGGTGCGCCAAAGCGCAGAAGCTCCAGCAGTTCATTTGCCCAGATATCCTGTCGTACATTGACGGAATTGGCAATACCGGCTACAGTATTGCCTTCCCCAAAAACATATGTTCCCGAAATATAGTTTTCTTTAAAGAATTGTCCGTTATAACATTGGTCAAAAATGATCACATCCGCTTCGGTCCGTATACCGGCCAGATCGGATGAAAAGAGATCAAGTTTTGCGGCATAAAGGGAATCTTCAAGGATCACGTCCTCGTCAAATGTGTTCGCGATCCAGTGTTCGGGGATATCATAATTCTCCAGATAGTAGGTCTTTGCTTCCTCATAGTTCCCGCGACGTTCGGCCGTTCGCAGTTTGCTTCGCACAAAACGCTTTACTTCTTCGATATTCTGCGTAGCGGTTCTTGCCCTTGGATAGCCGATCAGATACTGTGCCTGCGTTCCACCGTGCGCATGGAAGATCACAAGGTCCAGTCCGGGGTTCTGAATCTCATTCAGAATGAACGCTTTCATTTCGGTGTTCATACTATGATAAATATTACGGATCTGTCCACCGGGAAGAAATAGGTCCGGAAACTGTTCGCGCAGCATCAGGGTGTGATTTTCCCAGGAACTCAGGGATTCCGAATGGTAACCGTGACCGGTATAGGTCATAACCGTATCCAGCACTTCGGGATTGCGCTTTTGTTCAACCACGCGCATTAAATATGTTTCCATCATGCCGTATTTTGTCTCGTCGTGAACGGGCGGGAAGATACGGCCGCTGTAAAAATCCTTTTCGATGATTTGCGTGGAACTTTCGGATAAAGAATAATAGAAAAGCAGTGGATTTTTGTCGTCCTGGCGGATAAAATCAAAAACCAGGTCCAGATCATCATAAAAACGATCACTGGGGACCGTGATGCGCGTCATGTCGGAAAACCGTTCCTGATCGATCTTGAATGCGGAGGTCAGGTGTTGCGCATCCCGTATCATTGGAATGGGAATATCACCGATAAAAACGGCTCCTTCAAGATTAGCGTTTTCCGCGTGATTCCGTAAAACGGCCCGTATCGCTTCAGGATTCTTCCAGTTTTCGGCATGGAGAGAGACCACATATCCTGCCTCTTCCAGTGATGAACAGTAGGCCTCGATCGCGGCGGGGATCTTTTGATAGCTTAGGGCATCGGTGAAGACGCCGATAAGGGGTTTTGCAAGAAGCGGCGTTGTCAGAAGCAAGCAGATAATAAAAAGGGTTTTTTTCATATGAATTCCTTAATGTTTTTAAAAAATGACCGCTACTCCGGTTTGAGCTATCAGATAACGCGTCTCGGCATTTTTTGGTATTTGATGTATAATATCACCGGAAAATTGGATCCGGTTCTTTCCCAGGGGCATAGAGATCTTCAGTGCGGCTTTTAACTGTGAGCAATCCTGTTCATAATACGCTATCTCACGTTCCGTGATCTCATCGAAATACCAGTCCGTCAGATCGCTGTAGATCACACTTTCGGCGGCATCGATCAAAATGTTGTAGCCGAATTCCAGTTCATAACGGACAGATCTGTGTTCATACCGGTAATGCATGTTCAGCAGGATCAGATTTTCGGGGAAATAATATAACAGTCCCGAAAAATTATCTTCCCGCAGCAGATCGCAGAAGGCATAGGCAATACTACCTGTCCAGCTTTCCCGGGGAGACGGCCGGTAGGGCAAGGAGATCCCGTATTCCATATAGCGGTTGTTGTGAGCATATATTCGCCGTTCCAGCACGGGATGAAAACCTTCTGCCCGATCATCCGTATATTCAAAGAAAAGGGTCGCTTTTCTGCCGAGTTCAGCACGAAACGCAAAACGTTGCAATTCCCAGTTGCCCTGCGGTTCCGGCCAGGCTCCACCGTCGACAATAAATGTTCGGGCGTGCTCATACTCGGAATTCAGATCTAAAAAATCATGTATATTCAGGTTACCGCCGACCCCGTAACCGTCGATTGTCTGCAGGCGTTCCGCACTGGTCTGCGCGTAGGTAATAAAGGGTTTATCCAGTCCGCGTATGCGCATCAGAGTGGGTGAAAGCCCCTGTTCAAGACTGTATCTCCGGGTGTTCATTTCTTCTTTGAACTGAAAGAACGAAGCGCGAATGCCGAGATGTAAATGTTCTTTCGAAAGAGCAAGCCCGGGCCGTACCAATACATTATTGCGTTTAATGTTGGGTTTAGGGAACACGCTTTTAAATTGTTCATCCACATTATAGAAAATGTCAACGGCACCCCGAAGATGCTGCGTGAGAGGATAGGAGAAAAGCACATTCCAGTCGATGCCGTTCAGATCGAAATCCCCGGCACTGCTGTCCGCAAAATAAAAGGGGATGTCTACGTGCGTTTCCGCGTTATGCAGCCAGAGTTTATTCTTCCGCTGTTCATAGCGGTAGGTGAACTGCCCCGCAAACAGCAGACCGTTATCCATTTCTTTGAAAGCGGAAACAGAAATGTTCTGATAGCGCTTTTTTTCGGGTGTGAAGGGCAGGCGGAAGTCCCCTCCGGCGGTATGATTCCGGTATTGAAAGGCGTAACTGTAGGGGATGTTATCCGGTGTAAGAGATGCCGGGTTCATATCGGGACGCAGTGCCCGCATCAGCGGATCGATATCCAGATAATGGTATTCCGCCGGACATATTTGCGCAAAAGCAATATGGAAGAGCATCAGTAACGGCAGCAAAAGGATCTTTTTCATCATTCCGCCTCCGTTGTTGCGATGTAACCGGGTGTTGGCGTGTTCAGTACGTGAAAATCAAGACTGCTGTTATTGTTATCCATAAGGATAATACGTCCTTCTTCGATGCGTTCGATCTTTCGCTCGATCGATTTTCCGGAATAGGACGGGATACCCCCCGCCAAACCGGCGTCAATGCTTGCATCCAGACGTTTCTGGTCCAGCTGAGATGTGTTGTCCCTGTATTCGACACCGTCGATCACGCCCGACTTGGGCAGAAGCAAGCGTTCGAAACCGTCATATCCCAGTGCAAAAGGATCCTTGACCTGCATGAGAACAAGCGCATCCCTGAAAACCGAATAGAGAAAGTCAACACCGTATTTGTGGTGGAGCTGGATCATGTTCGTGACATTGGGATTATCGACATCCCCACCCTGGGGTACGTAATATTCGAAGTCGGCATTCAACAGATTAACACTGTTGATGGGAGCAGGAGAATGATCAATGGCATCCTGGGCCACCACAATGCACTGCCCGGGTTCAATGGGATACTCCGTACCGCTGCCGGGGAACATGTAGACATGGATTGCGTGGATCAGACTGTCCTCACGGAAACCGTATTCAACATCGGCAATGATCAGACTGTCCAGGTAAAGGGTTGTATTGCTGTTGTTATAAATCTCCAGAAACTGGTCATGAAAATATTGCGGTACCGGTTTTGGCGGGGCGCCGCTGTAGTAGATCTCCGAGATCACAAGCGCGCTGGAACGTGAGGTTTGTGCAATGATCTCAAGCCGCAAAGTATCGTTGTCCGCAATATACAGCGAGGTGTCCTGAAGCTGTCCGTTGATATTTATCATTTCCGTGATCGAAACACGCCGTCCCGTAGCCAGGATATTATAGCGATCGGGGATGATGTTCGGAAAGAAAGCGACACCGAAGCTGTCGGTCAGCGTTTCATAATAGTCGCTATAGGTAATGGATTGCAGAACAACGCTGGCATCCGCGACCAGTGTATCCCTGCCTTCGGCAGTCGTATCCCGGAGAGTGATCTGTGTGGAAAAGCGCATGGATACAGGTGGTTCAATATGTGGCTCAAACGTACAATTGATATAAAGCAGAACAGATATAAGAAGACCAGATAGAAGAGGAAATGCACTTTTACTGGTTTTTCTGAGTGATATTGTATTTTTCATGATACCTTTTCCTTAGCGTTTTTACGGAGGATCATCGTTTGCCCGGGTTTTTGCGCGGGGAGAAAAGCTCATCCAGTTTTGAACTGACCTCTATACCGAAATACAGCGAGGGATTCTCCATCGTATAGGATTCGGAAGGTGTTCTTTGCCGTTGATAAAGAGGTCTTGAATTAAAGAAATTGTTCACAAAGAACGAAAATTCCGAAGCGCTTCCCAGGGATTTGCTGACGCGCAGATTGAACAGCCACAAGTTCCTGCGATTTTCCTCGAGATACCAGTAATCGTCGTAGGTGCGCTTATAATTATTACTGGTGATCGCTTCGCGTTCGGCTTCGGTGAACAGGACCCGTTCACCGTAGGGATCCAGATATCCCAGCGCCAGCGAGTCATCCAGGCCGAGATAGCGGTCTTTGTCAAACAGCACCTGCTGCGCCGCCAGGGTTATCCATGCGCCGAGTTCCTTTATTTGGAAATCAATATTATAGTTAATGTAACATCTTTCACGCCGCAGTGTCACCTGGTTAAAGAAGGGATTTACCCTCTGGCCCAACTGGGTATCGTAGATGTAGCCCCGGAAATCATAGCGGTTCTCATTCCAGCTGTAGGTATAATTATAAGCTGCCTGAATGGACAGCCGCAGATTCAGGGGCGTGACGGGACGCGTCTTGATGGTTGCCTCAATTCCCCGCGTATCGAGTGTCAGAGAGTTTTCATAAACGGAATAGGTCGAAGAAAGGGAATCTTTGACCGGGGGATCCGTCTCGGATATGGTGTAGTCGTACTTATAGACAAAGATGGGATACTGACGGGTAGAGGCAAAACCGTCATAGGTCGTGCCGGTATATCCGGTGATACTCAAACCGACACCGCCTATCCGCTGATCCAGACTCACTTCCCATTTTTCCTGCCAGGAGGCTTTCAGGTCGGGATTATCGGTGGAATAGACATATGTGGAAACGATGACAAGTGAATCCACGATATTGTTCACATCATCCACATCAAGGTAAATGGGGTTCGGATACAGCATGGCCAGCGAGGGTGCTTTCGAGGTGCGTCCGTAGCCGAAACGCAGCTGGGTCGACTTGCTGGGCGTGAGGATCGCATTCAGACGCGGATTGAAAAAGACGCCATGTTCCCGGGCAAGCGGTTTGTCCCTCCCGTAGGATTCGATGCGGGCACCCAGATTAAATTGAAAGGGTATAAGCAATTTACCCTTGATCCTGTCTTCGATATACAAACTGCTGGTCGCCAGACCGGGGATGTTGTCATAGGAGCGCGGACGGGAACGTTTGTTCCCACTGACGACGGGGGGCTTCAGGGGATCGAAAACACGTCCTTCGCCACGATTTACTTCGTGACGGTAGGTGATACCCGCGATAAAATGGTGGTCGGTTTTCAAAACCTTGAATTCATGAGAATAGTTCAGGTCCCAATACAGATTATAGGCATCCCCCAGTACAAATAGTTCGGATATGTAATGCTGTACATATATACCCGTATCCGTGCCGGCGCTCATCAGGTCCGTAACATAGGTGTTATCCGATGATATCAGGCGTTTGGTATAGGAATTCTGTTTGGTATAATTTATGGAGAGATCCATTTCAAGTTTTTGTGCAACGGATAGAAGATATGTACTTTGATGTGCAAAACGCAGGGTATAGTCCCGGTTGTATTTTTCCGTCAGATTAAGATCGTCAGCCCGCAATTCCCGTTCATCAAAAGCACGCGTATAATACAAACGGTTCTTTATCGTATAAAGATTCTGCATCAGTTTGCTGGTAAGGACCATCTGTCCGGCGATACGGGAAAAGTTCTCCTCCGGAATGCGTTTATCGCGGATACTGTAGGCATAATTCACATTATAATCAAGATGGTGGATCTCGCCGAGTTCGAACCCGCCGCCCATATTGACTTCTTGATTATAAAAATTATATTTGAATTTGATACGGTGAGCGGTAGCTCCGGACTTGGTTTTGACATTGATGATACCCGAGGTCAGGTCCCCATATTTTGATGAAGGGATCCCGCGGATGATCTCAACGGACTCGATATTGTCTGCGGGGATCTGCCGCATATCCAGTCCCGAGTTTTCGGTGGTTAGCAAGGCGCCGCTGGCTGTTGTGGTCCGGGTATCGATCTGCATGTTCGCATTATTGGAAAGCGGAACGTTATCCACGCGGATCTGCGCGCCGAAGTATTCGTTGTTGTCCGCATCACCCCCCACGGAGGCGGCACGGATCCCGGCCTGTTTTTTTTCCGCCATACCCGGATTTTCAAAACGTACACCCGGGGCCAGCTGCAGGACATCGCTGAGGTTGGAAGCCTGCAGGTGTTCGATCTCGCCGCTGCTGATGCGTGTTTTTGTCTCGGCTTCCGATGGAAGAAGTTCACGGTCGGCCTGTACGACGATACCTCCGATCTGAAAATACTCCAGGATCATCTTGTAGTCCCGGTGCAGGACCTGGTCCGCTTTCAGTGTCAGGGAGTCCTGAACGGTCTTATAGCCTATAAATGAAATGTTAAGCAAATAGGTACCGGCCGGCATACGGATGTAAAAATACCCGTTCTGATCCGTTATTGCGCCCTGAAGTGTTTCTTTAAAAACGATATTGGTGCCGACAAGCGGTCTGTTGTTCTCATCTAAAACATACCCCTTGAAGGTAGCAAGTGGGTCTGCCGTTAAAACAACAAGGGAACATATCAGCAGAAAAGACCATTTTTTTATCATTGGCTAACTCCGTGCAACTGTCAAAAATTAAAATACGAAATATTTTTTAAAAACCAAATAATTGAAGCCGGATCATGAATAAATATGCATGAATTTTGTAAAAATGCCAACGTAAGATAAAAACATACATCTTTTCCTGCATAAAAATAAAAACAGGATCTCCCCGGGAAAAGCAAAAGGACGTATTTCTTTTCCCGATGCGGCCAGGGAATGTTTTTTACAAAACAACTTCATATCTCATATAAAAAAACTCCCACGTAAAGCGGGAGTTTAAAATGGAAAGCAACTGGAAGTTGTTTTAATCTTCCGGTTTGATAAGCAGAACCGCGATCAGTCCGTAAACTCCGGTCAGAAGCACGACCAGGTAATCCAGCAGGGGGCGTTTCCGTGAGAACAATGCCAGGGCCAGGAGAGAAAGGGCGACACTGATCAGTCCTTTCCACCAGAAGTATTCGATTTGCAGTTTTATGAACTTCTGCGGCGTTGCTGTGCTGATCTTGAAAGGGAAAATACACTGTCTGATCACACTGGCGGTCCGCTTATTATACGGTTTCCATGTTTCAACATGTTCTGCGACCGGCTGAAAATCATTATCGATCACGATCATTTTCATGAATCCGTCACCGCTGATATAGATGTGCTTGTTGATGGGATAGGTATAGAAACGGTACAGCATTTTATCCGCGTCATAATCGTAGATACCTTCTTTTGTCTTTGTCGGAAGCTCGCGAACCTTATAATTGTCGTATGTGATCTGAAAGACCCTGTTGTCCCAGGTTATAAACCAGCCGTAGAATTCTTTTCGCATATTTTCGCTGATAAAGATCTGACGGATATTCAGATCCGGATCGATGCCGGTTTTAATGCAGACCGGTTTATCTTTGATCATTTGGAGTTGGAAGACCTCATTATTCGCATCGCTGATGAAGTATCCTTCATCAAAGGGCTTGCGGTTTGTGGGGTTGCCGGCTACGATACGGGCGGGGAATGTAAATCCCGCATCCAGCATGGCCTGCCGGAACCGCTGTGATTTTTCTTCGATCACGGAATTGCTGACCGGGTCGATAAATTCGATCGTATTTCCGATCCTGAAAACATCCTCGGGGATGATCAGTTGCGCATAATCCGGTTCGGCTTCAAACATGAGGTACAAAGGTACTTCGGGAAATTCGATATCCTGAGCGCGAATTCTGAAAAATTGTGAATTCTCGCGAATGGATTTGGAATTAAGCTCCACCCCTTTCAGGGTCGGCGGAAGCTGTTGCCATTTTTCGAGCGTGGCGTAATACATAAAGGGAAGCAATGCAAAAAAATCCCGCTCGGAATAACTGTTGCCCTGTATATCCATATAGTCGATCTGTCCCATACCGTAGTTCCGTGTATAGACGAACTCATCGATAACGGCACTGTAATCCAGACGCGGCGTGTTCAGTTTTTTATCGAAGAGCATGGAATAGAAATTCGGAAGATAGGATGCCGCAACAAGGATGATGAGCAGGATAATGATATATCGTGATAACTTATTTAACATGGTAAACCCCTGATCCTTTGGTTATTTGGTTCCTCGCCGGAAGCGGTGACCGGCAAAAAGAATGGTCAGCGGCATCAGCGCAACGATCAGAATAAATGCCCATAAGGACCTATACTGGTCATAGGTGGATGCCTCGTAGTACATCGTAACGATCCCATAGGATACGACCCCGTAAATAATACGGTATATCCAGGAAGGTTCCAGAATGATGAAAGCGGTCAGGAAATAGACCGCGCTTCCGCCCAGGAACCAGGGAATGGTTGAGAGCAGCGCTTTTTGTACCACTTCCGCGGGATAGTTAATGCTGACCACCAGCCACAATCCCAGGAAGAGAAAAATGATCTCTGCGAGCAGGAACATGTATCCGATACCGACGGAGGACAGCAGCAGTTTTTTCTCCGAGATTGGCAGATGATAGGAGAGGCGCATACGGTTCCGGCTCATCTCGGGCACGAACTGAAGCAGCGCGAAGACCAGTCCGGTGATCAACGGCAGAAATTTTACAAAAACGATATTCTTCAGCAGCAGGCTTTTACCGATGACGTACATCCAGTTCTGGAATGCACCCTGGAATTCGATATAGTAATTGATCATTCCGATACTGTACGCCAGCGACAGGATCGTCAGGCCGGCAATAACAATGACCGCCCAACGTAATTTTATCCATTCTTTATATAGTATAGCTTTTAACATGGCGGGACCTCATTAATATTTTCCGGTTAGGCCGATGAAGGCTTCTTCCAGCGTCATGGGAATTTCGCGGATCTCCGCGTTGTTTATACCGATCTTTTCCAGGTACGCTTTGATCTCTTTCAGCGGTTTGAAGGAGTAGAGCGTAACTTTATCATGGACAAATTCCACATTGGAAATCAGATTGTCGTCGGCTTCGATCTTACCGATCGCTTCGGCACTGCGGAATTCATAGCGATGGAACTTTTCACGCAGGGTGGCAAGGGGCATTTTCAATAACAATTTCTGGTAGCCCATGATGATCGTATCGTCCACAACCTTTTCAACATCCTGAATGATGTGGGAGGTCAGGAAGACGGTCTTGTCTTTTTCCCGCACGTACTCCTGAAGATAATCGATAAAAAGTGCGCGGTAGCCCGGGTCCAGTCCCATGGAATAATCGTCCAGGATCAGCAATTCGGGGTCCTGGGCAAAGATGAGTCCAAGTACAACTTGTGAACGTTGTCCGCAGGACATGTTCTTTATTTTGTGGTTGTGCGAAAGCCCCAGTTTACCCATCAGGTCCCAGTAATGTTCGGCTTTCCAGTTCGGGAAAAACCGGGAGTAAAATTTTTCCACCTGCCGGATGGTCATAAAGTCATACGCCAGGTGTCCCTCGTGCAGTAAACCGATCTTTTGCCGGGTTTGCGGTGACAGGGCGTGGGATTCCTCACCCAGCACAAGGCACTGCCCGCTGGTCGGACGCAGAAAACCCATCAAAATATTGATGGTTGTCGTTTTCCCCATCCCGTTCTTACCCAGAATTCCGAAGATCCTGCCGCGTTCAACCTGAAGGTTCAGATTGTTCAGAACAAGATTGTTTCCGTAATAATGAGTAAGATTTCTGCATTCAATCACGTGTTCCATAGATGCTTTTCCTGTTTTTTTATTCAAAAATAACGCTGGAAATATAGGGTATTTAAATATAAATATCATAGAAAAAAATATTGGTTATAGGGAAAAAAATTTTATACATTTAAAAAATGAGGGAATTAATCAAGGTAATTATGGGAAATATGAAACGAATCATCAACATTATCGCTACAGTGCTGTTGTTTCATTCAGTGATACTGCAGGCGGGTGCCGTGCGCGGATACGTCCGCACCTATAGCGGGAACGCCCCCATTAGCGGGGCACTTGTGGTCATTGAGCCCCAGAGAGAAACCCGTTTCAGCGCGCAAACCATGACAGACAGTGATGGTTTTTTTGAATTCCGCAATGTTCCCAAAGGAATATATAAGATCGCCGGAATGAAAGAATGTTTCTACAGCAACAGCCTTTTTGATTTCTATATTGCCGATGCCGCGGTATATGAAGTCCGCATCCGTCTTTTGGAAAACCCCGATAACGACGATCTGTCCTATTGTTTTATGATCGGCGGTATTGAGGTTGAGGCGCAGAGCAGGAGCCTTGTTCCGGAAGAGATCGTAACGACCCGCAGGATCGAATCGGGTGAGATCGACCACTTGCAGGCCTCCAATCTCGGGGATGTCCTGACCTTGGTGCCCGGTGTGGAAAAGTCCGGTCAGCTTGGACTGGCAAAACAACAGAATGTCGGTCTGCGCAGGATCAAACGAAGCGATACCGGTCTGCATGGTTTCGATTCTTTCGGGACCAGTATCATTATTGACGGAAACGAACTTTCGGGTGATATGAAAGCATCCGGATATGTCAGCGGATCCGCGGAGCAGAGCGGTATTGATCTGCGGGTCATTCCTGCGGATAATATTGCGAGCGTGGAAGTGATCACCGGTATTCCATCGGTAGAATACGGAAATTTTACCGATGGTATCGTAAAGGTCGAAACGAAACGCGGTCAGATCAACAGACGTTTCAAAGCAAAATTCAATCCGGACACAAAGGGCTTCAGCTATAACGGCGGATACGAATTCAAAGAATCCATTTTTGATTACCATATTAACTACAGTTATAGCGAACGCAACCTGCGGAAGATCGGCGATGAATATCAGCGTATTTACGGTACGGCAAATCTATCCCGTTCTTTCTTTGACAAAAAACTGGACGCCCGTATCGGTGCGACCTATACGCATATTTTCGATGATGAAGAACCCAATGACGAATACCGTATTCAGAACACGAACCGCGGTTTCCGAGCGGGCGGTAAGATGGACATGAAATACCGGCCGAATAAAAACACCACATATGAACTGTTGATCGGCGTTGATGCGAACAAAGAAGATGTCATAAAGCAAAAGATGGTGGTTGATCAGGTTTTTGTTCCTTTCGGGACAGATCTCAGTTCCATTGACACAAGTTACTGTTCGGTCGTGCCGATCATTGACACCGTATACATCTCCGGAACCGACACCATAGATTATATTGACAGTATCATCATGGTCTATCCCTATAATGCTACAGCCACCCAGCGGGGAATGGAGTGGGATTATTCTCTGAAACTCCGGCGCAAATCGAATGTGACGATCGGAAAAACAAAGAACAATCTGTTGTTCGGATTGGAATTCGATTATGAAAAGAACAGCGGAGAAGGGGTGGTGCTCGATTCCATTTTTAACTATTACGGTTATACATCGACCCGTCGCTCCTATTCCTTTGACGAATATCCCTCGAATGTGAAGGTCTCTTTATATGCCGAAGATCAGATCTCATTCAAATTTCTTAAACGCCAAACCGATATTTTACTTGGCATCCGTTATGATCTTTTCAATCCCACCGGTCTGAATATCGGTTTCGATGACGGGTTTTCAATTTTCAGCGCCAAGCAGGGCGAGTTCTTCAGTCCCCGCATCAATATCCGCTACCGTTTGACGGATGATCTTACGCTCCGTGCCGGGACGGGACAGAGCGTAAAGGCCATTTCACTGACACAGATATACCGGGTCCCGAAACATGTGGCGTATTATGACACGGTTTCACAAAAAACAACGGAAAAAATATTCTATCAGGTCAATGAAGAACTAAAAGCATATGCGGCCCAAAAAACCGAAGCATCCCTGGACTGGAAGGTCAGCGATATGCTGGGGGTATCACTGACGGGTTATTATACGCGAACTTTTAATCGTCCGAGTTCGGTGACCTATCCCGAAGGCTATGAGATCAATCCCGATACGATCAATATTCAATTCTCATATGCCATATACGAGAATGCTGGCTGGGAAGATAATTACGGAGCGGAATTCACCTTGCGCACCCAGCGGATCAAGGATCTGCGTTTTGCATTTAACGCGACTTACCGGTACAGCGAATCCGGTTCCGACCGCTTGATATATGCCCCGAACTATCTGTCCGGTTCCAGTAACTGGGAATTATGGTATCCTCCTGCGGTCAGTCGTCAAAGCAAACTTGTTCTTGACGGCCAGGTGAGCTATATCAACCAGCGATTCGGGGTGTGGGTCACCATGGATATTCAATATACGCCTTTTTACCGAAAGCAGAACATTTACAGCACGAACTATAAAGAAGAACTGAATGACTACGGAGAACCTTATCTGTATTATCAGGGTATGAGCTATTGGTATGATGCCGAACTTTTCAATTATACCGGTCAATGGCTCATCAATCTTCGTATTTCGAAATCACTCACTCCGAATGCGGAATTATCGCTGTATATTAATAATTTCTTTGATAACCGCGCACGCTATATCAGTCCGTTCACCTCATCCGAGCTTGAGCTGAATTCGCCGATCTATTACGGACTGGAAATGAGCGTACAACTGTAAGGGCAGACAAGATGAAAAGGAATATTACTTATATTTTTCTTGCAATGATCATATTATTGTTACCTTCTTCCTGTTTTTTATTTGAAACGATGCCGTCCAACGTGGATGGGAATATTTCGATCGAGCTGTGTTTTGTTGTGCCGTCAAATCTGGATTCAACTCAGATACACCCGGTAGGAGGTATGACGGTGGATATCTATACCAACGATTATAATATTCCGCTTTTGTCCGGGACGACCAATGAACAGGGAGTTGTGTCCTTCGAACATTTACCCTATGCCCGTTATAACATCGAAGCATATGCACTGATACAGGTAAGTGAGTTCGAGGAAGCGGAGGTCGTGGGTGCAAAAACGCTGAACCTTACCGCGGATTCGCTCGGAACAGATACGGTGTTTACCGATACGCTGGTCATGCAGCAATCAAGCAAAGGATTAAAGATCAACGAAATATATACCTGCGGTCCCCCGAACAATATTTTTTATTTTTATGATCAGTTCTTTGAGCTCTATAATGGTAAAAGCGAAACGGTTTACCTGGACGGTATGATCTTTTTACGGCTAGGAACTTCCCCTTTATTTGCGGATACGCTTTCCGTGACCTACATTTATCAGTTCCCGGGCACACCCATTACCGGACGGGAATATCCCGTAGAACCGGGACAGTTCGTGGTATTGGCAGGTAAGGCCTTCGATCACAACACCATCGGACCGATCGCCGGTAAAACGGTCGATCTGTCGAATGCTGATTGGGAATTTTTCAATTATATGGAATCCGGGGCATACGATAATCCGAATGTGCCGAACCTTACAACCAATAACGGACGTGTTTCTCAGCCCAGCAAGGTCGACTTTTTGGTCGGTCTGATCGGAGACGGTCTTGCTTTGTGTGACGGTACGGATTACGACCAAACTGACGGCATTTGTATCAGCACCGTGATCGATGCCGTTGAATTCAGTTCGAATCCGGACAAGATCAAGGAGGTCCCCTTTATTCTTGATGCCTCCTGGGGGGGGGTGGGCTTGCAGCGATACTCGGGACAGTCACTCGAACGCATAAGGCCTGGATTCGATACGAACAACTCCGCGGTTGATTTTGTGATCATCAGTGCGCCGACACCGGGATATCATCATGGTCAGTAAGCATATGAAAAATATACTTCCCATCATCCTGATTGCTTTTTCGTTTGCTCTTGCATTTGACAATCCTTTTATCTTGCAGACGGATTATCTGGGGGATCCCGAATTACCCCTGAGCAATTTCAGCATGAACGCTAACCCCGCAAGTCTCATGTACAGGGGCAATCTGCAGCTTTATCGTGTCCAGGGGACTTATCTCGATCACAGTGCTTACCGTCGCATGTTCGATCCCGCATCGACCCGTAATGCCGAGGCGATCTACACAACGGTGCGCAGGATCAATGACGGCTCCTTTTTCTCCACGCGGATCAGCTACGAAGATATCAAGCAGCGGGAACTGTTCAGTTCAATGGAAAAAGACTTTTATGACGATTATTTCAGTATGACCGATTCCACAACGGGGAATACATCCTATTACGGTCCCCGGCTTCAGATATCCTATAACGCACAATTAATGAAACATCTCTTTTTCGGTATTGCAGCGGGATACGGTGTTGAGCGTGGCCTGCAGGATACCTTTCCGCAGACCATGACCATTATGCGGGACAGTGATTACCGGATCGGACTGGAATACAGGAGGCCTGCATTTTCCATTGGGATCGGCGCCCGCTATTATGATGATCAGAACCATTACGAAGCGGTTAAAAAATATTCCGATGTCCAGCCAAAGACCTATTTCGGCTATAATGTTTATTATAATGAACTGGCCACGTCGACGTTCAAGAAAAAGCGGACACGGAACGGTATTGAATACGGAGGACATATCGGATTTGGCAATGAAGCGGGTGTATCGGGTTTTGTGGGTATCAGTACCCTTAAACGCATATCCCGTGCGGATGCCATTCGCGGGTCCTATACGCGCCCCCGCGGAGTCTGGCAGCGTGAAGGAATTCATATCAACGGGATACTGAACATTTATCCCGAAGCTGTAACGGGGATGCGGATCTATGGCGATTATTTGCACTACAATGATTGGGGTGCGTCAATGATATCCAATACGCTGGTACTTGAAAACGAAGAAAGTTACCTGCGTTTTGGTGCTATGCTGATATTTAAACCTTCACTGGCGCAACAAAGCTATGTTGCCGTCGAACAGCGGCATGTGTCCTACGATTATGTGGAATATATTTTTCCTTTTTATGATCAGCGTTCCGGATGGGAATGGGAATATGCCGCGGGGACCCATTTATACCTTGGTGCTAAATCACGATTGACTATCGCTATGGCACTGGAAAAGGAGATACCGAAGTTTCATTGGGAAACGGCATCATTTCAAAATATAAAATTAAAAATAAGCCTTGAACAATTATTTTCTTTCGGTTACATTAGTCTTGATGTTGAAAATATCAATAAAAAGCCCGAAGATAGTCTTGAAAAAATAAATATGGTTCTGTTCGGTTTGTCTTTTCATGAGAGATAAAAAACAGAATTAAAAATCAAAACAAAAGGAGAATCAGATGAAAAAAATGTTAATGGTTTTCGTCTGTATGTTGTTGGTATCAGCTGCGTTCGGTTGGGAGATCGTCAAAGGTCCCATCGGATATGCGAATGCAACCGATGCTGCGGCTTTGAATGCCACAACATTTTTAAAGATCAACGGCAATACGGTCAGTAAAACGACTGATTTCGGTGATAGCTGGACAGATATTATGCTGCCCGAGGGGGTTACACTCAGAGCGGTCAGCGCAGCCAGCGAAACAGTCGTTTATGCCTGCGGAGACGGTGGTCTTATTTATAAGAGCACCAATGCCGGTGATACATGGACACAGGTTGGTGATACCGCGAATTATAAGATCAACCTGCTGGTGATTGATGCCTATGATGCCGATAATGTCTTCGTTGGCGGTAACAGCGGAAATTTCTTCAAGACCGGCGATGGTGGTACCACATGGAGCAATAAAACACATGGAACCGCCCACATCAACGGCGGTATCGCATTTGTTTCGGCAACCAACGGGATCATGTTCAATAATGGCACGGGCGGTGTTATTCATGTCACAAAAGACGGTGGTGACAACTGGACGGACTATCCGGTTACATTGCCATTGGGTTTAACCTCAAAAAGAATGTATTGTGCTTCCGCCGCTAAAGGTACCAATACTTTTGTGGTCGGTGCGTATAATAATGTGATCTGGCATTCCTCCGATGGAGGTGATAACTGGACATGCATCAGTGAATATACGTTTGACCTTCATCGTATCGTCGATATCCAGGCACTGGATGCGAATAAGATCATTGCGGCAAGTTCCGCTTCGGATATACTTGTAACTTCCGATGCCGGTGCCAATTGGGACACATTGGCTGTCGGTACCGGTCAGACATGTCAGGCATTAGCTTTCACGTCCCTTTCCAATGGAATGGTATTCTGCGGATATGCGCAAGAATTCAAGACATCGGATGGTACGACTTTTGTTCCGTTCAATGAGTGGCCCGGCATCAGCTGGTGGGGAATCGGATTCCCGAGTGAACGTGATGTTGTCCTGGCTGCATGGGGCGGCGGTGAATTGTCCTACAGTAGCGACTATGGAAAGACCTTCACCTATCCCGATAATTATGTCAGCGGATATAGCGGAAATATCTACGAACTGCATTTTGCCGACGCCAATACCGGTTACTTCGGCGGCGGTTCGGGTATGATCAAAAAGACCACCGATGGCGGAGCAACATGGGAATTCAAAGACAACCCCATGGCACAGCAGAGCAATAAGCATATCAATATGATGTATATCGCTCCCAACGGAGATATTTATGCTGGCGGTTCTTCCGGAATACTTATCAAGAGCACCGACGGCGGAGAAACCTGGGATGAGATCCCGACCGGTACGACACAAACCATTTACGATATGCGTGTTCTGAGCAACGGAGATGCCCTGATCGCCTGCGGAGGCGGCTTACTGGGTAAAAACGCAACGGCCGAGTTGGACAGTTTCGTTGTAAAGCAGCATACTACAAGGATCTTGCGCGGACTGGATGAACGGAACGGTGTTGTGATCGTTGTGGCTGCCAGCGGTGAGATTTGGAAAACCACTACGGATGATCTTGATACCATGGTCAAAGTATTTGACGAACCGGCCGCAAATGATATGTATGGTGTCGCTTTTGTTAATGACAGTACGATCTATACCGTCGGTCGCCGCGGTGTTTCTTATTATTCGGTAGATACCGGTGAAACATGGCAAGCGATCGTGACCGGTGTTGAGACGGATGAACCGACCCTTCAGCATCTCGCTTTCAATGGATTTGAACTTTGGGCAGTGGGCGGTTCCGGCACCGTTCTGAAAAAGACCATCCAGCCCAGATATCAGGTAACGGCCCATGTCAACATGTCGATCCAGGTACGGAAAGGCACCTTCAATCATTCCGGACATAGCCTGGATATCATCGGTTCCGGATGGCATGGCGGTATTCCCATGGAAGATGTGAACGGAGACAGTATCTACTCGGCAATTCTGGGTGAATATGCCGAAGGCACGGTGCTTGAATACAAATTCCGCCGGAACGGAGCAAATGACGGCACCGAAGAAGGTTCAGATCGTTCCTATACCGTGATTGCGGAAGCTGATCAGGACATACCTGTCGCCTATTATAATAACGAAACGGAAGTTTCCGTTGCCGGTATTCCGATGGTCTATGAACTGACACAGAATTATCCGAACCCCTTCAACCCGGTCACCGGCATTAAATTTGCCATTCCGAAAAGCGAACATGTAACACTCAATGTTTATAATGTCACCGGACGGAAAGTGGCCGAACTGGTCAATAAACAAATGAATCCGGGTTATTACAATGTAAACTTCAATGCGGCTATGCTGCCGAGCGGTATTTACTTCTATCGTTTGGAAGCCGGAGAATTTACATCCGTAAAGAAAATGACCCTGCTCAAGTAATCAGGTGAATAATACAAAAAGGGCTTACTTCAAGCCCTTTTTTGTTTTTATCCGGAAAAAATTATTATATATTCATGCGTTAATAATGAGGACTAAACATGAAGAAGAAATGGTTTCATAACAAGACCCGTATGATCTTTCAGTTAGCCGTTCTTGGTCTGATCATCGGTACGTTGATCTTTGCGGCGTTCAGGGCAAACCTGAATCCGGATTACGAAAAATACTGCCCCTTCGGCGGCATTATGTCTCTGGGTTCAAAACTGAATCTCGGGACAATGTCCTGCGCCATCAGCGAGACACAGGTCTTTATCGGTGTTGGAGTACTGCTTCTTATTATATTGGTCGGTAAACTGTTCTGCGGCTGGCTGTGTCCCGTAGGAACCGTGAGCGAGTGGTTTAATAAGATCGGAACGCGCCTCGGCGTTTCCATGACCCTGAAAGGCATTGCGGATCGTATTCTGCGTCTGGGAAAATATGCCCTGCTCTTTTTTGCGGCATATTTCACCATGACCAGCAGTGAACTCTGGTGTAAAAAATTCTGTCCCTATTTCGGACCCGTCAGCGGATTTAATGTTGACGTCGTTGCCTGGGCTTCTTTACTGGCAATTTTTGGCGCTGTGATCGCTTCGATCTTCTTTAAGAAATTCTGGTGTAAGTATGCCTGCCCGCTGGGTGCATTGAGTAATGTGTTCGCCAACATCCTGATCACCGGTCCCATTCTGATCGTATACATCATTCTGGTGCTTGCCGGCGTAAAGATCGGACTTATTTGGCTGTTGCTGGCACTGGTTACGGCGACGGCCCTGACCGAGGCGATCCGCTACAGATTCTTTTCCGTTTCTCCGTTCAGGATACGTCCGGATAAAAATCTCTGCACCAGCTGCAAGGTTTGCGACAGTCATTGCCCGGAAGGTATTGAGGTCAGCAGCTATGACGATGCCGTTACGCACCCCGACTGCACCCTCTGCCTCGATTGTGTAAAAGCATGTCCCGTTCACGACAGTCTTAAGTTCAAGGGTGGCAAATGGCTTCCGCCCACCGCAATAGTCGTTATGATCATACTGGCATTATTATTTGCAAAACAATTCCCCATGACCACCTTATCGGAGCGCTGGGGACATTTTGATGAAGCGGATTCGCTGAACAGGATCGCAACGGTTGTATTTGACGACCTTAAGACCATTCATTGTTACGGAAGCGCAAAGACACTGCAGAACAAGGCTGCCCGGAACCCCGGGATCCTCGGAATTGATGTCTGGGCGGCTAATAAAAAAGTGGTGCTGTACTATGATACTGCTCAGATAAGCGAAACGGACGTGAAACGCTACATATTCACACCCTCGCGCTATAATCTGCGGAAAGGACCCGCGCCGGAAAACACACCGCAGTATCTTGTCGGTTATCGGGTCGGTATATGGGAGCTCTGGGATGGTGTTGACAATATGCACATATACCGTATGCTTGAAAAGGAACCCGGCGTATACGGTTTTTCAACCGAATTCGGCGAACCGGTTTATGCAAAGTTCTACATTGATCCGGACCTTATC
The DNA here is from genome assembly GCA_964535585.1 of uncultured bacterium. Lineage (GTDB taxonomy): Bacteria > Fidelibacterota > Fidelibacteria > Fidelibacterales > Fidelibacteraceae > M50B103. The sequence goes on along the minus strand of CAZHTR010000001.1, from coordinate 4,418 downwards.
GGTCCCGCGGATCTTAAGAAGATCATTGAGCAGAAGAAATATGAGTATGTGCTCAACGGTGACCGGGTGGTCGAAAGGGTACATTTCTCCCTTGAGAATGAAGGTGAATATGTAGATACACTGACCTATGTGCAATATCGTCGTACCTTCTTCCCGAATTTTAACCGGGCCTTCAATGAATATAATGATTATTCCGCTGAAAATATGATGGTCCTGGAATACGATTTCCCCGATGCCGAGAATTCCACACTGATACGGAGAATGAGTCATCTGACTTCCCATCTGTCCTTTGACCCGGGTATCGTCCGGCTCCGTGCTTTCTACAGCGACCGTCCGGTCCTGCAGATCTACTTTATCCCCGAAAAGACCGATGCGGAAAAGATTGATGCGCATCTCAGGAAAGAGAAACTTACCTGCAAGATGCAGGACGGCTCTACCAGGGATTATGATAATGTATTCGAGTTTGAAGGGCCCTATCAGGTGAAATCATTGAAATAATATTTTTTGTATGGAACAGTAACGTAGTGCAGTTCCGTAAATGAATATCAATGTAATTAAAGCTCCTCTCTTCGGATTGGAGCTTTTTTGTTGAATAGATTTTGGGGTATGGGGGTAAGGAGGTAGGGGAGTAAGGGGGTAGGGGAGTAAGGGGGTAAGGGAGTAAGGGAGAAGAGCAAATATTCATCATGGTTGTGAAGGTTTCCATTTATATGCAGAGTTTCTCATGTTTACTAGCATACCGATAATTTCGTCATAGTTTTTGTAAAGAGCGTCCCTGTCTTCAGAGGAAATAAATCCACAATCATACGCAAAATCAATCCAGTTTTGTGTTTCTGTCGCTTCGGCTTCACATTCATTGATCTTTGAGATAAAATATTTGGGATATATCTTTTTTCTGAACGCTTCAGCCAAATTTGCACAGACTGATCGTGAAGACCTGGTGATCTGTGATGTCAGAGAATATCTTTCATCTTCCGGAAACATCCTTGAAAGTGTAAAAATTTTCATAGCTGATTGATATGACTTCTGATACACCTCAAGATCTTTATAACTTTTTGCAAAAGCCATAAGTATACTTCCTTTCTTATAGAAATTACATTTATCATCCGCTAATTCAAACGAAACAAATATCAACGTGATGCATATCACACTTGAATACTCCCTTACCCCCACACCCCTTTCTCCCGCACCCCATTTTGTACAATCACTAAAACTATTTGCATTCGGCAATTTATTTGCTATATTTTCAGGCTATTT
>CAZHTR010000001.1:1319-3061 GCA_964535585.1 uncultured bacterium | reverse complement strand
AATCACTAAAACTATTTGCATTCGGCAATTTATTTGCTATATTTTCAGGCTATTTTGGAGTTGTGTATGCTCGAACAGTTACGGGATAATTTACAGGCGATCTTTAAAAACTTACGGGGGCAGGGCAAGATCACGGAACAGAATGTGTCCGAAGCCCTCCGTGATGTCCGCCGGACCCTTTTAGAAGCGGATGTCAATTTCACCGTAGCGAAAGACTTTATTGCCAGCGTAAAAGAACAATCGTTGGGTGAAAAGGTCCTGACGAGCATCACACCCGGTCAGCAGGTTGTCAAGATCATTCATGATGAAATGATCCGTCTGCTGGGCGAGGCGCATGTTCCTTTACAACTTGACGGACTGCCGCCGGCGATGGTGATGCTGGTGGGTCTGCAGGGTTCGGGTAAAACGACCTTTGCCGCGAAACTGGCAAAACAGTTAAGATCCGAGGGGAAGCGCCCCATGCTGGTTGCAGCCGACATCTACCGGCCGGCAGCCATTGATCAACTGGAGATATTGGGTAAACGCATCGGCGTACCCGTTTACCGCGAGGACAGCAAAAATGCTGTCGGGATCTGCCGGCACGCACTGAATGAAGCCCGGAAGTCCGATATAAATGTTCTGATCTTTGATACTGCGGGCCGATTACATGTTGACGACGCCATGATGCGTGAGGTCACGGATATCTACCGTGAGCTCAAACCCAGGGAGATCCTGTTCGTTGCGGATGGAATGATCGGTCAGGACGCCGTGAACGCCGCTAAGGCATTCAACGAACGTCTGAATATCAGCGGGATCGTGCTGACCAAACTGGACGGTGATGCGCGCGGCGGAGCGGCTTTATCTATCCGTAGCGTGACCGGTAAACCGGTGAAGTTCATCTCTACGGGGGAAACCCTGGATGATATAGAGTATTTCCATCCCGAACGTTTCGCCGGACGTATCCTGGGCAAGGGCGATGTGGTATCGCTGGTTGAAAAGGCTCAGAGCGCGTTTGACGAAAAGGAAGCGGAGAAACTGGAGAAAAAGCTAAAGAAGAACAGTTTTGATCTCCAGGATTTTCAGGATCAACTGAACATGTTGAAAAAAATGGGCCCCTTGTCTTCGCTGGTTGACATGATGCCGGGCGCGCAGCAACTGAAAAATGCGCAGATCGATGAATCGCAGTTCGTTCGCACGCAGGCGATCTTGAACTCCATGACAATCCGTGAAAAGCAGCAGCCGGTCATTATCAATGCCGGTCGCAGAAAGCGGATCGCGGCGGGTTCCGGAACACAGGTGGCGGATGTGAACCGGCTTCTGAACCAGTTTGAACAGATGAAAAAGATGATGAAACGTGTCAATAAAATGAAACTTCCAAAACAGGCATTGCATAAAATGAACAAGATGCCTTGGAACTAAAGGAGAATTACAGTGGCAGTACGGATTCGGTTAACGAGAATGGGAAGAAGGAACCGTCCTTTCTATCGTGTGGTAATTGCGGATTCCCGCAGTCGGCGCGATGGTGGATTTATTGAACAGATCGGTTCTTATGACCCCATTAAACGAGACAATAATTTCAGTATAAATGAAGATCGTGTTTTTCATTGGCTGCGTGTCGGCGCACAGCCTACCGATACGATCAAACGTCTTCTTTCCCATGAAGGGATCATGCTGAAATGGCATCTTGAGAACAGCGATCTCAGTGATGAAAAGAAAAAACAGGAACTCCAGAAATGGGAACTTGCCAAAGCCGAAAGAGCGAA
>CAZHTR010000001.1:0-1219 GCA_964535585.1 uncultured bacterium | reverse complement strand
ATCCCCTGAAGAAGAAGCTCCTGCGGAAGAAGATAAAGAAGAGATCAAAGAGTAACGATACAGATTAACAGAAACTCTAACTGAAAGGGCTTATCATGAAAGAATTTGTGGAATCGATCGTCAAACGTTTGGTTGATAATCCGGATGAAGTCCAAGTTACCAAGGTTGAGAGTGAGAACAACACTATTTACGAGTTGAGGGTCGCTCAGGAAGATCTGGGTAAGGTTATCGGTAAACATGGTCGTACGGCCCAGGCATTGCGCACACTGCTTACAGCGGTTTCCGCAAAAGCCGGCAACAGCCGTTCGACTTTAGATATTATCGACAGATAAGTTTCAGGAAAAATGCCTTTTAAGATCATTGGATACGTTGGGAAACCTTATGGTCTGGAGGGAAGATTTTTTCTTTCGAAGCCCGGACTTAACGCGCAGGCGTTACGCTCATTGAAATATGTTTATGTTGGCAAAGATACGGAACCCGATGATGTACTCGCAGTGCGCTCGGTCACGGAGCAAGGTGAACGGATATGCCTTTCGCTTGAAACGATCAGAACCCGTGAAGATGCGCAGCGCATGATACACAGTATGCTTTTTATCGGCGCGGAACAACTTGCATCTATTGAGAATGACCATGAAGAAAGCGAATTGTATATCGGTTATCAGGTTGTTCAGGGCAGGGAAGTTCTGGGTGAGGTCACGGACTGGCTTCTGAAGCCGGTACAGGATATAATGATATTTAAAAGTAAGAACGGATCCGAGGTGATGGTCCCGGTCGTCGATGAGTTCATCATCGATATTGACAGGAAGAAAGGCCGTATCCGGGTTCGACTGCTTGAAGGGATGCTTGATGAGAATTGATGTGCTGACCTGTTTTCCGGATATGATCTATCCCGTGACGGGTGAGAGCATGCTCAAACGGGCCTGCGAAAAGGGATTGGTTGATCTGCATGTCCATGATCTGCGGGAATATTCCCAAGACAAGCACCGCAAGACCGATGATTATCCTTTCGGCGGGGGAGACGGGATGGTCATGACCCCGCAGCCGCTGTATGACGGAATACGCAGTCTTCTCGATCAGGCAAAGGAAGGGACCCGTCCGCGGGTTGTTTTCCCCACACCGGACGGCAGCGTATTTACGCAGCTAATCGCGGAAGAACTGGCGGAAGAAGAGCATGTGATCTTCGTATGCGGGCATTACAAAGGCATCGATCAGCGTATCC